>NZ_PKRT01000001.1:0-662500 GCF_002855555.1 Novosphingobium sp. TH158 | reverse complement strand
CCAAGGAATTCGCTGCCAACCCGGCTAGCCTGCGCACCTGCGCCGTGCATGAAGTGGCCGCGGACGAAATGATCCTCGACGTCGGGCCGCAGGCGGTTGAGGCCCTCGCCGACGTGCTGAAGACCTGCCGCACGCTGGTGTGGAACGGCCCGCTCGGCGCATTCGAGACCGAGCCTTTCGATCATGCGACCGTGTCGCTGGCAAAGGTTGCCGCAGCCCTGACGGCTGAAGGCAGCCTCGTTTCCGTTGCCGGCGGCGGCGATACCGTTGCCGCGCTCAACCATGCGGGAGCGGCCGACGACTTCAGTTACATATCAACCGCGGGAGGTGCCTTCCTCGAATGGATGGAAGGCAAGGAATTGCCGGGAGTGGCAGCACTCCACAAGGACTGAGCCAAAGGCCTGGTAGCGCTAACAGCCTACCGGGCCTTTTCATTATTGCAGCTATGGAACCGATCAAGGAGCGAACATGAACACCGCAGATATGACCGCCAAGATGGCCGCCGGCAACGGCTTCATTGCCGCGCTGGACCAGTCGGGCGGATCGACCCCGAAGGCGCTCAAGGGCTATGGCATCGAGGAAGGCGCGTGGAACACCGAAGAGGAAATGTTCGGCCTGATCCACGAAATGCGCAGCCGTATCATCCGTTCGGCCGCTTTCACCGGCGACAAGGTGATCGGTGCAATCCTGTTCGAGCGCACCATGGACGGCTCGGTCGATGGCGTGCCGACCCCCGCCGCGCTGATTGCCAAGGGCGTGGTGCCTTTCATCAAGATCGACAAGGGCCTCGAGAACGAGGATCGCGGCGTTCAGATGATGAAGGCAATGCCCGAGCTTGATGCCCTGCTGACCAAGGCGAAGGGCCTGGGTGTTTACGGCACCAAGGAGCGCTCGGTGATCAATTCGGCCAACGCTTCGGGCATTGCCGATATCGTTGCCCAGCAGTTCGAAGTTGGACGCCAGGTTCTCAGCCACGGAATGATGCCGATGCTGGAGCCCGAGATCAACATCAAGAGCGAAACCCGCGCTGAATGCGATGCGATCATGCTCGAGGAGATCCTCAAGAACCTTGAAGGCATGAACGAGCAGGTCATGCTGAAGCTGTCGCTGCCGGTCACCCCGGGCACTTTCGACGCGCTTGTCGATCATCCCAAGGTTCTGCGTGTCGTTGCGCTTTCGGGTGGTTACAACCGTCCCGAAGCTTGCGTCGAACTGTCGAAGAACCGCGGCATCATCGCCAGCTTCAGCCGCGCGCTGCTGGAAGACCTGCGCCACCAGATGAGCGATGCCGAATTCGATGCCAGCCTGGCCTCGGCAATCGACGACATCTACAAGGGATCGACCCAGAAGATCTGATCACCTCGATTGCGGGATCATGCGGTCGCGCCGTTCTACCCTGAATTTCAGGCGATAGGGCGGCGCGATCTTGCGTCCGGCGCGGGGCTGGGGAAGGGCGTCGACCAGCTCGACTGTCGCCCAGCCAAGGTCCGCCGGCTTGCCCTGGACTAGTTCGAGGGTGCGCTGGTGCCCCTTTTGCGAAACCTTCACCTTCGCGCGCAATTCGCCAGCCCAGATGCAACGTGCATTGATGGGGCACCGGCTGTCCGCAGTCACCTTGATCGGCATAATGCGCAGGCCTTCCACTATCGCAGACCTGTGCATGGCGATGTAGAGGCTCGACCGCTGACCGGCTGCCGCAGGAGCAGCGAGTGCGAGGCTGATCGCGGCGAGGGGGAACAGCCGTTTCATTGCCGCAGTGTGCTCGCTTGCCGATGAACTGTTCCAGAACGCGACCAAACGGCTATAGAGCCCCGGATGACTGACCAGACCGATCGCGCACCGACCCAGCTTTACCTGATCTCGCCACTCGATGTCGGGGGCGGGTTTCCCGATCGCCTTGGCCGTGCGCTTGATGCCGGGCCGGTCGCTGCCTTCCAGTTCCGGGTCAAGGGCATTGACGAGCATGAGGCCGCCCGCCTTGCGGATCCGCTTCAGCGCATCTGCGCGGACCGCGATGTGGCATTCATCGTCAATGATTCGATCAGCCTTGCCAAGCGCATCGGGGCCGATGGCGTCCATCTCGGGCAGGGCGACGGGGACGTACGCGACGCGCGCGAACGCCTTGGCCGCGAGGCGCAGATCGGCGTTACCTGCCACAACAGCCGCCACCTGGCCATGGAAGCGGGCGAGGCCGGAGCCGATTACGTGGCCTTCGGCGCCTTCTATCCGACGACGACCAAGCAGGTGGAACACCGAGCCGACCTCGAAACCCTGACCTGGTGGCAGGAGCTTTTCGAACTGCCTTGTGTTGCCATTGGCGGGATCACGCCGGAAAACTGCCGGCCGATCGTGTTTGCGGGCGCGGATTTCATCGCCGTTTCCGGTGCCGTCTGGTCGGGTGACGAGGCAGTGGCGGTGCAAGCCTTCTTGCAGGCCTTTGCGGCGAACTGAGCGGACCCATTCCCTGCATCGCCGGTTCTCGCTTCCGCAGCGGCGCTTTCGCGCCTTGTGGGAGTTGCCATGCGTCGCCTTGTCCTGCCGGTCGTCCTTTTCCTTTCAGCCTGCAACCAGCCCGATTCCGATCCCGCCAGCCGCAGCAGCACCGGGGCGAGCGCCTCGCCGACAGTCGATCCGCTCGCCTCGCGGGACGGCACGCCGGATGCCTTCCCGGATAGCCAGGCGCGCCCGCTGATGCAGGCGCAGGTCGTCCTCGACCGGCTGGGGTTTTCTCCGGGCGTGATCGACGGCAAGGAAGGCCTCTCTACCCGCAATGCCCTCGCCGGATTCCAGGAGGCAAACGGACTGCCGGTGACTGGCACCTTCGATCCCGCGACCTGGGAGGTGCTGGGGCGATGGCAGGTGATACCCGCGACCCGCGTGGTCACCATCCCGGAAGACTTCGCCCGCGGTCCCTTTGCCGAAGTGCCGGACGATCCGGCGGACCAGGCCGCGATGCCAGCCCTTGGCTATGCCTCGCTCGACGAGAAGCTGGCCGAGCGCTTTCACACCTCGGTCGAAACGCTGGTCACCCTCAATCCGGGCGGCTTTCCGGCCGGGTCGCCAGAGGCCGAGGCCGCTATCGCCTCCGCCAAGCCGGCGCCTGCGGCTTCGCAGAGCCCCAGTGGAGAAGCCACGGCGCATTTCAGGGCGGGCCAGCAGATCCGCGTGCCGAACATCGGCAACGACAGGGTCGATCCGGCATCCGTGGATGATGCCGGCTGGCTGCTGAGCCTGGTCATGCTTGGCATTGGCTCAACCCAGCCGCGCGTCGAGCGGGTGATCGTCAGCAAGGCGAAGGGGACACTCAAGGCGTTCGATGCCGGCGGGCAGCTCGTTGCCGCCTTCACTGTGACCACCGGATCGCGCCATGATCCGCTGCCGCTGGGCCAGTGGAAGGTCAACGGGATCGCCCGAAACCCCAAGTTCCACTACAATCCCGACCTGTTCTGGGATGCCAGCCCCGGCGATGAAAAGGCCATGCTGCCGCCGGGGCCGAACAGTCCGGTCGGCATCGTCTGGATCGACCTCTCCAAGCCGCATTACGGCATTCATGGCACGCCCGAGCCGCGGAGCATTGGCAGGGCCGAGAGCCACGGCTGCGTTCGCCTGACCAACTGGGACGCTGCCCGCCTGGCCCAGATGGTTGGGCCGGGGACAAGGGTGGACTTCGTGGCCTGACGCTTGAAAGCGGGCATGGTCGGTGTCATCACCCTGTCCTGCGGATAAGGGGATGCCGATATGCGTGAACTGACCGTCCGGAGCGTCCTGCTCGGCGTGGCGCTGACTTTCGTGTTCACTGCTGCGAACGTCTATTTCGGGCTGCGTGTCGGGCTGACCTTTTCCACCGCGATCCCTGCTGCCGTCGTCTCTATGGCCCTGCTGCGAACGCTTGGCGGCGCAACGATTGTCGAGAACAACATCGTCCAGACCATCGGCAGCGCAGCCGGGGCAGTGGCAACCATGGTCTTCGTCCTTCCCGGCTTCGTCATCGTCGGCTGGTGGAGCGAGATCCCCTATTGGGAGACGATGCTGGTCTGCGCCACCGGCGGCATCCTTGGTGTCATGCTGTCAGTTCCGATGCGCCGCGCACTGGTGGTGGATTCGGACCTGCCCTATCCGGAAGGGGTTGCCGGGGCGGAGATCCTGCGCGTCGGCATGGCCGATGCCGCGGGTGCGGGCGAGAACCGGGCGGGACTGCGCACGATCGTCCTTGGCGCGCTTGCCGGTGCCGGCTTCGGGCTGCTGAGCACCCTGCGCCTTGCGGCGGGGGAGGTCAGCAAGGTGTTCAAGCTGGGCGCAGGATACGGCACGCTGGGCGCCTCGCTCTCGCTGGGCCTTGTTGCGATCGGCCACCTGATCGGGCTGGCGACCGGTATTGCCATGCTCACCGGACTGGTCACCGGCAAGCTGATCCTGCTGCCCTGGCTGAGCGCGGGCGTGCCCGGCGAAGCCGAAGAGGTCGCCGCGACCGTGCTGGGTGAGCAGGTGCGCATGATCGGCGCGGGAGCCATGGCGGTTGCGGCGCTCTGGGCGCTTGTGCGCATATCGGGCGCGATGCTGCGCGGGCTTGGCGGCATTGCCGCAACCGCGCGGGCCCGACGTGGAGGCGAGGCGATCGCATTGACCGAGCGCGACCTTCCCGGTGGCTGGGTGCTTGGCATCAGCGCGGCCATGTTCGGGCCGATCCTCTACCTTGTCTGGCGCTTCGTGCAGGGCGGTCCGCTTGCCGATGCGATCCTGCCGGTGCTGCTCCTCGCCCTGGTCTTCATCATCGTTGTCGGCGTGTTTACGGCAGTGGTGACCGGGTACATGGCCGGTCTGGTCGGCACGTCGAACAGCCCGGTTTCCGGTGTCGGCATCCTTGCCGTCCTGATCGTGTCGGTCCTGATTGCGGCCATGTTCGGCAGCGTCGAGGGTGACAGGGCACCGCTGATCGCTTTCGCGCTGTTCCTCGTCTCCTTCGTATTCGGCATCGCCATCGTGGCGAATGACAACCTGCAGGATCTCAAGACCGGCCAGCTTGTCGGCTCGACGCCGTGGAAACAGCAGGCGGCACTGATCATCGGCGTGGTCGCCGGATCGCTGGTCCTGCCGCCGGTGCTGCAACTGCTGGCGAACAGCTTCGGCTTTGCCGGCGCACCCGGTGCCGGGCCAAACGCGCTGGCGGCCCCGCAAGCCTCGCTCTTTGCGGCAATCGCGCAGGGCGTACTGGGTGGCACGCTGCGATGGGACCTTGTCGCACTAGGCGCCGGGATCGGGGTGATCGTGGTGATCGTCGACGAAGTTCTGCGCGCGAGCGGGCGGGGCAAGCTGCCGCCTCTGGCGGTGGGAATGGGCATCTACCTGCCGGTTACGCTGGTTCTGCCGACAGTGATCGGCACGGTCATCGGCCATTTCTGGAACCGCATGGCGGCCGGAACGGCGCGACCGGAGTTCACCGAGCGGCTCGGCGTGTTGCTGGCAACGGGGCTTGTCGTTGGAGACAGCCTGTTCGGGCTGGCCTTCGCCGGGGCTGTCGGCGCGGTGGGTGATCCGGCCAGGCTGGCCATCGTTGGCGAGGGTTTTGCGCCAATCGCGGAATGGATTGGGATAGCCGCCGTGGTGGCCCTGCTTGCCGGCGCTTATGCCCGGACGAGGCGCCGCGCACTTAACGACTGAGCGGGGCTTTTCAGCGCTGGTTGTTGGCCACGCCCAGGATGCAACGCAGCGTCGAATCGCTGCCGTCCGCATTCAGGCGGCGCAGGAACCCGCCCGATTGCCGGCGATAGGAAAGTCCCTTTTGCGGACCCGACGTCATCTGGACCTTGTCGCCCGTCAGCAGGTAAGTGCCCGCACCCTTTGCCGTGGAATAGCTCGATGCATTGGTGATCGTGAAATCATGTTCCGGCGCGCGGATGCCGACCGGGCCGGTCGCATCGCCAGGCAGTTCGCAAGCGTAGGTGCCCGGCACGAGGATGCCGATGGGCCCGCCCGGGGCGGCCATGGCAGGTCCGGCAAAGGCGATTGAAAGAGCTGCCAGCGCGCGTTTCATGCGTAATTCCTTGTTCACGGCGCGATTAGCAGCCGATGAACAAGTTGGCCAGCTTCCGAAACCGGCGCGAAAGTGTTGCCGTTTCGCCGCGCAGCGGCTAAGGGCGCGGCCTTGCCCGAAGATCGGGCTCTTTCTCATCCTTGAAGGCATCTCCCATGGCGAAGATCAGCGGCGTGGACATCCGTCCCGGCAACATCCTTGAATACGAAAAGGGCATCTGGAAGGTTGCCAAGACGCAGCACACCCAGCCGGGCAAGGGCGGCGCCTTCATGCAGGTCGAGATGAAGAACCTCATCGACGGCCGCAAGACCAACGTCCGCTTCCGCAGCGCCGACACGGTCGAGCGCGTGCGCCTCGATACCAAGGACTTCCAGTATCTCTACGCCGAGGGCGATGACCTGGTGTTCATGGACGTGGAAACCTACGAACAGATCAACCTGCCGGCGGACCTGCTGGGCGAGGCCGCAGCCTTCCTCCAGGACGGCATGACCGTCCTGCTCGAAATGTACGACGAGCGTCCGATCTCGGTGCAGCTGCCCGAACAGGTCGAGGCCACGATTGTCGAGGCTGACGCCGTGGTGAAGGGGCAGACCGCTTCTTCCAGCTACAAGCCCGCGATCCTCGACAACGGCGTACGCGTGATGGTGCCGCCGCACATCGAAAGCGGTACGCGCATCGTCGTGAACGTTTACGATCGCGAATACGTCGGCAAGGCGAACTGATCCGGTCATGGCAATACCCGGCCTCATCCGCGTAATGGAAAAAGCGGCCCGCAAGGCGGGCAACCGCCTGCGCCGCGACTTTGGCGAGGTGGAGCACCTGCAGGTGAGCCGTAAGGGCCCGGCGGACTTCGTCTCGAAGGCCGATCAGGCTGCCGAACGCATCATCTGGGACGAGCTGCGCGCAGCTCGGCCGGGCTGGGGCTTCGAGTTCGAAGAAGCTGGAACGGTCGAAGGCGATGCCGACAAGCCGCGCTTCATCGTCGATCCGCTGGATGGCACCAGCAACTTCCTTCATGGCATTCCGCACTTCGCGATCTCGATCGCCGTACAGGAGCCGCGGCTTGACGGGCGGGGTTGGGGCGATGTCACGGCAGCGCTGATCTACCAGCCGATCACCGACCAGAGCTTCTGGGCGGAAAAGTCCCGCGGGGCATGGCTGCACGATGCGCGCCTGCGCGTTTCGGCGCGCCGCCACCTGGACGAGAGCCTGATCGCCACCGGCATTCCGTTTGCCGGTGCCGGCAATCCGGGTGAATGGATGAAGATCTACGGCGCCTTTGCGCCGCAGGTTGCCGGGATCCGCCGTTTCGGCGCTGCCTCGCTCGATCTCGCGTGGGTTGCCGCCGGCCGTTATGATGGCTTCTGGGAAAGCGGCCTCAAGCCGTGGGATACCGCAGCCGGTTGCCTGCTGGTGCGCGAGGCTGGCGGTTTCGTTACCGATTACCGCGGCATCTCTCAGCCGATCTGCGATACCCAGGTTCTTGCCGGCAATGATGCGCTGCATTCCCGCCTGCACAAAATTCTGGCGGCTGCGCTCAAGTAGGACTAGAGCGCCGAAGGTCCGTGCCCCTGTGGCGGAATGGTAGACGCGAACGACTCAAAATCGTTTGTAGCAATACGTGCCCGTTCGAGTCGGGCCAGGGGCACCACTTCCATCTTGATGATCTTGATCAGGCGGTTAGTCTCGCCTTCCATGAAGCTCATCGCAACCCTGCTCGCCGGCGCCGCAGCGCTTTCCTCCATCCCCGCCCAGGCTGACGCCATCAGCGACAGCATCAAGGCCGAAATGCCCGGCCTGATGGCGATCTATCGCGATCTCCATGCCAATCCCGAACTGAGTTTCGAGGAGAAGCGTTCGGCGAAGATCATGGCCGATGCCGCCCGCAAGGCAGGCTTCGAGGTGACCGAGAACGTCGGAAAAACCGGGGTCGTCGCGGTCATGAAGAACGGTCCCGGCCCGGTCGTGCTGATCCGTGCCGATATGGACGGCCTGCCGGTCATCGAACAGACCGGCCTGCCTTACGCGTCGAAAGTGCGCGGGGTTTCGACTGCCGGTGTCGAAAGCGGCGTAATGCACGCCTGCGGACACGATACCCACATGACGGCCTGGATTGCCGTCGCCCGTTATCTGGCGGCCAATCGCAAGGACTGGTCGGGGACGCTGGTCATGGTCGGACAGCCCGCAGAGGAGCTGGGGCTCGGGGCCCGGGCGATGCTTGAAGACGGTCTCTACACCCGCTTCCCCAAGCCGCAGTATACGCTGGCTTTCCATGATACGCATGAATTGCCGAGCGGCGTGATCGGGGTCACTCCGGGCTATGCCTTGGCCAATGTCGATAGCGTGGACATCACCTTCAAGGGCATTGGCGGCCACGGTTCGCGCCCGCACCAGACCAAGGACCCGATCGTGCTGGCCTCCGCTTTCGTCACGCGGGTGCAGACGCTGGTCAGCCGCGAAAACGATCCGTCCGTTCCCGCGGTGGTCACTGTCGGCAGCTTCCATGCCGGCGCCAAGCACAACATCATTTCCGACAAGGCCGAACTGCAGCTAACCGTTCGCAGCTATGCGGACGATGTTCGCGCGCGCCTGCTTTCGGGCATCAAGCGCGTTGCCGAGGGTGAGGCGGTCGTTGCCGGCCTGCCAGCCGACCTGAAGCCGACGGTCGAAGTGCGTGAGCCCTATACTCGCTCCACCTTCAATACGCCGGATTTCAGCAAGGACATGCTGGGGTTCTTCCAGTCCCGCTTTGGCCCCGCGCGTGCGCGTGAAGTTCCCGCGTCGATGGGTGGCGAGGATTTCGGTGAATTCGGCCGGGCCGATGCAGCCGGGATCAAGAGCATGATTTTCTGGGTCGGCGGCACCCCCGCGGAAAAGCTGGCCTCGGAAGGATCGAACGTGCCCGGAACGCACAGCCCGTTCTTTGCACCCGAGGCGGACAAGGTGATCGGCACCGCAGCCGAGGCCCTGATTGCCGCCAGCATGAGGCTGTTGCCCAAGAAGCAATAAAGCGTATTTGCGAATTATTCGCAGAATTCTGATCGATTTCGTCGATCATTGCTTTTGGAAAATTCGCTTTCCCTTCTTGCCTGCGAGCGAGCAGGAAACACGTGCCGATATTTCGATTCACCCAATACCCGAGAGGAGTTTTGACATGGGACTGAAGGGATCACAGACCGAGGCCAACCTTAAGGCCGCTTTCGCCGGTGAAAGCCAGGCAAACCGCCGTTACCTGTACTTCGCACAGAAGGCCGACATCGAAGGTCACAACGACGTCGCCGCCGTGTTCCGCTCGACTGCGGAAGGCGAAACCGGCCACGCGCACGGCCACCTCGAATATCTCGAGGAATGCGGCGATCCAGCCACCGGCGAACCGATCGGTGACACCGTTGCCAACCTGAAGGCATCGATCGCCGGCGAAACGCACGAATACACCGACATGTACCCCGGCATGGCCAAGACCGCCCGCGACGAAGGCTTCGACGAAATCGCCGATTGGTTCGAAACCCTCGCCAAGGCCGAGAAGAGCCACGCTGGCAAGTTCCAGAAGACCCTGGACGCCGTACTGGCCGGCTAATCCCCTGTTTCCGGCCGGCTTCCGAAAGGTTGCCGGCCGGACTCTATCTGCACCAGGCAAATTCCTGACGGGAGGTCTCAATGGAAGGCAGTCTTGAAGCGCCCGTTCGCCACATCATTCCGTGGCAGGGCGAGGCTTGGTACGACGAGGAAGCGCTCGAAGCCGAGCTGCGCCGCGTCTATGACATCTGCCACGGCTGCCGCCGCTGCTTCAATCTGTGCGACAGCTTCCCGATCCTGTTCGACGCCATTGATGAAAGCCCCAACGAGGAGGTCGAAGACCTTTCGAAGGAACAGCTCGCCAAGGTCGTTGATGCCTGCACCCTGTGCGACATGTGCTTCATGACGAAGTGCCCCTATGTGCCGCCGCACAGCTTCGATCTCGATTTCCCGCACCTGATGCTCCGCCATCGCGCCGTTGAGCATCGCAAGGGCAACACCTCCTTCGCCGACCGCGAACTGGCAAAGATGGGCCGCAACGGTCGGCTTGGCTCCATGGTCGCCGGCGCCGCCAACTGGGCGACGAAGGAAGGCAATGCGCTGACCCGTCCGGTCATGGAGGCCGTCGTCGGCATAGACCGCCGCGCCCATGTGCCGCCGTTCCTCGACACCCGCCTGACCAATCAGGCCCCGGCCGTTGTTCCGCCGCCCAATCCCGATGGTCCCGCTTTCGGCAAGAAGGTGGCGATCTATGCTGGCTGTCATGACGAATTCAACGATGCCACGCCGGGTCTCGCCCTGGTCAAGGTGCTGGCGCACAACGGCGTAAAGGTGCGGATCGAGCATCCGGACTGCTGTGGCATGCCGCTGTTCGAGAACGGCGACATGAAGGGTGTTTCCAACGCCTCGCAGCGGATCTCGGCGCACTTTGCCCCGATGGTCGAGGATGGCTGGGACGTCGTGCCGCTGACCACGTCCTGCGCCCTGATGCTCAAGTTCGAATGGCCGCTGATCGAGCCCGAGAACGAGAACGTGAAGACGCTTTCGCGTCACACCTTCGACGTCAGCGAATATATCGTCGCCCTTTCCAAGGAGACGGGGCTTGCCCCGATCGAGGAAATGCCCGCGTCTATCGCCGTCCATTTCGCCTGCCACGCCCGCGCCCAGAACATGGGGCCGAAGGCGATGGAGATGCTCAAGCTGATCCCCGGAGCCACGCCGGCCCTGACCGAGCGTTGTTCCGGCCATGGTGGCAAGTGGGGCATTTTCGCCGAGAACTTCGATACCGCGGTCAAGGTGGGCAAGCCCGCCGCCCGCAATCTGGTAAAAGGCGATCCGGACATCATTGTCAGCGAATGCCCGCTTGCCGGACCGCACCTGCGCCAGGTGATCGAAGCAAACGGCCAGACTCCCCCCGACCGTATCGGCCACCCCATCGAGGTGATGGCCAAAGCCTATGGATTGTAAGCATATGTCACGTGAGAACCGCTCCATCACCGCGGCAGACATCATGCCGCTAGACCAGTACGAAACGATCCGCGCCGACAAGCGGCAGGAAGCGATCCTTCGCAAGAAGCTGACCCGGCTCGCGGTGGGTCCGAACGCGACGATCATGTTCGAAACCTGGGATTCGATGTGGCTGCAGATCCAGGAAATGCTGCGCATCGAAAAGGGAGGCGAAGCACAGGTCCCCGACGAGATCGCCGCTTATGATCCGATGGTCCCCAAGGGCAGCGAATTGACCGCTACCCTGCTTTTCGAGGTCGCAGACCCGGTGAAGCGCGACGCCTTCCTCCGCACCATCGGCGGCGTCGAAGATCACATTGCTCTGCAGGTAGGCGGCGAGACGATCCGTGCCCGCCCAGAAGGCGATGTCGAGCGCACCCGCGAAAGCGATGGCAAGGCAAGTGCAGTGCACTTCCTCCATTTCGATTTCACGCCGTCGGCCATTGCTGCCTGGAAAAGCGGGGAAGGGCAGGCGATGGTGGTGATCGATCACCCGAACTATGGCCACGCGGCGCTGATCGGTGCCGACGCGCGGTCTTACCTCGCTCGCGAGTGCTTTTGACCTTCTGGCCGGCTTACTGGTTGGCGGGGGTTGCCGCTCCGCCGCGTTCCTCGCCCGCGCGGCGGATCTTTTCGAGGTCTGCCGCAGTCGGCTGCTGAACCGGCCGTTTCCAGGCCGGGCCGACGCTGGGGCCGGGAAGCTTGCGCGCACCCGGCACGAAGCCCGGCGGCATACTGGATGCGGCGTAGGGATTGATCCGTGTCGCCGTGCCTCTTGTGGGCATCGGTTCCGGAGCGCCGAGGTTTTCGCCGCCGGGATCCACTGGCCCCTCAGTGCCAAAACCGCTGCCCGTGCTGGCTTTGGGGCTGGGTTCGAGATGGATCTTGCGAGGGCCGAGGGTATCGGCCTCGGCCTGCCGAAGGGCTGCCTGCTGCTGTTCGGCTTTCAATTCCGCACCAATCGCCTCGCGGCGCTCGCCATCGGCGAAGACCGCAATGCAGGCGGTGATGACGACCGTGATGACCGCGAAATGGCGGTACATCTTGGGCGGCACCGGAATCGATTCGAGCAGCTCCTTCATGGACCCCCGCATTAGCTGCGCGAGGTTAAGCCTTGGCCGCGCAACATGGTTAAGAGAGGGTTTAGCGTGGTGATTCACCAATTCGCCGCGATGTAAGGACTTCCGACAATCTTCACCGGCGCCCCACGCGAAGTGACGAAAATCCAGCGATTTGCCCGGCCGCGGTCACTGTCAGCTTTACCGACATTTTACCCCTTGGCGCTATCCGGGTGGAATGATCCGCTTGTTCAAGCATTACATTCCGCACGCCGTGCTGTTGCTGGGGTTGTTCGACCTTGGCCTGCTGGGGCTGGCGGGAGAACTCGCCTGGCGGCTGCGTGCCGACCAGATCGGCATCGACATCGGCTCCACCGCTGATCGCGCCGGACTTCTCGCGGCCTTTGCCGGGGTGATGATCACGGTGATGATCTCCGTCGGCGTATTCGGCGCAGAGAGCCTGCGCTCCATGCGCTATGCCACGGCGCGGCTGCTGGTGGCCATCTCGCTCGGCGTGATCGCCTTGTCGTTCGTCGACTGGATAAGCGGCGGCGCGCATTTCTGGCGCTCGGTCCTTGCCTACGCAATGGCGCTGGCGATCGTTTTCCTTATCGCGAACCGCTTGGTTATCGGCGGTTTCCTTGGCGCATCGGCCTTTCGCCGCCGCGTGCTCGTGCTGGGGGCCGGCAACCGGGCAGACCGGCTGCGCAAGCTGGGGGAACGGCCGGAATCGGGCTTTGTCATTGTCGGCTACATCGGCATGAGCGACGGCCCGCACACGGTCGAGGAAGCGATCAACCGCAGCGCCATCCACAACCTCAAGCGCTTTGTTGAAAATCTTGGCGTCAGCGAGGTGGTGCTGGCGCTGGAAGAACGGCGCAATTCGCTGCCGCTACAAGACCTGCTGCGGATGAAAACCGCCGGCGTTCACGTCAATGACTTCTCCAGCTTCATCGAGCGCGAGACGGGCCGCGTCGATCTCGACACGGTCAACCCCAGCTGGCTGATCTTTTCGGACGGGTTCTCCTCTGGCCGCGCCGTCTCCAGCGCGGCAAAACGCGTGTTCGATATCGCTGCCAGCACCCTGCTGCTGGTGCTCACGGCGCCGATCATTGCGTTGTTTGCCATCATCGTGAAGCTGGACAGCAAGGGGCCGGCCTTCTTCCGCCAGACCCGCGTGGGGCTGTACGGTCAGCACTTCGATCTCATCAAGCTGCGCTCGATGCGGACCGATGCCGAGGTCAACGGCGCCCAGTTCGCGCAGCAAAACGACCCGCGCGTCACCCGCGTCGGTCGCTTCATCCGCAAGGTCCGGATCGACGAACTGCCCCAGACCTGGAGCGTGCTGAAGGGCGAGATGAGCTTCGTCGGTCCGCGTCCCGAACGGCCCGAATTCGTCTCCGACCTTGAGGAAAAGCTGCCCTATTATGCCGAACGGCACATGGTGAAGCCGGGTATCACCGGTTGGGCGCAGATCAATTATCCCTATGGCGCAAACCTCGAGGATTCGCGGCACAAGCTCGAATACGATCTCTATTACGCCAAGAACTATACGCCGTTCCTCGACCTGCTGATCCTGCTGCAGACCCTGCGTGTCGTGCTGTGGCACGAAGGGGCTCGCTGAGCGCGCGGTGGCGGGCTGGTCTGTCCTTGCGGCGATGACGCATCTGGCCGGGGCCTGCGCCTCGGCCGGCATGGCGTTCTGGCTGATGCCCCGGCGGCACAAGCTGGGGCCAGCAGGGCTTGCGACGGTGATTGCCCTGGCGCTCAGCGTTTCCTGGGCGATTACGGCAGGGGCGACCGGGACGGAAAGCGCGGGCACCTATTTCGCCGAAACACTGCGCAACCTTGCCTGGCTTTACGTCGTCTGGAAGCTGTTCGCTGTCGACGGTCGCGACCTGCTGATCAAGCAGGTGCGGCCCGTGGTGGCCGTGCTTGCGGCGGTGGAGCTGATCGAGGGCGCGCTGCTGGTGGCGCTGCATCGGCCCCTGCGCGGGCTTTTTTCTCAGCCGCAGGTGTTCGAAATCATGGTCAGCTTCCGGCTGATCTTCACCATTGGCGGTCTGGTGCTGCTCCACAACCTCTATAGCGGCGCATCAAAACAGGCGCGGCTTGCCCTGCGCTGGCCGGCGGCCGGGCTGGCGATCCTGTGGATCTACGACCTCAACCTCTACACCGTCGCCTGGCTCAGCGGTGACTGGCCGCATGCACTCGGCGCATTGCGCGGGCTGGCGCTGGCGGCGGGAGCCCTGCTGCTGCTGCCGGCATTGGCCAAGCGCCGCGACGAGTTGCACTTCAGCCCATCGCGCACGATCGCCTTCCAGTCTGCGGCACTGATCGGGATTGCCGGCTATCTCGGCATGATGCTGGTGGGCTCGGAGCTGGTCCACCTCGTCGGTCCCGCCTATGCCAGCCTTCTGCAGTTCGGCCTGTTCATCGCCGCCTCAACGCTGGCGCTCATGCTGGTGCCGTCCAAGCGCCTGCGCGGTTGGCTGAAGGTGACACTGACCAAGCATTTCTTCCGCCACCGCTATGACTACCGTTCCGAGTGGCTACGATTTGCCGGAACCATCGGGCGCAGCGGCGAGAATGCGCCGCCGCTCGAACAGCGCGCCGTGCAGGCCCTTTCCCAGATCACCGACAGCGAGGCCGGCCTGCTGCTGGTGCCGGACGAAGGGGGCGATCTCGTCCTGTCCAGCCGCTGGCAGTGGCCGGCGATAGAGGTTCCCGCCGTCGCCATGCCGGCAGAGGGCGCGCACTTTCTTGAGCGCACCGGCTTCATCGTCGAGCTTGATGCAGTCCGCGCGGGAGACGACCATCAGGGCGAAGCAGGTGCCATCCCCGATTGGCTGCACAGCGCAGATCAGGCCTGGGCACTGGTGCCATTGCTGCACTATGGCAGGCTTGTCGGCGTTGTCGTCCTCGCCCGTCCGCCGCACCGTCGTTCGCTCGACTGGGAAGACTTCGACCTGCTGCGCGTCGTCGGCCAGCACCTTGCCACCACCCTTGCCGAGCATGCCAGCCAGGACGCGCTGGTCGAGGCGGCACGGTTTGACGAGTTCAACCGGCGCATCGCCTTTGTCATGCATGACATCAAGAACCTGGCGAGCCAGTTCGGACTGCTGGCCCGCAATGCCGAGCTTCATGCCGACAACCCCGATTTCCGGGCGGACATGCTCGTCACCCTGCGCAGCTCCACCGACAAGCTGACCGGTCTGATCGCGCGCCTTTCGCGTTACGGCACCGGCGCGCCCGAGCGGGTTGACCGGTTCAACGTCGCCGAGCTGGTCAATCATGTGGTCGCACAGTTCGATGGCCGCCATCCCGTTACCATTGTGCAGCGGCAGGGAGGCGAGATCGCGGCCAGTCGCGAGGCGCTGGAGCAGGCGCTGATCCACCTTGTGCAGAATGCGGTCGATGCCAGCCAGCAGGGAACGCCGGTATTCATCGACCAGACCTGCGACGGCCTGGGCGTGCGGATCGAGATTGTCGATTCCGGCGTGGGCATGAGCCCCGAATTCGTCCGCAGCCGCCTGTTCAAGCCGTTCGCTTCATCCAAGCCGGACGGCTTCGGCATCGGCGCCTGCGAAGCGCGCGACCTTGTTCGTGCAGCCAAGGGCCGCCTTGATGTCGAGAGCCGCGAAGGGCTGGGAACCCGTTTCATCATCCACCTGCCGCTCGCCACGACAGCGGATCACTTGTCCAACCTGCAAACGACCAACCGGAAAGTCGCCTGAATGCCCGAAGAGAAACCCAAGTTGCTGATCGTCGAGGATGATGCGGGGCTGCAGGCCCAGCTGAAGTGGGCCTATCCCGATTTCGACGTGATCATTGCCGGGGACCGGGCCTCGGCACTGGCGGCCTTGCGGGCCGAGGAGCCGCCGGTCGTGACGCTTGACCTGGGGTTGCCGCCCGATCCGGACGGAACCAGCGAAGGCTTTGCCGTGCTGGACGAGATCATGGCGATCAAGCCCGATACCAAGGTGATCGTCGCCAGCGGGCATGGCGCTCGGGAATCGGCGCTGCAGGCGATCGCTCGCGGAGCCTATGACTTTTACCAGAAGCCGCTCGACATCGATTCGATCGGTCTGATCGTTCGGCGCGCCTGGCAGCTGTTCCAGATCGAGGCGGAGAACCGCAGGCTCGCCGCCAGCGCGGGGGATGAACACAAGGTGCTTGGCCGGATGCTCACAGCCGCCCCGGAGATGGTCCGTGTGGCGCGCACGATAGAGCGTGTAGCCAACACCAATGTCTCGGTCATGCTGCTGGGGGCAAGCGGAACAGGCAAGGAGCTGCTCGCCCGAGGCCTGCACGAGGCAAGCGACCGCGCGAAGGGCGCATTCGTGGCGATCAACTGCGCCGCGATCCCGGAGAACCTGCTTGAGAGCGAGCTGTTCGGACATGAGAAGGGCGCGTTTACCGGCGCGGTCAAGACCACCGAGGGCAAGATCGAGATGGCCGATGGCGGCACCCTGTTCCTTGACGAGGTGGGTGACATTCCGCTGCCCCTGCAGGTGAAGCTGCTGCGCTTCCTGCAAGAGCGGGTGATCGAACGGATCGGCGGGCGCACCTCGATCCCGGTCAACACGCGCATTGTCTGTGCCACGCACCAGAACCTCGAGGCGATGATCGCCGATGGGCGCTTCCGCGAGGACCTCTACTACCGCCTGGCCGAGATCGTCGTGAAGATCCCCAGCCTTGCCGACCGGCCCGGTGATCCGACCCTGCTGGCCAAGGCCTTCCTGACGCGCTTCGCCCGCGAGATGAACCCGCAGGTCAAGGGCTTTGCCCCCGATGCGCTGGCGGCGATCGACAGCTGGGCCTGGCCGGGCAATGTCCGTGAGCTTGAGAACCGGGTGAAGCGCGCGGTGATCATGGCCGATGGCAAGCTGGTTGGCGCTGCCGACCTGGACCTTCCGGGCTCCGGCGACGAGGTGAGCGCGCTTAACCTCAAGTCCGCGCGCGAGCTCAGCGACCGCAAGATGATCCGCCATGCCCTTGCCCGAAGCGAGGGCAACATCTCCAGCACCGCCAAGCTGCTGGGGATCAGCCGGCCGACCTTGTATGACCTGCTCAAGCAGTATGACCTGCAGGCCTAGCCAGCGCGGCAGGGTGGGGCTGGTGGGCGGCATTGCCGCGGCAGTGGCGCTCGTCCTTGCGGCACCCGGGGCTGCTGGTGGATCGAACGCCGATGCGGCGCTCGCCAAGGCGCGCGGGGCACTGGCGCGGGGCGACGGGATCGCTGCGGAGATCGCGTTGAAGGAAGCCCAGTCGCAGGGTGCGGACCGGCAAAGGCTGGCCGTAGGCATGGGTGAGGCCATGTTGCTTCAGGGCCGGAGGGACAAGGCGCGCGAGTGGCTTGGCCCGGGACAGTTCGCCGCCGGCGATGCCGTGCAGGGCCTGCGCGTGCTGGCGCGGCTCGACATGGCCGAGGGCAAGCTTGCCGATGCGGCAGGCGTGCTGGACAAGGCTCTCACCCTCGATGGCGGCAATGCCGATGTCTGGATCGACATTGCCCAGCTGCGCTATCGCATGGGCAACCAGGCTGACGGCATCGCGGCAGCAGATCGGGCGCTTGCCGCAGATCCCGGCAGCGTTCGCGGGCTGGGCTTCCGGGCATTGGCGATCCGCGAGCAGTTTGGCCCGGAGCCCGCCCTGCAATGGTTCGAGGCCGCCTTGCTCAAGGCCCCCAACGATGGCGTCATCCTGGGCGATTTCGCCGCGACGCTGGGTGAGCTGGGCCGCTATCGCCAGATGCTGGCGGTAACCCGCAAGATGCTGGACCTTGGCGTGGCAGAGCCGCGCGCGCATTACCTTCAGGCGGTGCTCGCCGCGCGGGCTGGCAACATGTCATTGGCCAGGGCCAAGCTGAACCGGCTGGGCAAGGGGATAGCCGCCATGCCCTCGGCGCTGCTGCTGTCGGGCGTGATCGATCTTCAGAGCGGCAATGCCAACCTCGCCATTGAGTCCTTCCGGCGGCTTGTCGAGATCCAGCCGCAGAACGAGGTGGCGCAGGAGCTGCTGGCGCGGTCGCTTTACGAGGCCGGGCAGCAGAAGCAGGTGATCGAGCGGTTCGCTGCGCGGGCAGGGCATCCCTCGGCCTCGCCCTATCTGCTGACCCTGGTGGCCCGCGCCTATGAAGACCTTGGCGATCGGACCGCGGCAGCTCCGCTGCTCGATCGCGCAGCGGCGGTCGGCAATGGCGGCCTGGCGCCGGCGTTCGACATCGGCGCAGCCAAAGGGGGTGCCGCCGATATCGCGGCTTCGCGCATCCGTATGGCCCTGCACGGCGGCGCGGCACCGGAAGGCATTGGCCTGGCCGAACGCCTGCGCGGTGACTGGCCGGGCATGGCCTCTGCCGATGCGCTGGCCGGCGATGCCTACTTCGCTGCCGGCAACTGGCCCTTGGCCGCAGAGCGCTATGCCGAAGCGGCGCGGGTGCGCAGCGATGGGCCCCTGCTGATCCGCATGGTCCTTTCCGCCACGCGAGCGGGCCAGCGCGAGCTTGGCGCGCAGATGGTTGCAGCCTATCTCTCGACCCATCCCCAGAGCCCGACCGCTATCCGCTTCGCGGCCGACTACGCGGCGTCGACCGGGGACTGGGGCAAGGCGCGCCTGCTGCTGGACAACCTGCGCAGCGGCAACGGTGCCCGCGATGTCCGGCTGCTGGCAGACCTCAGCTATGCGCTGCTGCGGCTTGGCGATGGCGCGGCGGCAGAGAAGGTTGCGCGCGAGGCGCTTTCGCTCCAGCCGTCGAGCCCGGTCGCGTCACAGGCCCTGGCCCTTGCGCTCAAGGCGCGCAAGCAGGAGCCCGAACTGGCTGAAGCGCTCAGCCGCCGGGCCGCTCGCCCCTGATCAGGCGGCGGCCTGATGCTCCTTGCGGTTGTGCCGGACCGACCACCACAGTGACAGCCCGATCAGCGCGGCACCGATCAGACCGGTGATGGCTTCGGGAATATGGAACCGGGCCGAAGCGAGCATGATCCCGCCCAGCGCGATGATGGCCCAGAAGGCACCGTGTTCAAGATAGCGGTATTCCGCCAGCGTGCCCTTCTGGACAAGCATGATCGTCATCGAACGCACGAACATGGCACCGATGCTGAGGCCCAGCGCGATCACGATCATGTTGTTGGACAGGGCGAAGGCGCCGATCACGCCGTCGAAGCTGAACGAGGCGTCGAGCACGTTGAGATAGAGGAACCCGCCAAGGCCCGAACGGACGACTGCCCCTGCGGCCCGGTGCGCTTCCTCGCGCATTTCCATGATCGTGCCGATCGCTTCCACGGCGATGAAGCTGACCAGCCCCATCGTGCCGGCGACCATGAAGGTCAGCGCCTCGGCATCGTCGAGCAGCAGCGAGATCAGGTAGAACACGATCAGCAGCAGCGCGATTTCCAGCGCCTTGATGCTGGAAAAGCGGCTGAGGCGGCTTTCCAGCCAGTGGATCCAGTGCACTTCCTTGTCGGAATCGAAGAAGAAGGTGAGGCCGACCATGGCGAGGAAGGCGCCGCCAAATCCGGCGATGCCGACGTGCGCGCTGGAGACGATTTCCTCATAGCGCTTGGGATCGTTGAGCGAGAGCTGCACCGCATCGACCGGCCCCAGTCCGGCAGCAATCGCCACGATGGCCAGCGGAAAGACGATGCGCATGCCGAACACGGCGATGACCATGCCCCAGGTGAGGAAGCGGCGCTGCCATACCTCGTCCATCTCTTGCAGCACGGTGGCGTTGACCACGGCGTTGTCGAAGGACAGCGAGATTTCGAGGATCGACAGGACGAAGACGATCCACAGCAGCCCGAGCATGCCGCTCATCGTGCCGTGCAGTTCCCAGCCATACCATGCGCCGAGCCCGAGGCAGACGAGGGTGAAAAGGATGGATCCCTTGTAGAAACGGAGCAAGGCGGGCCTCTGGTGTTGGAGTTGGACGCGGCGGACTACTTCGGCTGGTAGGTTTGCTCAACCCCCGGAAAGTTCCGTGCACGAACTTCGCCGGCATAACGTTCTGCTGCGGCCGATATGGTCCCGGCAATTTCCTCGTAGCGCTTCACGAAGCGCGGGACCCTTTCGAACATGCCCAGCATGTCATCGGTGACGAGCACCTGGCCGTCGCATTGTGCCGATGCGCCGATGCCGATGGTGGGGCAGGAGATTGCGCGAGTGACCTCGATGGCGATGGGTTCGACCACCCCTTCGACGACCACGGCGAAGGCTCCGGCGCGATCGAGGGCCCGGGCATCGGCGACGATCTTCTTCGCTTCCGCCTCGCTGCGCCCGCGCGCGTTGTAGCCGCCCAGCACGTTGACTGCCTGCGGTGTCAGGCCGACATGGCCGACCACCGGAATGCCGCGCTGGACCAGGAATTCGACCGTCGGCGCCATCGCCTCTCCGCCTTCCAGCTTCACGCCCGCGCAGCCCGTTTCCTTGAGCAGCCGCGATGCGCTTTCGAAAGCCTGCCGGGGCGAGGCTTCGTAGGAGCCGAAGGGCATATCGACGATAACCACCGAATGGTACGATCCGCGCACCACTGCCGCGCCGTGCGCCGCCATCATGTCCAGCGTCACCGGGACGCTGGAGGGCAGGCCGTAGATCACCTGTCCCAGGCTGTCGCCAACCAGCAGCATGTCGCAATGGGCATCGAGCAGCTGCGCCTGCCGCGCGGTATAGGCGGTCAGCACCACGATGGGCTCGGCCGTGACCCCGTCCACCTTGCGCTTGCGCAGCGCGGGAACAGTCAGGCGCTTCATCGGCGCGGGGGTTGGATTGGCGCGACTGGTCGCGGTGTCGAGCTGGAAAGTCGATGACATGACGGTCCTTTTAGGCGCGAATGCGGCGGAGCGCCAGCACCGGGAGGCTGGCCGGATCAGGGCTTGAGGTTGACACAGTTGACACGGTGTAAACCTCGCGTGAACCTGCAGGAGGCTCGGAATTCCGGGAGTTTCGCGCTGATCGGGCGGTGAAACCGGCGGAAGAAAATAAAAAATGCCGCCGATCGGGCCACAGGCTTCCGGTTTTGCGGGGGTCTTGAACCTGGGCAAGCGGGCCGGGCGAGGGGGCATGAGGGACCATAGCCACAATTCCCGCCTGTAGGACAGGATCTTGTGCCCGGCACCAGCGGGCAACCATGCTGGGGAATGCACGTGTTTCCTGCTTGCCAAGTGGCTCTGCGCCGCTAGTTTCGCGGGCAACGACTTTGGGGAGAACCGCATGTTCGGTCGAGTTAAACCGCTGGACGCCATTCTGGCGACGGCAGAAAAGAAATCGCTGCACCGCTCGCTGGGGGCGTTCCAGCTTACCATGCTCGGTGTCGGCGCGATCATCGGTACGGGTATCTTCGTGCTGACCGCCGAAGCCGCGCAGAAGGCCGGGCCGGGCATGATGCTCAGCTTTGTGATTGCCGGCGTCGTCTGTGCCGTTGCCGCGCTGTGCTATGCCGAAATGGCCTCGATGGTGCCGGTTTCCGGCTCCGCCTATACCTACAGCTATGCCGTGATGGGCGAACTGCTGGCCTGGATGGTCGGCTGGGCGCTGGTGCTGGAATATGCGGTTGCGGCGGGGGCCGTTTCGGTGGGGTGGTCCGGCTATTTCGTCGGGCTCTTGCGCGAATACCTGGGGATCGGGTTGCCGCAGGAAGTGGTCAACGCCAATGCCCTGATCGCGCACATCAAGCTGGCCTTCGGCGCGGCGCCTTCGCCTGAACTGGCTTCGGCCATCGAGGTGGGCGGCTATATCAACCTGCCGGCTTTCGTCATCGCCCTGCTGGTTACCTGGCTGCTGATCATCGGCACCAAGGAAAGCGCCTTCGTCAACGCCGTGCTGGTGGTGGTGAAGATCACCGCGCTGACGGCTTTCGTCGTGCTGGCCGTGCCGGTGATGAATGCCGAGAACTTCGAGCCGTTCGCACCGCTCGGCTTCGGCGGCATTTCGGCGGCGGCGGCGTCGATCTTCTTCGCCTATGTCGGCTTCGATGCGGTTTCGACCGCGGCGGAAGAGACCAAGAACCCGCAGCGCAACATGCCGATCGGCCTGATCGGCAGCCTTGCCATCTGCACGATCTTCTACCTGCTGGTCGCCTCTGGCGTCATCGGCACGGTGGGCGCGCAGCCGCTGCTCGATGCCAATGGCAAGGGCATTGCCCCGGGTGATGCCACGGCCATGGCCGCGGCCTGCGCCAGCATCGCCAACGATGCGGTGGTCTGCTCGAAGGAAGCGCTTGCCTGGACCCTGCGCGAGATCGGCTGGAAGGAAATCGGCAACCTTGTCGGCCTTGCCGCCGGCCTGGCCCTGCCTTCGGTCGTGCTGATGATGATGTTCGGCCAGACCCGCATCTTCTTCGTCATGAGCCGCGACGGCCTGCTGCCCGAGGCGCTCTCGCGCATCCATCCGAAGTATAAGACGCCGCACGTGGTCACGATGATCACCGGCGTGTTCGTCGCCCTGTTCGCCGCACTGTTCCCGGTGGGCGCGCTGGCGGACATTTCGAACTCGGGCACGCTGTTCGCCTTTGCCATGGTGGCCATTGCCGTGCTCGTTCTGCGCCGGACCGATCCGTCGCGGCATCGTCCGTTCCGCACGCCGGCGGTCATGCTGGTGGCTCCGTTGGCGATCGTGGGCTGTCTCTACCTGTTCTTCAGCCTCGACCATTACACCCTGACCCTGTTCCTGGGCTGGGCCGTTCTGGGGCTGGCGATCTACTTCCTTTACAGCCGCCACCACAGCCATGTCGGCCGGGGTGTCGTGGAAGTGCATGAGGACGATCCGGACGCACCGCCGACTTCGGTTCCGCCGATGCCCGGCGTGGATTGACAGGCACCGTCATCCTGAAACTGGGGCCGCTCCTGCCGGGGCGGCCCTTTTTTCATGCGGACGAAAGGAGGAATTGCGAATCGCGCCTGATGAGAACATAAATAGAACATAGGAACGATTCGACATGACCGCCCTTCATTCCCTTTCCGCCGCCCAGGCGGCGCAGTGGCGCCCCGGGCTTGGCCAGCCGGCCCTGCATGCCGAGGTTTTCGCACCCGCCGGCGATGGCGCGGGGGCGGCGCTGGCGCTGGCCTTCGCACAGGACCACCTGCGCGATGCCCTGCGTGATCCGGCAGCAGACACGCCCGATGAACGAAGCTGGCTGTGGGTTCAGGACAAGGCGGCGATCCGCCTTTCGGGCCGCCCCTATCGCCCGGGACTGCCGCGCGAACTGCGCCACCGGCTGGTCCATGTCAGCGCCGCCAGTCCCGAGGATGCGCTTTTCGCCATCGAGGAAGGCCTGCGCTGCCGCGACCTGGCCTTCGTCATCGGCGAGATCGCGGGCAATCCCCGCTCGCTCGATTTCACCGCCTCGCGCCGGCTGAGCCTTGCGGTGGAGCGGCACGGGGTTCCCCTGTGGCTCATTCGCACGCAGGCCGGGCGCGATCTTGGCTCGGCCCGGATGCGCTGGCAGGCGAAGTCGGCGCGATCGTCCCTGCCGCAACGCAACCCGCGCGCGCCCGGCGAGCCGGCATGGCACGCCGAACTGTTCCGCGCGCGCAATCATCCCCCCGGAGAATGGATCCTGCGCCATGAAGGAGGAGCGCTCAAAGCCTGCCCGCCGCATCCTGTCGATCTGGTGCACCAGCCTGGCGATCGATCGCTGGCGACTGGCTGAGGCCTGCCGCCGGGGGGAAGGGCCCGATGCGCTTCCCCATGCCCTGATTGCCGAAACCGCCCACGGCCCGCGCATCGCGGCGGTGAACGCGGCGGCGCTGGAGGCCGGCGCGCGGCCCGAAGCCCTGCTGGCCGATGCCCGGGCGATCTGCCCTGCGCTGATGACCAGTCCTGCCGATCCGGCGGGCGACCTGGCCTTCCTTGAACGCCTGGCGCTCTGGGCGCAGCGCTGGGGGCCGTGGAGCGCGCTCGATCCGCCTGACGGGCTGGTGGTGGACGTGACCGGCGTATCGCACCTGTTCGGCGGAGAGGCGGCCTTGCTTGCCGATGTTGCTGCGCGGCTCGACGGCCGGGGGCTGGCTGCGCGCGCGGCGATCGCTCCTACCGCCGGGGCGGCCTGGGCCATGGCCCATTTCGGGCCTGCCGGGGCAGTGCTCCAGCCGGGCGACAGCCTTGACGAACTGCCGGTCGCCGCGCTCCGCCTCGATCCGGATGTCCTGCTGCTGCTGCGCCGCCTTGGCCTCAAGCGGGTGGGCGAGCTGGGCGGCGTGGCGCGCGCGGCGCTGGCGCGGCGTTTCCGCAACCGGCACGCCCCGGCGGCCAACCCGCTGGTCAGGCTGGACCAGTTGCAAGGCAGGCTGCCCGAGCCGCTGCTGCCGGTGATCGCCCATGACGTGCCGCTGGTCCAGCGCCGCCTGATGGAACCGATCCGCCACCGCGACCTGCTGGACCGGGTGATGGCCGATCTGGCCGCAGACATGGCCCGCCTGCTCGAAGGGCGCGGGCAGGGCGCGCGGCGGCTTGAGGCGGGGCTGTGGCGCGTCGATGGGGAAGTGCTGGTGCGACGCCTGGAACTCGCCTCGGCAAGCCGGGATGCGGCCCATATCCTGCGCCTGTTCGCGGCGCGGCTTGACGATGTCGAAGCCGGTTTCGGGATCGAGATGGTCCGCCTGCGCGCGCCATGGTGCGAACCGCTGGCCCTGTCGCAGGCCGATTTCGATGCCGCCAGCGAGAACAACGGCACCAGCCTTGCCGCCTGTATCGACCGGCTTGTCGTGCGGCTTGGCGCAGAGGCGGTGCGGCGGCCGGTGAGCCAGGCCAGCCACATCCCCGAGCGTGCCCAGCGCTGGGAAGCACCCCTGGGGCCGCAGCCTGCCAGCCAGGGCGAATTCGCCTTCCATGCCCGCCCGCTGATGCTGTTTGACCGGGCGGAGGCGATTGCCGTGCTCTATGCCACGCCCGATGGCCTGCCCCGCCGTTTCCGCTGGCGCGGCAACCTGCACGAGATTGCCCGTGTCGAAGGGCCGGAGCGCATTGCGCCGGAATGGTGGCGGGAACGCTCCAGCGCGCGCCTGCGCGACTATTACCGCATCGAGGACGACCGGGGCCGCCGTTACTGGATCTATCGCTCCGGTATTGCCGGAGACGGGCGCGGCGGGGCTCCCGAATGGTTCCTGCAGGGGCTTTGCGCCTGATGCCCGAAGCGCCGCTCACGCCTGAACGCCGCCGTGCCGATCCTGCCGGCCTGCCGCCGCCTGCGCGCGCACCCTTTGTCGAGCTGGGGCTGGCGAGCTGCTTTTCCTTCCTGCGCGGAGCCTCCGATGCCGTGGACCTCGTCACCACGGCCCGTACGCTGGGCTACGATGCGCTGGGCATCGCCGATGTCAATTCGATGGCCGGCGTCGTGCGTATCCATACCGAGGCAAAGGCGCTGGGCCTGACCCCGGTGATCGGCTGCCGGATCGAGACGGTGGAGGGGCTGGTCTTCCTTGCCTATCCGCAGGATCGCAAGGCCTATGGCCGCCTGTGCCGCCTGATCTCTGCCGGGCGCATGGCGACGCCCGATGGCGAATGGCAGGACAAGGGCGTGTGCCAGATTACCCTGGCGATGCTGGCCGGTCATTCGGCCGGCCTGCACCTCGTGCTGGTGCCGCCGCGCGATCTTTCGACGGAACTGACCGTGGAAGTGGCGGGCAATGTCATCGCCTTTGCACAGGCATCTTCGCCGCGGGAGGGCGCGCTGCTTACCGCCCCGATCGCCACGCTGCTCCCCCACCTGTGCGCCTGCCTGCCGGGCCTGCGCCATATTGCGGCCAGCTATCTTTACGCCGGCAACGATGCCGCCCGTATCGCCACGCTCGATGCGCTGGCCGGTGCCCACGGCCTGTCGATCCTGGCGACCAACGACGTGCTTTACCACGCCCCCGATCGTCGCCCGCTGCATGATGTGATGACGGCCATCCGCCACAAGACCACCGTGGCCCGGGCCGGCTACCTGCTTGAGGCCAATGGCGAACGGCACCTGAAATCGCCGCAGGAGATGTGCCGCCTTTTCGCGCGCTGGCCCCATGCCATTGCTGCGGCGCGCGAACTGGCCGATGCCTGCCGCTTCAGCCTTGACGAACTGCGCTACGAATATCCCGAGGAAAGCTGCCCCGATGGCTTTTCCCCGCAGCAGCACCTTGAACGGCTGACATGGCAAGGCGCGGGGCACCGCTATCCCCACGGCCTGCCGGAAGATGTGCGCACCGCGCTGGAGCGCGAACTGGCACTGATCGGCAAGCTGGACCTGGCCCGCTATTTCCTGACGATCAAGGACATCGTCGATTTCGCGCGTGCCCAGGATCCGCCGATCCTTTGCCAGGGGCGCGGCTCGGCGGCCAATTCGGCGGTGTGCTATGTGCTGGAAATCACCGCGGTCGATCCGGCGCGCCATGCCCTGCTGTTCGACCGCTTCATTTCCGAGGATCGCAACGAGCCGCCCGACATCGACGTCGATTTCGAGCATGAGCGGCGCGAGGAGGTGATCCAGTACATCTACCAGCGCTATGGCCGCCACCGCGCCGGCCTGTGCGCCACGGTGATCCATTACCGCCCGCGCATGGCGATCCGCGAAGTGGGCAAGGCGATGGGGCTGAGCGAGGACGTTACCGGTGCGCTCGCCCGCACGGTATGGGGTGGATACGGCCGGCGGGTGAACGAGGATCACGTCGCGGCGGAAACCGGGGTGGACCTCAACGATCCGCACCTGCGGCGGGTGCTGGCCCTGACCGAGCAGATGATCGGCATGCCGCGCCACCTTTCCCAGCATGTGGGCGGTTTCATCCTGACGCAGGGCCCGCTGACCGAAACCGTGCCGATCGGCAACGGCGCCATGCCCGAGCGCAGCTTCATCGAGTGGGACAAGGACGATATCGACGCGCTCGGCATCCTCAAGGTCGATGTTCTGGCGCTGGGGATGCTCACCTGCATCCGCAAGTGCCTTGACCTGCTGCGCGGCCATCACGGGCAGGACCTGACGCTGGCCACGGTCCCGCGCGAGGATCCTGCGGTTTACGACATGCTGTGCAGGGGGGATTCGCTCGGCGTGTTCCAGGTGGAGAGCCGCGCGCAGATGAACATGCTGCCGCGTCTGCGCCCGCGCTGCTTCTACGATCTTGTCATCGAGGTGGCCATTGTCCGCCCCGGGCCGATCCAGGGTGACATGGTCCATCCCTACCTGAAGCGGCGGCGCGGCGCGGAAAAGGTGGAAATTCCGGCTCCCGGTCCGGCATTCGGTCCGCCGGATGAACTCACCTCGATCCTCGGCCGCACGCTGGGCGTGCCGATCTTCCAGGAACAGGCGATGAAGATCGCGCTGGATGCCGCGAAGTTTTCCGGTGCCGAGGCCAATCGCCTGCGCAAGTCGATGGCGACCTTCCGCAGCCGGGGCATGGTGGCGGAGCTTGAGGAAATGATGGTCGGCCGCATGATCGCGCGCGGCTACGATCCCGAATTCGCCGCGCGCTGCTTCAACCAGATCAAGGGCTTCGGCGAATACGGTTTCCCGGAAAGCCACGCGGCCAGCTTTGCCCTGCTGGTCTATGTCTCGGCCTGGCTGAAATGCCACTATCCGGCGGCCTTTGCCTGCGGCCTGCTCAATTCGCAGCCGATGGGCTTCTATGCCCCGGCCCAGATCGTCCGCGATGCGCGCGAACACGGGGTGCAGGTGCTGCCGGTGGACGTGAATGCCAGCGGGTGGGACTGCACGCTGGAGGAAGCAGGCGGGGCAATCGCGCTGCGCCTGGGGCTGCGCCAGGTCGACGGGTTCCCCGAAGCCGCAGCGGCGCGGATCCTTGCCGCGCGCGAGGCGGGCGGACCCTTCCGCGACCTGCGCGAACTGCAGGAGCGGGCAGGGCTTTCACCCGCCCTGATCGAGCGGCTTGCGGCGGCGGACTGCTTCACCTCGCTCACGCTTGGCCGCCGTCAGGCGCTGTGGGATGCGCGCAGCCTGATCGCCGCGCCCGACTTGCCGCTGTTCGCCGCGATGCAGGCGCGCGACGAAGGGGCCGAGCTTCGCCCGACCCGCCTGCCGGCCATGCCGCTATGCGAGGAAGTGGTGGCCGATTACCAGACCCAGCGCCTGTCGCTGAAGGCGCATCCGCTGGCCTTCCTGCGCGCCAGCCTGGCCGAGCGGGGCTTCGTCCGTGCCGCAGACCTTGCCCGGCGCAAGTTCCGTTCGGCAGTGCAGGTGGCCGGGGTCGTGCTGATCCGCCAGCGTCCGGGCTCTGCCAAGGGGGTCTGCTTCATCACCATCGAGGATGAAAGCGGCGTCGCCAACCTCGTTATCTGGCCGGACATGATGGAGAAGTACCGCAAGGTCATCATGGGCGCGCGGCTGATGGAGGTGCGGGGCAGGGTGGAGGCCGACGATGACGTCATCCACGTCATCGTCACCAGCCTGATCGACGCGACCGCTGCGCTGCATGGCCTGTCGGACGATCTGCTGGCCCCGGCGATGGACCGGGCCGATCACGTTGCCAGGCCGGTGCACGGCAGGCACCCGCGCGACGTGCGCGTTATTCCGAAGTCGCGGGATTTCCATTGAAGGGAGTGGTGGCGAAGATGGCTGCTACCCACGCAAGCCCGCCATGAAGACGCACTTGTGCACCGGCGAACCGGCCATCTCCGCCACTGCGACCCGAAACCTGTCCCAGCCAGAGGCAGTAGGCCAAGCCAGACTTCCGCCTACTTGAATGCCAGTCCCGCCTGTTCAATAACAGGACGAACTCCGCCATCCGGGCGACAATTTGCGACAGATGCGCAAACAAATGTAAATTCCGGAGCAGTACGCGTGACGATAATGCCAATGCAGCATTTCCGGCGCATGGTGCAGCATCTGGCGGCTCGACCGGATATTATTGCCAAGGCCCTTTCCGGCACCGGCATGACCGTGGAAGCACTGTTCGACGCCGAATTCAAACTGCGGGCTGACCTCTTGTGGCAGATCAGCGCCAATGTCCGGGCGGAACTGGGCGAGGGCTGGTATTTCGATTTCCCGGTGCTCTGGAGCCCTGACGTCCACAGCCACCTCGAAGGCGCGATGAGGCTGGCGCCCACGCTTGGGCAGGCGCTCGATACGCTGGAACGGGTGGGATCGGTGCGCTGGCCCATCGCCCGCTGGGAGATCGCCACGCAGGGCAGCGAGATTGTCGTCTCCTGCCATCGGCTGACCGCCGTTCCGCGCGCGGAATGGCAGATGATGGGGGTGATCTTCGCCCTGAACATCCGAACCATCATCGAAGTGGCCCATCCGCGTGCGCTTGCCGATCTGGCCTATGCCTTCGAAGGGCCGGCACCGATCGATCCGGCGGCGGCAGAGCGGGTAATGGGCGGCAAGGTGACCTGGAAGGCGGAGCGGCACGCGATCCGCTTTCCTACCGAACACATGTGGTCGCGATCGGTCCTTGCCGAGCCGCGCGCCTTCGCTGCCCTGGTGAGCGCGCTGGAGACCACCTATGCGGTGGAGCCGGCCAGCTGGACCACGCGCGTGCGCAACCTGCTGGATGACTGGAGCGCGGCCCGGCTGGGCGGAGAGGAGATTGCCGCGGGCCTTGGCGTTTCACGCCGCACGCTTGAGCGACGGCTGGCGGATGAGGGCGTGCGATTTTCCAGCCTGCTCGACGAGGCCTTGCAGCGGCGCTTCGATGCCCTTGCCGGCAATGGCGAGCTGAACCTGGCCCAGATTGCCGAACGGCTGGGCTACAGCGACGAATCCGCGCTTTCGCGGGCAACCCGCCGCTGGTTCGGCTGCACGGCTGCCGAAGCGCGCAAGCGGCTGCGCGAGCGCAAGGCGGCGGCGCGAACGCCCTGAACCTTATCCGGAAAATCGCTTAACCACGACAAAACCGATCCTTGCAAGGCAGGATGGCATGCCGCGCGCATGGGCGACGTTTGGCTTGATCACAAGATGCAGCAACTCGGCAAGCGCGGCACCAGCCGCCTGCGTGTGCGGCTGCTCGCCAAGCTTATCACCACGCGCGAGACGCTGGGTGCGGAATTGCGCGACCTTTCCTACTTCGGCGCCCGGCTCGATTGCCGCACGCCGCCGCAACCGGGCAAGGAAGTGGTGGTGCAGTGGGATCGCTTCGACGCCTTCGGCATGGTCGTCTGGTCGAATCACGATTGCTGCGGCGTGCGCTTCTTCGATCCGGTCGGACCGGAAGTGCTGATCGCCACGCGCGATCTGGACGATGTCGAGCACATCCACTCGTCGAACGAGTTGAGCCGCCGCGAGGCGAAGGATTTCGTGAACGGGAATATCCGGCGATAGACGGCTGGTGACCCCTACGGGAATCGAACCCGTGTTTCAGCCGTGAGAGGGCCGCGTCCTGACCGCTAGACGAAGGGGCCGGAGAAGGCCGGCTTCGGCGCAAGCTTGGTGACCCCTACGGGAATCGAACCCGTGTTTCAGCCGTGAAAGGGCCGCGTCCTGACCGCTAGACGAAGGGGCCACACTGCTTGCGCCGAAGCGAGGCCGCGCACTTACGGGGAGAGCAGGCGGGGGTCAAGTCCTGACTGCGGCAATTTTCTAATCAGCGCAGGCGGCGTCCTCTACATGCAGCTCAGCCTGGGGCCGGCTGGCCCAGTCATCGATCTTCGTACGGCCCGCAAGCCACAGTTTTCTGCCCCGCGCGCCGTGCAGGAGGGCCTGCCCGAGCTCGCTCTGGGCTGCCCGGAAAGCAATCGCCTTGAAGCTGGCGCCATCGTTGCCGCCGGCCACCATCCGCACGTGATCGGTGCCGACAATGTCCGCCTTGATGAGGTGTACCGGCCCGACAGCGATTCGCGGGGCAGGCCAGCCCATGCCGAACGGCCCTGCGCTTTCCAGTTCGGTGACCAGCTGCGGGGTCAGCCCGCGCGGGGTGAGGCTGAGGTCGAGCAGCAGGCTCTGCCTCGCCATGGCGGCGAGGACATCGTTGCCCAGTCGCTCGTCCAGCCAGTCGGCGAGGGCGGAGAGCTTTTCCGGCAGCACTGTCAGCCCGGCCGCCATGGCATGGCCGCCACCGGCAACCAGCAGGCCTGCCTCGCGCGCGGCAATGATCGCAGCGCCCAGGTCTACCCCGGCGATGGAACGGCCCGAGCCCTTGCCATGCCCCGCCTCGTCGGCATCGAGGGCGATGACCAGCGTCGGCTTGCCGGTCTTCTCCTTGATCCGCCCGGCGACAATGCCGATCACGCCGGGGTGCCATCCGGCTCCGGCGAGGACGATCACTGCCCGGTTATGCTGCCTTTCGAGCTGGGCTTCGGCGGCTTCCTGAACGGCCGCCTCGATCGCGCGGCGTTCCTCGTTGAGGGCGGAGAGCTGGGCGGCGATGGCGCGCGCCTCTTCCGGATCCTGACTTGTCAGCAGCCGCACGCCCAGCGTCGATTCGCCGACACGCCCGCCGGCATTCACTCGCGGGCCGAGAGCAAAGCCAAGGTCGCTGCAGGTTGGAGCGCGCGATAGCCGGCTGGCATCGATCAGCGCGGCCATGCCGATGTTTTCCCGCCGCGCCATGACCTTGAGCCCCTGCGCCACGAAGGCGCGGTTCAGCCCCCGGATCGCAGCGACATCGGCCACGGTGCCCAGCGCCACGAGATCGAGCAGGGCGAACAGGTCCGGCTCCTTGCGGTTGGCGAACCAGCCGTGCCCGCGCAGTTCGCGCACCGTGGCGACGGCCAGAAGGAAGGCCACGCCGACTGCGGCAAGGTGGCCATGCGCCGCAGCATCGTCTGCCTCGTCAAGCCGGTTCGGGTTCACCAGGGCGAGAGCAGGGGGCAGTTCGTGCGAACACTTGTGGTGATCGACCACCACGACGTCGACCTGCGCCTGGCGCGCCATGCCGAGCGCTTCGTGAGCCATGGCCCCGCAGTCGACGGTGACGATCAGGCTGGAACCGTCGCCGGCGATCCTCACCAGCGCCTCGCCCGAGGGGCCATAGCCTTCCAGCAGGCGATCGGGGATGTAGTAGCGCGCCTCGACGCCCAGTTCGCGCAGCAGGCGGATCAGCAGGGCCGCACTGGTCGCCCCGTCCACATCGTAGTCCCCGTAGATGGTGACCGTCTCTCCCGAAACCACGGCCCGGGCCAGCCGGGCGGCGGCCTGGTCCATGTCGCGGAAGATGGAAGGATCGGGCAGGAAACCACGCAGGCTGGGGTTGCGGTGGCGATCAAGGTCATCGCGCTCCACCCCGCGGGCGAGCAGCAATTGCGCGACGAGATCGTCGCCGAGCGCGCCGTTGCCCAGGTCCATGTTGCCCGCCCGCCAGCGCCAGGCCTTGCCCGATAGCGAACGATCGATTCCCGATACTGAAACTGGCCGCATTCCCATGGCCAATTCGCTAGCCAATCGCGCCCGCAGCGGAAAGGGGCGGGCGGCCTGCGCTGTCGATATTTGACAATATTTGCGGGGGGGTATTCACTATCCATGGGCCCGCCGCATGAAAGGACACAGTAATGTTCGTTTCGAGAAAGCCCCTCCTGATCACGCTTCTGGCTGGATGTACCGCCTTTGCCGGTGCCCTGCCGCTCCTTGCGCAGAGCAAGCCCGCCAGCGGCCCTGTCGCCCGGTATGACATGCGCGCGGGAACGGTTACCGGCGCGGGCGCCATGGGGCGCGGCGCGGGCTCCGCGATGGGCATGATGTTCGGCGGTGGAGGCGGTGGCGGTCCGCAGCATGAGCTTTACCTGCGTCTCGGTTCCTCGCAGCCACCGGCAAAGGGCGGTCCCAAGGCGGACCATTTCATGCCGCCCGTGGCCAAGCTGGGCAAATCGGTGCCCTTGCTCACCCCGCAAAGCGAGAAGGAACCGCGCGACGAATTGCCGCAGATGGGCAATGAAAAGCCGCGCGGGCGAATCCTGATCTACTGGGGCTGCGCCGAGCACGCGCCCAAGGGGCAGCCGGTTATCATCGACCTTGCCAAGATTTCTTCCGGACAGGTTCCGCCCGGCATGTGGTCAGGCACGATCGTGCGCGATTGGGGCCCGATGCTGTCCAACAGCAAGACCTTCGGCCGCTGGCCCAATGACGATGCGATGGGCGGCAACAAGGCGATCAAGGCCGATGCCTCGCTGATCGGTGCACACCGGGTCGCGGGCAACTATTCGCCGGAGATGGCGTTCAACCTGACGAAGGATTTCATGGCTGGGCTGAACGTGCGGACAAGCACCCTGCCTTCCGGCGCGTCCATGCTGCGCTGGAACGCGCTGCCCGATGCGACGGGTTTCTACGCCTACCTGTTTGGCGGCAAGAGCGGCCCGAACGGCGAAATGGGCGATATGGTCATGTGGTCCAGCAGCGCCACGCGCCAGTTCGGCGGCGGCTTCGAAGACTGGCTTTCGCCTGCCCAGGTAAGCCCGCTTGTGGCGAACAAGACGCTGTTGCCGCCTTCGGCTACCAGCTGCATTGTTCCGGCAGAGGTGCGCAATGCAACCGAGTTCCGCATGGGCACGCTCACCGGCTATGGTCCGGAAGAAAGCTTCTCCTATCCGCCGCGACCGGCCGATCCCAAGGCGGCATGGAACCTGCAGTGGACGGCCCGCATCCGCCACCGCTCCACCACCAGCTGGATGGACATGCCTGGCATGCCCGGCGGGATGGGTGACATGAGCAGCGGCCAGACCCAGCCGCAGCAGCGGCCGGAATGCCGCCCACGCGGCGGGCTTGGCGGCATCATGGGCGGCGTGCTCGGCGGCCGTCCGGGCTGCTGATCGGCGTGTGATTCCGGTGCGGTCACGTCTGGCGATCATCTGGCACAGCCGCACCGGAGCCGCAGAAGCGATGGCCCGCGCCGCGCATGAGGGCGCGGGCGAGGATGCGCTGCTGCTGCGTGCCTCGCAGGCCAGTGTGCAAGACCTGCTGGACAGTGGCGGTTACCTTTTCGTCTGCCCGGAGAACCTCGGTTCGATGTCGGGCGAGATGAAGGAGATGTTCGATCGAAGTTACTATCCTTTACTCGGCAGGATCGAAGGCCGTGCCTATGCCACCGCCATCGCGGCCGGATCGGCCGGGCGGGGTGCCGAGGCCCAGATTGACACGATTGCAAAGGGTTGGCGGTTGCGTCGGGTCTCGGAATCGCTGATCGTCAACCTTGGCGCCCAGACCCCCGAATCGATAATGGCCCTAAAAAAGGTCCCGGCATCGGAGCTTGAACGCTGCCGGGACATGGGCAAGGCTATGGCTGAAGGGATCAGGCTCGGCATCTTCTGAAGATGTGCCCATTCCGGGCATATCTGCTTTGCGGGGGCTCGACGCGATTGGAAAAGACAGCAATTCTCGCTCGCGAGGCAGGGAGGGCAATCTTATTTGCCACAACAGTGACGGACAGACGTAGCTTGCATGCCCCGGCGCTTACGCTCCACTTCGCGCCAGGAATGCGTCCGGGCGTGGATGCCATCCTGCGCCTGGCTGCCAGACCAGCCGAGAGCACTGCATTTTCCGTAAGCTACATGCCCGAGCCGGACGAGGGCTGGCTGGAGCTGCTGGCCATGGGGCTGACCTTCGATCTCAGCGGCCTGACGCCGCTTGGTCAGGCTTCGGTGGCCGAGCCCTACCACCTGTTCGGCCTCGATGCCCGGGCCGATGCCAGCGGAACCGAGGCACTGCGACTGACGCCGGGGCCGCACCTTTCCGGGGCGTCGACCATGCTGCCGGTGCTTCGCGTGCTGGCTGGGCTGGGGGCCGAACTGGCGCGCTTGCCGGGGCTGAAGGCCGTGGGCTGGGAACCTGCGCGCAGCCAGATGGCCCCTGCCTATTTCATGAGCGCGGTGCGGGGCTGGCTCGTGGGCGGTGCTTTCCCGGCACTTGGCCTTACTGGCCTGAACCGCCTGGATAGCGGCGGGCTGGAGAGCGAGGGGCTCGCCCTGTTCACCGGCTTCGAAATCGCCGTCGAACCCTTGCCGCGGGAAACGGTGCAGGATGTGGCCAAGCTTGCGGCGCGGGCCATGCACATGGCCGTGCTGCATGGCGCGAAGGGCATCGATGATCTGCGCGATGCCATGGGGCGCCCGGTGATTGTCGATCGATCCGCCGATGAAGGCTTGCTGCGCCTGTGGCGGCGAGCCTGAGACAGGGCGGCAGCAAAGCAGAAATACCCGCGCGCCGCGTCAGCCAGAGCGAATCACCTGCCGGCATCGCAGGCTTGCCGGACCGCCGTCGCGCCGTTCGGCCGCCCCTGCCGTTCCGTTCGGTCAACCGGCCGGGAAAGCCGGGCTATGACGCCGGCTTGCAGCGTCACCACCTGCAGCCATCGGAACTGCTGGCCAGGCGTTGCTTTGCCGGCTTCTTCGAGAAGATCGGCCGGGCGAACACCGGCTTCGACGATTTCCGCCGCAACGGCCTGCTGCTTCCCGCCATCGAACGCACGGCGGTTTTGATGGGCCTGCCGCTGCACCGTGGCCCGCACCGCCAGTACAATGCCCTGGTGCTTGAACGGGTTGGCCGGATCGAGGAGAAATGGTCGCGGTGCCGCGCTCGCGATCCCGATGCCGCCGGGCATGAAGCGCTGTTCCGGCTTGGCCTGCTGCAATCCGCGCTCCGCAAGCGCCTGTTGCAGCCCTTGAACCGGCCCTTGACGCTGAACCGCGCAGACCCGGCCCTGCACACGCCGGACTTCGCCGAACTGGATGCGATGGCAGACCTGCTGTGGAACGACCTTTCGCAGCCTCAGGCCGCGAAGGAAGAAGACCTTTCGGCAAGTTCGGAGCGCGCGGCGGCATATTCGGCTGACAGCCTTTCCACCCGCTCGGCAACCGATTCAACCGCCTGCACCGCGCCGATGCCCTGTCCGCAGCCCCAGATGTCCTTCCACGCCTTGGCCGCGGAATTGCCGCCGGAGCCGAAGTTCATCTTGCTGGGATCGCTTTCGGGCAGGTTGTCGGGATCGAGCCCCGCGGCGAGGATCGAGGGCTTCAGGTAATTGCCGTGAACCCCGGTGAACAGGTTGGTGTAGACGATGTCGGACGCCCGCCCGTCGACGATGGCCTGCTTGTAGGCGTCAATCGCATTGGCTTCCTTCGTGGCGATCCACGGGCTGCCGATATAGGCAAAGTCTGCGCCGAGCGCCTGGGCGGCGAGGATGGAGCGCCCGCAGGCGATCGCGCCTGACAGGGCAACCAGCCCGCCGAACCAGCTGCGGATTTCCTGCATCAGCGCGAATGGCGAAAGCGTGCCGGCGTGGCCGCCTGCTCCCGTGGCGACCGGGATCAGGCCATCGGCGCCCTTGTCGATCGCCTTGCGGGCGAAGGCATCGTCGATCACGTCGTGCAGCACGATCCCGCCCCAGCCGTGCACCGCGCGATTGACGTCCTCCACCGCGCCGAGCGAGGTGATCACCAGCGGCACGGCCCACTTGGCGCAGGTGGCCATGTCAGCCTCCAGGCGGTCATTGGTGCGATGGACGATCTGGTTGACGCCGAAGGGCGCTGCGGGGCGATCCGGGTTGTCGCGATTGTGCGCCATCAGTTCCTCGGTGATCTGGTGGAGCCATTCGTCAAGCTGCGCTGCCGGGCGGGCATTGAGCGCCGGGAATGTGCCGACGATCCCGGCCTTGCATTGTGCGATGACCAGTTCCGGGCCGGAAACGATGAACATCGGAGACCCGATCACGGGCAGGCGAAGGCGATCGAACGGTGCGGGCAGAGTCATGCCATGCCGATTGCCGCAACTTTCCCGAAATGTCGATGCCATGGGGTGGATCGCGACAGCGCTTTTGCGCTGAACACCCGGTCAGTTACCCGATCAAAGTTGCCTTTGCCCGCGCCATGGCCGATGGCACCGGGGAAAGTTTATTGGGAGACTGCAAAGATGAGCACGCCCACCCTCGATTGCTCCGACCTCGACAATTACATCGGCAAGCCGATGCAGCCCGCGCGCATGGTTGAACCCATCGCCAACAACGATATCCGGCGCTGGGTGCAGGCGATGCACTATCCCAACCTTCTGCATTACGATCAGATGTATGCCGCGCAGAGCCGCCACGGCCAGCTGATTGCGCCGCAGAGCTTCCCGGTGGTGATGGACTGTGCGCACGGCTCGGCACCTTCGTGCATCGGCATGATCCCCAATTCGCACATGCTGTTCGGTGGTGACGAATGGTGGTTCTACGGGCCGGTTCTCAAGGGCGGCGATCGCGTGTTCAACGAGCGCATCCCCTTCGATTACAAGGTCAAGGATACCTCGTCCTTCGGGCCGACCTGCTTCCAGCGGGGTGACAACTTCTACTACAACGGCGAGGGCGATCTCGTCGCCAAGCAGCGCTCCACCTCGATCCGCTACCTGCAGTCGGCTGGCGAGGCGAGCCAGTCTGGCAGCACCGAGGGGCACGACGATCCGGTGTGGACCGACGACGAGCTGGAAGCGCTGGAAGATCGCAAGTTCACCTGGATCAAGATGCTCCACGACCTGGGCCACAGCGCCCGCTACTGGGACACGGTCAATGTGGGCGACGAGCTGCCTGAACGCGTGTTCGGTCCGCACTCGATCGTCAGCTTCACCACCGAATGGCGCTCGTACCTGTTCACCGGCTGGGGCACCACGCACCGCCGCACCGACCTCGATATCGAAGCGCTCGGCTTCGTCGGACCGATGGCCGGCAAGGAACAGGATCCGACGCTTGAGCGGATCAATCCGGAGCAGACCGACGGCGCCTATATCGGACCGAGCCGCGGCCACCTGTTCCCGCGCTGGGCGCGTTACATCGGCATGCCGCGCGGTTATGGCTATGGTGCTTCGATGGGCGCCTGGCTTACCGACTATGCCTCGGGCTGGGCGGGCGAGTGGGGCATGGTGCGCCATTCCAACTGCAGCTATCGCAGCCCGGCGCTGACGGGTGACATCACCATCCAGACCGGCAAGATCACCGACAAGTACGTCGATGAGGAAGGCCGCCACATGGTTGCGATGGACATCCGCATGGCCAACCAGGTGGGCTCGGTCCTGGCCACTGCCAAGACCGAAGTCGAGCTGCCGGCACGGCCGGCCTGACAAGGAAAGAAGAAATGACCACTTTTGACTGCTCGGATATCGACAACTACCTCGGCAAGCCGATGGACCAGTCCTTCCTGCGCGAACCCATCGCCGGGAACGATATCCGCCGCTGGGTCCATGCGATGCATTACCCCAACCTCCTGCACTTCGACCCGAAGTTCATTGCAGAGAGCCGCTGGGGCAAGCTGGTCGCGCCGCAGAGCTTCGCGATTGCCACCGACGATGGCCATGGCGCCGGCCCCGCCTGCGTCGGCCGGATTCCCGAATCGCACCTGCTGTTCGGCGGCGACGAGTGGTGGTTCTACGGCCCGCGCATCCAGCCGGGCGACATGATCGAGAACAAGCGCATTCCTTTCGACTATGTCGTCAAGGAAACCGGCTTCGGGCCGACCTGCTTCCAGCGCGGTGACAACAACTACGTCAACCAGCACGGCGAGCAGATTGCCAAGCAGCGATCCACCTCGATCCGCTACAGCGCCAAGGCTGGCGGCGAAGGCGTGAAGCCGGAAGACTTCGACGATCCCGAGTGGACCGACGAGGAAATGGATGCCTTCGACGCCCGCCGCTATACCTGGGTGAAGATGCTCCGCGACCTTGGGCACAAGGAACGCTGGTGGGACGATGTGCAGGTGGGTGACCAGCTGCCCGAACGCGTGTTCGGCCCGCACTCGATTGCCAGCTTCACGACCGAATGGCGCGCTTACCTGATGAACACCTGGGGCGCGATCGGCTTCCGAAAGAACGATCTCGAAGCTCTGGGCTTCACGCGCGAGATGGCCGGGTACGAGAACGACCCGGACATGATGCTCGACAACACGTTCCTCACCGACGGTGCCTATTACGGCCCTTCGCGTGGGCACCTGTTCCCCAAGTACGCCCGCCGCATCGGGATGCCGCGTGGCTATGGCTATGGCGCCTCGATGGGTTCGTGGGTTACCGACTTCCTGACCGGCTGGGCAGGTGAGCACGGCATGGTCGTCCACTCGATCGCCAACTATCGCGGCCCGGCGCTGACGGGCGACGTTACGATCCAGACTGCCGAAGTCACCGAAAAGTCGGTGGATGCGGAAGGCCGCCACCTGGTCCACGTCAAGCACCTGATGGAAAACCAGCGCGGTGTGAAGATGTGCACCGGCACGGCGGAAATCTGGCTTCCGAAGAAGCCCGCCTGATCGGATATCCCCTCCCTTGCGGGGGAGGGGATTCCCTTTTTACTTCAGGGCATTTGCCGCGCTGAGAACGGCACGAACGCTGGCCGTGGCGATATCTTCATCGATGCCTACGCCCCAGATCACCTGACCGTCCGGCCCGGCGCATTCGACGTAGGCCGCCGCGCGCGCATCGGAACCGGCACCCATGGCGTGTTCGGAATAGTCGCGGACTTCCAGCTTCAGGCCAAAGCTGTCTGCCAGTGTCGCGCAGACTGACGAGATCAGGCCGTTGCCGCGCCCGGAGACGGACTGTTCCTGCCCGTCCACGCCGATCTTGCCGGCGAAGATGCGCGAGCCATCAGCCGCCTTGGTTTCCTCGTAATCGAGCAGCGAGAAGTGCTGCGGATCGTCGAGGCGATAGACCTTGCGGAACACCTGCCAGATATCTTCGGCATAGAGCTCGCGGCCCAGTTCGTCGGCCAGTTCCTGCACGTGGCGGCTGAAATGGGCCTGCATGCGCTTGGGGATCTTCAGGCCCTGGTCCTGTTCGATCACCCAGGCAAAGCCGCCCTTGCCGGACTGCGAGTTCACGCGGATCACGGCTTCGTAGCTGCGGCCAAGGTCTGCCGGGTCGATCGGCAGGTAGGGAACGGCCCAAAGCGCGTCGTTGCGCTTTTCCTGCGCGGCAAAGCCCTTCTTGATCGCGTCCTGGTGGCTGCCCGAAAACGCGGTGAAGACCAGTTCGCCGCCATAGGGGTGCCGCTCGGGCACCTTGAGCTGGTTGCAGTATTCGACCGTCTGGATGACCTCGTCGATATCCGAGAAGTCCAGCCGCGGATCGACGCCCTGCGTGTACATGTTGAGCGCCACCGTCACCAGGCAGCAGTTGCCGGTGCGTTCGCCGTTGCCGAACAGGCAGCCTTCGACGCGGTCCGCGCCCGCCATCAGGCCCAGTTCCGCCGCCGCCACGCCCGTGCCGCGATCGTTGTGAGTGTGCAGCGAGATGACGGCCGATTCCCGGTTTGGCAGGTTGCGGCAGAAATATTCGATCTGGTCGGCGTAGATGTTCGGCGTTGCCGCCTCGACCGTCGCCGGCAGGTTGAGGATGATGGGCTTTTCCGGCGTGGGCTGCAGGATGTTCATCACCGCTTCGCAACATTCGATCGAGAAATCGAGTTCGGCGGTGGAGAAGGTTTCCGGCGAATATTCGAAGTGCCAGTCGGTCTGCGGGAAGCGTGCTGCCTGATCGCGCAGCTGCTTGGCCCCGTTTTCCGCAATGGCGCGGATGTCCGACTGTTCCATGCCGAACACCACCTGCCGCCACAGCGGCGAGACGGCATTGTACACGTGGACGATTGCCGCATGGACCCCGGCAAGGCTTTCGAACGAAGTCCTGATCAGGTCATCGCGCGACTGGGTGAGCACCTGGACCATGACGTCCTGCGGGATGCGCCCGGAATCGACCAGCCCGCGGATGAAATCGTATTCGGTCGCACCGGCGGCGGGAAAGCCGACCTCGATCTCCTTGAGGCCGACCTTGAGCAGCAAGTCGAAGAAACGGGTCTTCTTTTCCGCGCCCATCGGATCGATCAGCGACTGGTTGCCGTCGCGAAGATCGGTCGAAAGCCAGCGCGGCGCCTTGGTGATCGTGCGCGAGGGCCACTGCCGTTCAGGCAGGTTGATCTGGGGGAAGGGACGGTACTTGCCCGAAGGGTCTTTCAGCATGGTCATGGTAGTACTCGGAAAATTCTGGTTGCGATGCATTCGGCGATCGATCCCTTGGGCGCTTGCCGCGCCGGGAGAGCCGACACGGCGGATCACGCCCAAGGGCGGATAAGTCGCAGGTCAAGTCCGAGAAGCTTTGTCATGCCTATGGCCTATGGGGAAGGCGCCATGGCTTGTAAAGTGCCGATTGGCGCGGTGCCGGGCCCGCCAAACGGAATTGCCCGCGCCGGATGCTGACCGGCGCGGGCTGATCCCCTCGGCGATGGCCTATTCAGCCGGAGTGGCCTGCTTGCGCTGGCCGTGCACGACCTTTCCATAGCCCTTGCCGTAGTCCAGCGTGCCGAACATCCAGTCATAGAGCAGGCTGATCGTGGCAAAGTTGCCGCCGGTGAAGTGGGCGTGGTGGTTGTGGTGCATCACCGACATGGTGTTCAGGTACTTGAACGGGAACTTGTCGGCCTTCCACAGGTCATGGTTGTGCTGGTTGATTTCCGAGAAGGCGATCCAGGTGATGACCACCGTGGGGATCGAAAAGTCGCCCAGCAGGAACGAAAGCCCGAAGATCGTGCCGACATAGAGCCCCAGTCCGCCTGCCACTTCGAGCGGGTGGATAAAGCTTGAGTCTGCGCGGCAGGGGTTGTGCTGGCGGTGATGGACGGCATGGACCCAGATCAGCGGTCCCTTGAAGTAGCCGGAATCGTGGAACAGGAAGCGGTGAACCAGATAGTAGAAGAAATCGTAGACCAGCAGGATCACCACGCAGTCGCGGACGATGCGCAGGATTGAGTGCGGTTCGCTGGTCAGGGTGAAGGGCACGATCCCGGCGAAGATCACGACCCAGAAGAACAGGCCCCACTTGCGGTTCCACGCCTGGTTTTCGGCGTAGGAGGCACGCTTCATCTTTTCGAGGAAGGTTTCCTTGTTGATCCGTGCGCTTTCGCGGAAAGCCGGGACGAGCATGACGCCGACGATCCGCAGCAGCTTGGTGATGGCGACAATCGCGACTGCCGTGATGAGTGAGAGCTTCCACTCATACCCGGCCTGCAACTGGGCTAGGATTTGTTCCATTTCTTGCATCCTTTCGCATCGTTCTGTGGCGGGGAAGGAGGCTTGGGTTGCCGCTTCCCCACTTTGAGAACAGCGTTCTCAAACACGTCATATGCGAGGGTGGCGGGATGGCGCTTTGATCCAGCGCAAAGTCTGTAAACGCGGTCCTAGCTGGCCGCCGCACCATCCAGCGATGGCCGCCGCGGCTCCGTGCGGATAAACCGGACCAGAGCCATCGAAACCACGGCGAGCCCGGTGAACACCATGAAGATCACCGCATAGCTGCCGGTCCTGTCGAAGATGAAGCCGAACAGCGGCGGCGAGACGAGCAGGAAGCTGAGCAGCAGCAGGTTCAGCAGGCCGCCCACGCGCCCGGCAACCTCGCGGCCGAACAGGCGGGGGACAAGGTAGCTTTCCATCGGCATCATCATGCCGCCGAAAAAGCCCATCAGGCAGACGCCGGTTACCAGCGTGACATAGGAATCGGCGGCAAAGGCCATGACCAGGGTGCCGCAACCATAGCCGATCAGGCTGCCGATCATCGTCAGGTGCGGACGGATGCGGTCGGAGAAGGTGGCAAAGGCAAGCTTGGAGACGAACCCGCTCACCGCGTACATGGATAGCAGGGCCGCTCCGGCCTGCCGGTCGATCCCCACGTCATTGGCCATCGAGCCGAGGTTGGTGACCATGCCCTTGAGCCCCGCGGTGACAGTAGCGACGACGATGCCGATCAGCCAGAAGCTGGGATCGCCGATGATGGTGCGGGTGGGTATGTGGGCGGCATTGGGGTTGGCGTCGGCACTGTCCGGTTCGGCATCGGCGCCATCGGGATAGAGCCCGCGCTCGGCTGGGCGGTTGACGATCAGCGCCGCGGCCGTCGTGCCAAGGACCAACACCATCACGGCAACCAGTTGCAGCGCGGTTCGCCATTCATGCTCGCCCAGCATGGCCTGGATGAGCGGCGGAAACAGGAAGTTGCCCCCGGCAATGCCCGCAATGGCGATGCCCAGCGCAGTCCCGCGCCGCTTCACGAACCAGCGCGATAGGAGGACCGTTGCCGCGAGCGGGCCCAGCAGCGTGCTCGCCGGAGCGATAAGCAGTCCGTAAAGGGCAAGGACGACATTGAAGCTTGGCGCGAAACTGATCGCGACATAGCCGGCGGCAAGAAGCGCAGCGCCCAGTCCGGCGGCAATCCGCAGGTCCGCCCGGTCCAGCCACTTGCCGATGATCGGCGAAAGTACGGCGGAGACTGCGGAGACCAGCGTCATCGCCAGCATCAGCACCATGCGCGAAGGCTGGAATTCCTCACCCAGCGGCACGGCCAGGATGCTGTAGGATCCGGTAATCAGCGCGGTCAGCGCCAAGGTGATCACGCTGGCCGCAACCTGCCGCCAGCCGACCGTGAAGCTTCCTGCGGCCATCGTTTCCTTCTCCCCTTCGCCTCACGGGCTTGTTTTGGGGAAGGCTAACGCCGCATCGGGCAAATGCCAAACGCCACCCCGCCACTTTGCCCCGCCATCGTCGGAGCGGTGCGGCAATTATCGAAACCGGCGCCGGCTGTGCACGAAGGAACCGCAATCTGGACGCTTTGTGGGGAAATCCGGACGATCGGAACGAAACCGGCCGCACCCCTTAGACAGGGCGCGGCCGGGTATTGTCTTGCCTTTGCCGGGGATCAGGCGGCTTCAAGCATCCGCTGGAGATCCTCTTGCGCATCGCCGGTCGGACGGATGTCGAACTTTTCGACCAGCACGCCGAGCACCTCGGGGGTAAGGAACTGCGGCAGCGTCGGCCCCAGGTGGATGCGCTTGATGCCAAGGTGCAGCATGGTCAGCAGCACGGCGGTGGCCTTCTGCTCGAACCAGCTGATGGCATAGTGCAGCGGCAGGTCGTTCACCCCGACGCCCAGCGCATCGGCAACCGCGACGGCAATCTGGATCGCCGAATAGGCATCGTTGCACTGGCCGATATCGAGAACGCGGGGGATGCCGTTGATGTCGCCCATGTCCTCGCGGTTGAAGCGGAACTTGCCGCAGCCAAGCGTCAGGACAAGGCTGTCCTTCGGCGTGGCGACCGCAAGGTCGTGGAAATAGTTGCGACCCGGGCGGGCACCGTCGCAGCCGCCGATCAGGAACAGGTTCTTCACTTCTCCCTTGCCGATCATGCCAAGCAGCGTATCGGCCACGCCCATCACGGTGTTGCGGGCAAAGCCGATGGGAATGGTCATCTCGTCGGCGTCAGCCGGGAAGCCGGGCTGGGCAAGGGCGCAGTCGATGACCGGCGCAAAGTTCTCGTGCTCGATATGCGGAATGCCGTTCCAGCCCACCGGGCCGGCCGTGAAGATGCGATCCGCATAGCCCTTGATCTCGGGGTTGATCAGGCAGTTGGAGGTCATCACGATGGCGCCGGGGAAGGCGTCGAAATCGCGCTGCTGGTCCTGCCATGCGCCGCCGTAGTTGCCGGCAAGGTGGGCGAACTTCTTCAGGCCGGGATAGGCGTTGGCGGGCAGCATCTCGCCGTGGGTATAGACGTCGACGCCCTTGCCCTCGGTCTGCTCCAGAACGGCGAGGAGATCGCCAAGGTCATGGCCGGAAACCAGGATCGCCTTGCCCTTGCGCGGCGTCATGCGCACCTGCGTGACCTCGGGGTGACCGAAACGGCCGGTATTGGCCGCATCGAGCATGGCCATGACCTTGAAGTTGAGCGCGCCCACGGCCAGCGATTCCGCCACCAGGGCATCGACATCGCTCGGATCGGCGGCGAGGAAGGCCGAGATGCGGTGGAATTCGGCGCTGACTGCGGCTTCTTCTTCACCCAGCACGCGGGCGTGTTCGCTGTAGGCGGCCGTGCCCTTCAGGCCATAGAGGATCAGGTTGCGCAGGCCGACAATCGACGGGCCGTCCCGGTCCATGAAGCGCTGGATGGCGGCAAAGGGGGCGGCTTCCGCCAGTGCGGTGTCGCTGAGGCCCGGGGTCCAGGTGGCCGGTTCGGGCAGGTTGTCGAGGTCGGCTCCGGCGCTTTCGGCCAGTGCCTTTGCCTTCGCGCGCATGTCGAGCGCGCGGGCGATCAGGCCGGTGAAGCGGGTGCTGTCGAAGTTGACGTTGGTCAGCGTGGTGAACCATGCGTGGGGCGTGAAGGCATCGATCTCCGCATCGCGAGCACCCTTTGCAGCAGCGCGGTCAGCATAGACCGAGACGCCCATCATGAGGCGCAGCAGCACGTCCTGCTTGTCGGCGACAACGGCGGTCTTTCCGCAGGAGCCGACCTTGACGGCGCACCCGCCCTTGTTCGATTGTTCGCACTGCACGCAATACATGGGGGACCTCGTTCAAAAGTGGAATTGACAATTCCGCTTATGAGGAGGGCTAAAAGATGCATTTGATATGAATCAAATCCTCTGCGGCTTTGCGATGAAATGAGGCCGATGCTTTCACGAGGGGCCATATGCAGCTGACCCGCCACACTGACTATGCACTCAGGCTGCTGATCCAGCTCGCCGGTGAGCCGGGCAAGCGCGTGTCCATCGCCGATATTGCCGATGCCCAGGCCATATCGCGAAGCCACCTGATGAAGGTTGCCAACGAGCTGGCGCATCATGGTTTCATCGATGCCGTGCGCGGGCGGGGCGGGGGCATTTCTTTGCGCGGATCGCCGGACCAGATCAATATCGGCGCGGTTGTCGCGGCGATGGAGCCGGGCAACGCGCTGGTAGACTGCTGCGATTGCCGGCTTGAGCAGCGCTGCGGCCTGCCCGGAGTGCTGGCGCAGGGCATGCGGGCCTTTCGCGATACCCTTTCACGCTACACGCTTGCCGATATCGTCAAGCAGCCAGCCGCCTTCTGATACGAAAAAGCCCCCGCCACCTGAGCGGTGACGGGGGCCAATTCAGGCGCGGTGGCGGTCGATCAGTTCTTCGACTTGTCGACCAGCGCGTTGGCACCGATCCACGGCATCATGGCGCGCAGCTTCGAACCGGTTTCCTCGATCTGGTGGCGCTTCGCGGCGATGCGCGAGGCCTTCAGTTCGGGCTGTCCGGCGCGGTTGTCGAGCACGAAGTCCTTCACGAAGCGGCCCGACTGGATGTCGGCCAGAACGCGCTTCATTTCCTTCTTGGTTTCTTCGGTGATGATGCGCGGACCGGTCTTGATGTCACCGTATTCGGCGGTGTTCGAGATCGAGTAGCGCATGTTGGCGATGCCGCCTTCGTACATCAGGTCGACGATCAGCTTGAGCTCGTGGAGGCACTCGAAATAGGCCATTTCCGGGGCGTAACCGGCTTCGACCAGCGTTTCGAAGCCAGCCTGGACGAGGGCGGTGGTGCCGCCGCAGAGCACGGCCTGCTCACCGAACAGGTCGGTTTCGCATTCCTCGCGGAAGTTGGTTTCGATGATGCCGCTGCGGCCACCGCCGACGCCCGAAGCATAGGCAAGGGCGACGTCGTGGGCATTGCCGGTCTTGTCCTGATGGACGGCGACGAGGCAGGGCACGCCGCCGCCGCGCTGGTATTCGCTGCGCACGGTGTGGCCGGGGCCCTTGGGCGCGATCATGATCACGTCGATATCGGCGCGCGGTTCGATCAGGCCGAAGTGGATGTTCAGGCCGTGGGCGAAGGCGAGGGCCGATCCCGGCTTGAGATTGGCGTGGATATCTTCGGCATAGATCGCAGCCTGGTGCTCGTCAGGTGCGAGGATCATGAGGATATCGGCCCATGCGGCGGCGTCCTTGTTGGACAGCACCTTGAAGCCGGCGCCTTCGGCCTTCTTGGCCGTTGCCGAACCTTCGCGCAGGGCGATGGCCACTTCTTTCACGCCGCTGTCACGCAGGTTCTGCGCGTGGGCGTGGCCCTGCGAGCCATAGCCCAGCACGGCGATCTTCTTGCCGGTGATCAGGTTGATGTCGCAATCGGCGTCGTAAAAAACCTTCATGTCACTTCCCTATGCAAATTCTCTGGCGGGACCACGCAGGCGCGCGGCTGTTCGGTTCAGGCCCCCTCCGGCCCTCTTGTCATGCCCACGACGCCGGTGCGGCCGACCTCTACGAGGCCAAGCTCGCGCATGATGGCGACGAAGCTGTCAATCTTGTCCGGCGCGCCGGTCAGTTCGAAAATGAAGCTGGAGGTCGAGGTGTCGACCACCTTGGCGCGGAAGACGTCGGCAACGCGCAGCGCCTCGACGCGCTTCTCGCCGGTGCCGGCCACCTTGATCAGCGCCAGTTCGCGTTCGACGTAGGGGCCGTTCTCGGAAAGATCGACCACCTTGTGCACCGGCACGAGGCGTTCGAGCTGCGCGTGGATCTGGTCGATCACCGCCGGCGGGCCGTGCGTGACGATGGTGATCCGGCTCACCGCGTGGTTCTCGGTGATGTCGGCCACGGTCAGGCTGTCGATGTTATAGCCGCGGGCGGTGAACAGCCCGGCGATCTTGGCAAGGATGCCGGCCTCGTTATCGACCATGATGGTCAGGACGTGGCGTTCCTCTGCCTGGTGCTTGATCTTCATCATCGTGACTGCCCCTTACACCAGCGCCTTGGCTTCATCGTCCATGGTCCCGGCGACGGTATCGCCGAACAGGATCATGTCGGTATGCGCCGCGCCGCTTGGGATCATCGGGAAGCAGTTCGCCTCGTTGTGCACGCAGCAATCGACGAAGACCGGGCCATCGTGTTCGATCATCGCCTTGATGCCGGCATCCAGTTCCGCCTCGCTCTCGATGCGGATGCCCTTCCAGCCATAAGCTTCGGCAAGCTTCACGAAATCGGGCAGGCTGTCCGAATAGGAGTTCGAATAGCGGCTCTCATAGGTCAGTTCCTGCCACTGGCGGACCATGCCCATCCACTGGTTGTTGAGCACGAAGACCTTGATCGGCGCGCGATACTGCGTGGCCGTGCCCATTTCCTGGATGTTCATCTGGATCGAGGCATCGCCAGCGATGTCGATCACCAGCTTGCCCGGATTGCCCAGCTGCGCGCCGATGGCCGCCGGCATGCCGTAGCCCATGGTGCCGAGACCGCCGGAAGTCAGCCACTTGTTCGGACCGAAGAAGTGGAAATACTGCGCCGCCCACATCTGGTGCTGGCCGACCTCGGTCGAGATGATCGGGTCGAGATCCTTCGTCAGCTCGAACAGGCGTTCGATCGCATACTGCGGCACGATGGAATCGGCGCGGCGCGGATAGGCCAGGCTCTTCCTTTCGCGCCAGCCATCGATGCGGGCCTTCCACGGCGCGAGGTCGCGCGGCTTGCGCGTGCCCCAAGCGTCGATCAGCTGCTGCAGGACGTGGGCGCAATCGCCGATGATCGGCAGGTCGACATGGACCGTCTTGTTGATTGAAGCGCGGTCGATATCGATGTGGATCTTGGTCGAATTGGGCGCAAAGGCATCGAGACGACCCGTCACGCGGTCATCGAAACGGGCGCCAAGGCAAACGATCAGGTCTGCCTGGTTCATCGCCCAGTTCGCTTCATAGGTGCCGTGCATGCCCAGCATGCCCAGCCAGTCGGGATGGCCAGCCGGGAAGGCGCCGAGCCCCATCAGCGTGGAGGTGACGGGCGCGCCGGTCAGCCGCTGGAATTCGCGCAGCAGGGCGCTCGCTTCGGGGCCGGAATTGATCACGCCGCCGCCGGTGTAGAACACCGGGGCCTTGGCATTGGCGATCAGTTCGATGGCCTGGGCGATTTCCCTTTCGGAACCCTCAAGCTGCGGGGAATAGCGGTTGTTGCGCTGGGGCGCGCCTTCATGGAACGCGGCAGAGGCGATCTGCACGTCCTTGGGAATGTCGATCACGACGGGGCCGGGACGGCCGGTGGTGGCGATCTGGAATGCCTCGTCGACGATGGCAGCCAGCTGGGCCGGGTCCTTCACCAGGTAATTGTGCTTGGTGCAGTGCCGGGTGATGCCGATGGTATCGGCCTCCTGGAAGGCATCGGAGCCGATCAGGCCGGTGGGAACCTGTCCGGTGATGACGACGAGCGGAATGGAATCGAGGAACGCATCGGCGATGCCGGTAACGGCATTGGTTGCGCCCGGGCCCGAGGTGACGAGCACGACGCCCGGCTTGCCGGTGGAACGGGCATAGCCTTCCGCCGCGTGGGCCGCGCCCGCTTCGTGCCGGACGAGGATGTGGCGGATGCGTTCGTCATTGAACAGGGCGTCATAGATCGGCAGCACGGCCCCGCCGGGATAGCCGAACACGAATTCGACCCCCTGCCGCACCAGGCTTTCGACCAGTATGTCTGCGCCGCTGCGCTCCTGGCTCACGTCAGTCACTCCTCAAAATATCGGGCAGCCTGATAAAAGACTGACCCGGCACAGTCCACTGCGCCGGGCCACCTCTCCAGCTCGCTAGGCGACTGCCGAAGCAGCCGTTGTGCAGCGCGGTAGGCGACACTAAATAACGTGTCAAGCGCTAATCGCGTAATAATGATGCGAAGATCAATTGCTCGTTAAACGTTTCTGACTCGATCCGCGGCCAGTCAGCGGGAGGTTGATGCCGCAGCCAGGTCATCTGGCGCTTGACGTAGTTGCGGGTGGCCTGTGCGCCGCGGGCTTGGCATTCGTCGATCGACAGCTCTCCGCGCAGGAATTCGGCGATTTCGGGCACGCCGATGGCGCGCATCACGGGCATTTCCGCCGGCAAGTTGCGGGCCAGCAAGGCGCGCACCTCGTCGATTGCGCCGAGCTGCAGCATGGCGGCGAAGCGGGTGTCGCAGCGCTCGTAAAGCCATTGCCGGTTAGGCAGCAGGATCGCCGGATGCAGCGAAACCGAGCCCCCGATCCCGCCCGAGACCTGTTGCTGCCAGTAGGCGAGCGGCTTGCCGGTTGATCGCACGACCTCAAGCGCGCGGGCAATCCGGGTGGTGTCTGCGGCATCAAGCCGCGCCGCGCGTTCGGGATCTTCTGCCTGCAGCTGTTGGTAGGCAATGGCGACGGGCAGGGCGCGCACATCGGTGCGGATGGCTGGGTCGATTTCGGGTACCGGGGCAATGCCATCCAGCAGGGTGCGGATATAAAGGCCCGTACCGCCGACGAGGATCGGCACCGCGCCTTGCTTATGGACCGCAGCGATTTCCGCCTTGGCCGCCTGCGCCCAGTCTGCGGCCGAGCAGCTTTGGGCCCCGTCCCAGGCGCCGTAGAGCCGATGGTCGATCCCGGCCATCTCGTCGGGCGAGGGCCGCGCGCTCAGCACGGTTAGATCGGCATAGACCTGTGCGCTGTCGGCGTTGATGACCACGCCCTGCCGGCCCCGCTTTTCGAGCGCCAGCGCGAGGCGCACCGCCAGATCGCTCTTGCCGCTGGCGGTCGGCCCTGCAATGAGCGCCAGCGGTGGCCGGGACGGACTCGGCTGGCCGGACCATTCAGGAGAATCTTCGGTGCTCATTGCCCGGCTGATAGCAGAACCGGAACAAATGTCGGCACATGTCGACACGGCCATTGCCGAGCTGAAGGCGCGCGGTTGCACTGTCGCTTCTGCCTCGATGCTCGAATTCTGCGGTTCGGTGCTCCAGTTCAGCCTCGCCGATGGCGATCCAGCGGTGGTTCGCCAGGTGCTGGATGCCCAGTTCACCCCCAGCGACCTGCTGATCGCAGACCATGAACCACAGGTGCCGCGCCTGTTCGTCAGCGACATGGATTCGACGATGATCATGGCCGAGTGCATCGACGAGCTGGCGGACTTTGCCGGGCTGAAGCCGCAGATTGCCGCGATTACCGAGCGGGCCATGCAGGGCGAGCTCGATTTCGAGAGCGCGCTGCGCGAGCGCGTCGTCCTGCTGCGCGGCCTGTCGGAGGGCGCGATTGTCGAATGTCTCGCCACCCGCATCGCCCCCATGCCCGGCGCGCGCGTGCTGGTTGAAACGCTGAAGTCCAAGGGCTGCAGGACGGTGCTGGTTACCGGTGGCTTCCACCAGTTTGCCGATCCCGTGGCCGAGCAGCTGGGTTTCGAGATGGTCGTCGCCAACCGGCTCGAAGTTGCCAGCGGTGCGCTGACCGGCGGGCTGGTCGGCGGCATTACCGACAGCGGCGTCAAGAAGGCGGTGCTGCTCGATGAAGCGGCGCGGATCGGGGAAGGGGTGGTCACGCTCGCCACGGGTGACGGGGCCAACGATATTCCCATGCTCGAAGCCGCGACTTACGGCATTGCCTATGCCGCCAAGCCCAAAGCGCGCGAGGCGGCAGATGGCTGGGTCGACCGCGGCGACCTGACCGGCGTTCTCGAACTGCTGGGCATTCCGCGCGACGAATGGATCTGGGACTGAGCTTCAGGCCCGGGCGAAGGCGGCCTTTGCCCCCTTGTCCTGCCACGCTGCGATCCGCAGGCCGAGCGCTGCGAGGCAGATCATCGCAAAGGGTATGGAGATGGCCGGGCTTTGTCCGGCAATGGCCTTGCTCCCATAGGCCACGGTGAAGGCCGCCCAGATGGCATAGGAACCGGCCTTGTGCAGCCGCTTCCAGTTCTGACCCCAGGCCTTCTGGGCCCGGTTGGTCGAAGTCAGGGCCATGGCGTAGATCAGGACATATATCGGCGCCCCAAGCAGCGGCACCGGTTCGCCAAGTGCCCTGAAATAGGCGACGAAGGCCACGAGGTGCAGCGTGTGGCACATGGCAAAGTTCAGGCCCCACCAGCGGCGCACCTGGAGTGTCCGCTTGGTGAAATGTCCAGGCCACAGGCGTGCCAGCGAACTTGCGGTGAAGGCGATAATGAACAGCGGGAAAGCTGCCCGCGCGGTGTAGACCGATGCCAGCCTTAGGCCTTCGGTTGGGGTCTCGCCCACCTTCAGCCCCATCAGGATCGCGCCGATTCCGACGAACGTGCCCGGCAGCAGCCTTATTAACGTGCCTAGCAGCCGAACCAGCGCCCGCATCGCATTCCCCCTCCATCCAACACATTGCGTGTTGTGCCGGATATTTGCCGCTTGTGAACGGCAAGGGCAAGTGGGCTACTATTGACATTAATGTCAGTTGATATATCTCGGGGGACATGGAAATGCCCGCGAGCCAAAACCAGTTCACTAAAGCCGCCAGTGCCTCGCGCGCGGACACGCCTGTGCTCATCCCCGGTCGCCCGCAACTGCGCTACGATTGGGGCAAGGCGTGGCGCCACTTCCGCCAGCTTATCCGCAACAAGGAAGACACCACGCAGGTCTTCCACATTTTCGAAGCCCTGCCGTGGAAGGGCATGGAACGCGCCGCGACGCGCTTCCTTACCCGCGATGCCGGGCAGCGCCTGTTCATGGCTGAACCTTTCCTGCCCGAACTGCTTGACGATCACGCCATGCTGCGCCGCATGCCCGCCGGTTCGCTCGCGCAGGTCTATTGCGACTTCATGGAGCGCGAAGGACTGACCGCGCAGGGACTGGTCGACGAGTTCGAGAATTTCTGGGGCGAACGGCCGCGGTTCGATGACCGCTTTTCCTGGTACTTCGAGCGGATCCGGGACACGCATGACCTGCTGCACGTGCTGACCGGCTATGGCCGCGACGCGCTGGGCGAACTGTGCGTCCTGGCCTTTACCTACAGCCAGCAGCCGGCACCGGCGCACCTGTTCATGGGATATGCCGGCGGGTTCGAAATCCGCAGCCGCATCAAGAGCGCGGCCCCGGTGTTCCGGGCGATCCGCGAAGGGCAGAAGCTGGGCAAGGCTTGCCCGCGACTGGCCGAACAGTCGGTCAAGGACCTGCTGCCACTGCCGATCGAGGAAGCCCGCCGGCGGCTGAACATCACGCCTGCGCGCCATTACAACCAGTGCCACACCGTCTGGCGCGGCATGGGCCTTGACCCTTACGGGCTCATCGCGCCCGTGGCCGAGGCAGCCTAGTCCTCCATCCAGTCGCGGAAGAAGCTCTCGCTGGCATCGCGCAGGGCGGCGAGCGAAACGCCTGCCACGCTGTCACCGCCGACCGTGCCGATCTGCACTGCGCCGTCGACAGTGGTCCCCGCCTGCGCGACGATGATGTAGCGGCCCTGGTCCTCACCGAAGGCCGCCGCCGTATCGAGATCGACCGAGAGCGAACAGCCGACATTGCCGGCCAGCGCCATTTCGGCGAGGGCAACCAGCAGGCCGCCGTCGGAAACGTCGTGCACTGCGCGAGCCACGCCGGAGGCGATCAGGCCGCGCACCGCTTCCCCGCGCGCGCGTTCGCTGGCGAGGTCGACCGGCGGCGGATTGCCATCTTCGCGGCCTTGGATTTCACGCAGCCAGAGCGACTGGCCAAGGTGGCTGCCGGCGCTGCCAAGCAACCAGATACCATCGCCTTCGCGGGTGAAGGCGATGCGGGCCATCTTTTCATGGTCGGCCATCACGCCAACGCCGCCGATCGCGGGCGTGGGAAGGATTGCCGAGCCGCCGCCGGTGGCCTTGCTCTCGTTGTAGAGGCTGACGTTGCCCGAGACGATCGGATAGTCGAGCGCGCGGCAGGCATCGCCCATGCCGTTCAGGCATCCGACGATCTGGGCCATGATTTCCGGGCGCTGCGGGTTGGCGAAGTTGAGGCAGTTGGTGATGGCCAGCGGCGTTGCGCCAACCGCGCTGATGTTGCGATAGGTTTCGGCCACGGCCTGCTTCCCGCCTTCGTAGGGGTCGGCATAGCAATAGCGCGGGGTGCAATCGGTGCTGATTGCCAGCGCCTTCCGTGAACCGTGCACGCGCACGACCGCCGCATCGCCGCCGCTCTTCTGCAGCGTGTCCGCGCCCACCTGGCTGTCATACTGTTCCCAGATCCACTTGCGCGAGGCGAGATCCGGGCTGGCCATGAGCTTGAGCAGGTCTGCACCCAGGTCTGCGCTTTCCGGCACGGTGCCCAGCGGCGCAACCTTGGCCCAGGCCTTGTATTCCTCGGGCGAGGCGTAGGGGCGCTCGTATTCGGGCGCGTCATCGGCCAGCGGGCCGAGCGGGATGTCGCAAACGACTTCGCCATCGAATTCCAGCACCATGTGGCCGGTGTCGGTAACCTCGCCGATCACCGCGAAGTCGAGTTCCCACTTGCGGAAGATCGCCTCGGCCATGGCTTCCTTGCCGGGCTTCAGCACCATGAGCATGCGCTCCTGGCTTTCCGAAAGCATCATTTCGTAAGGCGTCATGCCCTCTTCGCGGCAGGGCACCTTGTTCATGTCGAGCCGGATGCCCGCGCCGCCCTTGCTGGCCATTTCGACCGAGCTGGAGGTGAGGCCGGCCGCGCCCATGTCCTGGATCGCGACGATGGCGTCGGTGGACATCAGTTCAAGGCAGGCCTCGATCAGCAGCTTTTCGACAAAGGGATCGCCAACCTGAACGGTGGGGCGCTTTTCCTCGATATCCTCGCCGAAATCGGCAGAGGCCATGGTGGCGCCGTGGATACCGTCGCGTCCGGTCTTCGAGCCGACATAGACGATCGGATTGCCCAGGCCGGTCGCCGCGCAGTAGAAGATCTTGTCCTGTTCGGCGACGCCCACGGTCATCGCGTTGACCAGGATATTGCCGTCATAGGCCTTGTGGAAGTTCGTCTCGCCGCCAACGGTTGGCACGCCCACGCAGTTGCCGTAGCCTCCGATGCCCGCAACCACGCCCTGGACGAGGTGCTTCATCTTCGGGTGGTCAGGGCGGCCAAAGCGCAGCGCGTTCATGTTGGCCACGGGCCGGGCGCCCATGGTGAACACGTCGCGCAGGATGCCGCCAACGCCGGTCGCCGCGCCCTGATAGGGCTCGATATAGCTGGGGTGGTTGTGGCTCTCCATCTTGAAGATGGCGGCCTGGCCATCGCCGATGTCGATCACGCCGGCGTTTTCGCCCGGGCCCTGGATCACCCAGGGTGCCTCGGTCGGCAGCTTCTTGAGGTGGAAGCGGCTCGACTTGTAGGAACAGTGCTCCGACCACATCACCGAAAAGATGCCGAGCTCGACAAGGTTCGGCTCGCGGCCGAGCGCGTGCAGGACGCGCTCGTACTCTTCCTCGGACAGCCCGTGGGCGGCGACAACGTCTGGCGTGATTTCGGACATGCGCGCGCCCATAGCCCCGGAGCGCGCGAATGGCTAGGCCGTGAAACGCGTTGTCACCCAGGTAGCGACGACCGAAGCAACCGCCGTGGCGAATGCGCCCCAGATGATGTCGACGATGGTGATGTGCACCGGCCAGACCTTCATCGTCGCCTGGTTGGTGAGGTCATAGGTGGCATAGGCCAGCCCGCCCAGCAGCACGCCGTTGAGCAGCGCCGCGTTCAACCCGCCGGCCAGGCCGGGACGAACGGCGAACCAGACCATGCCGGCGATGTAGATCGCATAGAACACCAGCGCCGGACCGCCCCGGAACGAAGGGGCGAGCAGTTCACCGATGGCCGGGCGGTAGAAGTTCTTTCCGGCCCAGCCGAGCCACAGGAAATCGAGTATCCCGAACGAGATCGCGGCAGAGATATAGGCAATTGTCCATTTCATCGGCTTTTCTCCAATGTCAGCTTGACCCGTGCTATTCGCGCGGTCATTGGTCGTCCATATGTCCGAAATGACCTTCGAACAGGCGCTCAGGGCGCTGGAAGACGTCGTCCGCAAGCTGGAAAGCGGCGAGGTTCCGCTCGACGATTCGATCACGCTGTATGAAGAGGGCGAACGGCTGCGCAAGCTGTGCCAGTCACGGCTGGATGCGGCGTCGGCCCGGATCGAGAAAATCGTCAAGGGTGCTGACGGGCAGGCCGCCGGAACGGCGCCGTTCGATTCGCCTGACGCCTGAGCCGTCGTGGCCGCAGAACCGATCCTTGCCGAGGCTCTTTCGCGCATTGCCGCGGAAGTCGATGACCTGTTCGATCTCCTGCTGCCGGTGCCCGGCGATGCCCGCGCGCGGCTTGTCGAGGCGATGCGCTATGCGGCCATCGGCGGCGGCAAGCGGCTGAGGCCGCTGCTGCTGACCGCGACGGCGGAGATGTATGGCGTCGACCGCTCCAGCGCCTTGCGCGCCGGCCTGTCGATCGAGGCGATCCATGTCTATTCGCTGATCCATGACGACCTGCCGTGCATGGACAATGACGATACCCGCCACGGCAAGCCGACGCTGCACCTGGCATTCGACGAGGCTACCGCAGTTCTCGCCGGGGACGCGCTGCACGATTTCGCGTTCGAGCTTCTCGCCGATCCGGTGGCCTTTCCCGATCCCTTCACCCGGGCAGAGCTGGTGCTTTCGCTTGGCCATGCTTCGGGCATGAACGGCATGGCGGGCGGTCAGATGATGGACATTGTTGCCGAAGGGCAATCGTTCGACCTGCCGACCATCACCCGCCTGCAGCAGCTCAAGACCGGTGCCTTGCTCGCGGCGGCAGTGGACATGGGCGCAATCCTTGGCCGCCTGCCGCCAGAGGGCCGCACGCACCTGCGCGGCTATGCCCGCGATATCGGCCTTGCCTTCCAGATCGCCGACGACCTGCTCGACCACGAGGGAGACGAGGCGGCAGCCGGAAAGGCTCTGCGCAAGGATGCCGAGGCCGGCAAGCAGACCTTCGTTTCGCTGCTCGGCCCCGAGCGCGCTCGGGAACAGGCCCGAATGCTGGTCGATCAGGCCATTGCACATCTGGGCCACCACGGGCAGGAAGCAGACCTGCTGCGGGCGCTGGCGCGCTATGTTGTTGAAAGGGATCACTGAGCCATGGAACGCATCGGCGTCTATCCCGGAACCTTCGATCCGATCACGCTGGGCCACGGGGACATCATCCGGCGCGGAGCAAAGCTGGTTGATCGGCTGATCATCGGTGTCACCACCAACATGTCGAAGAACCCGATGTTCTCGCCCGATGAGCGGATGGACATGGTGCGGCGCGAAGTGGCGGACATGGGTATCGCCAATGTCGAAGTGGTCGGGTTCAATTCCCTGCTGATGAAGTTCGCCGAAAGGCAGGGCGCCAGCATGATCGTGCGCGGCCTGCGCGCCGTGGCCGACTTCGAATACGAATACCAGATGGCCGGCATGAACCAGCAGCTCAATGACCGGATCGAAACGGTGTTCCTGATGGCCGATGTTTCGCTGCAGCCGATCGCCAGCAAGCTCGTCAAGGAAATCGCCCTGTTCGGCGGCGATATCGCCAATTTCGTCAGCCCCAGCGTGCGCGATGACGTGGTTGCCCGCGTCGCTGAACTGGGGCAGCTTGGCGACGATTAACAGGTCCTGTTCATTGCCATGTCAGCCGTGCCTCGCTATCGCCTGCGCACGACAAGTCCCCCAGTTGTGAGAAGCCTGCGATGAAGTGCCGTAACCTGCTTGTTTCCGTGATGCTGGGATGTGCGCTGGCGGCTTCGCCTGCCATGGCGAAGAAGAAGGCCAAGGACATCGTCGTCGAAAAGGCGCCGGTGGCTCTCAGCACGTCTGTAAACACCGACATGTCGGTCGAGCCCGAGAATATCCTGCTGCTCGATCTGTCGAACGGTGGCCGCGTGGCCATCCGCCTGATGCCCTCGTGGGCGCCCGGCCATGTCGAGCGGATCAAGACGCTGACCCAGCGCGGTTTCTATAACGGCGTCGTCTTCCACCGCGTGATCGACGGCTTCATGGCTCAGACCGGCGATCCCAAGGGCACTGGCGAGGGCGGCTCCGACCTGCCGGACCTCAAGGCCGAATTCAACATGGTGCCGCATATGCGCGGCAGCGTTTCGATGGCTCGCACCAATGAGCCGGATAGCGCGAACAGCCAGTTCTTCATCGTGTTCTTCCCGCGCTTCGCGCTCGACAAGCGCTATACCAATTTCGGCCGCGTGATTTCCGGCATGCAATATGTCGATACGATCGAGCGCGGCGAACCGCCCCAGAACCCGACGCGGATCCTCCAGGCCAGCCTCGCCAGCGAGGGCAAGGCGCAGATGATGCCGCCGCCGCCCGCACCGCCGGTTGCTGAAGCGCCGGTCCCGGCACCGGCTGCGCTCGCGGTTCCCCCGGCGAAGACGGCCGTGAAGGCCGCAGCGAAGAAGAACTGACCCGGCCCAAGGCGCCATGCGCGTTGACCTTTTCGATTTCGACCTGCCGGCCGAACGCATAGCTCTGCGTCCCGCGCGTCCGCGCGATGCGGCGCGCATGCTTGTCGTGCGCGGGGAGGGCGATTTCGAGGATCGTTCGGTGCGCGACCTGCCCGCCATGCTGCGCGCGGGTGACGTGCTGGTGTTCAACGATACCCGTGTCATCCCCGCCCAGCTCGAAGGCCAGCGCGGGGATGCACGGATCGGTGCAACGCTGCACAAGCGCATCGACCTGCGGCGCTGGCAGGCATTCATCCGCAATGCCAAGCGCTTGCGGCAGGGCGATGTCATCGCCTTTCCTGCCGGTGTCGCTGCCACGGCCGAGGAACGGCACGAGGATGGAAGCTGGACCCTGGCCTTTGCCGGGGACGAGCCGGTCGAAGTCCTGCTCGAGCGGGCAGGCCGTATGCCTCTGCCGCCCTATATCGCCGGCAAGCGGGCCACCGATGCGGCGGACCTGGAAGACTACCAGACCATCTTCGCCGACGAGCCCGGCGCGGTCGCCGCGCCCACGGCGGCGCTGCACTTTACCCCCGGCTTGCTGGAAGCGCTCGATGGCGCAGGCATCCGCCGCGAGACGCTGACCCTGCATGTCGGTGCCGGAACCTTCCTGCCGGTCAAGGCGGAAGACACCCAGGATCACAAGATGCATGCCGAATGGGGCCGCATCGACCAGGCGACGGCGGACCGGCTCAACGCGGCCCGGGCCAATGGCAACCGGGTGATTGCCGTCGGCACTACCTCGCTGCGCCTGCTGGAGAGCGCCACGGGCGAAGATGGCGTGATCCGCCCGTTCGAGGGCGATACTGCGATCTTCATCACCCCCGGCTATCGCTTCCGAGCCATCGACGGGTTGATGACCAACTTCCACTTGCCCAAATCGACGCTGTTCATGCTGGTCAGTGCGCTGATGGGCCGCGAACGGATGCAGGCGGCCTATGCCCATGCCATCGCCAGCGAATACCGGTTCTATTCCTATGGAGATTCTTCGCTGCTGCTGCCATAGCCGCGCGCGATGACCGGTTCCCGCTTCGCTTTCACCATCTACGCCACCGACGGCAAGGCCCGTACGGGCACGATTGCCATGCACCGGGGCGAAATCCGGACGCCGGCGTTCATGCCGGTCGGTACGGCGGCGACGGTGAAGGGGATGAAACCCGAAGGCGTGCGGGCGGCCGGGGCGGATATAATCCTGGGCAATACCTATCACCTGATGCTGCGCCCCGGTGCCGAGCGCATGGCGCGCCTTGGCGGCTTGCACCGCTTCATGAACTGGTCACGCCCGATCCTGACCGACAGTGGCGGCTATCAGGTGATGAGCCTGAGCGACCTGCGCAAGATCACCGAAGAAGGCGTGACCTTTGCCAGCCACCTCGACGGCTCGCGCCACCTGCTCAGCCCGGAACGGTCGATGGAGATCCAGCGCCTGCTGGGGTCCGACATCGTCATGTGCTTCGATGAGTGCCCCCGCGCCGATCAGCCGCGCGATGTCATCGCCCGGTCCATGGAAATGTCGATGCGTTGGGCCAAGCGCAGCCGGGATGCCTTCGATGCCGGCGGCGAACACGCAGAACGTTCGGCCTTGTTCGGCATCCAGCAGGGCGCGCTCGACGAAAGCCTGCGCAAGGCCAGCGCCGACGCCCTGCGCGATATCGGCTTTGATGGCTATGCCATTGGCGGCCTTGCGGTGGGCGAGGGGCAGGAGGCAATGTTCGCCACGCTCGATTTCGCTCCCGGCCAGTTGCCGGAGGATCGGCCCCGCTACCTGATGGGGGTGGGCAAGCCGGATGACCTTGTCGGCGCGGTCGAACGCGGCGTGGACATGTTCGACTGCGTCCTGCCCACCCGGTCGGGTCGCAATGGACAGGCCTTCACCTGGAACGGCCCGTTGAACCTGCGCAATGCGAAGCATGCCGAAGACCTGTCGCCCATCGACGAACGGTGCGGCTGTCCGGCCTGCAGAGATTACAGCCGCGCCTACCTGCACCACCTGATCAAGTCGGGCGAGATGCTGGGTGCCATGCTGCTGACCGAGCATAACCTGTGGTTCTACCAGTCGCTGATGCAGGCCATGCGCGATGCAATCGCCGCGGGGCGTTTTGCTGCCTTTGCCGCAGAATTCCGGCGCAATTACCTGGGCTGATCGCTCACTTCCAGCCGGGTTTCCCGGTAGGCGAAGAACTGTCCGCTTTTCCGTTCCTGAAAGCCCGCTCCGATTGCGCAGGCCTGGGCCTGGGCAGTTCTGAGATCGCGATACCACTTGCCGATGCGATGCGGCGTGACAAATCGATAGAGGGTCATAGCCCCGCCGAACACCTGGCGGAGGCATTCGTTCCGAAAACAACCGTGCACCTCGCCGTGGTGTGCCGGGACTGCGATGATCGGCCTCGGCAGCTGATCGGCTCTAGAGCGGCTTCAGCACCATCGCGGTCTGGTAGAAGTAGGCTTCCTCGATCACCGACAGCGTTTCGAATGACTGGTCGGTCATGGCCTCGAAGTAGGACCGGTCATAGAACACCTGCGAAAGGTCGTCCCGGCCGATCGAAAGCATGCCGAACCCGCCTTGAGCCTCTTCGTAGAGCGGGTGCTCGCGGAGCAGGCGGGCGAGCGGCGTCCAGCCATATTCGGGCTGGCCGAGCAGGTTCATGGTATGCTGGTCATGGATCGTCAGGAACAGCCGGCCATCGGGCTTGAGCACGCGCCGCAGTTCGCACAGCCACGCATCGGCCAGATCGTCGATATGGGTGAACAACGAGCCGCAGTAGACGAGGGCAACGCTGCTGTCCTTGAACGGCAGGGTCGGCACCTTGGTGGTCGTGGCGAAACGGAACGGGGGCGAAAGGTTCTCGCGGCACCAGAAGATGTGCTCTGCGCTGATGTCGAGGCCCCAGATTTCGGCAGTCGAGGCATAGGGCAGCAGGTGCCGGATCATCCGGCCGGCGCCGCAGCCAAGATCGATCACGCGATGGCCCTGTCCGATGGAAAAGCCCGTTTCGCGCAAGGCATCCAGCATGGTGCCGACATGGAGCTTGCCATGCATCGGATAATTGTAGCCCAGCCACAGGTGCTCGGGCGGGATCGGTAGATCGTCCTCCGGCCGCCTCTCGGGGCGAGGGGGCAGGATAAAGCTTTCGCCCGGCCGATAGGGCAGGTGGCTGGCGTGGCCTTGTGCAACCTCGCGCTCTGCAGTCGGGAAAGCACGGCGTAATCTTTGCTTGAGGCGCGCGAGGCGGGAAGGTTCGGACGGCGCAGGTGGCGGCGGCGGTGCTGCCCGTCCGTCGATCGCGCAGCGGATGTGCTGCACTTTCCATCCCCCGTCCGTGTTCAGGGCGGAAACCGCCAGCTTGAACCGGCCCCTTGCTTCGCTTGAAGCTGGTCCCTGTGCGAACTCGATCAGCAGCGAGGCCTGTGCCGTGCGTCCGTCGGGTGCAACAACGGCATCGCGCTGCAAGACTTCAAGCGCCGTCATCTGTTGCCTGAAGGCTTGCTCCGCCTGCCACGTCGCGATCGATCCGTCCGGCAGTTCCATCCGGTAATCGTCGGCTAGCAGCTGCCCGGTTGCTGCCAGATCATTATCGCGGGCGGACTGGAGCCAAGCATCGAGCAGTGCTTCGAAGGCGGCGACATGTTGCTCGTGCGTCAATGCGGTTCCCGTTCCGGCAAGTTCGATCGTTCACGGAAGACATATTCCGCACTTCGCCAAATACGTAAATCGCTTTGCGCCAAACAGAAAGGGCGGCCCCGCAGGACCGCCCTCTTGTCTTGCAGATCCAGTCGGATCAGCGCGAGTAGAATTCGACCACCAGGTTCGGTTCCATCTTCACCGGATAGGGAACCTCATCCAGCGTCGGGACCCGGACGAAAGTGATCTTGTCGTTGCCGTCGGGCGCGACGTATTCGGGGATTTCACGCTCGGCGAGGCCCTGCGCTTCGATGATCAGCGCCATTTCCTTGGCCTTGTTGCCCAGGCTGACGACGTCACCGGGGCGAACACGGCGGCTGGCGATGTTGCAGCGCACGCCGTTCACGCGAATGTGGCCGTGCGAAACGATCTGGCGGGCAGCGAAGATGGTCGGCGCGAACTTGGCGCGGTACACGACCATGTCGAGGCGCTGTTCCAGCAGGCCGATCAGGTTCTGACCGGTGTCGCCCTTCATCTTGGCGGCTTCCTGGTAGGTGCGCTTGAACTGCTTTTCGGTCACGTCGCCGTAGTAGCCCTTGAGCTTCTGCTTGGCGCGCAGCTGGATGCCGAAGTCCGAAAGCTTGCCCTTGCGGCGCTGGCCGTGCTGGCCCGGGCCATAGGCGCGGCGGTTGACCGAGCTCTTCGGACGACCCCAGATGTTTTCGCCAAGGCGGCGGTCAATCTTGTGCTTGGAAGCCTTGCGCTTCGACATGCGTATTTCCTTCAATTTGCTGTGCGGAGCGAAGTGCCCCGCTTCTGGTCCGGAACCGCACCGCCAGGGCATTCCCCTGACGCGACCGCCGCTTCACCGGAGTGCGGGATCAATTGCGAAGGCGCGCCTTTACTGCGCTGCAGCAGAAAGTCAAGGTTTGCGCGGCTTCTTTTCGAGCGCGGAGAGCACGCCGCGCATGGTGCGCACCTCAAGGTGGTTCCATGCCGGCTTGGTCAGCATCGTGCGCAGCGTCCGGCGAGTGGCGGCCGCCCGGCTCTCTGGGAAGAAGTATCCCGCCGGCTCGAGCAGGCTTTCAAGGTGGGCAATCATGCCCTCCAGCTCATCTTGCGGGGCAGGGGGCAGCAGTTCCTCGATGGTCGGCTGCGCGAGCGAGGCCTGCTTCGACCACTCGTAGGCGCACAGGATGACTGCCTGGGCGAGGTTGAGCGAGCCGAATTCCGGGTTGATCGGTACGGTAAGGATGGTCCGGGCAAGGGCTACGTCATCGGTTTCCAGCCCCGATCGTTCGGGTCCGAAGACAAGTGCGGAGCGTCCCGGCTCTGCATGGATGGTTTTCGCCGCCTGTTCCGGCGTCATCACCGGCTTCGTTACGCCGCGCTTGCGCACCGTGGTGGCATAGACATGGGCACAGTCGGCCACGGCGTCTGCCAGCGTTTCGAAGACCTGCGCCTTTTCCAGCACGATATCCGCACCGGCTGCGGCGGGGCCGGCGCTGGGGTTGGGCCAGCCATCGCGCGGGGAGACGAGGCGCATTTCGGCGAGCCCGAAGTTGAGCATCGCCCGTGCCGCCTTGCCGATGTTCTCACCCAGCTGCGGACGGACGAGGACGATGACGGGATCAGTGCTTCCCGACATCCCGCACCGTCCCGGCAAAATCCTCGAAATCCTTGGCGTCGCCGAAATCGCGATAGACCGAGGCGAAGCGGATATAGGCCACAGAATCCAGCTGGCGCAGGCCTTCCATCACCATTTCGCCGATGGCGCGTGAGGGGATTTCGCTTTCCCCCATGGTTTCGATCTGGCGCTGCACGCCCGAAACCAGCTGGTCGATCCGCTCCTGCGAGATGCCCCGCTTGCGGCAGGCCAGCGTGACGGATTGCTCGATCTTTGCCCGGTCGAACGGCTGGCGGGCATCGTTGCTTTTCAGCACGGTGATTTCGCGCAGCTGAACCCGTTCGAAGGTGGTAAAGCGCGCGCCGCAGCCTTCGCACTGGCGGCGGCGGCGGATGGCCGTGTTGTCCTCGGTGGGACGGCTGTCCTTCACCTGGCTGTCGTCATGGGCGCAGAAAGGGCAGCGCATCGCTGGTTAGGGCCTCACGCGCTTGTACAGCATGAACCCGGCCCCGACGACCGCGCCGAGCGGCAGCGAAACAACCGGCAGGACAAGGCCGGCCACCGCGCCGACCGCTGCAGCAGTAAGGACCGGCTTGGTCGAAGGGTGGCGGGCACCCTGCTTGGCCATGCCGACCACTTCTTCCTTCAGGTCGCCGATCAGGTCGTTGCCGCGCGGCATGGCTTACATTCCCGGATAGATCGGGAAGCGGGCGCAAAGCTCCTCGACGCGGGACTTCACGCTCTGTTCGACCTGCGCGTCGCCTTCGTCGCCGTTGCGGGCAAGGCCTTCGACCACTTCGGCGATCAGGCCGCCGATCTGGGCAAATTCCTCAACCCCGAAGCCGCGCGTGGTGCCGGCCGGGGTGCCAAGGCGGATGCCCGAAGTGACGAAGGGCGAGCGCTTGTCGTTGGGGATGCCGTTCTTGTTGCAGGTGATCGCGGCGCGATCGAGCCCCTTTTCGGTCGCCTTGCCGGTGATGTCCTTCGACGTCAGGTCGACAAGCATCAGGTGGTTGTCAGTGCCGCCCGAGACGATCGACAGGCCCTGCGCTTCGATGGAGGCGGCCAGCGCCTTGGCATTGGCCTTGACCGCCGCGGCATAGGCCTTGAATTCCGGCGTCATGGCCTCGGCGAAGGCAACTGCCTTGGCCGCGATGATGTGCATCAGCGGGCCGCCCTGGAGGCCGGGGAAGATCGCGGTGTTGATCTTCTTCGCGATGTCCTCGTCATTGGACAGGATGATGCCCGAACGCGGGCCGCGCAGCGACTTGTGCGTGGTCGTGGTGGTGACATGGGCATGCGGCACCGGCGAGGGGTGCACGCCGCCGGCGACGAGGCCCGAGAAGTGGCTCATGTCGGCCAGCAGGTAGGCACCCACTTCGTCGGCGATCTCGCGGAAGCGGGCGAAGTCCCACTCGCGCGAATAGGCCGTGCCGCCACAGATGATCAGCTTGGGCTTGTTCTTGCGGGCGATGCGGGCAACCTCGTCCATGTCGATGCGGTGATCGTCGGGACGCACGCCATAGGGCACCGGATTGAACCACTTGCCGCTCATGTTCACGGGCGACCCGTGCGTGAGGTGGCCGCCGGCGTTGAGGTCAAGCCCCATGAAGGTGTCGCCCGGCTGCAGCAGGGCAAGGAACACCGCCTGGTTCATCTGGCTGCCCGAATTCGGCTGGACGTTGGCGAAGTTCGATCCGAACAGCTTCTTCGCGCGTTCGATCGCCAGCGTCTCGATTTCGTCGACATATTCGCAGCCGCCGTAATAGCGCTTGCCCGGATAGCCTTCGGCGTACTTGTTGGTGAGGATCGATCCGGCTGCCTGGAGCACGGCCTTGGAGCAGATGTTCTCCGAGGCGATCAGCTCGATCTTGTCGCGCTGGCGGCCAAGTTCCTTGCCGATCCAGCCGGAGATTTCGGGGTCGGTCTGGGCGAGGTCGGCGGTGAAGAAGCCATTGGGGGTCACGGCGGTCATCGGAAGTCCCTGTTCAGCAAGCGGGGTTGGACAGCTTATCGACGCGGCCGGCATGGCGGCCTCCGCCGAATTCGGTGGAAAGGAAAGCATCGAGGCAGGCCTTGGCCATGTCCACGCCGGTCAGCCGGGCGCCCATGGCAAGAACGTTCGCATCGTTGTGCTCACGCGCGAGGGCGGCGGAAAGCGGTTCCGAGACGAGAGCGCAGCGGCAGGCCGGGTTGCGATTGACGGCAATCGAAATGCCGATGCCCGAACCGCAAAGAGCCACACCGAAACGGGCCGTGCCATCGGCGACGACAGCGGCAAGCTTGTAGCCGAAATCGGGATAGTCCACCCGGTCGGCAGTTTCGGGGCCAAGGTCTGCAACCTCGTGGCCCAGCCCGATGAGGTATTCGCGCAGTTCGGCCTTGAGGTCGACTGCGGCGTGGTCGGAGGCGATGGCAATTCTCATCGGCGCTGGCTCGGTTCAAGGGCAGGGGATTCGGTTCGTGTCCCCATAGGGGCAAGGTCCCCAGGATGCCACCCGCAAAGCGCGCATCGTGCACAGCCGCGCCGGATTTGACTCGTCCGGCCCGCAGCGCAACACTCGCACCGGGATTGGAGGGCAAGGCAATGAAGGGCTGGGCAGGATTTATCGCCGCGCTGGTTGCGGCAATCGGGCTGGCGATCCTGGGCACGACGCCGCCGGGGCCAGTACCGGACACGGCCGGTGCCGGTGCCTTTTCCGCCGGGCGGGCGATGATCGACGTCCGGCAGATAGCAGAAAAACCCCACCCGACAGGCACGCCGGAAAATGCCGAGGTTCGCGCCTACCTCGTCAATCGCCTGAAATCGCTGGGGCTTGAGGTTCGCGAGGTAGACCTGCCGCTGCCGCAGCTTTCCACCGAACGGATGCAGGGCTGGAGCAAGGGTTCCCATGCCCCGACGCGCATGGTGAACGTGATCGGCGTTCTGCCGGGGAAAGACCGCACCTTGCCCGCCGTGGCGCTCATGGCCCATCACGATACGGTCTGGGGCTCGCCGGGCGCGGCAGACGATACCGCCGGCATTGCGACTATCCTTGAAGCGGTGCGGGCAATCAAGGCGAGGGGACAGCCGCTGCGCGACCTGGCCGTGGTGATCACCGATGCCGAGGAGCTTGGGCTATCCGGCGCAGAGGCCTTCTTTGCCAGCGATCCGCTACGCGCGCGGATCGGCATGATCGTAAACATGGAAGCACGGGGCGGCGGAGGGCGGACAACACTGTTTGAAACCTCGCCCGACAACGGCAATGCCGTGGCGCTTTATGCCGATGCGGTGAGCCGTCCGGGTGCGTCCTCGCTGGCGGCTTTCATCTATTCGGTCCTGCCCAACGATACCGACCTCTCGGTTTCGCTGCGGGCCGACTATCCGGGCTACAACTTCGCGTTCATCGGTCGGTCCGGACTTTACCATTCGCCGCTTGCGACACCGGAACGGCTCGATCAGGGCGCACTTCAGGACATGGGTGGGCAGGTGCTGGCACTGACCGACCGGCTGGTGCGCTCACCAAGCCTGCCGCAGGCATCGCCGAGCGTCGTCTTCTTCGACGTATTCGGGCTGTTCCTTGTCACCTATCCCGCATGGATCGGCTGGATCATGGTCGCGGCGATCGGTCTGGGGCTGGCGAGCGCGGTGCGTCGCGACTGCCGCTTGCACGCGGTGCTTGGCGGCTCCGGCCGGATGCTGGGCATGATGCTGGGCACCGGTGTCGCGCTTTATGCCCTCAACCTGGTTTCGGGGGCGGGCTCTCAGGCCAATTACTATGACCGGCTGGCTGCCATTCCCAAGCTTGAGATCATGGCCCTGCTGGCCTGTGCGGGCATGTTCCTGCTGGCGTTCGGCAGAGGCGCGGGCAAGGCGGCAAGGGTGGGTGCCACCCTTGTCCTGGCAGTGCTCGGGGCCATTGCCCAGCTGCTTGCCCCAACGGCGGCCTATGTCGTGCTCATACCGGTCCTGCTGGCGGTGCTGGCGCTTTGCCTGCCCGGTGGACCAGGCAAGGCCATCGGCTGGCTGGGGGCGGCGCTTGTGCTGGGGTACGAGATCTACCTCGGCCATTTCGCCATGCAGGGCGTCGGGCCGACCATGCCCTTCGTTGTCTCCGTGCCTCTCGCCCTGGCGACACTGGCGATTCTGGCGCTGTGGCCGGGGCTTGCCCCGAGAGCAGCACGGCGAGGGGCCCTTGCGGCTCTGGCTCTCAGCCTGCTGGTTTCGCTCTGGGTGCGGTTCGATCCGATTGCCGATACCGTGGCGGTCTATTCATCGGACAAAAACGTGCCGGCCATCCCGATCACCAAGCCGAAAAAGTAAGCCCCGCCACATCTCTGTAGCGGGGCTCCTCAGATCGGTGTCCTGAGACAGCCGATCATGTCACTATAACGGCTGGCACGGGGAAAGGTTCCCGGCCCGCCGTTTTTTTTACTGGTCGAGGAACGAGCGCATCTTGCGGCTGCGGCTCGGGTGCTTGAGCTTGCGCAGCGCCTTTGCCTCGATCTGGCGGATACGTTCGCGGGTGACCGAGAACTGCTGGCCGACTTCTTCCAGCGTGTGATCGGTGTTCATGCCGATGCCGAAACGCATGCGCAGCACGCGTTCCTCGCGCGGGGTGAGGCTGGCAAGGACGCGGGTAACCGTTTCCTTGAGGTTCGCCTGGATCGCCGCGTCGACCGGAATGACCGCGTTGGGATCCTGGATGAAATCGCCGAGGTGCGAATCTTCCTCGTCGCCGATCGGCGTTTCGAGGGAGATCGGTTCCTTGGCGATCTTCATCACCTTGCGGACCTTTTCGAGCGGCATGGAGAGGCGCTCGGCCATTTCCTCCGGCGTCGGCTCGCGGCCTTGCTCGTGCAGGAACTGGCGGCTGGTGCGCACCAGCTTGTTGATCGTCTCGATCATGTGGACCGGGATGCGGATGGTGCGGGCCTGATCGGCGATCGATCGGGTGATCGCCTGCCTGATCCACCAGGTGGCATAAGTGCTGAACTTGTAGCCGCGGCGGTACTCGAACTTGTCGACCGCCTTCATCAGGCCGATGTTGCCTTCCTGAATGAGGTCAAGGAACTGCAGGCCGCGGTTGGTGTACTTCTTGGCGATCGAGATCACCAGACGCAGGTTCGCCTCGACCATTTCCTTCTTGGCAATGCGCGCCTCGCGCTCACCCTTCTGGACCATGTTGACGATGCGACGGAATTCGGGGAGCGCCATGCCGGTGGCAGAGGCAATGTCCGAAACCTCGGCACGGATGCGCTCGACGGCATCGATTTCCTGCTCGGCAAATGCCGCCCACTTCTTGTCCTTGCCGGCCTGCGCCTGCAGCCAGCCTTCATCGAGCTCGTGGCCGATATAGCTGTCGAGGAAGTCCTTGCGGTTGACCTTATGGCGTTCGGCAAGGCGCAGCATCTGGCCGCCAAGCGCCGTGAGGCGGCGGTTGAAGGCATAGAGATTGTCGACGAGGTATTCGATCTTCGTCGCGTGGAACTGCACGGATTCGACCTGCGCGGTCAGGTCTTCGCGCAGCTGCTGGTAAGCCTTTTCCTTGGCCGTGGTCAGTGCGCCGCCTGCGCCCATGACTTCAAGTCGTTCCGCCTGAAGCTTCTCGAACTTCTTGAACAGGCGCGTGATTTCCGCGAACTTTTCAAGCGCATCGGGCTTCAGCGCTGCTTCCATCTGGGCGAGGCTGAGCGTGTTGTCCTCGTCATCGTCGTCGTTCTGCCGGGGCATGCGACGTTCGATCTGGTCATCGTCCTCGTCCGAAGCGGATTCGGGCTCTTCGTCCTCTTCTTCGTCCTTGAAGCTCGGCCCGGCAGTGGCGGCGGTGATCTCGCCATCGCCTTCTTCCTCGCCGTCTTCGGTAAGGTTTTCGGGCGCCGGCTCCTTCGACAGCATGGCGTCAAGATCGAGGATCTCGCGCAGCTGCATTTCCTCGTTATTGAGCGCTTCGGACCACTGGATGATGGCGTGGAAAGTGATCGGGCTTTCGCAAAGGCCCAGGATCATGGTGTCACGACCGGCCTCGATGCGCTTGGCAATGGCGATTTCGCCTTCGCGGCTGAGCAGCTCGACCGCGCCCATTTCGCGCAGGTACATGCGGACCGGATCGTCGGTCCGGTCAACGGTTTCCTTCTTCTTTTCGACGGCCGGGCGTTCCGCACCCATCGAATCGGAATCATCGACCTCGTCGACGTCCTTTTCATCGGGATCGACCGCATCTTCGTCGCTCTCGACGATATTGACGCCCATTTCCGAGATCGCGGCCATGATGTCCTCGATCTGCTCGGAAGACATCTGGTCCTGGGGCAGGGCCTCGTTCAGCTCGTCCATGGTGATGACGCCGCGGCGCTTGGCCCGGGCAATCAGCTTCTTGATCGAGGCATCGTTGAGGTCGATCAGCGGCGCATCGCCGCCCTCTTTCTCGCCGGTGAAATCTTCGTCCATTTTCCCGCCATGTTTCAGGGGGAACCGCCAATCCCGGCGAGTCGCCCCGTAAGTAATTCGTCTGGGGCCGGATTATACCGCGAAAGGGCCATTGGCACTTTCGCAACAGGATTTCCAGCCCTGTTTGCAGGCTATAACCCGCTAACTGCGAAGTTGCGCCTTCAGGCGCTCCTCAAGTTCGCGCTTCCGGTTCCGCAACCGGCTCTGCTCGTCGAAATCGAACCGCTCGGTCGCGGTTTCGATGGCAGCGTCAAGCTCCGGCCCCTCGACCAGCATGATGATCGCCGATTCGAGGGCGGGTAGCGCGATTTCCGGCGGCACATCCGGCCGGGTGAATGGATAACGGATGCCCGAATATCCCTGATCGCCCAGTGGTGCGAGGCCTTGAGCCGCCAATGTGGTGATGACCCGCGCCGAATCAAGCTGTCCACCCTGATCGGCCAAATCAAGCAAGGCATCGAGCAGCCTGGCCTGCACGCCATCACCCAGTCGAGCGCGCGACAGGACCTCGAGATGGCGCAGCAGGGCGGAGGGGTGGAGGATCAGCCCGTCGAGCACAGCCGCGCCGAGGGTATCGCGCCGGCCCGCACCGGTGGCGTGCTGCAGGCGGCGGGCCGTTTCAGGTGCGGGCGCTGGGATCGTGTTCTGCCGTTGGAAACCGGGCTGCCGCCGGAACCCGCCGGATCGGGGCGGTTCCATTTCACGGCGGGCAAAGGCGAAGTCCGAAAAGCGTTCGAGTAGTTCGCGGCGGTAGAGCGCCTTGATATCGGGATCTGCTATCGTCTCGACATGGGCCAGCAGGCGCGCTTTCAAGCCCGCCTTGTCCTCGGGCGTGGCAAGCGGCAGGGCGTCGCGCTCGTTCTCCCACAGCGTTTCGATAAGGCTCTTGGCCCCGACAAGCACCTGCTCCAGCGCCGCAACGCCTTGTTGCTTGATCAGGTCGTCCGGATCGAGCCCTGTGGGCAGGCGGCAGATGCGCAGGGTGTGGGCAGGGCGCAGCAGGGGCAGGGCGCGGGTGATCGCGCGCATCGCCGCCCGCTGGCCGGCCGAATCGCCGTCGAAACACAGAATTGGTGCTTCGACGAGCCGCCACAGCATTTCCAGCTGCCGCTCGGTAAGCGCCGTGCCCATCGGCGCGACCGCCTCGTCAATTCCGGCCGCAGCAAGCGCCACGACATCCATCTGCCCTTCGACCACCACGATGCGCCCACTCTGCCGCGAGGCCGGGCCCGCGCGGTGGAGGTTGAACAGCGTGCGGCCCTTGTCGAACAGCGGAGTATCGGGTGAATTCAGGTATTTCGGCGCGTCTTTTTTCTCGGAATCGAGGATGCGCGCGGCAAATCCGATGACACGGCCGCGCGCGTCCTGAATCGGCATGGTCAGCCGGTCGCGGAAACGGTCGTAAGGCTCCTTGTCATCGACGGCGATGCGCATGCCGGCCTCGACCAGCATTGCCTCGTCGAACTTGCCGAGCGCGGTCTTGAGCGCCTGCCGCCCGGCTGGCGCATAGCCGAAGCCGAAGCGTTCCATGGTGTGTGCGTCGAACCGGCGCGAGGCGAGGTATTCGCGCGCCTTTGCGCCCGCCGGTGTTTCCAGCTGTGCCCGGTACCAGTCCTGCGCCGCCTGCATGACGTCATGCAGGCCGCTCTGCTTCTCGGCAATGCGTGCGGCGCGCGGATCGGGTGCGGGGACTTCAAGCCCGGCCTCCGCGGCCAGTTCCTTCACCGCATCCATGAAGGAAAGCCCGCGCTGGTCGGTCATCCAGCGGATCGCATCGCCATGCGCGCCGCAGCCGAAACAGTGGTAAAAGCCCTTCTGGTCGTTGACCGTGAAGCTGGGGCTCTTCTCGTTATGGAACGGGCAGCAGGCCTTGAACTCGTGTCCCGCCTTGGTCAGCCGCGTCGTGCGCCCGATCACCGCCGAAAGCGTGATGCGGGCGCGCAACTCGTCCAGCCATTGCGGGCTGAGGCTCATGCTCAGGCCAGGGCGGCTTTGACGAGGCCGCTTGCCTTGCCCATGTCGAGCTGGCTGCCATGGCGGGTTTTCAGTTCGGCGATGACCTTGCCCATGTCCTTCATCGAGCTGGCGCCGAGCTCGGCCTTGATCGCCTCGATCGCGGCCTTCACCTCGTCCTCGCCCATCTGCTGGGGCATGAATTCCTCGATGACGGCCAGCTCGGCCTTTTCGATCTCGGCCAGTTCGGTCCGGCCGCCCTGTTCGTAGAGCGTGATCGATTCGCGGCGTTGCTTGGCCATCTTCTGCAGCACGTCGACGACAATGGAATCGTCGTCCGGCGCATTGCTGGCAGTGCGCAGCTCGATATCCTTGTCCTTGAGCTTGGCAAGGATGAGTCGCACGGCGGCGAGGCGGCCCTTGTCGCCTGACTTCATGGCGGAGACCTGCGCAGCCTTGATCGTATCGCGGAGCATTTTCGAATGTTTCCTGTGATTGCAGAGTTCGCTCTGGGGATAGGGGGCCTCTAACCGGAAAATTCCTCCATTCATAGGTTGACGCACCGCAACATGAGGTCTAGCCGCCGCCTCTTAGCACCCATTGCCGGAAACCCCCTGACGGAGCGCCCCAAACCATGGCCGACGCCGCCTCTTCGCACGCACGCAAACCCGACGGGGCTACGGGAGTCCTCGTGCTCGCCGATGGCACCGTTCTTTGGGGCCACGGCTTCGGAGCCACGGGACAGGCCGTTGGCGAAGTCTGCTTCAACACCGCGATGACCGGGTATCAGGAGGTGATGACCGATCCTTCCTACGCCGCGCAGATCGTCACCTTCACTTTTCCGCACATCGGCAATGTCGGCGTCAACGATGAAGACCTGGAAAGCCGGGCTGACGGTGCGGTTGGCTGTATCGTGCGCGAGGACGTAACCGCGCCTTCGAACTTCCGTTCGCGCGGCACCTTCGGCGATTGGCTGGCAAGCAAGGGCAAGATCGGCCTTTCCGGGATCGATACCCGCGCGCTCACCCGCCGCATCCGGCTTTCGGGCGCGCCCAATGCGGTGATCGCCCACGATCCCGAAGGCCGCTTCGACATACCCGCACTGGTCAAGCGTGCGCGCGACTGGCCGGGCCTTGAAGGTATGGACCTGGCCAAGCTGGTCAGCCGCAGCAGCGGCGAGGAGTGGGAAGGCGGCACCTGGTCGCTGGGCAAGGGCTATGCCCGCAGCCCGCGCGATGCCCGTCCGCATGTCGTCGCGATGGACTTCGGTGCCAAGGACAACATCTTCCGCAACCTTGTGCACGCTGGCGCGCGCGTTTCGGTTGTCCCTGCCAATACCTCGCTAGAGGCGATCCTCGCCCAGAACCCCGATGGTGTGTTCCTCTCCAACGGGCCGGGCGATCCGGCAGCCACCGGCGAATATGTCGTGCCGGTGATCAAGGGCCTGCTCGATCGCGACCTGCCGATCTTCGGCATTTGCCTTGGCCACCAGATGCTCGCCATCGCGGCCGGCGCCAAGACCACGAAGATGAACCAGGGCCATCGCGGCGCCAACCACCCGGTCAAGCGCCTGGAAGACGGCGTGGTGGAAATCACCTCGATGAACCACGGTTTCGCGGTCGATAACAATGCGCTGCCGGATACGGTCGAGGAAACCCACGTATCGCTGTTCGATGGATCGAACTGCGGCATCGCGGTGAAGGGCAAGAAGGCCTTCGGCGTGCAGTATCACCCGGAAGCCTCGCCCGGTCCGATGGACAGTTTCTACCTGTTTGAACGCTTTGTGGAGATGCTGAAATGAGCCTCACCGACCTTCAGGCCCACGTCCTGGCCTATTACACCACTGGCCACGGCAAGGAGCTTTCGATCACCCAGCGCTGGTATCCCCATGCCGAGCTTATCATGATCATCGACGACAAGATCGCCGTGGCCGTGCGCAAGTTCGGTCGCAAGGTGGCCAAGGAATCGCGCGCGGCGGCGACCGAGTTCGTCGATACCATGATCGAAAAGGGTGTCTGGTCGACCCAGACCAACGACTTCGGTGGCACCATGCACCAGTTCCAGCTGGGCGCCTATCCGGCTGTCCTGGCCGAATTCAATGCCTCCAACCCGGTCGCCCAGGCGGCTGCGGCTGGCGGCGAAACCTATTGGGCGAACAAGTTCGCCGAACTCACGAGCTGACGGAAAGCCCATGCCCAAGCGCACAGACATCTCGAAGATCCTCGTCATCGGCGCCGGCCCGATCGTTATCGGCCAGGCCTGCGAGTTCGACTATTCCGGCACCCAGGCGATCAAGGCGCTGAAGGAGGAGGGCTACGAGGTTGTCCTCGTCAACTCCAACCCCGCCACGATCATGACCGATCCGGACATGGCCGATGCGACCTATGTCGAGCCGATCACTCCCGAGATCGTCGCGCGCATCATCGAGAAGGAGCGCCCCGACGCGGTCCTGCCGACCATGGGCGGGCAGACGGCGCTGAACACCGCGCTGTCGCTGTTCAACGATGGCACGCTGGAGAAGTTCGGCGTCAAGATGATCGGCGCCGATGCCGATGCCATCGACAAGGCCGAGGATCGCCAGCGCTTCCGCGAGGCGATGGACAAGATCGGGCTGGAATCCGCTCGTTCCGGCGTCGCCCACACGGTTGAAGAGGCCTTCGCCGTGCTTGAGCGCACCGGCCTGCCTTCGATCATCCGTCCCAGCTTCACGCTGGGCGGCACCGGTGGCGGCGTGGCCTATAACAAGGCCGAGTTCGAGGCGATCGTGCGCTCCGGCCTTGATGCCAGCCCCACGACCGAGGTCCTGATCGAGGAATCGCTGCTCGGCTGGAAAGAGTACGAGATGGAAGTCGTCCGTGACCGGAACGACAACTGCATCATCATCTGCTCGATCGAGAACGTTGATCCGATGGGCGTCCACACGGGCGACTCGATCACCGTCGCCCCGGCGCTGACGCTGACCGACAAGGAATACCAGATCATGCGCAATGCATCGATCGCGGTCCTGAGGGAAATCGGCGTTGAAACAGGTGGTTCAAACGTACAGTTCGCAGTCAATCCGAAGGATGGCCGCCTGATCGTCATCGAGATGAACCCGCGCGTTTCGCGCAGTTCGGCGCTGGCATCGAAGGCCACCGGCTTCCCGATCGCCCGTGTCGCCGCCAAGCTGGCGGTGGGGTACACGCTCGACGAGATCACCAACGAGATCACCGGTGCGACCCCGGCTTCGTTCGAGCCGACCATCGACTATGTCGTCACCAAGATCCCGCGCTTCGCATTCGAGAAGTTCAAGGGTTCCGAGCCGCTGCTGACCACCGCGATGAAGTCGGTTGGCGAAGTCATGGCAATCGGCCGCAACTTCAAGGAATCGATGCAGAAGGCCCTGCGTGGCCTCGAAACCGGGCTCGACGGGTTCAACCGTGTGCCGCACCTCGAAGGCGCTGGCCGCGACGAGATCACGGCGGCGCTCTCCCGCCAGACGCCGGACCGGCTGCTGGTTGTCGGCCAGGCGTTCCGTGAAGGCTTCACGGTCGAGGAAGTCCAGGCAATCACCCATTTCGATCCCTGGTTCCTGCGCCATATCCATGAAATCATCGCCGAAGAGGCGCAGATCATGGAAAACGGCCTGCCGAACGATGCCGCCGGGCTGCGCCGCCTGAAGGCCATGGGCTTTTCCGACCACCGGCTGGCGACGCTGGCGGTGCGTTCGGTGCATCTTGCCGGCGGACTGGGCGAGACGGTCGCTCCGCGCAAGGGCCTGCTGCACGATGCGGTCAAGGCCATGGCCGGCGCGACGACGGCCAAGGAAGTGCGCGAGCTGCGCGAACGGCTTGGCGTCCTGCCGGTGTTCAAGCGCATCGATTCCTGCGCCGCCGAATTCGAGGCGGTAACGCCTTACATGTACTCGACCTACGAAGCCCCGACCTTTGGCGAGGCCGAGTGCGAGTCGGCGCCTTCGGACCGCAAGAAGGTCGTCATCCTTGGTGGTGGCCCGAACCGCATCGGGCAGGGAATCGAGTTCGACTATTGCTGCGTTCACGCCTGCTTCGCGCTGGCCGAAGCCGGCTATGAAACGATCATGGTCAACTGCAACCCGGAGACGGTTTCAACCGACTACGATACGTCCGACCGCCTCTATTTCGAGCCGCTGACGGCCGAAGACGTGCTGGAAATCCTGCGCGTCGAACAGCGCAACGGAACGCTTGCCGGCGTGATCGTGCAATTCGGCGGGCAGACCCCGCTCAAGCTGGCGCAGCCGCTGGAGGATGCGGGCATTCCGATCCTTGGCACGTCGCCCGACGCCATCGACCTTGCCGAGGACCGCGAACGGTTTGCCAAGCTGGTCAGCGATCTGAAGCTCAAGCAGCCGGCCAACGGCATCGCGCGCAGCCGTGACGAGGCGGTTGCCGTGGCTGAGCGCATCGGCTTTCCCGTGCTCATCCGTCCCAGCTACGTGCTTGGCGGGCGGGCGATGGAGATCGTCGACTCGGTTCCCCAGCTCGATGACTACATTGCCACGGCCGTCCAGGTTTCCGGCGACAGCCCGGTGCTGATCGACCAGTATCTGCGCGATGCCATCGAGTGCGATGTCGATGCCCTGTGCGATGGCGACCAGGTTGTTGTGGCCGGCGTGATGCAGCACATCGAGGAGGCCGGGATCCACTCGGGCGACTCCGCCTGCACCCTGCCGCCCTACAGCCTGTCCCCTGAAATCGTCGCCGAAATGGAACGACAGGCCGATGCACTGGCCCGTGGCCTGAATGTCCGCGGCCTGATGAACATCCAGTTCGCGGTCAAGGATGGCGAGGTCTACCTGATCGAGGTCAACCCGCGCGCATCGCGCACCGTGCCCTTCGTCGCCAAGGCCATCGGCCAGCCGGTCGCCAAGATCGCCAGCCGCGTCATGGCGGGCGAGAAGCTTTCGAGCTTCCCGCCGTTCAAGCGCAAGCTGGACTACATGGCCGTCAAGGAAGCCGTGTTCCCCTTCGCCCGGTTCCCGGGTGTCGACCCCGTCTTGTCACCCGAGATGAAGTCTACCGGTGAAGTCATGGGAATCGATCGTGATTTTGCCACGGCCTTTGCCAAGAGCCAGCTCGGTGCCGGCACGCGCCTGCCGGACAGCGGCGTGGTGTTCGTGTCCGTAAAGGACAGCGACAAGCCGGTAATCCTGCCTGCCGTCCAGAAGATCATTGCCCTGGGCTTCAAGGTGATCGCCACGGGCGGCACGCAACGCTACCTTTCGGAAGCGGGCCTGCCGGTGGAACTGGTCAACAAGGTGGCCGAAGGACGGCCGCACATCGTGGACAAGATCATCGACGGCGATGTCGCACTGGTCTTTAACACCACCGAAGGCTGGCAGAGCCTCAAGGATTCGCAATCGATCCGCCAGGCCGCGCTGAAGAACAAGGTGCCTTACTTCACCACGGCCGCCGCCTCGCTGGCGACGGTTGAGGCAATCGAGGCCCTGCGCGGTGCGCAGCTTGAAGTCCGTTCGTTGCAGGACTATTATAGCTGATCTCTCGCGTCCTTCCCCACATCGCGAACTTTCGGCCTGTTCCATACGGAACGGGGCAGGGTTCCAGTCTCTGGGAAGGGCGGGGAAAACAGGAGGTAGTTGGATAATGGCAAGTGTCGAAAAGCTGCCGATGCTGGCGGAAGGCTATGAAAAGCTTATCGCCGAGCTGAAGGCGCTGCGCGAAGAGCGCCCCCGGATCGTCGATGCGATCGAGGAAGCGCGTGCGCACGGTGACTTGTCGGAAAACGCCGAGTACCACGCTGCCAAGGAACGCCAAGGCCAGGTCGAGGCAAGCATTGCCGACCTTGAGGACCGGGTGAGCCGCGCCCAGATCATCGATCCCGCGACACTTTCGGGCGACAAGATCATCTTCGGGGCGACCGTTACCCTGCTGGATGACGATGACAAGCCGGTGAAGTACCAGATCGTCGGGCCTTACGAAGCCGACGCGAAGATGGGCCGCATCAGCTACAATTCGCCGCTGGGCCGTGCGCTGATCGGTCGGCGCGTCGATGACGAGATCGAGGTTACGGTGCCTGCGGGCGACCGTTCCTACCTGGTCCAGAAAATCGAATTCATCTGACAGGATTGGCCAGGGCGCGCGTCAAACGCCGCGCCCTGGCAATCGGCCCTTGCATCAAGCCTTGGGCAGTTCCGGCTGCAGCAGGCGGTGCAGGTGGACGATCACGTACTTCATTTCCGCATCGTCGACCGTGCGCTGCGCGCGCCCGCGCCAGGCTTCCTCAGCCTCGGCATAGCTGTCGAAAACCCCGACAAGATCGAGCTTTTCAAGATCGGTGAATTCAAGTCCTTGCGGGTCAGCCACGCGGCCGCCCATCACGAGATGGAGTTTCTGCATCTGCACACTCTTGGTCCGGGGAAGAAGACGCCGCGCCCATACAGCGCTCGGTTGACAAAGCCAAGGGTCAGCGGCGCAATCCCGCAGCAAGTTTGATTGCCTGTCGAGCCAGCTTGAGCCCCAGTTCCTTTGACGAGGTCGCCGTGCGGCTTCCGGCGGCCCGCGCCTGGCTGCCCAGTTCGATTACCTTCTCTCGCCCATCACGTCCGGCATCGCCAGCCTTGCGGGCGGCCTGCTGCGAATAGGCCAGGCCCAGTTCACCGGCGAGCACGGCGCCGGATACCAGCCCGCGTCCAACCTTCCGCCCCAGACCGCGCGGCATCAGCGCGCCTGCAAGCAGCCCGGCGACAAGCCCGCCGGCAACGAGCGCCACGGGATAGTCCCGCGCCAGGTCGCTATAGGTCTCAGGCGGTTCCGCATCGGGAATTTTCGCCAGCGGAAGGGCAGGAAGCGATCCGTCGTGCGGCTCTGTCAGGGCAGTTTCGCTTTCCTTGTCGGCACTCACTGGTCTTTCTCCTTGCCCATGCGGGCCTTCAGCAAAGGCCACCAACGGCGAACCTGGCCGGCAATCGGCCTGCGCAATGCCCACAGGGCGAGAAGCCCTGCGGCGCCGGCCACCACGCCCTTTGCATCACGGGCGACATCAACAGCCTCGTGAGCCGCTGATTTGGCCTTGCCGGTTGCCAGTTCGCCAACGCGCTGGCCGACGCCCTTTTCGGCGAAGGCCCCTTTCAGGGCGCTGAACCGGTTTGTTACGCGGGCAAGCGCTTCCATTCGGTTGGCGCGATCGGCGGCAAGATGGTCTTCCGGATCGCTCATGGAACGGGCTCCGCATCCGCCACCAGCGCCTTCATCCGCGCCCAGCGTGACTTCGCCATGACAACGCAAACCAAGGCGATCGCAAAAAGGCCGCCGGCAACGATTGCCGTCGCACCCCAGGCGGTGACAAGGGGGGCGAGGGCGATCAGCAGGCCGACAACGAGCGCGCCCAGGCCGAAGACGGCAATCACGAAGCCTGCCAGCCCGAATATCGCGACGTCGCGCACCCCCTTGGCAGCAACGGCGGCGCGCGCCTTCTGATAGGCGAGTTCCGCCGTTGCATAGGCGCGCGCATCATCGCCCAGCTGCCTGATCTCGTCGATCAGCAGCGGATCATCGGAGGGCGCGTCAGCCAAGGTTCAGGCCTCTCGCGGCTCAGCTTTCGTCGCGCGATCCGCCCTTGAACAGGCGGGCGAGAACGAAGCCGGCAACCGCGGCGATGCCGACGGCAAGGCCGGGGCTTTTCTTGACGAATTCCTTGGCGTCGTTGCCCAGCTCGCCAAGATCCTTGGCTTCCAGCTTTGCGGCGCTTTCCTGCATGGTGCGCGCGGCAGTGCGGGCATAGTCGCCATACTTGGCGCCCAGCTTTTCATCGATGGCAGGGGCAGTATCGGCCACGATTTTGCCAAGACCGGAAATCGCCTCGCTGGCCTTGGTCTTGCCTTCGCGGGCCAGTTCGGTGGCCTTTTCCTTGGCCTGGGCGCCGTATTCCTTCGCCTCGTCCAGAATGGCCTCGCCTTGGGTCACGGCCTTGGCGCGATAGGCGCCTGCCTTTTCCTGCGCCTGGCCTGCAAGCGCCTGGGCACCGGCCCGGGCTTCCTCGATGGCCTTGGTGAACTTGGCCTTGGGATCGGCAGCGGTTGCGGCCGCCTTGGCCGTGGCTGCGGGCTTCTTGGCCGCCGGCTTCTTCGGCGCGGCCTTGGTCGTGGCGCTCGTGGAGGGGGTCTTGGCCATAAGTGTGTTTCCCTGGTCCCCGGAACTGGGGAGCTGCTTTTGTAGATGGTTACGTCCCGCAAGCAAACAAGATGCTGCATTGTTCCAACAGCCTGCAATGCAACTTGCCTGCCCGGCGTCCCCTGCTAAGGGGCACCTGCGTACACCGCCCGTCTGGGCCCAAGGAGATTTACAGGCAATGACCGCCATCATTGACATCCACGGTCGCGAAATCCTCGACAGCCGTGGCAACCCCACCGTCGAAGTCGATGTGCTGCTCGATGATGGCAGCTTCGGCCGCGCCGCCGTTCCCTCGGGGGCATCCACCGGCGCTCACGAGGCTGTCGAACTGCGCGATGGCGACAAGGGTCGCTACCTGGGCAAGGGCGTGTTGCAGGCGGTCGAGGCCGTCAATGGTGAGATCGCCGAAGCCCTGCTGGGCCTCGATGCCGAAGACCAGCGCGATATCGACCATGCCATGATCGAACTCGACGGCACCGAGAACAAGGGTCGCCTGGGCGCAAACGCGATCCTCGGCACTTCGCTCGCCGTAGCCAAGGCTGCCGCCAATGCGCGCGGCTTGCCGCTCTATTCCTACATCGGCGGCGTTTCCGCCCATGTCCTGCCGGTGCCGATGATGAACATCATCAACGGCGGCGAACATGCCGACAATCCGATCGACTTCCAGGAATTCATGATCATGCCGGTCGGCGCCGGAAGCCTGGCCGAAGCGGTGCGCTGGGGCGCGGAAGTGTTCCACACGCTGAAGAAGGGCCTCCATGAAAAGGGTCTCGCCACGGCCGTGGGCGATGAAGGCGGCTTTGCGCCCAACCTGGCCAGCACCCGCGACGCGCTCGACTTCGTGATGGCTTCGATCGAAAAGGCCGGTTTCAAGGCCGGCACCGACATCAAGCTGGCGCTCGACTGTGCCGCCACCGAGTTCTTCAAGAACGGCAAGTACGAGATTTCCGGCGAAGGGCTCAGCCTGAGCCCGGTCGAAATGGCCGATTACCTTGCCGCGCTTTGCAATGACTATCCGATCATCTCGATCGAAGACGGCATGAGCGAGGACGATTTCGAAGGCTGGAAGGCGCTGACCGACAAGATCGGCAACAAGGTCCAGCTGGTCGGCGATGACCTGTTCGTGACCAATCCGAAGCGCCTGACCATGGGCATCGGCAAGGGCCTGGCCAATTCGCTGCTGGTCAAGGTGAACCAGATCGGCTCGCTGACCGAAACGCTCGAGGCTGTCTCCATCGCGCAGCGCAACGGCTATACGGCCGTGATGTCGCACCGTTCGGGTGAGACCGAGGATGCGACCATCGCCGATCTCGCGGTTGCCACCAATTGCGGGCAGATCAAGACCGGTTCGCTTGCGCGTTCCGACCGGTTGGCGAAGTATAACCAGCTTATCCGTATCGAGGAAGAGCTGGGCAACGCTTCGGTCTATGCCGGGGCAGGGGCTTTCGGCCGCCTTTCCGCCTGAGGAAACGGGGAATTATTTTCCGAGCATGAAGGAGGGGCGCGGATCATCACCGCGCCCTTCTTGCGCTATGCGCGCGATATATTCGCGCATCCGGGTGCGCCCGAAGTCGGTAAGGTTCACGAAGACCCGCCGGGCGTCGCGCGCGTCCGCCTCGCGCTCGAGCAGGCCCTTCGACTCAAGAACCGCAAGCCAGCGCAGCGCCGTGGTGGTAGGTACGCAAGCGCCGATGCAGGCGCTGGTGACGGGAACGGACTTGCCTTCGCAATCGGCGATGAACAGGTCCAACAGCAAGTCCCATGCGGGCTCGCCGAACAGGGCAGCATCATCTTCGAAGAACTGGCCGCGCAGGCGCCGCACCCGGTATTGCGCGCGCGCGACCGATTCAAGCATCTCATTCGAAGCGGAGGGCTGGTCCGAAACGTTAGCCGCCAGCGTCTTGTCGCCGCGTTCGATATCCTCTGCAAGAGACAGCAGTTCATTCGCCATGGCAACCAAGCGGGATGCCTGATCCTTGGCAAAAGCGGCAGGTATCGGCGTGCCCGAATGTCTGGAAAGGTTTACGGGGCGATTCATCCGCCGAACTTCATCCCACCTGCACCGGCCAAGCATCGACCCGCGAGACTGTTTCGTACCAGAGCGTGCCCTCTCGCTCGTCCACAGCTGGCTCCGAAACGGATATTTAGATCCCCCGTTTCGGATCATGGCTGCCTCGATTTGAACGGAAATGGAGTGAATCTGTTCCGGTAGCGGTAACATTTGTTTTCAGGCCTGCTTTCGCCCAAGAACCGGCGGCCATCGACGAACGGTTGTGGCGCGTTCCGGTAGCAACCCCTATATAGCGTGATCATCGCTTACAGAGCCGGCGTGCCGGCCATTCGGGACTGCACAGATGAATCGAAACGGTCTTGCCGCTGCCCTGCTGCTGGGTGTTGCCACCATCGCTTTTGGACCGGTTGCCTGCACGAAGGGGGCGGACGAAAGCGCACTGCATTCCGTCGGCACTGCGCTCGGCATCGATACCGCCGCCATGGACAAGACGGTGAAGCCGGGTGACGACTTCTACCTCTATGCCAACGGCAGCTGGATGAAGAACACGCAGATCCCGGACGACAAGTCCAACATCGGCGGCTTCACCATCGCCCGCGACCAGACCGAACAGCAGCTTGCCCAGCTGATCGATACGATCCTGGAGGGGGATCCGGCTCCCGACAGCGACGCCGGGCGGATCAAGGCGCTCTATGCCTCCTACCTCGATACCAAGGCCATCGAAACGGCAGGGCTCGAGCCGCTGAAGCCCGATTTCGAGCGCTTCAATGCGATCACCGATGTGAAGAGCCTGTCGCGCGTGCTCGGCGAACAGGTTCGCGCCGATGTCGATCCGCTGAATGCGACCAATTTCAAGACCGAGAACCTGTTCGGCCTGTTCGTCACTCAGGCGCTGAGCGGCAGCGAGGTGATGCCCTATCTGCTGCAAGGCGGCCTGGGTATGCCGGAGCGGGAATACTACCTCGCGACATCGCCCAAGATGGCGGACCTGCGGGCCAAATACCGCACCTATGTGTCGGGGGTATTCGAACGGGCGGGCATGGCCGATCCGGCAGCTCGGGCAGAGCGGGTGATCGCGCTGGAAACGAAGATTGCCCAGGCCCACGCCACGCGGGAACAGAGCGAGGATTTCCAGAACTCTGCCGATGAATGGGCGCGCGAGGATTTTGCCCGCAAGGCCCCGGGCATCGATTGGGATGCTTTCCTTGCGGCCGCGAACCTTGGACAGCAGAAGCGCTTTGCCGCCTATCATGCTGGGGCGATCACGCGGCTTTCCGCTCTTGTAGCGAAAGAACCGGTCGAGTCCTGGAAGGACTGGCTGGTGTTCCACCAGATCAACAGCCACGCCGAAGTCTTGCCGGAACGCTTCGACAGCTGGGCTTTCGAGTTCTACGGCAAGGCCCTGCAAGGCACGAAAGTGCAACGCGCTCGGGAAAAGCGGGCGCTTTCCGTGGTCAATGCCTACCTCGGCGATGCGCTGGGCAAGCTCTATGTCGAGAAGTATTTCCCGCCAGCGGCCAAGGCGGAAATCGATGGCATGGTCACCGAGATCAAGGGCGCGTTCGCGCGCCGGATCGAGGCTCTGGACTGGATGGCGCCGACCACCAAGACCGAAGCGATCGAAAAGGTCCGAACCATCGAGGTGGGGGTCGGCTATCCGACCACGTGGAAGGACTATACCGGCTATAACCTCAAGCCCGCGACGGCCTACGCCAATGTAGTGGCTGGCGAGAAGATCCGCACGGCGCAGCAGCTCGCCAAGATCGGCAAGCCGATGGACCGGCGCGAATGGTGGATGAACGCGCAGCTGGTCAACGCCGTGAACCTGCCGGTGCAGAATGCGCTGAATTTCCCCGCCGCCATCCTGCAGCGCCCGTTCTTCGATCCAAAGGCCGATGCCGCGTTCAATTACGGGGCTATCGGTGCGGTGATCGGGCACGAGATCAGCCACAGCTTCGACAACAACGGCGCGGCCTTCGATTCGACCGGCAAGCTGCGCAACTGGTGGACCGCGAAGGATCTGTCGCGCTTCGACGCGGCGGGCAAGGCGCTGGCCGAGCAGTACGACAAGTACAAGCCGTTCGATGACCTGAGCGTCAATGGCAAGCTGACCCTTGGCGAGAACATCGCGGACGTTGCCGGGCTGGCAGCGGCATTCGATGCCTATCGCGCATCGCTCAAGGGCAAGCAGGCTCCGGTGATCGAAGGCTATACCGGCGATCAGCGGTTCTTCATCGCCTATGCCCAGTCGTGGGCGACCAAGATGCGCGAAGAGACGCTGCGTGGCCGCATCGCCACCGATGGCCATGCACCCGGAATGTACCGTGCGCTGACCGTGCGCAATCTTGACGCCTGGTACCGCGCTTTCGACGTCCAGCCGGGCGAGAAGCTTTACCTGCCGCCGGAACGGCGCGTGAAGGTCTGGTAGCGGGGGATCAGGCGTCGACGCTGACAGCGTTGAGCCGGGCCAATTGCCGGTCGCTCAGCTGGACGGACGCATAGGCGCACAGATCGCGCACCTGCGCCGCACTCGTCGCGCTGGCGATCGGCGCCCAAACTCCGGGCCGCGAGGCCAGCCATGCAAGGGCAACCTGGCCCATGGTGGCGCCCGCTTCTTCCGCCACGGCATTGAGCACCGGGAGCGCTGCCCAGGCGGCATCGCTGGCGAACTGGCTTGCATTCTGAGGGCGCCAGCCAGGTCCGAAATCGGCTTCCGACGTGTATTTGCCGGTCAGGAAGCCCGCGGCCAGCCCGTAGTATGGCAGCACCGCCATGCCTTCGCGCAGCGCCAGGGCTTCCAGTTCCGGCTCGTAATCGCTGCGCCAGACGAGGTTGTACCCCGGCTGGATCACGGTGAATGGCGTGTATCCCTTGGCCCGTGCCGCTTCATTGAAGGCGCAGAGCCGCTCTGCCGTGGTGTTCGAGGTGGCCAGTTCGCGCACCTTGCCCGCAGCGGCGAGCGATCCGAAGCCGTCGGCAACATCAGAAGGCGGCGTCACCAGATCGTCGCGGTGCACGTAGTAGAGGTCGATCCAGTCCGTGCGCAGGCGCTCCAGCGAGCCGTTGCAGGCAGCAATCACCTTTTCCGGGGCATAGGCACCGGCGGGGCCGGCCTGCCCGGTCTTGGTCGCGATCTTCATGGCGGGGCGGACACCGCGGCTTTCCATCCACTCGCCAATGATTGCCTCGCTCTCGCCGCCCTTGTTGCCGGGCACCCAGTTGGAATAGCCCTCTGCCGTGTCGATCGAACGTCCGCCTGCTTCGTAAAAGGCATCAAGCACGGCGAAACTGGCGTCGCGATCAATCGTCCAGCCAAAGGCATTGCCGCCCAGCACGAGCGGCAATCCACCGAGGCCCGGGTGCGCTTCAGGCACCGAATTTCTCGCGCAGGGCAAGCAACGCCATGGCCGCCTTGGCGGCTTCACCGCCCTTGTCCTTCTGCGCCGGGTCGGCACGGACAAGCGCCTGGGCTTCGTTCTCGACCGTAAGGATGCCGTTGCCGATCGCCATGCCGTCCATCGTCAGGGCCATGATGCCGCGCGCGCTTTCACCGGCGACGATCTCGAAGTGGTAGGTCTCGCCCCGGATGACCACGCCGATGCCGACATAACCGTCGTATTCGCCGGACTGGTCGGCAAGGGCGATGGCGCCGGGCACTTCGAGCGCGCCGGGCACGGTGATCACGTCAACCTTGTGGCCGGCAGACTTCAGTGCTGCACTTGCCCCGGCGACGAGCATGTCGTTCAGGTGATCGTAGAACCGGGCTTCGACTATCAGGAACTTGGCCATATCAACTCCTAGGTTGCCGACCACCACGCCACCATGACGCCGCCGGCAAGGATCATAAGCGCGCCGATGCCCCGGCGCAGGTCGAGCGCTTCCTTGAGCATCGCGCCGCCAAGCACAAGCCCGATCAGCACCGAAGTTTCACGCAGGGCGGCAACGGCGCCCACCGGGGCGAGATCGAATGCGAACAGTGCCGGGACGAAAGCGGCGAGAGCGAGCAGGCCAGCCTTCAGGCCGGTCGCCACTTCGCGGCGCAGGGCAGGGCCCATGTTCCCGCCATCGCGCGCCATCAGCAGGGCGGGCATGGCAAAGGCATCCGCGACATAGAACCAGGCGATGAAATGCATCGCCGTATCGGCCAGTCGCACGCCCTTGGCATCGATGATCGAATAGGCGGTGGTCAGCAGCCCGGTCGCCCCCGCGACAAGCGCCCCCTTCAGGCTGATCGAACCATGGCGCACCAGCGTGAGGATACCGGCGCAAAGGATCAGCACGCCGAGCGCCACTTCCCATTCCGGCCGGTCGCCCAGCACCAGCACGCCGAACAGCAGGGTGAAGAGCGGTGCCGTCCCGCGCGCCAGGGGATAGGCGATGGAAAAGTCGCTCAGCCGGTACGAATGGATCAGCGCCCATTGGTAAAGCGCGTGGACCAGCGCTGCCCCTACGATCCACGGCATCAGACCGGCGGGAGGCGAGCCGAAGGCAAGGGCAATCGGCAGAAACACGGCAAGGCCGGTGAGGCGGATCCACGCCTGCACGGCCAGCTTGTCCTCCCCGGCCTTGAGATAGGCGTGCGAGAAGGCGGTCGCGAAGGCCGAGACGACGGCAAGGGCTATGCCGAGGCTCGTTCCGCTGAGCATCATGCTTCGGCGTTGCTCTCACAGTGCGTCATGTCGCGCCCTTCGCCGGCCGGCCAAGGGCCGTTCGCCAGTTCTGCTGGACCAGCACGAGCAGCCATGCTGCGACGACACAGCCGGCAATTGCCGCAGGTGCGGGAAGTCCGGCCGCCCGGAACCAGTAAAGCAGCGGGTAGTGGATGGCGTAGATCGGGAACGAGAGCTCTCCGGCCCATCGCGAGATGGCCTGCGCACCGGTCATGGCCAGGCCTCCCAGAAGGACCGGCAAGGCAACGAATGCGACAAAGGCGATGTCCCACAGCCAGTTGGTGCCATCGATCTTGTCGGCAACGGCGAACCACAGGGGCATCGCGACCAGTGCCGGCAGGGCGGTGAGCGGATCCAGCCTGCGTTCCCCCCAGAGCCGCCAGGTGAGTACGCCCATGGTATAGGCGGTCGCCACGCGGGCCAGTCCGGCCCAAAGCTCTCCATTGCGCGAACCGAGATCGAGATGGCCGAAGGCGTGGGCAGCCTTTGCCAGTCCGACCATCGAAACGCCGGCCAGCAGCCCGAGCAGCCATGTTCGCGCCTTCCACAACAAGGCATGGGCGGCATTGGCGACCAGTTCGAAGAAGATCGACCAGCCCGGAACGTTCAGCGCGAAATAGTTGCCGGCCCAGGGGTTCGGCAGCAGCACCAGGTTCACCAGCGCGACCTTCCACAGGACAAGGTCTTCCCCGCGAGTACCTTCGGCAAGGAAAGGGATGAACAGCACGCCGCCCAGCGCCATCGTCGGCCACAGGCGCTTGTAGCGTGCGATGAAGAACCGCCGCGCCGGCATGCCGTTTGCCAGCCGTGCCTCATAGGTGCGGGCCATGACATAGCCCGAAAGCATGAAGAAGAAATCGACCGCCAGGTAACCGCGCGGGAACAGGTCGGGGAAACCGGGAAACAGCACACTGGCGTGCATCACGACCACGGCCATTGCCGCAATTCCGCGCAGGGCATCCAGCCCATGCAGCCGTTCGGCCCCCGCGCCGGCAGGACGGAATGAAGTCGCTTGCACATCAGAGCCATAGGGTGGTTTCGGCCTTTGCACCAGAGGGGCAGCCATCGCCTTCCGCAACCGCGTGAGATGCCGCAAAGCGCGGCATTCTGCGGGTGTCAGCAGGTTGTCGCCGGAACTTTTCGTCGGCGATGCTGGTTGAATGGGTATCGGCGGCCCAATCCGGGCCTCCGGTTTCTCAACCCTTTCGAGGAGCCTGACGCCCATGCTGCGAGACGTTCCGCAGACGCTGATTGCCGCCAACTCCGCAGCGACTGAATCACCCGCCAAGCCCTTGCTGATATGCCTTTCGCACCTGCGCTGGAACTTTGTCTTCCAGCGCCCGCAGCACCTGATGACCCGCCTCGCGCGGCATGTCGACGTGCTCTACTGGGAGGAGCCGCTGATCGTCGAGGAGGACGAGGCCACGGTCCGTCTGACCAGCGATCCCAGCGGCGTCACCATCGCCACGCCCCTGCTGCCCGACCATATCGCCGAGGCCCGGCGGCCGGAAGTGATCCGCGCCCTGTTCAACCGCACGCTTGCCGGCAAGCCCGGTCCGATGGTGCGCTGGTTTTATACGCCGATGATGCTGCCGATTGCCCAGCACCTCAATGCGGCAGTGACTGTCTATGACTGCATGGACGAGCTTTCGGCCTTCCGCTTCGCCCCGCCCGAACTGCCCCGGTTGGAAAGCGAGCTGATGGGGCTGGCCGATATCGTCTTCACCGGCGGCTATAGCCTTTACGAAGCCAAGCAGCGCCAGCATCCGAACGTCCATCCGTTCCCGTCCAGCGTCGATGTTCCGCACTTCGCCGCGGCGCGGAATGTCGATTGCACCGGGCAGCCGACCATCGGCTTCTACGGGGTGATCGACGAGCGTTTCGATGCTGACCTGCTGGCGCAGGTTGCCGACCTGCGGCCCGGCATCCGCTTCGAAGTTGTCGGGCCGACTGCCAAGATCGATCCCGCCAGGCTTCCGCAGCGGAGCAACATCGCCTGGCTGCCTGCCGTCGAATATGCGGACCTGCCCGAACGCCTTGGGCGCTGGCACGCGGCGATGATGCCCTTCGCGATCAATGAATCGACCCGCTTCATCAGCCCGACCAAGACGCCGGAATATCTTGCCGGCGGCAAACCGGTGATCTCGACCCCGATCCGCGATGTCGAGCGGCACTGGGGCAATGTGCCGGGCGTCATCATCGCGTCGGGGGCGGCCAACTTTGCCGCCGCCTGCGATGATGCCCTTGCCCTGGCACAGCAGCCGGAAGAATGGATTGGTGAGGTCGACCGCGCGCTGGCGAGGATTTCGTGGGACCGCACCTTCCACGAGATGCATGGCCATATCCAGTCGCGCCTTGTTTCCTCGCAATCGATGGCGTCGCTGCGCAAGCGCTCGAAGCCGCGATACGATTTCCTTGTCGTCGGTGCCGGTTTCGCCGGGGCCGTGATGGCAGAGCGGCTTGCCGCCGATGCCGGCAAGCGGGTGATGGTGATCGACACCCGCCCGCACATCGCCGGCAATGCCTATGACGAGCGCAACGCCGCCGGACTGCTGGTGCACCGCTATGGCCCGCACCTGTTCCACACCAACAGCGACGATATCTTCGCCTATCTCTCGCGCTTCACCGAATGGCGGCCGTATGAGCATCGCGTGCTGGCGGACCTTGGCGAGCGGGGCCGGGTGCCGATGCCGATCAATCGCACCACGTTGAACCTGCTGTTCGATGCCGGGCTGACCTGCGACGAGGATGCCAGCGCCTTCCTTGCCCAGCGGGGCGAGCCTTGCCCTGCCATCGAGACGTCGGAAGATGTCGTGGTCTCCGCCATCGGGCGCGAGCTCTACGAGATGTTCTTCCGGGGCTACACCCGCAAGCAATGGGGACTGGACCCGTCGGAGCTCGACAAATCGGTGACGGCGCGCGTGCCGGTGCGGACGAATTGCGACGACCGCTATTTCACCGATCGCCACCAGGCCATGCCGCTCAACGGGTACACGGCCATGTTCGAACGGATGCTCGACCATCCGCTGATCGATGTGCTGACCGGCGTTTCCTATGCCGAGGCATGCAGCCTGGTGCAGTTCGACCGCCTCGTGTGGACAGGCGCCATCGACGAGTATTTCGGCACCTGTTTCGGCAAGCTGCCATACCGTTCGCTGCGCTTTGAGCACGAGACGCTGCCGGTGGAACAGTTCCAGCCGGTGGGGACGGTGAACTATCCGGCAGAAAGCGTGCCCTATACGCGGATAACGGAGTTCAAGCACTTCACCGGCGAACAGGCCCCGGTGACCAGCGTGGTCTATGAATATCCCTGCGCCGAAGGGGAGCCCTACTACCCCGTTCCGCGTCCGCAGAACCAGGAACTGTTCGCGCGCTACGACCGGCTGGCCCGGGCCAGCGACACGATCTTCGTGGGACGCCTGGCGACCTACCGGTACTACAACATGGACCAGGTTGTGGGGCAGGCACTTGCCACCTACCGCCGCCTTCTGCCGGAACTGGGAGACAGGCTGACCACGTCCAAGGTCGGCTGACGATGCACTTCGGTGGTGGCCGTTTGCCGCGCCACCAACGCCGCCTGCAGACATGCGAAGGAGAGCCGCGATCCAGGCCTTCATGTTCAGCACCGGGATCGAGAACAGCGTCCCCACCATCGATGGCGGGCGCACCCGCGTGGACGAAATGGAAGTATGCGGCCATTACGAGCGGTGGCGCGAGGATTTCGAGCTCACCAAGTCAATGGGCATCGGCTTCCTGCGCTATGGCCCGCCGATCCACCGTACCTGGCTCGGGCCGGGAAAGTACGACTGGGAATTCGCCGACATCACCTTTGCTGAGCTGCGCCGTCTTGGCATCATTCCTATTGTCGACCTTTGCCATTTCGGCTTGCCCGACTGGCTGGGCAATTTCCAGAACGGCGATTTCCCGGAGCTTTTCGCAGTTTATAGCGAGGCCTTTGCCGCCCGCTTTCCCTGGGTTCAGCTCTACACGCCGGTGAACGAGATGTTCATCTGCGCCATGTTCTCGGCGCAATACGGCTGGTGGAACGAACAGCTTTCCGACGACACCAGCTTCGTCACCGCGCTCAAGCACATTGTCAGGGCCAACGTGCTGGCCATGCGTGCGATCCTGATGCGACGGGCCGATGCGATCTTCATCCAGAGCGAGTCATCGGAATACTTCCACGCCGAGAACCCGTCGGCGATCAAGACGGCCGAACTGCTCAATTCCAAGCGCTTCCTTTCGCTCGACCTGAACTATGGCCGGCGCGTCGATTCCGAGATGTACGAGTACCTCTTCGACAACGGGATGACCCGCGAGGAATACCACTTCTTCATCGACAACCGCCTGAAGCAGCACTGCATCATGGGCAACGACTATTACCGCACCAACGAGCACCGCGTCCATGGCGATGGCACGACCAGCGCTTCGGGCGAGGTCTTCGGCTATGACGAAATCACCCGGCAGTATTACCACCGCTATGGCCTGCCGGTGATGCACACGGAAACCAATTTGAACGAAGGGCCGCTGGGGACGGAACCTTCGGACTGGTTGTGGAAGCAATGGGCAAACGTGCTGCGGGTTCGCAACGATGGCGTGCCGATCGTCGGCTTTACCTGGTATTCGCTGACCGACCAGGTCGACTGGGATACGGCGCTTCGCGAACGCAACGGCCGGGTCAATCCGTTGGGGCTGTTCGATCTGGATCGCAAGATCCGCAAGGTGGGCGAGGAATACAAGCGCCTGATTGCGGCATGGTGCAATGTCCTGCCAACCCAGAGCGTCTGCCTGAAGGTTCCGGTCCTTTCCATCGAGGAATTCGGCACGCGCCACGCCCGCGAACTGGAAGCAGAGGCGCGCGAGTTCCTGAATCGGCCCCAGACGACCGCCAGCCTGCACGAGCACGGCTGATGGACGAGCGGTTCATCGGCAAGGCAGCAATCGTGACCGGCGCGGCGCGCGGGATCGGTCTTGCGATTGCCGAGGAACTGGCTGGGAAGGGAGCCTGTGTGCTGCTGGCGGATATCGACGGCGCAGAGGCCGGGCAGCAGGCACAGCGCCTTGCCTCTGGCGGTGCGCGTGCTGTCGGCACCTCTTGCGATGTCGGGGTGGAGGCCGAGGTGGAGCGCTGCGTTGCAACTGCGCTATCTGCCTTCGGGCGGATCGACATGGTGGTGAACAATGCCGGGATCATGATCTTCAAGCCAATCGAAGCGTGGAGCGCCGCTGACTGGCTGGACCTGTTGCGCATCGACCTGATCGGTGCCGCGATGTTCACGCGAGAAGCCTTCCGGCACATGGGGGAAGGGGGCGGGGTGATTGTCAACGTCGCCTCGGTCCATGCCCTTCGCACAAGCGCGAATGCCGCGCCTTATGCTGCCGCCAAGGCTGCCTTGCTCTCGCTGACCCGCAGCAGCGCGATCGAGGGAAAAGCACGCAATATCCGCGCCAATGCGGTGCTTCCGGGGGCGGTGGAGACTGCGATGTTGCGCAGCAATCCCAATGTGCGCTCCGGCGAAGAGGTGATTGAGGAGGCCGATCTTGGCCAGCCTCAGGATATTGCCCGGGCGGTTGCCTTCCTGGCATCCGAAGAAGCCGCTTTCATCAGTGGCGCCGCCCTCGTGGTCGATGGCGGCAGGATGGCGCGGCTCTGATCGGGCTTACCTTCAGCGATCCCTTTCCAGGCCCGTAACAAAGGCGCGGGCAGAGGCCGAAACCTCGGCCGGGGTTGCGCCGGGACGGTACAGGCTCGATCCCAGTCCGAACCCGCGTGCGCCCGCAGCAAGATAGGCGGGCATGTCAGCAGGCGTGACCCCACCTACCGCCAGGACGGGGAAGCCGGGCGGGAAGATTTCCAGTTGCGCCTTCAGCATGGCCGGTCCTGCAGCTTGCGCCGGGAACAGCTTCAGCAGGTGCGCGCCGGCGGCAATGGCGCGAAGGCCTTCCGTCGGCGTGAAATATCCGGGGCAGGAGACCATCCCGGCCTTGCCGGTGGCCGCAATGACCTGCTCATCGACGCAGGGCGATACCACCAGTTCCCCGCCTGCCGCAGCAATGCGCGCGACATCCGCCGGTTCCAGAACCGTCCCTGCGCCGATCACCGCGGCCGCTCCGAACTCCTTTGCCAGGATTTCGATACTGTCGAGCGCCCGAGGAGCGTTCAGCGGAACCTCGATGACCCTGATGCCGGTCTCCACCAGCGCATTGCCGATCGGCAGGGCTTCCTGCGGGGTCAAGCCGCGAAGGATGGCGATGATCGGGCACTCTCCCAGCCTGTCCATCAGGCGGGAGAGCGCGGTCACTGGATCATTTCCTTGATCCGGGTCATGCCTGCCACGAAGGCCGTTGCGCCTTCTGCCGGTTCGCAATCCTTGCCGATGTGCTCGATTGCGGCCGTGTAGAGGCGGACCAGCGCCGGATCGCCCAGAACCACGATCAAGTCATGCCCGGCAAGGCGCAGACCCGTGCGCAGGTCCATCCCGATCAGCAGGCCGCTGACCGTCGATGCTGCCCGGCACTCGGGCAGGCGCGAGAGGAGGACGTTGGCGCGGACCGTGAACAGTTCGGCGGTCAACTCCACGCCCGACCAGCCGGTTTCGACCGCTTCGAGGAAGCTTCGGTCTGGCTCGACCCGACCATGCATCATCGCCTTGAGCAGGCTGTGCTCTTTCAGGAGCGAAAATTGCTCGCCAGTCATGACCGACCGGAAATCCTCCACTTTGCCGCCGCGAACCTTGGCCCACTTGGTGTGGGTGCCGGGGTGGCAAATGGTATATTGCGTGAGCCCGTGTTCGGACTGGTAGCCGAGCAATTGCACCTCTTCGCCGCGCATCACGTCAGCCCTGCTGTTGGTGAGAACAGAGATACCGGGGAGCAATCCGGTCCAGCGTGGCTCGACCCACGTGATCTTCGCGGCGATGTCCTCCAGACTTGCCGGCGCGGCGACATAGGGTGTGGTCCGCCAGCCGATCGACGAGCCGATCATGCCCGAAAGTAGCATCGGAAGATTTCCCAAGGTCTCGCGCAATTCGCGGACGATGCCTGCGAAATTGCCGTCGGACACGGCAGAAACACCCAAGACGTCCTCGAAAGACTCCTGGATGCCTCCGTCGCAACCTATCCTGTAAGCGCGCAGATTTGTTGTCCCCCAATCCACTCCGATGAATTCGTTAGACCAGTTTTTCATTCCCACCCCCGGCGGCGTTTCTAGAGCTATTCCCCACCTCGGCGGCGGCCATACCGCATGCCGAACAAAGCAGAGTGGCGGCCTGTTCCGATTCGGATGATTCTGATTTGGATGAATTGCAGACTGAATTGTTTCCGTATTCATGAACAATGGTGATCCCGGCAGACCCCGGTTCGGACAGGCAGGAACTGCTCAGCCCGCGATTCCGTTCAATCCGTTTTTCATGTTCGCGACGGGGATCGATTCATCCGAGCCGATGATCGACGGCGTCCGCCATGACCAGATGGAGAAGTGCGGGCACTACCAGCGCTGGCAGGAAGACATCGACCGGGTGCAGCAGGTCGGCACGCGCTACTTGCGCTTCGGCCCGGCGCTGCACCGAAGCTATCTTGGGCCCGATCATTTCGATTGGGAACATGCGGATGCGGTGCTCGACACCCTGCGTTCGAAGGACATTATTCCCATTGCCGACCTGTGTCGTTTCGGCGTGCCCGACTGGATTGGTGACTTCCAGAACCCGGACTTGCCACACCTGTTTGCGCGTTATGCCAAGGCCTTTGCGGAGCGTTATCCGTGGGTGCAATTCTATACGCCGGTCAGTGCGATCTACACCTCTGCACTGACCTCGGCGAAGCTCGGCCTGTTCAACGAGGGCCTTAGCGACGACACCAGTTTCGTTACGGCATTGAAGCATCTCGCGGCTGCCAGCGTGCTGGCGATGCGGGAAATCCTGCACGTTAGACCGGATGCAATCTTCATCCATAATGAACGAGCCGCTTATTTTCACGCGGACAGTCCCGAAGCCATAGCCTTCGCAGAGACGCTTAACGCGATGCGATTCGTCGCGCTTGATCTCGTGTTCGGCCTCCGCGTCGATTCGGCGATGTACGAGTTCCTCCGTGACAATGGCATGAGCCGCGAGGAATACGCCTTCTTCATGGAAACACGCCTTGCCCGCCATTGCGTCATGGGCACCGATTACTATCCCGCCAACGAACGTCGTGTCGCAGAGGATGGCAGCCGCCGGGAAGCGGGCGAAACGCTGGGCTATGGCGACATCGCCGGGCAGTATTACCAGCGCTATCGCCTGCCGGTCATGCACACGGAAACGAGCGCTCCCGAAGTGGATGGCCAGGATCCGACATTCTGGCTGTGGAAGGAATGGGCGAACGCGCTGCGCGTCCGCAACAGCGGCATCCCGCTTGTCGGCTTCACCTGGTATCCGTTGATCGACCAGGTGGCGTGGAACGAATCCGGCCGCTGGGAAGGCTCGCTCGTCCACGGGGCTTCCAATCCGGTCGGCCTGTTCGACCTGGATCGCAACATGCGGCCGGTGGGCCACGCCTATCGCCGCCTTATCGCGGGCTGGCGAGACCTGCTGCCGGCGCAGAGCGTCTGCCTGCTGATGCCGGTGGTACTGCCCAGCGAATACAACCTGCCTCTATCGCGCCGGCGGCGGGAGACAATCCATCGCTATTACACCCAGCGCAGCAGCCAGATGCCACCCAATCCTTTCGCCCGGTAAGGGTCGGCAGCTACCACTCGCGAACCGCTCCGTCCGGGCCGCGCCAAGCTGGATTGCGCCAGCGCATCTGCCCGGCAGAGGCTGCTTCGCGGACCCGGTCTTCGTCGATCTCCACGCCAAGTCCGGGGCCATCCAGCGCCGCGATCATGCCCTGTTCCACCCGGAACACCTCGGCATTGCGGACATAGGTTGGCAGGTCTGCCTCGGCGAAGTTGTAATGGATGCCGATCGGCATTTCCTGGATGGCAAAGTTGATTGAGGTGACCGCGATCTGGACGCAGGCGGCGAAGGCAAGCGGCCCCAACGGGCAATGCGGCGCCAGAGCAACGTCATGGCATTCTGCTGCCGCCGCGATCCGTCGGCATTCGGAGATGCCCCCCGCATGGCTGAGGTCCGGCTGGATGATGTCCACCAGGCCGCCTGCAAGGAAGGGCTTGAAATCCCACCGGCTGTACAGGCGCTCGCCAAGGGCAATGGGCACGGCAGACCCGCGGGTTACTTCGGCGAGTGCTTCAAGATGCTCCGATAGCACCGGCTCCTCGACGAAAAGCGGACGATGGGGTTCGACCGCGCGGATCAGTTGCCGGGCCATGCTTCGGTGGACCCGCCCGTGAAAATCGAGTCCAACGTCCATTCCCAGTTCACGGACCGCAACCAGCCGTTCGATCGATGCGTCAAGCGAGCGCGGGCTATCGAGCCAGCCCATGTCCGCCGTCGCGTTCATCTTGACCGCCCCGAACCCCTGATCCTGTCTTTGGCGCGCTGCGGTTGCGACGTCATGCGGCCTGTCGCCGCCGATCCATGCATAGACGGGAACTTTCTGTCTGACGCAGCCGCCAAGCAGTTGCCACACCGGCAGGCCGAGCCGCTTGCCCAGCAAGTCCCACAGGGCCTGGTCAAGCCCCGAGAGCGCAGACATCAGCACCGGTCCGCCGCGATAGAAGCCCAGCCGGAAGCCGGTCTGCCAGATGTCCTCGATGCGGTCCGCATCATGGCCGATGAAGCGATCGCGGAAGGCCTCGAACGCGCCGATAACCGCCTCGGCATGCCCTTCGAGGCTGGCTTCCCCCCAGCCGACGGTGCCGTCATCGGCTTCAACGCGGACGAATACCCAGCGCGGCGGAACCGCGAAGGTTTCAATCGACCGGATCGAAGGCACGTTCTTCGGCTGCAGGGTTTGCCGGCAAGTCGCGACTGCCGCATTGATCAAGACTGCCGCGCCACTCGTGGCAACGGGCGAAGATCCGGTCGAGCGATGCCGACGAGATGAAGCGCGCGCCCGGATAGGCGCTTCGGACCTCGCCGGGCAGGGCGCCGAGTAGCAGGTCGATGTTCGGATGTTCGAGCAGGCGTGCGTAATGCTCGATTGTCGTCCCCGCAATCTCGCGCAGGTTGCCGCGGGGGTCGACCACCAGCACCCGGCGGTCGAACTTCTGCGCGAAACGGCTGGCGAGAATGGCACCGGCAAACCCGGCGCCATCGATAACCACGTGGTACGGGTCTTGCCGTGCTGGCCAGTCTTCGGGGGAAACGACGATTTCGTCCTCGCAGGATCGGCCATGCGCCTGGTTGCGCGCAGTTTCAGTCATGGAAGAACCCTGTGGTTGAAGGTCTTGGGGAACACCCGGCACGCGCGGGATGTTCCACTGGGCCGACAATTGTCACGAAGGAAAACCATGCCAGCCGTGCGAGACGGACTGCAGCTGTGGGGCGGTGCAGAGTGCACCGTCAACCGCACCCACGAGGGATATCGCGATCAGTTGCACCGGACCGGCCACCATGACCGCGCCGAGGACTTTGCCCTGCTTGGCGAGCTTGGCATCTCTGCCTACCGCCTGCCGGTGCTTTGGGAGCGCGTCGCACCGGACGGTCCCGAAAGTTGCGACTGGACCTGGAGCGACGCGCGGATTGACGCCCTGACCAACCTTGGCATCGCGCCGATCGTCGGGCTGGTCCATCATGGCAGCGGACCTGAACATACATCGCTGCTCGATCCGGCCTTCGCCAGCGGACTTGCCCGCTATGCCCGACAAGTCGCCGAGCGCTATCCCGGTATCCGCGACTGGACCCCGGTCAACGAACCGCTCACGACCGCGCGCTTTTCCGCGCTCTATGGCCACTGGTATCCGCACCTGCGCGACGAACCCCAATTCTGGCTGGCCTTGCTTAACCAGATCGACGGGGTTCGCATGGCCATGGCCGCAATCCGTGAGGTTATACCCGATGCGCGACTGATCCAGACCGAGGATCTTGGCCGGACCTATGCCACCGGCCGGCTTGCCGACCAGGCCGGCTTCGATAATGCCCGGCGCTGGATGAGCCTTGACCTGTTGGCAGGACGCGTGCTCCCGGGGCATGCCTTGTGGGATTATCTGTGCGGGTTCGGGCTCGGCTCGCAACTGGAACAACTGGCCAGTGACCCGTGCGCGCCCGACATCATTGGCATCAATCACTACCTGACCAGCGACCGCTTCCTCGATCACCGCACGGAACGCTATCCCGGCCATCTTTGCGGCAGCAACGGGCGGCAGGACTATGCCGACGTCTGCGCCATCCGTGTCCTGTCACCCGCGCCCTCGGGGCTGGAGGGCGCGCTGCGCGAAGCATGGCGGCGCTATGGCCTGCCGCTGGCGGTGACCGAGGTGCACAATGGCTGCACGCGTGACGAGCAATTGCGCTGGACGCTGGAGGCGTGGTCCTGCGCCCGGCGCCTTCGGCAGGAAGGCATGGATATCCGGGCGGTGACGGCATGGGCGCTGTTCGGCAGCCGCGACTGGAACCAGCTTCTGACTGCCGACGGAAACTACGAAGCCGGCGCCTTCGACACCCGGGGCAACACGCCGCGCATGACTGCGCTTGGCAAATTGCTGGCCCGCATCGACGATGGCCCCGCTATCCATCCTGCTATTCAAAGCGACGGCTGGTGGCGACGCGACATTCGGTTTCACCACCCGCAGGTGATGCGACCCGCACCGCTGCATCGCTGGCTCTCGGGTGGGAACGATCTGCAAGCTGCGGGCGAGCTCCTGATCGTCGGAGCCACCGGCACTCTCGGTCAGGCGCTGGCGGCGGCCTGCCGGCACCGCAACCTTGCCCATCGCCTCGTCGGGCGCGAAGTGATGGACCTTAACGATGCAGCCATGATCGGGCAGGCACTTGACCGCTATCGACCCTGTGCCGTGCTGAATGCCGCTGGCTGGGTGCGGGTGGACGATGCCGAATCCGAAGGCCCGGCCTGCCATGCCGCCAACGCGGAGGGAGCAGAGCGATTGGCCCGGCTGTGCGCGGCGCGCGGCATTCCGACCGTCAGCTTCTCGAGCGACCTGGTGTTTCCCAACTGCGAGGGGCAGGGCTGGCGCGAGGGCGACCAGCCTGCCCCGCTCAACACCTATGGCAAGAGCAAGCATCGCATGGAGCAGGCCATTGCCCGGCTTTCGGGCGACCACCTTGTGATCCGGACGGCGGCGTTCTTCTCGCCGTTCGATCCGCACAACTTCGCGGTCCATGTCGTGGAGAGCCTGCGCGAGGCGACGGAGGTGCAGGCGGCTAGGGATGCCGTGGTATCACCCACCTATGTGCCCGACCTTTGCGATGCCGTGCTGGACCTGCTGATCGATGGGGAGACGGGCCTCTGGCACCTGAGCAATGGCGAGGGGATTTCGTGGTTCGACTTTGCCCGGCGCATCGCCCGCGAATGCGGGTTTGATGAAGCGATGGTACATGCAGTGACCGGCGAAGAACTGGGCTGGAAAGCCCCGCGCCCTGCCAATTGCACGCTGTTGAGCGAGCGCGGATCGCCCATGCCCAGCCTGGACAGTGCGATCGCGCGCTTCGCCTTGCATCTCGTCTAGCGACAGCGGACCCGCTGGTTCCGGTCGATTGCCGCGCCCGCCGCAGCGCCGCCAAGCGCGCCAAGCACCGTTCCCAGCGTCTTGGAATCGCCCGGGGCGATAATGTTGCCGAGTATCCCGCCAGCAAGACCGCCGACGATCAGGCCGGTCGTTCCGTCCGAACGGCGGCAGTAATAGCGCCCGTCACGCCCGCGATAGATGCGGTCGCCGCTCGACAGGTAGCGTTCGCGATAGCGGCGGTCTGCGCGGTAATAGGAATCGGCGTAATAGCCGCCATAGGCCGGGTCAGGGCGGTTATAGTCATAGGAGCCATAGCGATCGTAATAGCCGCGATCATAGTAGCCCCAGCTATCGTCATAGCCATAGCCATAACCGGTGGTGCAACCGGCAAGCGCCGTCGCCGCGCAAAACGCGAATGTCGTTCTTTTCATGGTTCGTGCTCCGTATTTGCCGCCTTGCGGGACAGCTGCATATCGCCTGTGGCGCGGAGGATCCCGGAGGCTACAGGGCACTAACCGCAGGCCGGATCAGTTGTTCCCCGTAGCATCGGCAGGCATGACCACCGCCTCGGCTTCGTCGGGGACAAGCAGGCCCGCCCGTTCAAGCGCATCTGCGACGAAGCGCCAGTCGGCCAGTTGATCGATGAAGCGGGCGAGGAATTCGGCGCGCTGGTTCTGGTAATCGAGGTAATAGGCGTGCTCCCACAGGTCGCACACCAGCAGCGGCAGCTTGCCCTCGACAAACGGCGTGTCGGCATCGTGCGTGGTGCAGATTTCAAGGCCATCGTCAGCCATGACGAGCCAGAGCCAGCCAGAACCGAAATGCGCTTTGCCGTGCTGGATGAACTGCTCACGGAATTCCGGCAGTCCGCCAAAGGCATCGCCCAGCAGGGTCGCCACCGGGCCGACAGGCTGGCCACCGGCGCCCGGCCTCATGCATTTCCAGAAGAAGCTGTGGTTCCAGTGCTGGCCGGCGTTGTTGAAGATCTTTCGCTCTTCAGGGCTGTCACTCGAGGCACAGGCAATGATGATCGCCTCAAGCGACATCGTTTCGAAACGCGTTCCTGCGATGGCCGCATTGAGCCCCTCGACATAGGCACGATGGTGCTTGCCGTGATGGAATTCCATGGTCCGCCGCGAAATGTGCGGCTCCAGTGCGCCTTCGTCGTACTCCAGTTCGGGCAGCTGAAACATGGGAACTCCTCCTGATCGCAAGGCCGGTTAACCGGTCAGGTTGGCCGGCGTTCCCAAGCCGCCGGAACAAGCGCGGGCGACGCGTGGTTTCGTGACCGACCAATCTGGACGGGAGCAGCACCATGCACGATCAACCAGGCGAGAATTCCGGGCCGGTCAATAGCGGACGCGACCTTCAGGGCGAGGGCAACTACGACGCCGCTCGTCGCTTCGATGCCGAGCAGGAGGCTTTTGCTTCCGATGAGGAGCGCGTTGACCGCGCCGCCCGCCAGGCGGCCGAGGCGCTAGATGGCCCGGAAGGCGAAGAGCTGCGCAAGGCCGAGCGGGACACGGGCCGCCACGGCCAATACACCGGCCGCAACAACGCACCCGATGTCCATGAAATCCGGCGGCAGTTCTGGCACGCGATAGAGGCATCGCCCTTTGTCATGCTGCAATTGTCGGTCGATCCATCGGGCGTTGCCCCGATGACCGCGCAGCTGGACCGCGACGGAAACCACAATATCTGGTTCTTCACCACGCGCTCAGGCCGCTTTGCCGAGGCGGGGCCTGCGACTGCCATCTTTGTCAGTCGCGATCACGATGTCTTCGCGCGCTTCGAAGGCGAACTGATCGAGGAAACCGATCCTGCCCGGATCGACAAGCATTGGTCGAACACGGTCGAGGCCTGGTACGAACACGGCAAGCAGGATCCCGACCTGCTGATGCTGCGCATGGCGCTGGGAGAGGCGTCGATCTGGTCGACTGACGAGCTGGGGCTGGTCGGCGCTGTCAAGCTGATGCTGGGCATGGACATGCGGGATGAGGCGGGCAAGGGCCACGTCGAGACCCGGCTCTGAACGGAAGGTGCAGAAAGCCGGCCGTCCTTCAGAGCGCTGCGCCCTGCCGCATCCTTGGCCCCCGGCAAGGCACCACAGTCAGCGATCCATGCTCACGCATGATTGCATCGTGCTCGGCGAATATCCGTTCAAGATCGGCACGCTTTTCAAGGATCAGCCGCGCGAGACCGGGGGCGAGGCTCTCGCCGCAGCCCCCGCGCCCGATCAGAGATGCCAGATCGCTGATCGTTGCATCCTCGGCCGTGCGGAAAATCTGGCCGTTCGAATTGAAGAATGCGGTTCCGGTAGTGGCCATGGCCCCAAATCCCTGTTGCCTTATGCCAATCAAACGGCGCCCGCGCTGTGTAGTTCCACCGATGCGACGAAACGACGACCGGCCTACGCGCGTCCCGTCAATGCCGGTGCCCACCGGTGATGGAACGCCGCATCGTCCTGCTCAATTGCGAGGCCGGAGCCTTCGGGAGCGACGCCTCGCAGTTCACCCGGCAACTGGTCGATGGTTTTGCCGCAAATGGCTGTCGTGCGGAAATTCACCTGCTCGACGGGCGGCAGGTCTGCGCGGCCGCGGCCTACCATGCCACGACAACCCGGCGGCTTGTTATCGGTGGCGGTGACGGCACGATTGCGGCGGCAGCGCAGGCAATTGGTGGCAGGCAGTGCGAACTGGCGATCCTGCCACTCGGCACGCGCAACCATTTCGCCCGGGATCTCGGCCTGCCGACATCGCTGGACGAGGCCATCCGCCTGGCGGTTCGGGGCAGGGCCCGGCCTGTCGATCTGGGCCGTGTCAACGATGCGGTCTTCGTCAACAACGTGTCGATCGGCAGCTATGCCCTGATGGTCCGGCAGCGGGATTCCTGGCAGCACAGGACCGGCCTGCCGAAATGGCTGGCGACCATTCCGGCGAGCGGACAGGTGCTTGCCCGCCTGCGCTTTCACCGCCTGCGCATCGCCACCGAACGGCCAGGCGATCCGGTGGTGACCCCGCTGCTGTTCGTCGGCAACAACCGCTACTCGCTGGAGCGCGCTGCGCTGGGTTCGCGCAGCGCCCTGTCGGACGGTCAGCTGGCGGTATATGCCGTGGCCCGCCGCAGCCGCATCGCGCTCCTGTGGTTCGGCCTGCGCACCCTGTTCGGCCGGGCAGACCTGGCCCGCGATTTCGTGCTGGTGGAAGAATGCAGCCAGCTGACGGTCGGTTCGCACGCCAGCCATGTCGAGGCCGCGCTGGACGGCGAAATCCGCCGCCTTCGCTATCCCCTGCGCTTCGAAAGCATGGCTGGAGCGTTGCAGGTCGTTGCACCCTGACATTTGCGCGACGAGCGGCATTGGTGCCCGGGAACAGTTGCACGGCGCGGCAGTTGCAACAGCAGTCCAAACGGAGAAGCGCCATGGCATCGAAGAATTCCAATTCCAGCAAGACGAGCAATGCGGCGGGAAGCCAGAGCAGTCCGTCGGCAGACTTTTCCGTGGAGCCGATCGCCGGAGAAGGCCTGAGCGCATCGGGCGCCGGCAGCACCAGCGGCGGCGGTTCTGCCGATCGCCGCACGGGCTCTTCGCGCGTCGAGGGCTTCATTGACCGCCAGCTTGGCGTGATCGCCGAAGACCTCGAAAGCTTCGCCGCCGTGCTCGCGGATGCCACCACCAGGGACGATCAGCACATGGGGCAGGGCCTTCGCTCCACCATTGAGCCGCTGTCCGGCAAGATCGAACAGTTCGCCGGTGTGCTTCGCGATCAGGAAGCGCACAGGCTTGTGGAGCGGACGCGCGAACTGGTCGTGCGGCATCCGATGGCGATCGTCGGCGGTGCGGCGGTGGTCGCGGCGGCACTTGGCCAGCTTGCCGTCATGGCGTCGCGCCGGGCAGACATGTCGCAACCGGGCTGAAAACGGAAAAAATTCAAGCCTGCGGAACCTCGATACCCGCAAAGGGTTTACCCGTATGGCTGTGGCGGCCTGCTGCACCCTTTCCCTCCCACTGCCCCAGGCCGCCACAGCTTCCGGAGCCGGTCGAAATGGCAAGCCTTATCGCCGCAATCGGCCGTGTCCTTCTCGGCCTCGTCTTCATCGTTTCGGGCAGTACCAAGCTTCTCGATACCGATGCGACCGAGGCGCTCATGCTCACCGCAGGCCTGCCCGCCAACTTTGCCGGGCCCGCCGGGCTCGTCGAACTGCTCGGCGGGTTGCTGATCGCCACCGGACTGTTCGCCCGCCTGGCGCCCTTGGTGATGATCGTCTTCACAGCTTTGGCCACGCTGTTCTTCCACAACGACATTACCGACCCGGCGCAGTCTGCGCATTTCTTCAAGAACCTGGCGATAATCGGCGGCCTGCTCTGTGCCTTCGCCGCTGCTCAGGCACGGCATGGCTATGAGGCTGCGCGGGCCGATCGGGAAGAGGCGCTCGCCGAACGCGATGCGGCTCTGGTGGAGCGGAACGAGGCGGAACATGATCTGCACCGCCCCCATGCCGGCTGGAGGCGTCCCGCCGTCCATCAACGGGGTGACTGGCGAAGGCGTTGGCTCCCTTGGTGGAACTGAGCGGAACCGACCGTGACTGAGGTCGAAGCTGCCTGCTCCATGCGATGCGAACTCGGCGAAGGGCCGGCCTGGTTTGCGACGGAGGCGGAACTGCACTTTGTCGATATCGCCAAGGGCCAGCTCCACCTGTTCAAGCCCGCCACCGGGAAGCTGACTACCGCGAGCATTGGCGGCAAACCCAGCTTTGTTCTGCCTTTTGCCGGAGGAGGCAGGATCGTCGGCTCCCGGCACGAACTCCTGCTGGTCGATGCGTCAGGGTACGTACAGCCCCTTGCGAATATTCCCCAACCATCCGGCAACCGCACCAACGACGCAACGGTCGACGCCGCGGGCAGGCTCTGGTTCGGCACCATGGATGATGGCGAGGAGCAGCCATCCGGTACGATCTGGTGCCTTGCCGGAGGACAATTGACCCGCAGCAGCGTGAGCGCCGTGGTCACCAACGGCCCGGCAATTTCACCCGATGGTCGCACCCTCTATTATGCTGACTCGCAGCAAGGCGTCGTGTATCGCTGCGCCATGGATGGAGTGAGCCTGGCTGATCCGCAGCCTTTCCTGGCAATCGACGATGGCTTCCCGGACGGGCTGGTCGCGGATGAACAGGGCAATATCTGGGTCGCACTCTGGGATGGCTGGTGCGTTCGGCTGTATTCGCCCGCCGGCCGTCACTTGCGGACGGTAGAGCTGCCTTGCGCGCGCCCGACCAAGGTTGCGCTGGGCGGACCAGCTCGCAGGACTGCCTATGTCACTTCTGCCCGGACAGGTCTGGATGAGGCGAAATTATCCCGCCAGCCGCTTGCCGGATCGCTGTTCCGCTTCGAGGTCGATGTGCCGGGGCAGATTGTTCGCGATGTCGTGCTCTGACCATGCAGCGGAACCTTTGGCAATTACCGGAGATTATCGAGACGGAGGACCGGCAGGTTTGCCGGCCACCTCGGGGAGCCATGCCTGATCCGATGCAGACGCTGCACATGCCAGGGCGCAGAATTGGCGGCAGGTGCGCGCGCGCGGGCCGGCTCCTCCGGTCTGCCGGGATCACGGGGTTTTTGCTGCTTGTCTCTGCCCAGGCAATCGCGCAGCCATTCCCGGCCCCGCAACCACCGGCGCCGGAACCGATCGTTCCCGATGCCGAATTCGACAAGGCCGTTCCGCGTTTTCCGGACAAGGACCCGGAACTCGAAGCGCCGCTGGAGTCCATCGAGGAGTTCGAGCGTCGTCTGGCAAGCGAGGCGGCGGCAACTGCTGCGCCACCGCCTGCCGGAACGCCTGCGGCCCCGCAGGCCACCCCGCCTGTGCCCGATCCGGAACTCACCGCCCCGCTGCCCCCGCTCGAGCAGTTCCAGGTGGAGCCGGTCGAGATTCCCGACAGTCCGGCAAGCAAGCCGCCCGAGACCTTCGCCTACAAGGTCCAGGTCAACGGTCTCGACAGTGCCGATAGCCAGACGGCGACGAACCTCGCTGATCGTTTTTCCGACCTTTCCGCACTCCGATCCGAAGGGGCCCGCGCCAACAGCACGGCACTTGTCGCAGCAAGGCTTCGCGAGGACAGGGATCTGCTCCAGCGGTTGCTTTCCTCCGAAGGCTGGTACGACGCCGAGGTGAAATCGCGCATCGATATCCCGCGCGATGAGGACAAAAACAGCTCCTCCGGCATCACCGCCGTGCTCGATGTGGTGCCGGGCAAACGCTATGTCTATTCGGACATCGTCATCGCCGCCGCGCCCACCGAACCACCCGGCCTGATCCGCAACAGCGTCGCCATCGAGAAGGGGGAGCCCATCGTCGCGGCGCGGGTGCTGGCGGCAGAGGCGGAAGCCGCGGTTGCCCTGGCGCAGAACGGCTATCCCTTCGCCGAGGTGCGAGAGCGCGATATCCTGCTCGACCGGGCGACCGGTGCCGGGCTTTATACCCTGCCTGTCGAGACCGGGCCGCGTTCCCGCTTCGGTGACTTTGCGACGCAGGGCAAACTGGCCGTCGGCACCGGGCACCTCGCCACAATTGCCCGGTTCAAGCCCGGCGAGCTTTACGACAGCCGCCAGGTGGACGACCTGCGCGAGGCATTGGTGGCAACCGGCCTTTTCGCATCGGTTGCAGTCGAGCCGAAGCGCAGCGGCGTGAAGGGCGCTGATGGGACGGAACTGGTCACCATGATGGTCAGCCAGGAAGCCGGCCCGCCGCGCACGATCGCCGCGACACTTGGCTATGGCGCGGGCGAGGGCTTCCGCGCCGAGGCAAGCTGGACCCATCGCAACCTGTTCCCTCCCGAAGGCGCGCTGATCGTTCACGGCGTTGCCGGTACGGACGAGCAGGGCGCGGGCGTGACCTTCAGGCGATCCAACGCTGGAATGCGCGACCGGACCTTCGAACTGGCGCTTGAAGCATCGCACCGCAATTACGAGGCCTATGATGCCTATACCGGTCGCCTCGGTGTGCGGATCAGCCGGGATTCAACGCCGCTTTGGCAGAAGAAGCATACCTGGGCACTTGGCGCGGAACTGCTTGGTACGGCCGAAGAGGACTATGACTTCGATCTCGGCCGGCGTGACAGGCGCACCTATTTCATCGCCGGGCTGAGCGGGCAATATGGCCTGGATTTCACTGACAGCCTGCTCGATCCGCAAAAGGGTTTCAGGCTGGTCGCACTTGTCCAGCCCGAAGGATCGCTGGCCGGGGGCTTCAGTCCCTATGTCCGCGCCAGGCTCGATGCCTCGGGCTATTTCCCGGTGTCGAAGCGGGTGGTCATCGCCGGGCGCGCGCGCGTGGGAACGATCCTGGGATCGGAACTGGATGAAATCGCACCCAGCCGCAGGCTCTATGCCGGCGGGGGCGGATCGGTTCGCGGGTTCGGTTACCAGGAGCTCGGGCAACTCGATCCCGATGGCAAGCCGAACGGCGGGCGAAGCGTAGCGGAGGGCGCGATCGAGGCGCGCGTGCGGTTCGGCGATTTCGGCGTGGTCGGCTTCGTCGATGTGGGCCAGTCGTGGGATTCCTCGCTTCCCCGCTTTTCGGACCTGCGCGCCGGTGTGGGCATCGGCGGGCGCTACTATACCAATTTCGGCCCCGTACGGCTCGACATAGCCACCCCGATTGCCCGGCGACCGGGCGAGGCCAAGATCACGGTCTATGCCTCCATCGGACAGGCGTTCTGATGGCGGAGGAACCGATCGCCCCGGTTGAGACCGACAAGCCGGTTCGTCGGCGGGTCAACTGGCGCCGCACAGCCCGCTGGTCCGCCGGCGTGTTCGGTGCACTGCTGCTTTTGCTCGGTCTGGCGCTGGTCTGGTTGGACACCGGGCCGGGCCGCAGGTTCGTGGCGGAGCGGATTGCCCAGATCGCCTTCGAGAACGGCATGAGCATCCATATCGGGCGCATCGACGGCTCGATCTATGGCCGGATGACCCTGCATGCCGTGTCCGTGCGCGACGGCAAGGGTCAGTTCCTGCAATCGCCGCGGATCGAGGTGGACTGGAAGCCCACCGCCTGGCTGCGCAACCGCATCGATGTCCGTTCTGTGACTGCGCAGACGGTGGTGCTGGAGCGCCGACCGGCCCTGCATCCGACCACCAGCAAAGGCCCGATCCTGCCAGACATCGACATCGATATCGGCAAGCTGAGGATCGACCGGTTCATAGCCGAGGCCCCCGTTGCCGGCGAGCGGCGCGGCGGCTTCATCGAAGGCCGCGCTCATATCGCCGATGGCCGGGCGCTGGTCGATCTGTCGGGCAGTCTTGCTGCGCCTGATGGCAGGTTGCACGACCGCATGCGGCTCTCCCTCGATGCCAATCCCGATGCTGACCGTTTTGCCCTCAACGGCACTGTCGATGCACCGGCTGAGGGGGTGATCGCCACTCTCGCCGGCATTCGCGAAGCGTTGGTCCTGCGCATCGGAGGCAGCGGCAGCTGGAGCAAGTGGAACGGCAGGCTGGATGCCGACCTGGCCGGGAGCGAACTCGCGCGCCTTGCCCTGGGCCTGCGAGAGGGAACGTTCTCGCTCACCGGCACGGCGCGTGCGGATCGGCTCGTCTCAGGGCAATTGACCAGGGCCTTGCAGCCGATGGTCCGGATCGACCTTACTGCCCGTCCGCAAGATCGGCGGGTGGCGCTGGACGGAACCGCCGCCAGCGATGGCGTGGAGCTGGCCGTGAAAGGCGTGGCCGATCTCTCCGACAATACTTTCGACCGGCTGGCCCTCGATCTGCAGCTGGACGATCCGGCGGTTCTCGGCACGAACCTTGCGGGATCGCCGGTGCTGGGCCGGGCTGTTCTGGACGGGCCGTTTGCGCGGCCGCGAGCCGACTATACGATCGACGCGGCCCGGCTGGCCATCGGAGATATGGCGCTTGAGCAGTTGCACGCCAGCGGTGCGGCCGTGGTGAACAGCGATCGCATCCTGGTGCCCGTTTCCGCCCGCGTTGCCCGCATAACCGGGCTGGACGCCGTGGCAGGCGGCACCCTGCGCGATGTCCGGCTGGCGGGCGATCTTGCCGTGGACGGCACCCGCGTCCTTTCCGACAACATGCGCCTGAAATCGGAGCGCATCGACGCCAAGGCCGTGCTGCTCGCCGATCTTTCAAAGGGCTTCTATGCCGGGGCCTTGAACGGGCAACTCGGTAACTATCGCCTCGCGAGCGTCGGAACGTTCAACCTGACGACCGCGCTCGACCTTGAGAGCAACCCGCGCGGGTTCTCGCTGTCGGGAACGATCCGGGCGCGGTCGCTGCAACTGGTCAACGAAAGCCTGCGCGACCTGCTGGGCGGGAACTTCACCGCGGCAAGCAGGATCAGCTACGGACCGGACGGCGTCATCCGCCTGAGCGGACTGCGCCTCAACGCGCCATTGCTCAGCATCAGCGATGTGCGGGGCGGATTTGTCCCGGGCGGCGCCATCAACTTCGACGCTGCCGCGCGATCTCGCCATTACGGGGCGCTTGGCTTCCGCCTTTCCGGGACTTTCACGCAGCCACGCGCTCAGGTCAGCGCGGAGCGGCCCGGGCTGGGTATAGGCCTGGCGAACCTGAAAGCAGACATTGCAGGAGTGCAGGGCGGCTATCGGCTGCTCGCCACGGGCGAAACCGATTATGGCCCGCTCAGCGCCGATGCGACGCTGTTCGGCGGCAAGACGACGCGGATCAGGATAGACCGGGCAGACCTTTCGGGCATTGTCTTTGCCGGATCGCTGGTCCGCAGCGGGCAGGGCCCGTTCACGGGCGAGCTCAGCGCGCTGGGCAACGGGGTTACCGGCAAGGCCGTACTAGCCGCCCAGGGATCGGTACAGGCGGTGCAGTTCAACCTGCGCGCCAATGACACCGTCCTGCCCGGCCCCGCCCAGCTGGCGGTCGGCATGGCAACGGCCGACGGTCGCATCGTGCTTTATGAGCAGCCACAGGTGACGGGGGACTTCCAGCTCGCCGACACGAGCTTCCGGGGATACCGCATCGATGCTGCGCGGGTTGCGGTCGACTATCGCGGGGGGCAGGGCACGGCTCGCGCACTGGTCGAAGGCCGGAGTGTTTCACCCTTCCGGATCGCGGCGAATGCGCAGCTCCAGCCGGGCCTGTGGCGCGCGATGCTCACCGGCAGGGTTGGCGGGATCGATTTTGCCACCGTCGGCCCCGCGCGGATTGTTCCCCTGAGGGATGGCTACGAACTGCAACCCGTGCGGGTAAACGCGGGGAAGGGCAGCATGCGACTGGCAGGCCGTTTTGGCGACGGGATCAAGCTTGAGAGCCGGTTGGATTCGCTCGATCTCGCGATATTCGACGTGTTCTATCCGGATTCCGGCCTGACCGGGAAGGCCACGGGCGTGCTCGATTTCGCGCAGGCCAGTGCAAGCGCGTTTCCCAGCGCCGATGCCCGCCTGTCCATCACCGGCTTCACCCGGCTGTCACCCACCGGGGCCAGTCGCCCGGTCGACCTGCAGGTGGTCGGGCGGCTGCTTCCCGACGGTGGCGAGGCCAAGGTGGTAATCCGGCAGCGCGGTGCGGTAATCGGGCGACTTGCCGCTTCGCTGCGGCCTTTAGGGCCGGATGCAGGCAGCTGGCTGACGAGGCTGCGGGCGGCTCCGCTGGGCGGCGGCATTCGCTACAATGGCCCAGCCGAAACGCTGTTTTCGTTTGCGGCACCAGCCGGCCACAGTTTTGCAGGGCCGATCGGCATGGCAGCGGATTTCTCGTGCAAGCTGGAAAATCCCTGCCTCAACGGCATCATTCGCGCAAACAGCCTCGTCTATGAGAACACGCAATACGGAACCCGCCTGACCGACATGGCGGTGAACGGCCGGTTCGGCGGCGACCGGATCGAATTTGCCTCGCTTACGGCCAAGGCGGGCAACGGCACGGTCGAGGCGCGCGGCTATGTCAGCCTTTCCCAGTCACTTGGCTATCCGATGGACCTGGCGATCACGCTCGACAATGCCCGCCTGGCACGCAGTGACGCCGTTTCCGGCAGTGCGACCGGCAAGGTGCGCCTGACCAAGGTTGCCGCTGCCGCAGCCGTCCTCTCCGGCGAACTCGTCCTGCCCGAGGCACGCTACCGCATTGTCCGGCAAGGTGCTGCCGAGGTGCCGCAGCTGACCGGCGTGCGCTTCAAGCAGCGCGGTGCCCGTCTGGCCGGAGCCGGCGGAGGAGAGGCCGGCCAGCCGGCGGCACCCTCGCTGTTCCCTCCTGTCCGGCTCGACCTACAGCTCCTCGCGCCCCAGCGCCTTCAGGTCGAAGGCATGGGCCTGCAATCGGAATGGAGTTCGAGCCTGCGGGTCAGTGGTACAACCGCCAGTCCGCTGCTCGATGGCGAATTGCGGCTTGTGCGCGGATCGCTGGATTTTGCCGGGCGCTCGTTCGACCTGACTTCCGGCCGCATCGCCTTTACCCCGGACCGCGTCGGCAATCCCTCAATCGCGGTTTCAGCCGTCGAGACGATCGATGACGCAACCGTAACGGTCGCCATCAGCGGGCGCGCGCTAAACCCGCAGATCACTTTTGCGAGCGTTCCGGGCCTGCCACAGGACGAAATCCTCTCTCGCGTGCTGTTCGGCCGCTCCATTGCCGGGGTATCATCGTTGCAGGCCGTGCAGCTGGCCGCCTCGCTCAACACACTGCGCGGCGGCAGCGGCGGGCTAACCCCGCTGGGCAAGCTGCGCGCAGCGGCAGGGATCGACCGGCTACGCATCATTGCCGCGCAGGAGAGCCCGGGCGGCAAGACCGCGTTTGCTGCCGGCAAGTACATCACCGACGACATCTACCTTGAACTGATCACCGATGCCCAGGGCTTCACCGCCACGCAGCTGGAAATCAGCATCACCCGGTGGCTCTCGATTCTCAGCCAGGCAGGGCAGGCCGGTGTAAACAACTTCAACGTGCGGATCAGGAAGGACTACTGATGCGGGTCGCTGTTGCTGTTTGCCTGCTGCTCATCGCCGGATGTCGCCGCGCACCCAGCTTCGACGAGCAATACGCCGCCGTCGAGAAGGCCATAAACAGCGAGGCCGCTGCAATCGACCGCGAACTTGCCTCCTCGGTTCCTGAAGCGGCGCAATCACCCCCGACAGACTGATGGCAGCCATGCCGGAACCCGGCGCGGTTTGATCAGTTTCCTTCTCGCAGGCCGGGCACGTTCCGGTCGGGCGAAGAAGGACAAGATCATGATCAAGAAGCTCTTCATCCTGTTTGCAGCAGGTTCGGCAGCGCTCACGGTCAGCGCGTGCAACACGGTGCGCGGGGCAGGGCAGGACCTCGAATCAGCGGCGGATGCGGTGGACAAGGAGATCTGAACCGGCGCCCACCGGCACCGGACAACGGCTCTGAATAACAAGTCATACAACAGGAGACAGGCATGAACCTTATCATCACCCTCATCGCCGCCGGCATCATCGGCTGGCTGGCCAGCCTGATCATGCGCACGGACGCAAGCCAGGGCGTGTTCCTGAATGTTGTGGTTGGCATAGTCGGCGCCATTCTTGCCGGCTTCCTGATCACGCCGTTCTTCGGCGGTCGTCCGATCACCGATGGCGCCTTCAACCTGGGCTCCTTCGTGGTCTCGCTGCTTGGCGCGGTTGGATCCCTATTACCGGGGATATTACGCGGACTATTACTATCGGGACGGGCGCTATTACCGGCCCTACCGGTTGACACGCCGGGACCGGATATACCGGGGCAGCGACGGCCGGTTCTATTGCCGCCGCAGCGACGGGACCACGGGCCTTGTCATCGGTGCCGTGATCGGCGGCGTAATCGGCAACCGGCTGGGGCGCGGTGACTCGCGGACAATCGCCACCCTGATCGGTGGCGGGGCCGGCGCTCTGCTGGGCCGCGAGGTCGACCGGGGCCGGGTAACCTGCCGCTGACGAGAAGCTGATGAAATTGAAGGCGGGTCCCGATCCGGGGCCCGCCTTCTGCGCAAGTCGTTTTATGATCGTCTAGTTGTTAGGCTCATTGCGGTCGCGCACCCGGTCGGCCTTGTCCTCAACGGCGTCGGCCTTGTCTTCCGCCCGGTCGCGCACACGTGCGGCCTGGCTTTCCATGCGCTGCTCGACGGGGGAATCGATGCCGTCGGCGCGATTGTCCATCTGGTCAGCCTTGTCCTCCATGGCGTCGGCGCGGGCATCCCCGCTTTCACGAATGGCATCAGCCTGGTTTTCCAGGGCATCCGCCGTGCGTTCGGCGGCGGGGTCGGTGCGGTTACAAGCGCTCGTTGCGACCAGGGCCACCGTGACGGCGGCGATACGAATTCGGGACATCCAGGTTCTCCATGCAAGGGTAGGGCACGGCAAACCGCGCGCTCCGCGCATTTGTTCCGCCGGGAGTGCGGCTAGTGTGCCAGCGACAGGGCCAGCAGCCTTGCGCGATCGACCAGGCGGATCTCGCCGCGCAGGCTGCGGATCGCGTGCGCACCCTCCAGTTCCTGCAGGGCGAGCGTCACCGTTTCGCGGCGCAAGTGCAGAAGGCCTGCGATCTCGCGGTGGGTCGTGCGCAGGATATCGTCGCCCAGCGTCTGGAAGTGATCGAGCAGCCTTGCAGCGACACTGGCAGTGGCGCTCCTGCGGCCTCCGAGGACAAATTCCCGGGCAAGCTGCGCTGCTTCCTGCTGCGCCTTGCACTCGATACGGTCGGCAAGCGTGGGTGCCCTGTCTCGCAAGCCCGGTATCAGAGCTGCGGGCAGCATCCAGCCCGATCCGCCTCGACAAACCTTCGTGCGCCACGGGATGCGACCATCGCCGATGATTGCGAAGGCGCAGGCAATGGAGCCGGCAGGGTCTAGACCGAACTCCTGGTTCGCCCCGCGGAGGCCGAGAGCAAGGCGACAGGTCACCGCATCGCCAAGCAGCCACAGGCCGCTCGATGCCCGGTCCGCCTCTGCAAGCACAGTGCCCTTTGCGAGAGCCTGCCCGACCAGCACCGATTCCAGCCACACGGTCTCGCAGCGCGGCAAGTTGGCCAGCAAAGGCGGCACGGTTTTCATTCGTTTTCCTCTGTGCGCCTCCGCACCAAACCGGGATGGAGCGGCGGATTGGCGAAACAATCCTCGTCCCCGGTTGGTTTCCGGACAGTCCAACACCAATCGAGGGATCAGACATGGCGGAAGCACAAAAACCGCAGAATGAAGACATGACCTCGGCGACTGGCAAGGGGGCGAACGGTACCCAGTCGGCCGGCGAACAAGGCAAGCAGGCCGGGTCTAAGGGGCAGGGTGGCCAGGATGCCATCGCCGTGCTGACGGCCGATCACCGCAAGGTGGACGAGCTTGTCGCAAGCTTCGAAAAGGCACGAAGGCTCCTTGCTTGTCAGGCAAGCAACACGGCAGAGGCATCCCAAAGCGACCGGATCGAGCCCTTCGGCTTACAGGCCGTAATATCCCTGGACCGAGGTCATGTAGGCCTGGTCGTAAACCGGCTCCGAGCTGGCCTCGTAACGCGGGGCATGTTCGAGGTCTGCCTCGTCAAGGTCCACCACGTAGCCACCCTGCTCGGTGTCGTAATCGAGGATATCCCAGGGCAGCGGGTAATATTCCTGGCCCATGCCGAGGAAGCCGCCGAAGCTCATCACCGCATATTCGACTTCACCCGAACGCTTGTCGACCATGAAGTTCATGATCGAACCAAGCCGCTCGCCCTGGTGGTTGTACACCGCGGTGCCTTCCACCTTGTTCGACGCGATCAGCGAATCGGTCTCGTCGATGGCGACTGCCCGTTCATCGTCACGGTTGCCGAAACGACGCTGGCGGCCGGAAGGGTTGGGATAGTCTGCCATGTTACTCTCCTTTGGGTACGCCGAAGAAACGGCGCAACGCGGGCAAAGGTCCATGCAGAAGTGCAGGCGAGGGCGCAGCAGAGCCGTGCTGTGCGGCTTGGGCGACTGATCGCGAGGAGAGGGGGTGGTGGACGCACTAGGGCTCGAACCTAGGACCCGCTGATTAAGAGTCAGCTGCTCTACCAACTGAGCTATGCGTCCACACGGGCGGTAAGTTCCGCGGGGTCCCGAATCTCGGGAGCGCCCCCTATAGCGGTTGAATCGCGGGATGGAAGGCCTTTTTTTGACTTTCTCAATCTGCCCAGCGTTTCCCCGTCTTCGACCAGCGATCCACCGCCATCAAAGTGCCGATGCAGATCATGTTGGTCATCATCGAGGAGCCGCCGTGGCTGACGAAAGGCAGCGGAATTCCGACGACCGGAGCAAGGCCCATGACCATCATCAGGTTGATCGCAATGTAGAAAAACACCGTGCAGGTCATCCCGGCGGCGAGCAGTTGAGAGAACCGGTCCGGCGCGTTGCGGGCCACATTCATGCCCCAGCGCAGGATGTGGCCGAAGATCGCCAGGACGAAAAGTCCGCCAAGGATGCCCCATTGTTCGGCCATCGTGGCGAAGACGAAGTCGGTGTGGGCTTCGGGCAGGTAGCCAAGCATGGATTGTGATCCCTGGCCGAACCCCTTGCCGAACATGCCGCCAGAACCGATCGCGATCTTCGATTGCAGGATGTGGTAACCGGTGCCGCTGGGGTCCGCTTCGGGGTCGAGGAACACAAAGACGCGCTTCTGCTGGTAATCGTGCAGCAGGGTGAAAAAGGCGATCGGTGCGGCAGCGACGGCCACTGCACCGCCCGCGATGAACCAGCGCAGCGGCAGGCCGGCAAGGAAGATCACCACCAGCGCGCCGAAGCTGATCGCCAGCCCCGTACCAAGGTCGGGCTGGATCATCACCAGCAGCGCCGGCACGGCGAGCAGGCCAAGTGCGGGAAACAGCGCCTTGAATTCGGTGGTCATGGTGGGCGGCAGGTCGGCATAGAAGCGTGCCATGACGAGGACGATCACCGGCTTCATCAGTTCCGATGGCTGCAGCATCATGAAGCCAAGGTTCAGCCAGCGCTGGCTGCCGCCGCCGATGCCGCCGATCAGGTCGACCAGCACCAGCAGGATCACGACCAGCCCATAGACGGGATAGGCCCCCACCTTGAACAGGTCCTTGGGGAACAGCGAGATCACCAGCGCCATCACCAGGAATACGCCGAAGCGCACGACGTGGCTTAGCGCCCAGGGCTGAAGCGAGCCGCCGGCGGCCGTATAGAGCACCGAACCGCCGAACAGTACCAATGCGATCAGCGGCAGGATCACCCGCCATGGCTGGCGCGCGATGGGTTCGGGAATGATATGGCGCCACATCATTGCGGATTGCCCCCGCCCGGTGCCGGGCTGGATGCCGGGGAGGGGGAGGACGCCGGTTGCGGCAGGTCCACTTCCGGCCGCGGAGCGGTTGCATCGTTGACGATGCCCTGGCTGGGCGTTCCTGCGGCGTCCACCCGTTCTGCGGTCTGCTGCACATCGGCATCCGTGCCCACCTTGGGCGCGCCGGTGCCATACTGCGATTCATAGGCGCGGAAGCGGGCAGCCATGCGCTGTTGCGGCGTTCCGCCCCAGCCGGCCTCCATGCCGTGCAGCACTTCCCATGCCTTGGCGGGATCGAACAGGTACGTCATCACGTCACGCGCGATGGGATAGGCCGCCCCCGAACCGCCCCCGTGCTGGACAACGACCGCGCAGGCGTAACGCGGCTTATCGAACGGGGCGAAACAGATGAAGTGGCCGTGGTCGCGGTGCTTCCACAGGCCGCCCTTGCCGCTGGAGATGTTCAGTCCGACCACCTGCGCCGTGCCCGTCTTTCCGGCAAGCAGCACATTCTCGACCGGCAGACGCGCCTTGCCGGCGGTGCCGGGTCCGTTGACGACATCGCTCATCGCTTTGTGAACGAAATCGAGGTGTTCCTGCGAGAAGCCGAGCGACTTGAACTGCGGCGGATTGGGATCGTGGATCAGGCGTGGCTGCACTTCCAGCCCCGATGCGATGCGTGCCGCCATCACCGCCTGCTGCAGCGGATTGACCAGCATGTAGCCCTGGCCGATGGTGGCGTTCACCGTATCGAACACGGCCCAGGGCTTGTTGTACTTGCGTTCCTTCCAGGCGGGATCGGGCACCGTGCCATAGGACTGGCCGACAACCGGCAGGTCGAAGCTCTGCCCCAGGCCAAGTCGCCGGGCCATGGCGGCGATCTTTTCCATCCCGATCTTCTGGGCGAAGTGATAGAAATAGACGTCGCAGCTCTGGTAGATGCCCTTGGCCATGTCCACCGAACCGTGGCCGCGGCGGTTCCAGCAATGGAACACGCGGTTGCCCACGCGCAGGCCGCCGCTGCAGCCGACCGAGGCAGCCGGATCGAGCCCGGCCTCAAGGAAAGCCATGGCCACCATCGGCTTGACGGTCGATCCCGGCGGGAAAAGCCCGCGCAGCACCTTGTTGCGCAGCGGCACGTGATCGTCGTCCGACAGCATCTTCCATTCGATGCGGCCGATGCCGTCGGAAAAGCTGTTCGGATCGAAGCTGGGCATCGATGCCATGCACAAGAGGTCGCCGGTGTAGCAGTCCATGACGACGACTGCTGCCGATTCCGGACCGATGCGGCGCGAGGCATAGTCCTGCAGGCCAGCGTCGATGGTCAGCTTCAGCGGCTTGCCCGGCACGTCTTCGCGCATTTCGAGGTCACGCACCACGCGGCCGCTGGCCGTCACCTCGGTACGCCGTGCACCCGGGGTGCCGCGAAGGAGCTCCTCGAAACGCTTTTCCAGGCCGTCCTTGCCCAGCTTGTAGCCGGGCGTGATCAGCAGCGGGTTCCGGTCCTTCTTGTATTCTTCGGCAGAAGCCGCGCCGACATAGCCGACCAGATGGCCAACCGATGGGCCGGTCGGGTAAAGCCGGGCAAAGCCGCGCTGAGGCAGGACACCGGGCATTTCGGGAAGGCGGATGCTGATCGCATCGTACTGTTCATGGTCCAGTCGCGCGGAGATCTCGACCGGCTGGAAGCCTTGTGAATGTTCGACCTTGTCCTTCAGGTCCTGCATTTCCGAAGGCGTCAGGCGAAGGATCTGCCCCAGCTTGCCCAGCGTCTCGTCAATATCCGCGACACGCTCGGGGATGAGGTCGACACGGTAGTACTGCTGGTTCGCGGCCAGGGGCTGGTTGTTGCGATCGAGGATCAGCCCGCGGCGGGGCGGAATGAGGCTGAGGTTGACGCGGTTGCTCTCGGCCAGGGTCTTGAAATGCTCGTTCTCGGCAACCGCAATCCACGTCATGCGCGCGGCAAGCAGCACGCCAAGCCCGCCCTGCATGGCGCCGACGACCATGGCCCGCCGGTCAAACGAATTGGCAAGCTGGCCGCTCGTGACGTGCCTGCGGGTCGTCTGGGTAAAGCGTTCGCGAATCCACTTGAGCATCAATCGATGCTCCGGAAGCGGACAAGACGCATGCGATCGCACCATGCGGCGAAGCGGCCCGAAAGCGGCAGCAGCAGGATGGCCAGCGGCACCTGGATCAGCAGGGCCAGCGGCGAGACGCCATGCTCACCCGGAGTGCCGAAGAGGAAGCAAAGGACAATGTAAGCCGTGACCAGCACCGATCCGGCGAGCCAGTCCACCAGCACGCTGCGCCAGGGAAAACGCGCCTCGACCATTTCCATGACGATCAGGGTCAGCGACCAGAGCAGGATGGCCGAACCGAAGGGCAGGCCAGAATATAGATCGTCAAACAGGCCCAGGGGCAGACCGGACCAGACCGGCAGAACGCCGGGCCGGATCTGTCGCCAGCTCACCAGCAGCAGGTAGCCGAAGGGCGGGGCAAGCGCGCTGGAAAAGATCGACAGCCACTGCGTCGCCAGCGAGCCCAGCATGATCGAAAGCCAGGGTACCAGGACCGCAAGGATCGGCGAATGGGTGCGGTTGATCTCCTTGCGGTAACGGCGTTGCGCAAAGAGGGGAGGGCGGCCACCGGCCATCAGCGCTTCGCCGGTTCCGAAGGCGGGGTGGCCGTGGCTGCAGCGTCGGGAAGGCCAAGGCTCGCCGCCCATGCCGGTTCGACCACCACGAATTCGCTCGCCGAGGGATCGCTGAGCACCTGGGCTATGGCCCCATCGTGCGTCAGCTTGCTTACCACGGCGACGGCAATCCCGGGGCGGAAGAGTCCGCCGGAACCGGAGGTGACGAACACGTCACCAGGCTTGAGCGGATTGAGGCCGAGGTTGACCAGTTCAAGGCGCAGCGTGCCATCGCCGACACCGCGGGCGGTGGCCGTAATGCCATCGCGCGAACGGCGCACAGGGACGACACTTTCGCTGTCGGTAATCAGCAGGACCCTCGCCGTATTGCGCGAGGCTTCGAGCACGCGGCCCACAAGCCCGAGCGGCGAGCGGACCGGCATTCCGGTTGCAACCCCGCGCGAGGAACCGGCGGAAATGGTGGCAAAGCGGCGGGGGCTCGATCCTGTCGAGGCAATAAGCTGCGCCTTGGCAACCTCGCCGGTGGTTTCCTTCGGCAAGTCCAGCAATGCTTTCAGGCGGCGGTTTTCTTCAGCGGTCGCGGCGGCTTCTGCGAGCCGGATGCGATTGAGCTCGGCTTCCTTTTCGAGCCGCGCAACCCGGCTGCCCCGCGTGAAATAGCCACCGATGATGTCGAGGAAGCCATTGCCGGTTTCGCGACCTGCGGCCACTGCCTGCCCGACCGGGGCTGTGGCATCCGAAGCCGCGCCGCGCAGGCCTGAAAAGGCCTTCGGCTCGTAGATCGAGACCAGCAGCGCGGCAACGCCGATCAGCGCGCCGACAACCGCAGCCATGTAACCGAAAAATGTTCCGTATTGCGCCCGTTTGGAAAAGCCGGTGCGCCGGATGCTCGGCGGCGCCATGCGCCTCTCCTTCTATCCCGGCGACCCTGCTTCCAGCCCCTCCAGATGCACGCGGCCGCCGAATTATCCCTTGTCGATCAGGCGGTCATCAGGACGCCGCGATAGATCGGCTCTTCCATCGCGCGCCCGGTGCCGAGCGCAACGCAGGAGAGCGGATCCTCGGCGATCGAAACCGGAAGGCCGGTCTCTTCGCGAAGGTAATCGTCCAGCCCCTTGATCAGCGCGCCGCCGCCAGTGAGCACGATGCCCTGATCGACGATATCGGCGGCCAGTTCCGGCGCGGTGTTTTCCAGCGCGATGCGCACGCCTTCGACGATGGCGCTGATCGGTTCGTTGAGCGCTTCGGCAAGGTTCGCCTGCGTGATGGTGATTTCCTTGGGCACGCCGTTGACGAGGTCGCGGCCCTTGATGTGGATCGTCTCGCCCACGCCGTCGAGCGGGGTCGTGGCGACGCCGTAATCCTTCTTGATGCGTTCGGCGGTCGATTCACCGATCAGCAGGTTGTGATGGCGGCGGACGTAGGAAACGATCGCTTCGTCCATCTTGTCGCCACCGACGCGGACCGAGGTGGTATAGGCAAGGCCGCGCAGCGAGAGAACCGCAACCTCGGTCGTGCCGCCGCCGATATCGACGACCATCGAACCGACCGGTTCGGTTACCGGCATGTCCGCACCGATAGCAGCTGCCATCGGTTCGAGGATGAGGAACACTTCCGAGGCGCCGGCGTTGGAAGCCGCATCGCGGATGGCGCGGCGTTCGACCGAGGTCGAGCCCGACGGCACGCAGATCACGATTTCCTGGCGGCGGAAGGTGCCGCGGCCACCCTGGACCTTGCGGATGAAGTGCTTGATCATTTCTTCAGCCACTTCGATGTCGGCAATCACGCCATCGCGCAGCGGGCGGATCGCCTCAATCGAATCGGGCGTCTTGCCCATCATCATCTTGGCGTCGTCGCCCACGGCCTTGACCTTCTTCACGCCGTTGATCGTTTCGATCGCGACGACGGAGGGTTCGTTAAGCACGATGCCCCGATCCTGCGCATAGACGAGGGTGTTTGCCGTACCCAGGTCAATGGCCATGTTCTGCGAACCAAGTTTGAAGAATCGGGAGAAGAAGCCTGACATCGACAAATCCGTTTTATAACAAGCGGTTAACCGCATTTCCTGCGGTGGCGAACTGCCGGCCGGAATACGGGGAAGGCGGTCCATTAGCGCAAGGCATTTGGAAAGGCCAAAATTTTGTGCGGCAAGCCACAGATTCTCGCGCGTCCCGGCTCGAATTAACTTCGCTTCACCGCTAGCAGGGAAACAGCCATGCCGACCATCCGCCGATTGCCCGATACGCTCGTCAACCGCATCGCCGCGGGCGAGGTGGTCGAGCGCCCTGCGGCGGCACTCAAGGAGCTGGTCGAGAACGCGATCGACGCCGGTGCGACGAGCATCGCCGTGCGGCTCGGCAATGGTGGGCTGGACCTCATCGAGGTGACCGATGACGGCTGCGGGATGCTGCCGGCGGAAATGGAACTGGCGCTCGAACGCCACGCCACCTCAAAACTGCCTGACGAGGCCATCGAGCTGGTTTCGACGCTCGGTTTCCGGGGTGAGGCGCTGCCTTCCATCGCTTCGGTCGCGCGGCTCAGCATGGAAAGCCGGGTGCGTGGCGAGGCGAGCGGATGGAAGCGCGTGGTCGATCACGGCAAGCTGGTGGAGGAAGGCCCCGCTGCCTTGCCGCCCGGCACCCGCATCCGGGTTGAAAACCTATTCGCGCAGATCCCGGCGCGGCGGAAATTCCTGCGTTCGCCGCGGTCGGAATATGCCGCCTGCCTCGATGTCGTCCGCCGCCTGGCCATGGCACGGCCTGAGATCGGCTTCACGCTGGAACATGATGGCCGGCGCGCCCTGGCGGTGCAGACCGGCGAGGAACTGGCCCCGCGCGTCGCGCGTCTTGTTGCGCGCGAACTGGCTGACGATGGCGTTGTCGTCGATCTGGAGCGCGGCTCGATGCGCCTCACCGGCGTTGCCGGCCTGCCGACATTCAATCGCGGCGTTGCCGATCACCAGTACCTGTTCGTCAATGGCCGCCCGGTGAAGGATCGGCTCCTGATTGGCGCAGTTCGCGGCGCCTATTCCGACATGCTGGCGCGCGATCGGCACGCCGTGCTAGCGCTGTTCCTCGACCTGCCGCCGGAAGAGGTGGACGTGAACGTCCATCCGGCCAAGACCGAGGTCCGCTTTCGCGATCCCGCCTTCGTTCGCGGCTTCATCGTCAGCGGATTGCGGCAGGCGCTCGACAGTGGTGACCGCCGCGCCGCGCAGGCTCCGGCTGCGGGTGCCATGGGCAACTGGCAAGTGGAGCCGCTGCGCAGCGAGTCTGCCGCGCCGGCGCTTTCCTCGCTGTTTTCGCGGGAATATTCCGCCCCCCAGAACCGCGTAAGCGATGCCGGGCAGGCCTGGCGCGGTTACGAGAGCCCCGTCATGGCCCCGCCGATGGCCCGCGCCGAGGAAGCCGCGCCTGCACCTGCCGAAGCGGATTACCCGCTTGGCGTGGCGCGCGGGCAGGTTGCCGGGACATACATCGTTGCCGAGGCGGCCGACGGTCTGGTCATTGTCGATCAGCATGCCGCGCACGAACGGCTGGTGATGGAACGGTTGAAGGCGGCCGGGGCGGGGGAGGCTGTTGCCGCCGCCCAGGCATTGCTGATCCCGGAAGTGGTGGAGCTGGATGAGCCAGCCTGCGACCGGCTCGAAGCGCGCACTGCCGATTTCGCCCGTTTCGGCCTCACGCTCGAGCGGTTCGGGCCCGATGCCATGCTTGTCCGCACGGTGCCGGCGGTGCTGGCGAAAGGCGATGTCCACGCGCTGGTGCGCGATATTGCCGATGACCTTGCCCACAACGGCGATGCGCTGCTGCTGGGCGAACGGCTCGACCATGTGCTGGCAACCATGGCCTGCCATGGGTCGGTACGGGCCGGACGTGCGCTGTCAGTCGCGGAAATGAACGCCCTGCTGCGCGAGATGGAGCGCACGCCAAGATCGGGCCAGTGCAATCACGGTCGGCCCACCTGGGTCAAACTGGCGCTGGAAGACGTGGAAAAGCTGTTCGGGCGGAAATGATCAGTCCGGCCGCGTCCTGACGAAGGCGTTGGCAACATAGCTCAGCACCGGTTCGCCATGCTGGTTCAGCGTGCGCACCCGGGTGCGGAAGATGCCCATTCCCGGCTTCGATGCGCTGACACGCTTTTCCAGCACTTCGCGTTCGCAGGTCAGCGTGTCGCCGGGGTAGACGGGCTTGAGGAAGCGCAGCTCGTCGATACCCGGGGAGCCGAGGCCCTGATGGCCGCATTCGTCCTGATACCTGACGATCATCGCCATGGTCATGGCGCAGGTGTGCCAGCCACTAGCCGCCAGCCGCCTGAAATGGGTCTGCGCAGCGGCTTCATCGTCAAGGTGGAACGGCTGCGGATCGTATTTCCGCGCGAAGTCGAGAACCTCTTCACGCGTGACCGGATAAGAGCCGAAGCTCTTGACCGTGCCGGTTTCCATATCCTCAAACCATTCCATCGCAGCACTCACACGTTGAACTTGAAGTGCATGACGTCACCATCCTGCACGACGTATTCCTTGCCTTCCTGCCGCAGCTTGCCGGCATCCTTGCAGGCCGTTTCCCCGCCCAGCGCAATGTAATCGTCGAAGGCGATGGTTTCGGCGCGGATGAAGCCGCGCTGCATGTCGGAATGGATTTCGCCGGCAGCGTCAGGCGCCTTGGCACCCTTGTGCACGGTCCACGCGCGGGCTTCCTTGGGGCCGACAGTGAAGAAGGTGATCAGGTGCAGCAGGTCATAGCCAGAGCGGATCACGCGGGCGAGGCCGGTTTCGTGGAGGCCCATCTCCTCTAGGAAGACCAGGCGTTCCTCCAGGTCCATGCCGACGAGTTCGCTCTCGATCGCGGCGGAGACGATCACGGCGTTCGCCCCTTCGGCCTTGGCCTTTTCGAATACCTTGGCGGAGAAGGCGTTGCCGTTGGCTGCGCTTTCTTCCTCAACGTTACAGACGTAGAGCACCGGCTTGGCGGTGAGCAGCTGGGCCTGCCTGAAGACGCGCTCTTCCTCGATGTCCTTTGGCACCGTGAGACGGGCGGGCTTGCCTTCGCGCAGCAGGTTGAGCGCCTGGCCGAGCACCGAGGCCATGATCTTGGCCTCCTTGTCGCCGCCGGTCGCCTTCTTCTGCGCAGCGGGAACGCGCTTTTCGAGGCTGTCGAGGTCGGCGAGCATGAGCTCGGTTTCGACGGTTTCGGCATCGGAGACGGGATCAACCCGGTTGTCGACATGCTGGATGTCGTCGTTCTCGAAGCAGCGCAGCACGTGGACGATGGCATCAACCTCGCGGATGTTGCCAAGGAACTGGTTGCCGAGCCCTTCGCCCTTGCTCGCCCCGCGGACGAGGCCGGCGATGTCGACAAAGCCGAGCTGGGTGGGGATGATCTTCTGGCTGCCGGCGATCGCGGCCAGCTTGTCCAGCCGGGGATCGGGCACGCCGACATTGCCGACGTTCGGCTCGATCGTGCAGAACGGATAGTTCGCCGCTTGCGCCGCCTGCGTTTCGGTAAGCGCATTGAACAGGGTGGACTTGCCGACATTCGGCAGGCCGACGATACCGCAGCGGAAACCCATCTATCTCGATCCTTCGTGAAAGCTGGCGCGCGCTTAGCCTTGCGCGGCGCTTTGCGCCAGCCCCCGCGAAGGTCAGTCCAGAACGGCCTTCACCCAGACACCCATCGGCGAGTTCTCCGCCAGCTTTAGCTGGACCTGCCGAGACACCTCGTTGATCGGCTCCTGCGGGCGGCTGACAGGGTGGACGGCGCGGCGCAGCGGTCGGGTGCCGGCGGGCATCGCCAGCACCTCGGCAATGGCGCGGGGAATGTCTTCCGGATCGGCGCGGCCCATCGGCGATGCGGCCATGGCAGCCTGCATCCGCGCGGGATCGGGCGGCGGCGCCTTCAGCCGGGCAACCATGTCGCCATAGGCATCGCCGTGCCGTGGCGGAATCCGCGCGGCCAGTGCATCCTGGTAGCGCGCGCGGTTAGGCCCGACATTGGTGGGATAGCCGCCGGGCTGGATTACCAGCACCTCGATGCCGAACTGGGCGACTTCATAAGCGAGCTGCTCGCTCATCGCCTCGAGCGCGAACTTGGTGGGGGCGTAGAGTCCGCCACCGGCCATGACGAAGCGCCCCTGCTGCGAGGACATGTTGACGATAACCCCGGACTTGCGCGCGCGCATGGCCGGCAGGGCCGCGCGGATCGTGCGCAGCGGGCCATAGACGTTGGTATCGAAGGCCAGCTGCGCCGCCTCGATATCGTGCACTTCGACAGGCCCGCCAAAGACGACGCCGGCATTGTTCACCAGAACGTCAAGCGCGCCGCCTGCCAGCTTCTCCGCCTTGGCAACGGTGCGGTTGACCTGCGCTTCGTCCCGCACGTCGAGCGGCAGAACGGTGATATCCAGCTTTTCGGCCCGGGCGAGCTTCAGCAACTCGTCCGCTTCGGGCCGGGGCAGGTTGCGCATGGTGGCAAAGACCTTTGCGCCAAGCCGGGCATAGAGCAGCGCGCCCGCCCGGCCGAAGCCCGATGAGGTGCCGGTAATCAGGATCGACTTGCCCTTGAGGCTTTGCGGGGCAGGGGTTGCGGCCGTTGCCTGGGCAGCAGCGGCCCCGGCGGCAAGCGCCCCGGTTCCGGCAAGCATGGTACGGCGGCTGACCTTTGGCATGACAGTCTCCTTCGATCCCTTCCCGGGCGTGGAGACTAGCGCGCGGCAGCGGCTTGTCGAGTGGGCTCTCAGTCCTGCTGGCGCAGGGCGACATCGCTCATGAAGCGGGCATCGTCACCCTTGACCAGCCATTCGGCCTCTGCGCCAACGGCACCCAGCATCCCGGCCAGATCGTCCATCTCCGACTTGGCATAGTTGCCCAGCACGTAGCCGGTTACGCGGTCCTTGTGCCCCGGATGGCCGATGCCAAGGCGCACGCGCCGGAAATCGGGTCCAAGGTGCTGATCGATGGAGCGCAGACCATTATGCCCTGCCGTGCCGCCGCCCTGCTTCACCTTGACCTTGAACGGCGCGAGATCGAGCTCGTCATGGAATACGGTCAGGGCATCGGTGCCCAGCTTGTAGAAACGCAGCGCCTCGCCCACGGCGCGGCCGCTTTCGTTCATGAAGGTCGCGGGCTTGAGCAGCAGGACTTTCTGGTTGCCGATGCGCCCTTCCTGAAACCAGCCCTGGAACTTCTTCTGGACCGGGCCGAACGACCACATATCGGCGATCAGGTCGATCGCCATGAAGCCGACGTTATGCCGGTGCATCGCATATTGCGGACCGGGATTGCCGAGGCCGACCCAGAGTTGCACGCTGATTCTCCAAACAGATTGCCGGCAAACGAAAACCGGGCCGCATCGCTGCGGCCCGGCTTCTGTGGGGCAGCAGGGCCGCCCCGGTCAACCAAGCAGGCTTACGAAGCCGCTTCGGTCTTGCTGTTGTCGCCTTCTTCGCTGCGCAGGCCCGAGGGGGCAACGATGGTGGCGATGGTGAAGTCACGGTCGGTGATGGCCGAGGCCGAGCCCTGCGGCAGATTCACGTGGCTGATGTGGATCGAGGCGCCGACTTCGAGGCCGGTCACGTCGATGTGGACCGCATCGGGGATCAGTTCCGGATCGCAGACCAGTTCCAGCTCGTGGCGGACGATGTTCAGCACGCCACCGCGCTTGAGGCCCGGCGAGGCGGCTTCGTTCTCGAACACAACCGGCACTTCGACGTGGACCTTGTGGTCCTTCGAAATGCGCAGGAAGTCAGCGTGAAGCGGACGATCGTTGACGGGGTGGAAGGCAACGTCCTTCGGCAGCGTCCGCACGGTCTGGCCGCCAACCTGGATCTCGACGATCGAGTTGAAGAAGTGGCCGGTGCCGAGCTGGCGGACCAGTTCCTTCTCTTCGACGTGGATCGAAACAGGGGCTTCATTGTTGCCATAGACAACGGCGGGGACGCGGCCTTCACGACGCAGTGCACGGGAGGCTCCCTTGCCAGCCCGATCGCGCGTCTCGGCCGGCAGGGTCAGAGTATCGCTCATGTGACTTGCCTTTCGATATACGGTAAATTCAAACAACTTCTCCGCCACGCCTCCAGGGATGACCATGACGAGAAGCGCGGGCCGTTAGCGGCATTGCGCGCAGAATGCAAGGTTACTGGACGCGAACGACCTTCCAGCCTCGCTTTTCCAGCAGGATGGGCAGGCCCTCGTCCCCGGCCAGATGGGCGGCGCCCACCGCCACGAAAGGGCGTCTGCCCTTGCGCATCAGGTCTTCGATCTGGCCGATCCATGCGGCATTGCGACCGGAATAGAGCGCCTTGCGCAGTTCGGGATCGGCAAGGATGCCTGTGCGCGTTTCGCGCCCGATCAGGGCCATGTCGCCCTTGCGCCAGGCTTCGGCAAGCTGCGCTTCGTCAGCCGCGCCGCGATCGTCGCGCAGCGCCAGGTTCAGCAGGTCGCGCTGTTCCTTTTCCGGCAGGCGATCGAAGATCGACAGCTGGTTGCGCGCGCCTTCCAGTTCGGCACGCGGCAGGTGGGAGGCGGCCCGCGCGATTGCCAGGTCTATGCCGTGGTCCGAATTGCCCTGCTTGTTGGCCAGTTGCGCCAGCGTCAGCGCTGCCGCCCAGGTTTCCAGTTCGGCGAAGGTCGAATCCTGCGCCTTCGTTTCGGCGTAGAGCTTTTCCAGCGAAGGCCGCAGGGCCGGATCGATACGCTGGGAAAGTGGCAGCTGGCCCGGTGTCCGCCCCAGTTCGGTGAACACGGCGCCAAGCTCCGCCTCGTCCTCGATCCGCGCGATTTCCAGCACCAGCAGGTCTGCACCGGCCAATGCCTGATCGATATCGCGCGATCGCCAGTCCGCCTCTCGCGGGAGCAGGTGGATCGTGCCGAAAAGCCAGCCGTGCTCGCCGCCCGGCCCGGTCACTTCCCACATCGCCGGGCGCGCGGGATCAGGCCGGGCGCAGGCGGCAAGCAGCAGCAGGGCAAGGGCGGCGAGAAGCTGGCGCATCGAATTACTGGACGCGGGTAACCTTGATGCCGCGCTTCTTCAACATGGCCTGGACGCTGTCCCGACCGGCAAGGTGGCCAGCGCCTACCGCGACGAACACCGTGCCCGGCTGGTCAAGGCGGTTCCTGATCCAGCCCGTCCAGTTGCGGTTACGGTTGGAAAGCAGGGCCTTCATCAGCGCCGGATCGCTCTGGTCGGCATTGATCATCTGGCCAAGGCGTGTGGCGTTGCCCGTGCTCCAGTACTTCACCATGCCATCGAGCTGCTGCTTGAACTTGGGCAGCCCCTTGATGACCTGGCGCAGGTAGGTAACCTGCTTCTTGCGCGGCAGGGAATCGAAGATGCCCAGCTGAAACTCGACCGTCTCAAGCCCCAGATGCGGGCGCTTTGCCGCCTTGGCGCGGTTTTGCAGCTGCATTTCGATGCCGTTTTCAGCGGAATAGCCGTTGCGCAGCAGCGGCATGGTGCCCAGCGTCACGGCAACGAACCACGGCTCGAACTGGTCCAGCGCGCTCTTGGGCAGGCTGAGGTCCTTCAGCGCCTTGTCGAGCGCGGCATTGTCCTTGGCCGAGAGCATGGTGCGCAGGCTCTCGCCCCTGGGCAGCGCGGCGAGCTTCATCACGGTGCCCTGCATGGCAGCCGGATCGGCCTCGGGGATTTCGGTGACGAGCGCCTCGGAAGCGTTGAAGGCCTTGGCCACCGGCCCCTCGAACCAGTTGATGCCGCCGGGCAGGGCGTGGATCGTGCCGAAAAGGTAGATCGTGGTATCCGGATCGCTCACCTTCCACAGCGCCGGGCGGGCCATGCCGGCGGGGGCGGCAGCCTTGGCATTGGCAACCGGCGTCGGGTGCTTCTGCTGTTCTGCAAGGGCAGGGCCGGCCTGGAACAGGGCCAGTGCGGCCACGGAAAGGGCAAGTTTGCGAAGGAACATCATGGGGGGACTCCATTGAAGACAAGTATCTGACAGATCAGCGGAAACGTTTCCAGACCCAACCGAGCGACCAGACGATGATCACCGCCCAGAAGATCGCGAAGCCATCGGGTTCATCCGCCAGTCCGCCGCGCCATGCGATCCACCAGCCGATGCTGGCGAAGAAGTAGGTGTAGAGCGACAGCATGCCACCGAAGTTGTAGGCGGCCTGGTCATGCTCGTCGGCGCTCTGGTGCCAGCGGTAATAGAGCCATGCGATCACCGGCAGGGTGGCCAGCAGGCCGATGGCAACCGCCGGGTCGAGCGGCGTGTCATAGCCAAGGAAGCTTGTCGATCCGCCCATTTCCTGCTCGCCGATCTGCAGCAGGATGCCCGCGACCACGCCGACCGCCATCGTGCTGTAGAGCACCAGCCGGTTGGCCCTTTGCCGGGGCGAGCGGGGCAGCCAGTCTCCGGCAACGCCCTTGCGCAGCAGCCACCAGGAACAATAGCCCAGGAGCAGCGCCAGCGGCACGACGATGGCAATGCCTTTCCAGCTTGCCGAACCGCGCTCGATCGAGGCGTAGGCAAAGCCGCCAATCATGCCGAGGGTGAATATGCCGATAAGAACGGCAAAGATGATCGCGAACGCACGAAACAGGGGCGAAGGCTCTGCGCCCTTGACGTCAATTTGCTCCGTCATCGAAAATCTCCTCAATCGAAAGCCCGAACAGCCGCGCAATGCGGAAGGCGAGGGGAAGGGATGGGTCGTGCTTGCCGGTCTCGATCGCGTTCACCGCCTGGCGGGACACGTCGAGATGATCGGCCAGCTCGGCCTGGCTCCAGTTGCGCTCGGCGCGCAGAACTTTAAGTCGGTTGTTCATGTCATAACGACCTGTCGTTTTGTCAGGTATGCATTACATCTAGTCATGATTCGCTGACATGTCAACAAAACCTGACATCGGGCACGGTCCGGCGGCACAGCAGGTTGATTTGCGCCCCGCGATCCGCCAAAGGGCCGGCCATGGCCGCAAGTGACGCACCGCTCAGCTTTCAGGACATGATCCTGCGCCTCCACGATTTCTGGAGCGCGCAGGGCTGCCTTATCCTTCAGCCCTATGACATGCGCGTGGGCGCGGGGACTTTCCATCCCGCGACCACCCTGCGCAGCCTCGGCCCGGAGCCGTGGAACGCGGCCTATGTCCAGCCGAGCCGCCGGCCCACCGACGGCCGCTATGGCGAGAACCCGAACCGGCTGCAGCACTATTACCAGTACCAGGTCATCATGAAGCCGAGCCCCGAGAACCTGCAGGAGCTTTACCTGCAGAGCCTTGGCGTGATCGGCGTCGATCCCATGGCCCACGATATCCGTTTTGTTGAGGATGACTGGGAAAGCCCGACGCTGGGCGCATGGGGGCTGGGCTGGGAGGTCTGGTGTGACGGCATGGAAGTTACCCAGTTCACCTATTTCCAGCAGATGGGCGGCTTTGACTGCAAGCCGGTTGCCGGCGAGCTGACTTACGGGCTGGAACGCCTGGCGATGTACATCCAGAACGTCGACAACGTCTATGACCTCGCCTTCAACAATCACGGCGTGACCTATGGCGATGTGTTCCTCGAGAACGAGCGCCAGCACTCCAAGTGGAACTTCGAGATCGCCGATACCGATCAGCTGTTCCAGGGCTTCCGCAATGCCGAGGCCGAGTGCAAGCGCTGCATCGAGGCGGAAGTGCCGCTGGCCGCCTATGACCAGGCGATCGAGGCGAGCCACCTGTTCAACCTGTTGCAGGCGCGCGGCGTGATCTCCGTGCAGGAACGCGCCAGCTATATCGGCCGCGTGCGCGACCTTGCCAAGGGATCGTGCGAGGCATGGATCAGGAAGAACGAAGCGCAGTGGTCAGAAAAGTTCCCGGGGTGGACGGTATGAGCGATTTCCTCCTCGAACTGCGCTCGGAAGAAATTCCCGCCCGCATGCAGGCCGGCGCGCGCGCCGATCTGGAAAAGCTGTTCCGCAAGGAAATGGACGCTGCCGGTGTCGCCGTGGGCGAGATCACCGTGTGGTCCACGCCGCGCCGACTGGCGCTGATTGCGCGCGGCCTGCCCGATGCCACTGCGGCTGTCTCGGAAGAGGTGAAGGGCCCGCGCGTCGGCGCCCCGCCGCAAGCGCTCGAGGGTTTCCTGCGCAAGACCGGGCTCACCGAGGACCAGCTGGTCGAGCGGGATGGCGTACTCTTTGCGATCAGCGAAAAGCCGGGCCGCAACACCGCAGAGGTGCTGGCAGAGGCCATCCCGGCCATCATCCGCGCCTTCCCCTGGCCGAAGTCGCAGCGCTGGGGCGCGGCATCGATCAGCACCGAAAGCACCCGCTGGGTCCGCCCGCTTTCCGGCATCGTCGCCATCTTCGGCGAGACGCTCGTCGAATGCGAGGCTGGCGGCGTGACCTCGGGCTATGCCACCAAGGGCCACCGTTTCCATCACCCGGGCGAGATCACCATCGGCAGCGCTTCCGATTACCAGGAAAAGCTGCGCGCCTGCCACGTCATCGTCGATCACGTCGAGCGACAGGACCTGATCCGCACCCGCGCCAAGGCCGCGGCCGAAGCTGCCGGGCTGACGCTGGTGGAGGACGAGGGGCTGGTCATCGAGAACGCCGGCCTCACCGAATGGCCGGTGCCGTTGCTCGGCCGGTTCGACGAGGCATTTCTTGAGGTTCCGCCCGAAGTCATCCAGCTCACCGCGCGCACCAACCAGAAGTATTTCGTCTGCGAAAGCGGCGGCAAGCTGGCCAATGCCTTCGTCTGCACCGCCAATATCGAGGCAAGCGACGGCGGCGAGGCCATCGTCGCCGGCAACCGCAAGGTGCTCGCCGCCCGCCTGTCCGACGCGCGCTTCTTCTGGCAGCAGGACCGCAAGGTGCCGCTCGCCGAACAGGCGAAGAAGCTTTCGCGCATCACCTTCCACGAAAAGCTGGGCACCGTTGCCGACAAGGTCGAGCGCGTCGCCAAGCTGGCGCGCTGGCTGGTGGAGCAGGAGATCGTAAAGGGTGCCAGCGCTGACGATGCCGAACTTGCTGCGCGGCTGTGCAAGGCTGATCTCGTCACTGAAATGGTTGGCGAATTCCCTGAACTTCAGGGCCTTATGGGCGGTTATTACGCCCGCGCCGAAGGCCTGCCCGGTGCCGTCGCCGATGCCATAGCCGACCATTACAAGCCGGTCGGGCAGGGCGATGAAGTCCCCACCGCGCCGGTCACCGTTGCTGTAGCGCTGGCGGACAAACTCGATACGGTTCGCAGCTTCTTTGCGATTGATGAGAAGCCCACCGGGTCAAAGGACCCGTTTGCCCTGCGCCGCGCAGCTCTGGGCATAATCCAGATCATCACGGCCAACGGCCTTCGCTTCGGCGTCGCTGAAGGCGATGTTCTTTCCTTCTTCGCCGACCGCCTCAAGGTCCAGCAGCGCGAAGCCGGGGTTCGCCATGACCTGATCGACGCGGTCTTCGCGCTGGGCGGCGAGGATGATCTTGTCCGCCTGCTCGCCCGCGTTCATGCACTTCAGGCCTTCGTGGGCACCGAAGACGGCAAGAACCTGCTCGCCGGTTACAAGCGCGCCGCCAATATCCTGAAGAAGGAAGGCTTCGAGGCCACCACCCGCATCCCGCGCGATGGCGAGGAAGACCCCTTTGCCATGGTCGACGATCCCGATGTGGCCCACGCCATGCGGGAGCGGATCGAGGTGCAGAATGCGCTGTCCTACACGCCCGAAAAGGCGGAAAAGGCGCTGATCGACGCGCTTGAGGTGGCCGGTCCGCGTGCCGCCGCGGCCGTGGAGGGCGAGGACTTTGCTTCTGCCATGGCGGCTCTCGCCACGCTGCGCGCGCCGATCGATGCCTTTTTCGACGAGGTGACCGTGAACGATGCCGATCCGGCGAAACGCTCTGCCCGCCTGGGACTGCTCGCGCAGTTCCGCGACGCGGTGCATCGTGTTGCCGATTTCAGCCGTATCGAAGGGTAAACACCGCCCCGGCGCCGGACTTTTTTTATTTTCCCGGCAACAGACGGTCTCGAAATTGCCGGTAAACGGCAGAAATCAGGGACGGAGCCACAGGACGGCGAGGTTGACACCGTGTCAACCTTGTCAACCTCAAGGTTCAGGAAAACGGTGATCGGGATGAACAAGCAGATCTATACCTTCGGTGGCAGGGTTCGCAGTGAAGATCCCCGTAGCCGCGACAAGACGATTGTCGGCGGAAAGGGTGCCAACCTTGCGGAGATGGCCGGGATCGGCCTGCCGGTTCCCCCGGGCTTTACCATCACCACCGAAGAATGCGTACGCTACCTTGCCGAAGGTGCAGACTTCTCGGAAAGCCTGACGAAAGAAGTCCAAACAGCTCTGAATCATATCGAAACTTCTGTTGGAAAGCGTTTTGGCGATGCTGCCGATCCGCTGCTTGTCTCGGTTCGTTCGGGCGCCCGCGTCTCGATGCCGGGCATGATGGATACGGTGCTCAACCTTGGCCTCAACGACGCAACGGTTGAAGGGCTGGCGGCGACTTCGGGCGATGCGCGCTTTGCCTGGGATTCCTATCGCCGGTTCATTCAGATGTATTCCGACGTGGTGCTTGGCCTTGACCATCACCTGTTCGAGGATGCACTCGAAATCGCCAAGGAAGACAACGGCTTTTACGCCGATGTGGAGATGGCGGCTGAGAACTGGCAGGCTATCGTGGGCGAATACAAGGCCATCGTCCGCAACGAGCTTGGCCGCGATTTCCCGCAGGACGTTAACGAACAGCTGTGGGGCGCGATCCGCGCGGTGTTCGACAGCTGGGATTCGGACCGGGCAAGGGTCTATCGCCGCCTGAACGACATTCCCGGTGACTGGGGCACTGCGGTGAACGTGCAGGCCATGGTCTTCGGCAACATGGGCGATACCAGCGCCACCGGCGTAGCCTTCACCCGCGATCCGGCGACCGGCGAGCGCGCCTATTACGGCGAATGGCTGGTCAATGCCCAGGGCGAGGATGTTGTCGCCGGCATCCGCACGCCGCAGTACCTGACCCGCTCCGCCCGCGAAAAGGCCGGGGCCAAGCCGCTTTCCATGGAAGAAGCGATGCCCGCGGCCTACGGCGAACTCGCCGCCGTGTTCGACCTGCTGGAAAAGCACTACCGCGACATGCAGGACATCGAATTCACCGTCGAACGCGGCAAGCTGTGGATGCTGCAGACCCGCAGCGGCAAGCGCACGGCCAAGGCGGCGCTGCGCATGGCGGTGGAAATGGTCGAGGAAAGCCTGATCGACGAAGCCACCGCGATTGGCCGGGTCGATCCCATGGCTCTGGACCAGTTGCTGCACCCCACGCTTGATCCCGATGCCCCGCGCGACGTGCTGGGAACGGGCCTGCCGGCCAGCCCGGGTGCAGCTTCCGGCGCCATCGTGCTTGATGCCGATATGGCCGAGAAGCGCGCCGAACGCGGCGATGCGGTGATCCTGGTGCGTGTCGAAACCAGCCCCGAAGACATTCACGGCATGCACGCCGCCCGCGGCATCCTGACCGCGCGCGGCGGCATGACCAGCCACGCCGCGGTGGTGGCGCGCGGCATGGGTCGCCCTTGCGTTTCCGGTGCCAGCTGCGTGTCTATCGACATGGCATCGCGCACCCTTAAGATCGGTGGGCGCGAGCTGAAGGAAGGGGATGTCATCACCCTCGACGGCGCGACCGGTCAGATCATGGCGGGCAAGGTTCCGACCGTGGAGCCCGAGCTTTCCGGCCATTTCGGCACCCTGATGGAATGGGCCGACCGGCATCGCCGCATGAAGGTGCGGACCAACGCCGAAACGCCTGACGATTGCCGCACCGCGCGCGCGTTCGGCGCGGAAGGCATCGGCCTGTGCCGCACGGAGCACATGTTCTTCGACGATGCCCGCATCTCTGCCGTGCGCCAGATGATCCTGGCCGAGGACGAGGCTGGCCGCCGCGCCGCGCTTACCCGCCTGCTGCCTGAACAGCGCGACGATTTCCGCGCTATATTCGAGGTGATGGCCGGCCTGCCAGTGACGATCCGCCTGCTCGATCCACCGCTGCACGAATTCCTGCCGCATGGCGATGCCGAGTTCGAAGAGCTTTCGCAGGCGATCGGCATTGGCGTCCCCACGCTGCGGCGCAGGGCGGGGGAGCTCCACGAATTCAACCCGATGCTGGGCCATCGCGGCTGCCGGCTGGGTATCACCTTCCCGGAAATCTACGAGATGCAGGTCCGCGCCATCTTCGAGGCCGCTTGCGAGGTTGCCGCGGCCGGCGAAGCACCGGTTCCCGAAGTGATGATCCCGCTTGTCGCCACGGCGAAGGAACTGGAGATCCTCAAGGCTCTTGTCGACCGGACGGCCACCAAGGTGTTCGAGGAAAAGGGCCGCACGCTCTCATACCATGTCGGCACGACGATCGAGCTGCCGCGCGCGGCGCTGATGGCCGGCGAGATCGCCAAGGTGGGCGAATTCTTCTCCTTCGGCACCAACGACCTCACGCAGACGACACTGGGCCTCAGCCGCGACGATGCGGGCAAGTTCCTGCCCGCCTATGTCGAACAGGGCATCTTCGCGCGCGATCCCTTTGTCAGCCTCGATATCGAAGGGGTCGGCCAACTGGTGTCGCTCGCAGCAGAGCGCGGCCGGGAAACCCGTCCCGAAATCAAGCTGGGCATCTGCGGAGAGCATGGCGGCGATCCGGCCAGCATCGCCTTCTGCGAAGCCCAGGGCCTCGATTACGTCAGCGCCTCGCCCTATCGCGTGCCGATTGCCCGGCTGGCGGCGGCGCAGGCGGCGATCAACGCTTCCAACCGCTGAGCGTCAGCACCTCGAAGGTCTCGGTCACGCGGCCTTCGCTGTCGGCAAGCGCGGCAAAGGCCGCTTCCGCCCGGGCCCAGGCGGTCCGGGTGAGGGGCGGGCCGGGATCGGCCAACTGGTTGCCAAGGCCTTGGGCGCGCAGGTCCGCCACAAGCCGGCGCAGGCTGCCATAGCGCACCCTGATGCTGCGGCTGTCGACCACCGGATCGGCAAAGCCCGCGCGCTGGAGCAGCTGGCCCCCGGCGCGGACATCGACCTGGGGGTGAAGGCGCGGAGCCGGGCGCTCTCCATCGGCGGCGAGCATCACTTCGCGCAGCACTGGCAGGCTGCCGGCGCCCAGCAGGGTGATGAAAGCCAGTCCGCCCGTGGCCAACGCCCGGCGGGCATGGATCAGGGCACCGGGCAGGTCGTTGGCGGTATCGAGCACGAAGGGCAGGGCGATGAGGTCAAACCCCTCGACCGGCCAGGGCTGCTCGAACGCCAGGCCGGGCGGCGACGCCTCGTGCGGCAGGGCGCTTGCCAGAAGTCCGGAACGGTCGCCCGCCACCAGCGCGCGTTGCGGCTCGTGCCGCAGGAAGGCCAGCCGGTCCAGCAGGTCGTCCGCCGCATCGTCGGCAAGGAAGCGTGCGGCATCGGCATGGGCCTGCAACCGCTCGGCCCGCAGAAGAGCCAGCTCCCTGCGGCGGGGAGAGAAGATCGCGGGCGGTGATGTGGCCATGCGAGGCTCCTGCCTTGCGCATGGGCGGAGTGCAAGCGATAGTCGGCCATCATGCAGGTGCCTGCCGCCATCGCCCCGATCGTCGACCTGGTCTTCCCGCCGAGGTGCCCGCTCTGCGGCGAAGGGCTGTCGCAGCAGCAGGGGCTGTGCGCTGCCTGTTGGGGGGAACTGGCGATACCCGGCGAGCCCAGCTGCAAGCTGTGCCAGCGGCCGTTCCCCGATGGCATGCCCGAAGGTGCGATCTGCGCGCCCTGCATGGCTGAGCCGCCACGGCATGACGGCATAGCGGTAGGTACGCTCTACAACGAGGCTTCGCGGCGACTGGTGCTGGCCTTCAAACATGGCCACCGGATTGCCCTGGCCCCGATGCTGGCAAGGCTGATGCTGGCGCGCTTGGCTGACATCGGGCCGGAATGGATCGTGGTTCCCGTGCCCCTGCATCGCTGGCGCCTCTGGCGGCGCGGCTTCAATCAGGCGGCGCTGCTGGCTGGGGAAATCGCCCGGGCCAAGGGCGCTCAGCTTCTGGTGGACGGGCTTCAGCGCCGCAAGCAGACCCCAACGCTCGGCGGACTGGGCCGGCGGGCGCGGGCAAGGGCGCTATCAGGTGCCATCGCGGCAAACCCCGGGCGGCTTGCGCGGATCAAGGGGGCAAAGGTTCTGCTGGTCGATGACGTGCTGACGAGCGGCGCCACCACCGATGCCTGCCTCTCGGCCCTGCGCCGGGCGGGGGCGGAACGGGTGCGGATTGCCTGCTTTGCGCGGGTGCTGGACGAAGCCTTGCCGCTGGCCGACAAGGCATAACGAAAACGCCCGGAACCGAAGCTCCGGGCGCCCTCGTGACGAAACTCTTGAGCGCCGGTTTCCCGGTATCGGCAGGCGCCCCCACGCCAGCCTCGCCCGAACCCTCACTTTTGGCCCGACCTGCCTTGTGGCGATCAGTGCCTTTCCCTGAAACCTTGGCGTCTTCACGACGCCGCCAGCCTTGGCGGGGCAGCCTCCCAGCTGCGCGACCTGTTTCCCCGACAACGTCATGAAAGGAAAGTCTCAACCGCAGGTTTGGTGGATTTTGCCGATTATCTGTGGTTATCGTGCAACAAGCTTCCATTCCCGCAATTGCAGTTTCAAGGATATTACACATGCCGTCCGTTGATCCCGCCGATCGTGAGCAGGGCACTGCTTTCATGCCGAAATTCGATGCTGCGGGCCTGCTGACGGCAGTCGCCGTGGACGCGCGCGATGGCACGGTTCTGATGCTCGCGCACATGGACGCCGAAGCACTGAACAAGACGCAGGAAACCGGGCTTGCCCACTTTCATTCGCGCTCACGCGGACGGTTGTGGATGAAGGGGGAGAGTTCGGGCCATGTCCTGAAGGTGCAGGAAATCCTTGTCGACTGCGATCAGGACGCACTCGTCCTGCGCTGCGAGCCAGCAGGGCCGGCTTGCCATACGCTTGCACCGACCTGTTTTTATCGCCGCCTGGAGGGAGGCCAGCTGGTCCGCGCAACCTCTTGACGTTTACGTAAAGGGAAATTAGCTTGCGAGACATGGCCAGTCTCGCAAACCTTCCGCACAACGGCGCTCACCTGGAGCGGCCGGACGCGCTTGAGCGCGAACAGTTCACCATTTCCGACCTTACGGCGGAATTCGGCGTTACCGCCCGCGCTCTTCGGTTCTATGAAGATGAAGGGCTGATATCGCCCAGCAGGCAGGGACTTGCGCGCATCTATTCGAAGCGCGACCGCGCCCGGCTTGCCTGGATCCTGCGCGCCAAGAACGTTGGCTTCAGCCTCTCAGAGGTGCGAGAGATGATCGACCTCTACGATCTTGGTGACGGCCGCGTCGAACAGCGGCGCGTCACGGCCCAGAAATGCCGCGACCGCATTTCGCAGATGGAACGCCAGCGCGCCGATCTGGATGCGGCAATAGCAGAGCTTTCCGCCTTCGTGACGCAGATCGAAGCGCTCGAACTTCCGCTCAAGAAATCCTGACCCCGCAAAGGACCTACGCCCATGCCCAGCTTCAAGGCTCCGACCCGTGACTCGCGCTTCGTGGTGAACGAGGTGCTCAAGATCGACAGCTACGGCAACCTGCCGGGATTCGAGAATTCCGGCACGGACGTGGTCGATACCGTGGTTGAGGAACTCGGCAAGTTCGTCAGCGAAGTGATCGCCCCGCTAAACCTTTCGGGCGATCAGGAAGGCTGCACCCGGCACCCTGATGGTTCGGTAACCACGCCCAAGGGCTTCAAGCAGGCCTATGACGCTTTCGTCGAATCGGGCTGGGGCACGCTGGCGCAGCCGGAGGAGCTCGGCGGGCAGGGGATGCCGCACGTGCTCGGCCTGCTGCTTGAGGAATACCTCTGCTCGGCCAACCAGTCCTTCGCTATGTATTCCGGGCTGACCAGCGGTGCGGTCGCCGCCATCAAGGCCAAGGGCTCGCCCGAACAGCAGCAGACTTACCTGCCCAAGATGATTTCGGGGCAGTGGTCCGGCACGATGAACCTGACCGAGCCGCATTGCGGCACCGACCTTGGCATGATCCGCACGCGGGCCGTGCCGCAGGCCGATGGCACCTATGCAATCACCGGAACGAAGATCTTCATTTCCGCCGGCGAACACGACCTGACCGAGAACATCATCCATCTGGTTCTGGCCAAGACGCCCGATGCCCCGGATTCGACCAAGGGCATTTCGCTGTTCATCGTGCCCAAGTTCCTGCTCGATGCCGATGGAAACCCTGGAGAGCGCAACGCTGTCTCGTGCGGTTCGATCGAGCACAAGATGGGCATTCACGGCAACGCCACCTGCGTGCTGAACTATGACGGTGCGAAGGGTTGGCTGGTCGGCGAGGAAAACAAGGGCCTTGCCGCCATGTTCATCATGATGAACGCTGCCCGCATCGGCGTGGGCATACAGGGACTGGCCCAGGCCGAAGCGGCATACCAGAACGCCGTTGTCTATGCTGCCGAACGCCGGCAGGGCCGCGCACTGACCGGCCCGGCCGAACCCAGCGAGAAGGCTGACCCGATCTTTGTCCACCCGGACGTACGCCGCATGCTGATGGACGCCAAGGCCTTCACCGAAGGCATGCGCGCGCTGGCCATGTGGGGTGGCCTGCTGGTCGACCTGAGCCACAAGGCCGCGACCGAGGAAGAGCGGGCAAACGCGAACGACATGATCAACCTGCTGACGCCGGTGATCAAGGGTTACGGCACCGACAAGGGCTTCGAAACCGCGGTCAACATGCAGCAGGTGTTCGGTGGCCATGGCTACATCGAGGAACACGGCATGAGCCAGTTCGTCCGCGATGCGCGTATCGCCATGATCTACGAAGGCACAAACGGCGTTCAGGCCATGGACCTCGTCGGCCGCAAGCTGGGCATGAACGGAGGCAAGGCGATCCAGGCCTTCTTCGCCATGGTCGACAGGGAATGCGCCGAAGCGAAGGGCGTGGAACGGCTGGCAGACCTCGCCGGGCGGGTGGAAAAGGCGAACGGCGAACTGAAGGCCGCAACCATGTGGCTGATGCAGAACGGGCTTTCCAACCCGAACAACGCCGGGGCAGGCGCCCATCACTACATGCACATCATGGGCATCGTTACCCTTGGCCTGATGTGGATCCGCATGGGCCAAGCCGCAGTCGCCGCATTGGCAGCAGGTTCCGGCGATGCTGCGTTCTACGAGGCCAAGCTCGTGACGGGCCGTTACTATGGCGAGCGCTTCACCCCCGATGCCGGGGCGCTGCGTCGCAAGATGGAGGCCGGCAGCGCCACGATGATGACCCTGCCGCTTGAGGCTTTCGCGACCGCCTGAGGCAATCGGCAGGGCGAATATGCGGGCAGGCGCATTGCCTGCCCGCCAAAGCGCTGGCACTCTCTTGCGAAAGCGGGAGAGAAAACGTGCAATATCCGAAGTCCGTTGCGGAAATGCGGGTCGATTGGCCCGCGCCCGATCATGTGCCGGAAGAGCTGAAGGTCGATCTGACCTGGGCATCGGGCATGGTGCCCAACGATCTTGTCGACCCTTACGAACCCTGCGCCTGGCTTTCGGGCGGGGATGTCCCCCCGCTGCTTTATCAACCCCCGGTGCCGGGCAGGTAGCAACTGGGCGCAGCCGGAACCGCCGGCGGCACGCGCGGCACCTGGATCGTCACGCATTACGATGACATCAACCGCGTCTATACCGACAACCAGCACTTCTCGAACAAAGGGACTGCCGAATTCCAGCGGATGATCGGCGAGACCTTTCGCTCGATCCCGCTGGCCATAGATCCGCCGGAGCATTCGAAGTACCGGATGTTCCTGATGCCGCATTTCTCGCCCGCCCGGCTGAACCGGATGCAGGACCAGATCCGCGCCGTCGTGGTCGAGATGATCGAGGAGTTCCAGGACAAGGGCGAGGTCGACATCGCCTACGATTTCGGACGGGTCTATCCCGTGCGGATCTTCATGGGCCTGATGGGTTTTCCCATGTCGATGTTCGAAGAGTTCCTCGAATGGGAATGGAACATCCTGCACGGCGGCAGCCACGAAAAGATGGCCTGGGCCCTGCGCTCGGTGCTTGATTTCCTGCGCGGCTTCATCGCCGAAAAGGAAGCCCGACCCGATGACGGGCTGGTTTCCGCCATCGTCAACGGCACCATCGATGGCAAGCCGCTGACCGACGAGGAAAAGATCGGCATGGTCTGGTTCCTGTGGCTCGGCGGGCTCGATACCGTCGCTGCCACGATCAGCCAGATGTTCCGGCGCATGGCGCTCCAGCCGGAGATCCAGGACGCGATCCGGGCCAATCCCGAACTGATCCCGACAGCAGTCGAGGAATTCCTGCGCACGCAGCCGATCCTCAGCTCCGGCCGTTCAGCCAAATGCGACTTCGTCTGGCATGGTCAGCAGATCAAGGCGGGGGACAGCTTCCAGTGCCTCAACCCCTCGGGCAATTTCGACCCGGCGCAGTTCGACGATCCGCGCACCTTCGATCCCGCGCGCAAGGCCAACCGGCATTTCACCTTTGTCGGCGGGGTTCACCTGTGCCTGGGCGCACCGCTTGCCCGCCGCGAGCTGCGCATCCTGCTGGACGAATGGTTCAAGCGCATCCCGCCCTTCCGCGTGAAGGAAGGCACGGACACGACCGTTTTCCCCTTCCTACTTTCGATCCGCAACCTGCCGATCGTCTGGGATGTGCCGGGAAAGGGTGCCTAGGCGAACACCTCGTCGCAAAGGCCCATCAGCGCCGACCATGATTGCCGGTCGGCGCTGGCGTCGTATGCGATTGCCGCCAGACCGCGCGCGTCACTGCCGGGATCGGTGAAGCCGTGACGGACGCCGGAATAGGCGTGGAAATGCCAGTGGGCCTGCACCGCGTCCATTTCCTGCCAGAAGGCGAGCACCTGTTCGCGCGGAACCATGGGATCCGCATCACCATGGCAAACCAGAAGGCGCGGCCTGATCGGCTGATCTGCGGGCCTGTCGGTGGAAAGGATGCCGTGGAAGCTGGCGACCAGCGCCAGGTCTTCACCGGCGCGCGCCACTTCCAGTGCGGCCTGTCCGCCCATGCAATAGCCGATAGCACCCAGGCGCAGGCCAGATGCTTCCGGCAATGAACGCAGGGCTTCGACGGCGCTGACAAGCCGGCGGCGGTAATGCCCCACATCGGCGCGCAGCTTTTCCGCCATTGGGCGTGAAGCTTCGAGGCTGGCGACCGGCTCACCATAGAAGTCGGCGATCAGGGCCAGGAAACCGGCCTCGGCCAGCATGGCGGCGCGTCGCTCAATGGCCGGGGTGACATTCGCGATTGTCGGGAAAACAACGATGGCCCCGCGTGGCGGACCGACCGGGCGGGCCAGCCACCCGGTCAGCGCCGTTTCACCGTCGCGGTAATCCAGCCGTTCAAGCGCGCTCATTCAGGCAGGAAATCCGGCACCGAAAGATAACGCTCGCCCGTATCGTAGTTGAAGCCGAGCACGCGGCTGCCCGCGGGCAGTTCGGGCAGCTTTTGGGCAATTGCGGCCAGTGTCGCGCCAGAGCTGATGCCCACCAGCATGCCTTCCTGCGTGGCGCAGCGGCGGGCCCATTCCTTGGCGTCGGCCGGATCGACCTGGATGGCCCCGTCGATTGACTGGGTATGCAGGTTGCCCGGAATGAAGCCGGCGCCAATGCCCTGGATCGGGTGAGGAGCCGGCTGGCCGCCGGAGATTACGGGGGAAAGGGTAGGCTCCACGGCATAGGCCTTCATGCCCGGCCAGGCCTTCTTCAGTGTCTCGGCGCAGCCGGTCAGGTGACCGCCAGTGCCCACGCCGGTGATCAGCACGTCAACCGGCGTGTCGGCGAAATCGGCGAGGATTTCCTGCGAGGTCGTGCGAACGTGCACGTCGATGTTGGCCGGATTTTCGAACTGCTGCGGCATCCAGCTGCCCGGAATTTCGGCGAGCAATTCCCTGGCGCGCTCGATTGCTCCCTTCATGCCCTTTTCGCGCGGCGTAAGATCGAAGCTCGCCCCATAGGCAAGCATCAGCCGGCGCCGCTCGATCGACATCGATTCAGGCATGACGAGGATGAGCTTGTAGCCCTTGACGGCCGCAACCATGGCAAGGCCGATGCCGGTGTTGCCCGAAGTAGGCTCAACGATGGTGCCGCCCGGCTTCAGGCTGCCATCGGCCTCGGCCGCTTCGATCATGGCAAGGCCGATACGGTCCTTGATCGAACCGCCAGGGTTGGCGCGCTCGCACTTCACCCAGACCTCATGGTCCGGGAACAGCCGCGAAAGGCGGATGTGCGGCGTTCCGCCGATGGTGGCGAGGATCGATTCGACCTTCATGCTACTTGCTCCTTTTCGCGGGTCTGGGGCGCAAACGTCCGGGCGTTTCGCAGCTCCGGAAAGATCACGGCCCAGACCAGTGTAACTACTATGGCACCGGCACCGCCGAAAACAACCGCGGCGACCGCGCTGTGCAGCAGGGCTGCCGCGACGCCGGACTGCATTTCGCCCAGTTCGTTCGATGCCGAGATGAACAGCCCCGAGATCGCACCGACCCGGCCACGCATTTCGTCCGGCGTGCTGAGCTGCTGCAAGGCCGAGCGGATGAACACGGAAATCATGTCCGCCGCCCCCAGCGCAGCAAGGCAGGCGAGCGAAAGAAAGAAATTCGTCGACAGGCCGAAACCGACAGTCGCCGCGCCATAGGCCGCGACACCCAGCAGCATCTTGGTGCCAACCTCGCGCTCGATCGGACGCCATGAGAGGATGAAGGCAACGACCGCCGCGCCGGCTCCCGGCATGGCGCGCATGAGGCCCAGGCCTTCCGGCCCGACGTGCAGGATATCGCGGGCAAAGACGGGCAACAGCGCGGTAGCGCCGCCCATGAGCACGGCGAACAGGTCCAAAGTCACGCAGCCAAGCAGGAAGCGGTGTCCGCGCAGGAAACGATACCCTTCGATGAACTGGCGGATGGGGTGGGTCTCGCGGTCGCTCAGTGCCTGCGGCACCGGCCCGATGGAGAACAGCGCCGTGCAAGAAACGACCAGCAGGCTGGTCGATAGCGCATAGGGCATCCAGTCCGCACCGCCATAGAGCAGCCCGGCAACCGTCGGCCCGGCGAGCGCGCCGAATTGCCAGGCAGTCGAGCTGAGCGCCACCGCGCGGGGCAGCAGCCTTTCGGGCACGAGGTTCGGCACAAGAGCGCCCAGCGAGGGGCCGAGGAACACGCGGGCTGCGCCATGTGCTGCTGCCAGGGCAAACAGCAGCGTCAGGGAACTGGTGTCGCTGAAGGTCGCAATTGCGAGTGCAAGGGCAATCGCGAAGTCCAGAATGGTCGCCATCAGCGCAACGCGCCTGCGGTCAAACCGGTCGGCAACGACGCCGGAAACGGGGCTTAGCAGGGCATAGGGCACGAATTGCGCCAGCCCCAGCAGTCCGAGCAGGAACGATGCATCGACGATGCTCATGCCATGCACGCTGCGCGCTATGTCATAGATCTGGTAGCCAAGGATCACGACCATCCCGGTCGTCGCCACGACGGCGCACAGCCGTGAGATCCATATCAGGCGAAACGCCGGGATCTGGGTGGGGGAGGTCGGTTCGATCACCCGCCTTCATTGGCAGGGCTGCGTGCGCTTGCCAATCCAAGCCTTGATTGCGTTGCCTAAAGCGCGCCTTCAGCGGGCGCGGCGCAGGCGGGGGTTCGGCTGGAGCGTATCGATCAGGGCAAAGAAATCATCCGGACGGATGATGCGTTCGAACTGGAATCCGCCACGGCCCTCGGTTGTCCAGATCAGGTGCGCCTCGATCCGGCCGACGTGAGGCAGGCGGATGACAATGCGCTCACCACGGCTGAGGGGCAGGTCGCCTTCAACCATGAACCCATGCGCGGAGATGTTGACGATATGGAGATGCAGATCACCCAGACGGCGGTGCTCACCGATGACCTTGTGGTCTACCGGATGGCGCGCGGCGCGGCGCATGTCGGTGACAGTGAGTTGTGCTCCAACCGGCATTGTCCGCGTCAGCTCCTTTCGCATGGTCCGGCAACCTTTTGCCGGGAAATGGCGAAAAAAGAGTAAAACGCGGAAACATTTTGCCGGGTCAGGCCGGGCGCAGGACCCCGTGCTTCTTCTTGCCGGACGAGATGCGAACCTCCGAACCGCCTGCGATCACAAGGTTTTCATCCGTGACCTGCTCACCATCGACGCGGGCGCCGCCGCCGGCGACAAGGCGCTTGGCTTCACCCCTGCTGGCCGCGAATCCGATTCCGACGAGCGCATCGATGATGCCGATTCCCTCTGCGGGCAGGGTGAAGACCGGCAAGTCCTGGCCAACGCCGCCACCCGCGAATGTGGCAGAAGCCGTGGCTTCGGCAGCCTTGGCGGCATCGGCACCGCGGCACAGGGCCGTCACTTCGTTGGCAAGCACAACCTTCGCCGCGTTGATCTCGCTGCCGCCGAGCGATTCGAGCCGCGCGATTTCCTCAAGCGGCAGGTCGGTGAACAGGCGCAGGAACTTGCCGACGTCGCGGTCATCCACGTTGCGCCAGTATTGCCAGAAATCGTAGGAAGGCAGCTGGTCTTCGTTCAGCCACACCGCACCGGCCGCGGTCTTGCCCATCTTGCCGCCATCGGCGGTGGTAAGCAGCGGAGTCGTAACGCCGAACACCTCGACGCCGTCCATGCGCCGCGCAAGTTCGATACCGTTGACGATATTGCCCCACTGGTCGCTGCCGCCCATCTGCAGACGCACGCCCATGGACTTTTCCAGGTGCCGGAAATCGTAGCCCTGCAGGATCATGTAGTTGAATTCGAGGAAGGTCATCGGCTGTTCGCGATCAAGCCGCAGCCGCACCGAATCGAAGGTCAGCATGCGGTTCACGGTAAAGTGGGTGCCCACTTCCTGAAGCAGCTCGATATAGCCCAGCTTGCCCAGCCAATCGTGGTTGTTGACCATGATTGCATCGGTCGGGCCATCGCCGAAGCTGAGGAAGCGTTCGAAGATCGTGCGGATCGAGGCGATGTTGGCATCGATCGTCTCGTCCGAGAGCATCTTGCGGCTTTCATCACGCCCGGTGGGATCGCCGATCCGGGTGGTGCCGCCGCCCATGAGCACGACCGGCTTGTGGCCGGCCTGCTGCAGCCGGCGGAGCAGCATGATCTGCACAAGGCTGCCGACATGGAGCGATGGCGCAGTCGCATCGAAGCCGATATAGCCGGGCACCACTTGCGATGCAGCAAGCTTGTCGAGCCCTTCGGCGTCGGTGAGCTGGTGAATGTAGCCACGTTCGTCGAGCAGGCGGAGCAGGGATGAAGTGTATGTCATGGGCGTCTTCCGGTTACGGGCGCGCGCCTAGCACGGGGAAATCGGTTTGGGAACTTTGCCGCTGAAACCGCATGACGATACCCCGCCCCTGGCGCTGCGCAGTATCGAGGCTGCCGTCCTGGGGATCGAGCATGGCTGGCTACGCCTGCGCTGGAAGTTGGAAGGGACAGAGCGCCTTGTCATCCCCGCCTTTGCCGGCCGGGGCAGGGCGGATGGGCTGTGGCAGGCCACCTGCTTCGAGATGTTCCTGCGCCAGCCCGGAAGCCGCTCCTATATCGAGCTGAACCTTTCTCCTTCCGAGCGGTGGGCAGCCTATGACTTCGCCGGATACCGCGAGGGCATGGCGCAAAGGCCCATGCCTCGCGATGCCGATTGCACACTGCGGCGCGGCGGGGCCATGGCCTTCTTTGATGCCGCCGTGCCACTCGCCGGCCTTCCCGAATTGCCGTGGGAATTCAACTTGACCGCGGTTATCGAGGAGGAAGGCGGCCACAAGTCGTACTGGGCCCTGGCCCACGCACCCGGCGGGCCGGACTTTCACCATGCCGCTTGCTTCGTCGCAACACTTGCGGCACCCGGCGCGGCATGACTGTGAAATTCGGTATAGACCGCCTGCTGGGCGATCCGGCGCTTCTGGGTGAACTGTCGCAAAAGCGCGTCGCGCTCGTCGCCCATCCGGCGAGCGTGACCGAAGACCTGATCCATTCGCTCGACGCACTGATTGCGGCGGGCGTGAATGTTACCTCGGCATTCGGCCCGCAACATGGGCTCAAGGGCGACAAGCAGGACAATATGGTCGAGACGGCGGACGAGACCGATCCGCTCTACGGCATCCCGGTCTTCAGCCTTTACGGAGAAGTGCGCCGCCCCTCTGGCCAGATGATGGGCACGGCAGACGTCTTCCTGTTCGACCTGCAGGACCTGGGCTGCCGCATCTACACTTTCGTTACAACGCTGCTCTACCTGCTCGAGGCCGCTGCCGAGCATGGCAAGGAAGTCTGGGTGCTCGACCGCCCGAACCCCGCAGGGCGCCCGGTGGAAGGTACCTTGCTCGTTCCGGGACAGGAAAGCTTCGTCGGCGCTGCGCCCATGCCGATGCGCCACGGCCTTACCATGGGCGAAATGGGGCACTGGTTCATCGATCACTTCGGGCTCGATGTGGCCTATCGCGTCATTGCGATGCAGGGCTGGGAACCGGCCGGTCGAGGCCATGGCTGGCCGCAGGACCGGGTCTGGATCAACCCGAGCCCCAATGCCGCCAACATCAACATGGCCCGCGCCTATGCCGGTACCGTAATGCTGGAGGGCGCAACGCTGAGCGAGGGCAGGGGAACGACCCGTCCGCTGGAAGTCCTGTTCGGCGCACCCGATGTCGATGCCAAGGCGGTGCTTGCCGAAATGCGCCGGCTTGCACCGGACTGGCTGAAGGGATGCGCGCTGCGCGAATGCTGGTTCGAACCGACCTTTCACAAGCATGCTGGCAAGTTGTGCTCGGGCCTGATGATCCACGCCGAGGGGCCATTCTACGAGCACCATGAATTCCGCCCCTGGCGCTTGCAGGCGCTGGCCTTCAAGGCGATCCGGCGGCTCTATCCCGACTATCCGATCTGGCGCGACTTCCCCTACGAGTATGAGTTCGAGAGGCTGGCGATCGACGTGATCAACGGTGGCCCGGCGCTGCGCGAATGGGTGGACAATCCTGCATCGTCCCCCGCCGACCTCGAACGCATTGCCGGGGCGGACGAAGCGAAGTGGCGCGAACGAATTGCGCCTTTCCTGCTTTACTGACCAAGCCCTTCGACAAGCGCTGCATCACCGATGAGATAACTCGTCATCGAAAGCGCACCGTCGACGGTATCGTTGAACACACCGACTGTGTCGCCGGGCATCCGTGCCCCATGGCTCGGCAGGAGCGGCAAGTAATGCTCGCCGCTGTTGATCGCCAAGGCCGCCGCGCGGTCATCCGCCTGGAAAGTGCTGAGCGCGGTGCTGTCTGCGGAGACCATCGCGTGATTGATCCGCCCCTGGAACTCCACCGCCCAATCCGGCTGTGTGCCCTGCGACTGGCGCCAAAGCGAAAGGTTATGAACCACATTGCCGCTGCCGACGATCAATACGCCTTCTTCGCGAAGGGGTGCGAGAGCCCGCCCCAGGGCAATGAAACCGGCAGGATCGAGGCTCCGGTCAAGGCTCATGGCGACGGTCGGCACATAGTCTTCGCCGAACAGCGGCAGGAGGACGCCATAGGTCCCGTGGTCAAAGCCCCAATCCCTATCCGGTTGCCCCTGTTCGCCCAGCAGGTCCGCCAGCCGGTCCTGAAGCCAGTCCGATCCGGGAGCAGGATAGCGGACCTGATAGAGCGCATCGGGAAATCCGCCGAAATCGTGGATCGTGCGCGGCCAAGGTGCAGCGGTGTAATGGGTGCGCCCCTGCGTCTGCCAATGCGCGCTGATGGCCAGAACGGCCCGGGGCCGGGGCAGCCGCTGCCCAAGTACGCTCATGGCGCGACGCTCGGCGGTATCGCTGATCAGCATCATCGGCGACCCATGGCCGAGGAACAGGGCGGGAAAGCGTTGCGTCATGGCACCCAGATGGTGAGCCTGCCGCGTCAATCAATCAACGCCTGCTTTCAACGCCTTCAATGCTTCTTTCGCGTCAGCTCGCGCATGGCGTCATCCAGCCCTTCGAGCGTCAGGGGGAACATGTTGCCGCCGAGCAGTTCCTTCATGATCTTCGTCGATCCGGAATAGTCCCACTGCCGCTCCGGCACGGGATTGAGCCAGACCGTCGCCGGATAGGTGTTGGTCACGCGCTGCATCCAGACGGCCCCCGCCTCGGGGTTGAAATGCTCGACCGAACCGCCCTGATGGGTAATCTCGTAAGGGCTCATCGCCGCATCGCCGACGAAGATCACCTTGTAGTCATGGCCGTACTTGTGAAGCACGTCCCAGGTGGGCGTGCGCTCCGTGCGGCGGCGCGCGTTGTTCTTCCAGACGCCTTCGTACAGGCAGTTGTGGAAGTAGAAGAATTCCAGGTTCTTGAACTCTGTGGTCGCCGCGCTGAACAGCTCCTCGACCAGCCGGATATGCGGGTCCATCGATCCGCCGACGTCAAGGAACAGCAGCACCTTCACCGCATTGCGGCGTTCGGCGCGCATATGGATATCGAGGAAGCCCTGCTTGGCGGTTCCGCGGATGGTTTCTTCAAGGTCCAGCTCTTCGGCCGCCCCTTCGCGGGCGAAACGGCGCAGGCGGCGCAGCGCTACCTTGATGTTGCGGGTGCCCAGTTCGCGCGTGTTGTCGAGGTTCTTGAACTCGCGCTGCTCCCAAACCTTCACCGCGCGACCGTGCTTGCTCTCGCCCCCGATCCGCACGCCTTCCGGGTTATAGCCCGAGTGGCCGAACGGCGAGGTGCCCCCGGTGCCAATCCACTTGTTGCCACCCTGGTGGCGTTCCTTCTGCTCTTCGAGCCGCTTCTTGAGCGTCTCCATGATCTCGTCCCACGAGCCGAGCGCCTTGATCTTTTCCATCTCCTCTTCGGAGAAGAAGCGTTCGGCCACGGCACGCAGCCAGTCTTCCGGGATATCGACCGGCTGCTGTCCATAGTCGGTCAGCACGCCCTTGAAGACCTTGGCGAACACCTGATCGAAGCGGTCGAGCAGGCCTTCGTCTTTCACAAAGGTGCTGCGGGCGAGGTAGTAGAACGCTTCAGGCGTCTCCTCGATCACCTCCTTGTCCAGCGCCTCAAGCAGCACCAGGTGCTCCTTGATCGAGGCGGGAATACCCGCGGCGCGCAGTTCGTCGAGGAAGTTCAGAAGCATCAGCTCAATCCGGTTTGCGGGTGCCGTGGACCGAAGCCACCAGCACGAAGGAGATATACATCAGCAGGTACCAGGCCCCAAGCTTGGATGGCGAAACCATCTGCCAGCCGTCCTTCTGATCGGGGTAGATCCATGCGTTCGAGAATGTCGCGATGTTCTCCGCCAGCCAGATGAACAGGGCGACAAGAAACCAGCCCAGCAGCAGAGGCATCCAGCGATGTGATCGCCAGTTGAGGAAGTGGATCCGGGTGCGCCAGAACAGCGGGCCGATGGCGGCAAACAGCACCAGGCGAACATCCGGCAGCCAGTGATGGGCAAAGAAGTTCACATAGATCGCCACGCCCAGCAGCTGGGTGGCCCAGACGGCGGGATAGGCCGAGTAGCGGAAGTCGAAGATGCGCCAGACCCGGGCGATGTAGTTGCCAACCGCGGCATACATGAAGCCTGAGAACAGTGGCACGCCCCCGATGCGAAGCAGGCTCGCTTCCGGATAGGTCCACGATCCGAACGCGGTCTTGAACAGCTCCATGACTGTGCCGACGACATGGAAGGCAAGGATGACCCTCGCCTCGTCCAGCGTCTCGAGCCGCAGCGCCAGCATGGCCACCTGGATCGCCAGCGCGGCTATCGTGAGGAAGTCATAGCGCGCAAGCGACGCTCCTGCGGGATAGAACAGGTGCGTGCCCAGCAGGAGCGCCAGCATCAAGGCCCCGAACAGGCAAGCCCATGCCTGCTTGAAGCCGAACAGCAGGAACTCGAACAGCCACGCACGCCAGCCCGGCCGGGGCTCGAAAGCCTCAAGCCTCGCCCGGACCGCGCCAAATCGGGTATGTGCAGTGTTGGCCAAGTGTCAGCCGACGGCTTGGGGCGGTGGCGGCGGCTGGCCTTCGAAGCGCTCGACCCCTTCGGCAACCTCCGCCCAGTCCGGCGCTTCCGACAGCCAGATCGCGGCAGTCGGCTTCAGGCCATGGCCTTCGTCCAGAAAGCCCAACCGGATAATACGCGCATGCGGACGCCCCGAGCTGTCGCCCATCACCGGGTTGCCGCAGCTGGCGCAGCGCAGCTGGCGATAGGCATTGCCGCTTGCCGCCGTATAGCCGCTATCGACCAGTTCGCCGGTCATCTCGATGTCCTTCAGCAGGAACATCGCATTGGCCGTGGCCGGGCCGCCGGTAAGCTTCTGGCACTGGCGGCACCAGCACTGGCGCACGGCGATGGGCTCGCCCGAGATTATCGCCTTTACGGCGCCGCACTGGCAGCTGCCGGTATAAGGCGCAGGCATCAGCTCTGCCGCCGGGCCATGAAGGCAAGCCGTTCGAACAGCATCACATCCTGCTCGTTCTTGAGCAGAGCACCATGCAGCGGCGGGATAGCCTTGGCGGGATCGCGATTCTGCAGCACGTCGAGCGGCATGTCCTCGTTAAGCAGCAGCTTCAGCCAGTCGAGCAATTCGGAGGTCGAAGGCTTCTTCTTCAGTCCGGGAACCTCGCGCACTTCGTAGAAGATCTCGAGCGCCTTGGAGACGAGCGTCTTCTGGATGCCGGGGAAGTGGACATCGATGATCGCCTGCATCGTCTCGCGGTCGGGGAACTTGATGTAGTGGAAGAAGCAGCGGCGCAGGAAGGCGTCGGGCAGCTCCTTTTCATTGTTCGAGGTGATCACCACGACCGGGCGATCCACAGCGGCGATCCGCTCGCCCGTTTCGTAGACATCGAAGCTCATGCGATCGAGTTCCTGGAGCAGGTCGTTCGGGAACTCGATGTCTGCCTTGTCGATCTCGTCGATCAGCAGGACCGGCAGCTGCGGCGAGGTGAAGGCTTCCCACAGCTTGCCCTTCTTGATGTAGTTGCGGATGTCATGCACCCGTTCATCGCCCAGCTGGCCATCGCGCAGGCGAGCCACCGCGTCGTACTCGTAGAGCCCCTGATGCGCCTTGGTGGTGGACTTGATGTGCCATTCGATCAGCGGCGCATCAATGGCCTTGGCAATTTCGTGCGCCAGCACGGTCTTGCCGGTACCGGGCTCACCCTTCACCAGGAGCGGGCGGCGCAGGAGGACGGCGGCGTTTACCGCGACCTTCAGGTCATCGGTGGCGACGTAGTTGCTGGTTCCTTCGAAACGCATCGGCGATCTGTCCCTTTCAGAGGCTTTGCCAGCGGCGTTAGGTTGTGCTTTTCAAGGCTGCAAGAGCGAAAGGGAGCAAGGCGATGCCGGGATTTGAGGACTGGAAGGCGATCTGCGAGACCAAGGCGCGCTATTGCCGGCTGATGGACACCAAGGACTGGCAAGCCTGGGCAGACGTGTTCACCGAAGACCTGGTCCTCGATAGCACCCCCGCGGGCGGCTACCGCATCGAAGGTCGCGACAAGGCCATCGCGACGGTCCGCGGCTCGATCGAGGATGCGAAGACATCGCATCAGGTCCACAATCCCGAGATCACCTTCGATGGCGAGGACGCCGCAGACGTCATCTGGGCCATGCAGGACCGGGTGGAGATGAGCGCGGAACGGCAGGCGGCGACCGGGCATATCGGCCATACCGGCTACGGGCACTATCACGAACGCTATGTCCGCTGCCCTGATGGCCAGTGGCGGATCAGGGAATCGCGCCTCAGCTACCTGCACTTCGACGCAAGGGGCTAGCCCTCAGCAGGTGCCCTTGTGACGGCCACCGGTGGAGTAGGTCCGCTCGGTGGTCCGGCCTTCGTTGCCGGGCAGCGTCTTGATGATGGTCACCGAGAAGGCCTTCTGGTCGTAATGCCCCGTCAGGCGCGCCGGCTCGATGGTATCGCTGGCGCATTGCAGCCGGCCGGTAATGCGGCCCTTGGCCATGGTGAAGCTCTTGAAGCTGCATGGCTCGTTGCCCGGGTAGAACATGGTCGCGGGCGGCGACGTGCGCTGCGAGAGCTCAAGACACATGGTGTTCGTGCGCTCTTCCTGCATCATCTCCTGCGCCCGTTCGACCCCGTCCGGATCGGCCTGCGACAGGTCCATCGAGGCAAGGCGGCTGGATATGTCCCACTTGCCGGAGGCGAGGCCATCGACCGCTTCCTCGGCCAAGGCAGCCTGATCGGCATCGCTGCCGCTGCTGCTGCAGGCGGCGAGGGGGAGCGCTAGGGCGAGGGCAAGGGTGCGGCAGGTCAGCTTCATCGGGCCAAGGCTAAGGCAAATCCCTTATCCTTAGGTAAAGCGCGTCTACATCGCGGCAGTCACGCCCGCTGGATCGCCTTGCGCACCCGGTTGCCCAGCGCGATCATCGGGCGCTCTGCCAGCAGGTGGACCAGCGCCGCCAGCAGAACCACCGCCACCATGACCGCCGGCACCGTGACCAGCGCCGACATTCCCCCCATTGCCGAGCGCAGCGCCGTATCGAACCCGAACAGGGCGTAAAGCAGTTCGGGGTGCATGACATAGATGGAGAACGACAGGTTGCCGAGCAGCAGCACCGGCCGGGCCGAGAGCAGCGCGCCGTAATGCCTGCCGCTCGCCAGACACAGCATGAAGGGCAGGAAGCCGGGCAGGGACCAGCCATAGGGGAACTGGCAGAACCACACCGTAGCCGCGAACAGGGCGAGCGAAGCCCAGGCGAACAGCGGACTGGCGATCAGCCTGTCCAGCAGCCCAGAACGCAGCACCGCGGCGATCGCCATGCCGGCCAGCAGCACCGGCAGGAACAGGCGGAAAGCCCAGGGGCTGCGCGCCACGAAATAGTCCTCGCCCCGCAGCGGCCAGATGATCGAGACTGCCCAGCTGGCGACCAGCAGCAACAGGATCAGCCAGCCCGGTCGGGCGAGGCGCATCCACAGCCGCACCGCGACGTAGAGCAGCGGCAGGATCACGACATAGAAGAACCATTCCTGCCCAAGGTACCAGAACACCGAGGCATTGATCCGCGCCGCGTCGCTCACCCCGCCGATAGCCGGCAGTTTCAGGCCGAACAGCCAGAGGAACAGGCCCGGCACCTGCTCCGCCGTCAAGGCCGTGCCGCTCTTAAGCCAGGCCAGCAGGATCACGACAGCAATGGCGAGGGCCACCATCGGCAGGATGCGAAAGGCGCGGCCGACGTAAAGCTGCACCCAGTCCCGTGCTCCAAGACCCTTTTCGATCTTCGGATAGAGCAGCCAGGCAGTGATCATGAAGAACAGCGCCACCGATCCGGCGCCGAACTGGTTCAACAGCGGCATTTCGGGTGCCTGCCAGCCTCGCCCCAATGAAATCGCCCCGAACCAGATGATCAGGTGATGGATAGCCACGGCGCAGGCGAGGAAACCGCGCAGACCGTCAACCGACTGCGCCCGTCCGCCGCCATCGGGCATCGGGAATCCGGCGCGCAACAAGCCCCAGGCGACCAGCAGCGCGGCAGCAAAGCCAAGAGCGGAAGCAGTCAGCAACATCTTGCGATGCTGGCAGAATTGGGTGCCCGAGGCGAGTCCCGCGCCATCGGCGGGACGGTATCTGCTTCCCGGGTTGAGGTTGACAAGGTTGACACCGTGTAAACCTCGCGTCCAGTTTCCCGGCCCGCACTATTCCGCCATTTTCCGCTTCTCGCGCTCACGAAAGCACGCAGGAAAAAATAAACTCCGCAGCAGGCAGGCGCTCTGCCCATCCGATCCATCCACGATTGCAAAGAGCGATCGTGGTTCTTGCAGAATTGCCGGATGTAGGACAGCCCCGGCGCAATGCGTACAGACTGGCGGGCTGCTTCAGCCTAGCCCCGGTCAGGCGTCGATCAGTTCGGGATCAAGCTCGCCCGCGCGGTTCTGGATGAACATGAAGCGCTGTGCCGGATCGCGGCCCATCAGCTTGTCCACCAGGTCCTTCACCGCAGCCCGGCCCTCGTATTCGGGGGGCAGGGTAATGCGCAGCAGCGAACGCTTGGCAGGGTCCATCGTCGTTTCGCGCAATTGCTGCGGGTTCATCTCGCCAAGGCCCTTGAAGCGCGCGACTTCCACCTTCTTGCCCTTGAAGCGGCCCGCTTCCAGTTCGGCCCTGTGCGCCTCGTCTCGGGCGTAGGCGAATTCCTTGCCGCAGGTGAGACGATAGAGCGGCGGCTGCGCGAGGTAGAGGTGACCGCGACGGACAACCTCGGGCATTTCCTGGAAGAAGAAGGTCATCAGCAGGGTGGCGATATGCGCGCCGTCAACATCGGCGTCGGTCATGATGACGATCCGGTCATAGCGCAGGTTATCGGGGTTGCAGTCCTTGCGGAAGCCGCAGCCCAGGGCGAGGCCGAGATCGCCGATTTCGCTGTTTGCCCGGATCTTGTCCGCCGTCGCGCTGGCAACGTTCAGGATCTTGCCGCGGATCGGCAGGATCGCCTGCGTCTTGCGATCGCGCGCCTGCTTGGCAGAGCCGCCAGCCGAATCGCCTTCGACGATGAACAGTTCGGTTTCGGCATCGCCTTCGCCGGTGCAATCCGTCAGCTTGCCGGGCAGGCGCAACTTGCGCGCATTGGTTGCCGTCTTGCGCTTGACCTCGCGCTCGGCCTTGCGGCGCAGACGCTCGTCCATGCGTTCAAGCACGTGGCCGAGCAGCGCCTTTCCGCGCTCCATGTTGTCGGCAAGGAAATGGTCGAAGTGATCGCGCACCGCGTTCTCGACCATGCGCGCCGCCTCGGGACTGGTCAGCCGGTCCTTGGTCTGGCTCTGGAACTGGGGATCGCGGATGAAGACCGAAAGCATCAGCTCGCAGCCGGTCACCACGTCTTCCGGGGCAATGTCCTTGGCCTTCTTCTGGCCGACGAGTTCGGCGAAGGCGCGGATGCCCTTGGTCAGCGCAGCGCGCAGGCCCGCTTCATGCGTGCCGCCATCGGGGGTGGGAATGGTGTTGCAGTAATAGGAATAGGACCCTTCGGACCACAGCGGCCAGGCAACTGCCCATTCGACGCGGCCCTGTTCCTCGCCGGGGAAATCCTGCGTGCCGGAAAAGAACTGCGTCGTCACGCATTCGCGCGCGCCGATCTGTTCCTTGAGGTGATCGGCAAGACCGCCTGGGAACTGGAACACCGCCTCTGCCGGGACATCCTCGGAGGCAAGGCTGGCGGCGCACTTCCAGCGGATTTCGACGCCGGCGAACAGGTAGGCTTTCGATCGGACCAGCCTGAACAGGCGCGCCGGCTTGAACTTCGCGTCCTCGCCGAAGATCTCGCCATCGGGAATGAAGGTTACCGAAGTGCCGCGCCGGTTGGGTGTGCCGCCAAGCCGCTGCAGGGGCCCGGTCGGCAACCCGCGCGAGAATTCCTGGGCGAACAGCTCCTTGTTGCGCGCCACCTCGATCCGGGTGAGGGTGGAAAGCGCATTGACCACCGAGACGCCGACGCCGTGCAGGCCGCCCGAGGTGGCATAGGCCTTGCCCGAGAACTTTCCGCCCGAATGCAGCGTGGTGAGGATCACCTCCAGAGCGGACTTGCCGGGATACTTGGGATGTTCGTCAACCGGGATGCCGCGTCCGTTGTCGGTAATGGTCAGCCGGTTGCCTTCTTCCAGTGTCACTTCGATGCGGTTGGCGTGGCCCGCCACCGCCTCGTCCATCGCGTTGTCGAGCACTTCGGCGGCGAGGTGGTGCAGCGCGCGTTCGTCCGTTCCGCCGATGTACATGCCGGGGCGGCGGCGCACAGGCTCAAGCCCTTCGAGCACCTCGATCGCGGAGCCGTCATAGCTTTCGCCGGCGGCGGACTTGGGCAGGGCTTCAAAAAGGTCGTCGGACATAGGTCCAAGGTCTTAGAACGGGCAGGAATCCGCGCGCAAGCGGGCAGCGAAACTTATCGTCAGGCCCGGTGCCTCAAGGGGCGAAGCGTGCCGGGGCGGGGCTGACCACGCTGACGCCGCCCTGCCGCAGTTCCACCACCTCGAGCGCGCGCTCGACAACCCCGTTGTCGCCGAAGCGGAAAACCCCGTCGAGCCCGAGGAAACCTTCGCGGTCATAGAGCTTGGCGGTGGGGAAAAGGGTGCCGGGCTTCCAGATCTTGGCCACGCGCAGGGTGAGCAGCACGGCATCGTAACCCATGGTGGAAATGCGATAGGGCTGGTTGCCGAAGCGGTTGCGGTAACTGTCGGCATATTGGCGGAATCGTCCGTCCGAGACGGCCGAATACCAGGCCCCGCGCAGGGCCGCGCTTGAAACGATGGCGGAATCCCCGCTCCACAGCTCGGTGCCCAGCAGGCGCGGACCGATGCCCTTGGGCCGCAGCTGCGGCGCGGCAAGCACGGCAAAGCGGCTGCCATCGGCGACCAGCACGGCATCAAACTGGCCCTTGGCCTTCAACCGCTTGGCCGCGCTGATGATCGACGGGTTGGATCGGGCGAAGGTTTCGCTGGCCACAACCGTTCCGCCCGCCTCAGCCACGGCGGTGTTGAGCGAGGCCGCTGCGCGCAGGCCGTATTCGCCATCGGGCAGCAGCGCCCCGAACCGCCGCGCGCCTTGCGAGCGCGCCCAGTTTACCGTGCGGGTGATCGACTGGTTGGGCAGGCTGCCCATGATGAACACGTCGCGCCCGGCCACCGATCCGTCGTTCGAGAACGAGATGATCGGCACCCTGGCCGGCCGCGCCACCTGGGCAACGGCGGCCACTTCATCGCCCAGCAGCGGGCCCAGGATCAGCTTGTTGCCATCGGCGATTGCGCGGGTGGCGGCAGAGGAGGGGCCGGTAGCCGTGTCATAGGTCGTGATGCGCAGGTTGGTGGCATTGGTATCGAGCAGGGCCATGGTTGCGGCATTGGCCAGCGCCTGCCCGATGCCGGCATTCGGGCCGCTGGTGGGCACAAGCAGGGCAACGCGGTGGCGCTGCTGGTCTGCGGGCAGGATATTGGCGTTGGGCTCGCTCGTCGGCGCAGGCCCGGTTTCCGGCACGCCCTTGGGAATGACCTTGCAGCCGGCCAGCAGGGCGACCGCGCCCAGGGCCATGATCTGCCGCTTGTTCACATTCCAATCGAACATCGCTTGCCGCTCCCCGTTTGGCGGTCCAATAAATCCCGATGGACACGCCACTTTCCCCCGGGCTCTACATTGTCGCTACGCCGATTGGCAATCTTGGTGACATAACCTTGCGAGCCATAGAGACGTTCCGTGGCGTATCGGCGATAGCCTGCGAGGACACCCGGGTTACGGGCAAGCTGCTCAATCATCTCGGGATAAAACAGAAGCTTGTCCGCTATGACGATCATGCGAGCGAGGAGACGCGAGAGCATCTACTGCGCCTGGCGAGCGAGCAGGCCGTGGCGCTGGTGAGCGATGCCGGCACGCCGCTGATCTCGGACCCCGGTTTCAAGCTGGTGCGGCTGGCGCGGGAACGGGGCATTCCCGTTACCAGCCTGCCGGGAGCCAGCGCGGCGATCATGGCCGTCACGCTTTCCGGCATTGCCAGCGACCGTTTCCTGTTCGCCGGTTTCCTGCCGTCCAAGGACAAGGCGCGGCGCGATGCCTTGCGCGAGCTCGCCGCCATTCCGGCAACGCTGGTGCTTTACGAAACCGCCCCCCGGCTGGTCGATGCGCTTCATGCGATCGGCGACCTGCTGCCCGGACGCGAGGTTGCCGTGGCGCGCGAGCTGACCAAGAAGTTCGAGGAATGTCGCAACGGTTCTGCCGCGGAACTTGCCGCGCATTACGGGGCCCATCCGCCGAAGGGCGAGATCGTCCTGGTCATCGCGCCGCCGCTGCCGCCCGAGCCGGAGGACCATGATATCGATGCGCTGCTCAGGCAGGCGATGGTCGATGCCAAGCCCAGCCAGGCCGCGGCGCAAGTGGCCAAGGCCACCGGGCTTGATCGCAAGATGCTTTACGCGCGGGCCATGGAGCTGAAGTGAAGCGGCAGGAGGCGGAACAGCGCGGCAGGCGCGGGGAAGCTCTCACCGCCTGGTACCTGCGGCTCAAAGGCTGGCGGGTGCTGGCACAGCGCGTGAAGACGCCGCGCGGCGAGATAGACCTTGTCGCCCGGCGCGGCCGGCTGGTCGCCTTCATCGAGGTGAAGTGGCGCCGCAACGCCGCCGATCTCGACTATGCCATCGATGCCTGGCGCCTGCGCCGGGTCCGCGCCGCGGTGGAAGCATCGGCCCATCGCTGGATGAAACCGGGGGATGACATGCGGATCGACGTTGTCCTCCTTGCGCCCGGGCGCTGGCCACGCCACATCGCCAACGCAACCATGTAACAGGGATACCCAGATGAGCCTTCGCGTCGCCGTCCAGATGGACCCGATCGAAACGATCAATATCAACGGCGATTCCAGCTTCGCGCTGATGCTGGCGGCACAGGCGCGCGGCCATGCCGTGTGGCACTATGACGTCGGAACGCTGGCGCTGGACGAGGGACGACTCACCGCATGGGCCTGCCCGGTCACGGTCCAGCGCGTGGCCGGGGATCATTTCACCAAGGGCGAATACCGCAAGATCGACCTGGCCCGGGATGTCGATGTGATCCTGATGCGGCAGGACCCGCCATTCCACCTTGGCTATATCACCGCCACCTTCCTGCTTGAGCGGCTGAAGGGCCAGACGCTGGTGGTCAACGATCCCGAAAGCGTGCGCAACGCCCCCGAGAAGGTCTTCGTGCTCGACTATGCGTGCTTCATGCCGCCAACGCTGATCGCTCGGCGGGCTGAGGATATCCGCGATTTCCATGCGCGCCATCCCGGTGACCTGGTGATGAAGCCGCTTCACGGCAACGGCGGCAGGGCGGTTGTCCGAATTCCGGCCGATGGCAGCAACCTTGGCGCGCTGTCCGAACTGTTCGACGCGGCCTGGGTGGAACCGCACATGATCCAGCCCTTCCTTCCCGACATTTCCGAAGGGGACAAGCGCATCGTGCTGGTGGACGGCGAATTTGCCGGGGCCATCAACCGGCGTCCGGGCGAGGGCGAGTTCCGCTCGAACCTTGCCGTGGGCGGCTATGCCGAGGCCACGGAGCTGACAGCGCGCGAGGAAGAAATCTGCGCCGCCATCGGCCCGGAACTTAAGGCGCGCGGGCTGGTGTTTGTCGGTATCGACGTGATCGGCGGCAAGTGGCTGACCGAAATCAACGTCACTTCGCCCACCGGCATCGTCGCGATCGACCGCTTCAACGGCACCGACACGGCGGCCAGGATCTGGGACGCCATCGAAGCCCGCCACGCCCGGATGTGATGCGCCTGCCATGAACGACTGGATCATGCGCCTGATCGAGGGCGGGGGTTATTGGGGCATCTTCTTCCTGATGGTGCTGGAAAACATCCTGCCGCCCGTGCCCTCCGAAGTCATCATGGGGCTGGGCGGTGTTGCCGTTGCGCGCGGCACGATGGAGTTCTGGCCGCTGTTGATCGTCGGCACGGTCGGCTCGACTCTGGGCAACTACTTCTGGTTCATGGTCGGATCGCGCATCGGCTATCGCCGCCTGAAGCCCTTTTTCGACCGCTGGGGCCGCTGGCTAGCCGTCGAATGGGACGAGGTGGAGAAGGTGTCCGCCGTGTTCCGCAAGCACGGCCAGTGGGTGATCTTCGTGCTGCGCTTCATGCCGCTGATGCGCACGATGATCTCGCTGCCCGCTGGCCTTGCCCACATGAGCCGGGCCCGCTTCCTCGTGTTCACCTTTGCCGGCACGGCGATCTGGAACTTTGCCCTGATCGAGGGCGGCCGCGCGCTGGCCCACTATCTCGAGAATGCCGGCGAAGTTCTCAACATCATCGCCCTTGCCGGGATTGTGCTGGCGCTGGGTTGGTACCTGTGGCGCGTCATCACCTGGAAGCACCCGGAATGACCGGGCGGGTGTTCAGCCGAAGCTGAAATCCACCATGATCTCGCCCGAAATCGCCTCCAGCGCATCCTGAAGCTGGGTGGGAGAGGAGCCGGAGGGCAGGGTCAGCTCGATCTTCGCCTTGAACAGCTCCTCGCCGGAATGGGCGCTGGGTTCCGTTTCCGAGGCGAAGGATTCGATATTCGCGCCGATAGCCGAAAGCACGGTCGTCACTTCGCGGACAATGCCGGGGCGGTCCTGCCCGACCAACTCGACCAGGATCGGCTTGGCATCGCCGGCCGGAGCGGCACCCGCCGGGACAATTGCCACCTGCAATCCGCTGGCATCCACGCCCAGGACTTCTTCGGACAACTGCGGCAGGTTGGCGGCATCGAGTTCGACCAGGATAGAGCCGACATATTTGCCGCCAAGCCGGGCAAGGTGGCTCTCAAGCCAGTTGCCGCCGGCCGCCAGCACGGCGTCTGCCAGTTCCTGCGTCAGGCCCGGACGGTCGCTGCCGAGAACGGTAAGGATGATGCGGGCTTTCATGTCTGCTCCCTTGGATGGGCGTTGCGGTAAACGTCGAGCAGCACGGCCGCGTCCACCTTGGTGTAGATCTGGGTCGAACCCAGACTGGCGTGGCCAAGCAGTTCCTGCAAGGAGCGAAGATCGGCTCCCGCCCCCAGAAGGTGCGTGGCGAAGGAATGCCGCAGCGCGTGCGGCGTGGCGCTGGCGGGCAGGCCCAAGGCCATTCGTGCCCGGGCCATCGCCTTCTGCACCATGCCCTGTGCCAGCGGACCGCCGCGTGCGCCACGAAACAACGGCTTGTCCCGCTCGGCGGGATAGGGGCACTTGCCCAGGTAATCGGTCACGGCATCGCGCACGATGGGCAGCAGCGGCACGACGCGCTGCTTGTTGCCCTTGCCGGTAACCGTCAGCGTTTCCCCAAGCGGGAGGGCCGAACCGGTGAGCGAAAGCGCCTCGGCAATGCGCATTCCCGCACCGTAAAGCAGCAGCAGCACGGCGCGATCGCGCGCGCCGATCCATTCCTCGCCCGCATTGTCGGTCACCATGGCGGCAAGGTTCACCGCGTCGTCAGGCGTGACGGGGCGGGGCAGGCCCTTCCTGATCCGCGGCCCGCGCAGGCGCGGCGGGGAGGGGTCGGGCTGGCCTGCCTGCTCGCGCGCGAAGCGGATGAACGATTTGAGCGCCGAAAGCTCGCGCGCGGCCGAGACGTTGCCGATGCCATCCGCCCGGCGGCGGGCAAGCTGGTTGCGCAGGGCAGCGGCATCAAGCCTTGCCAGCCGATGCCAGTCCGTCTCTCCCAGCTCCTCCAGCAGGCGGCCGGCGGTGCTGACATAGGCGCGCACCGTATGCGGGCTGCGGCGGCGATTGTCCGCCAAGTGCTCGCGCCAGGCTTCAAGGATGGCCGAAGGCTGCATGGTCAGGCCGGGGCATCCTCGTCAAACAGGGCGTCAGGCACCAGTGCGCCCAGCAGGCCATCGAGCAGGGTTACGCCCAGTTCCGTCACGCCGATGCGGCTGCCGCGCTGCCAAGCCAGTCCCTGCCGCTCGTAAAAGGCGAGGCGATCGGTATCGCAAAGATCATGCTGCGGCACGCCGAGGCGCGCTTCCAGATCGGCGAGGTCCACGCCCTCTGTCAGGCGCAGGCCCATCAGCAGGGCCTCCGATGCCATCTCGTTGCGGCAGAGACGTCGCGATTCGGCGATGCCGTGGCCGTTGCGGGCGACGGCTTCGAGCCAGTTTTCCGGCTTGCGGTGGCGCACGGTTGCTTCTGCCAACCGGCGGCCATGAGCACCCGGACCGATGCCCAGCGTGTCGCGATACTGCCAATAGGCAAGGTTGTGCCGGCTGCGTTCGCCCGGCTTTGCGTGATTGCTGACCTCGTAGGCGGGCAGGCCGAATGCTGCGGTCATGCTGCGCGTCATGGCAAACATGTCTGCCGCCGCATTCTCGTCCAGCGGCTCGAACTGGCGTTCGCGCACCATGGTGGCAAACTTCGTGCCGGGCTCGATGGTCAACTGGTAGAGCGAGAGATGCCCGGTGCCGAGCGCGATGGCACGGGCCAGCTCTGCCTCCCAGGCCTTGGCGGACTGGCCGGGCAGGGCATAGATCAGGTCGAAACTGACCCGCCGGAAATTGCGCTGCGCCACGTCCAGCGCGGCCAGTCCTTCTGCGGCCGAATGCAGGCGGCCCAGAAATTGCAGCGCTGCATCATCAAGCGATTGCAGGCCCAGTGAAACGCGGTTCACCCCAGCCGATGCCAGTGCGGCATAATTGCCCGCCTCGACCGAGGATGGATTGCCTTCAAGCGTGATCTCGATGTCAGGGGCAAAGCCCCACAGCCGCTCCGCCTCCGCCAGCAGCGCTTCGACAACCTGCGGCGGCATCAGGCTGGGCGTGCCGCCACCGAAGAAAATGCTCTCCAGTGGCTCGCCGCCGGCGACCTGTGCCTCGTGCCGCATGTCGGCGACCAGCGCCGCCTGCCATTGCGCCGCGTCGACGCTGTCGCGCACATGGCTGTTGAAGTCGCAATAAGGGCACTTCTTCAGGCAGAACGGCCAATGGATATAGAGCGCGCGGGCCATGGGCGCAGCTTAGCCGCCAAACTGGTCCTTCACCAGCTTGGCAAAGGCATCGGCGCGGTGGCTGATCGCGTGCTTCTCTTCCGGCTCATGCTCGGCGAAGGTTCGGGTATCGCCCAGCGGCACGAAAACCGGGTCATAGCCGAAGCCCATTGTGCCGCGCGGCGGCCAGGTCAGTGTGCCATCGGCGCGGCCTTCATAGACGGCGGTTTCGCCATCGGGCCAGACGATGGCAAGGACGCAGGAGAACCAGCAGGAACGGTCCACATCCGGGCCAAGTTCGGCCAGCATGCCTTCCACCTTGCCCATGGCCATGTACCAGTCGCGGCCGGGCGCCCCCTCGAACCACTGCCGTTCGGCCCAATCGGCGGTGTAGACACCGGGACGCCCGCCCAGCGCGGTGACCGAAAGCCCTGAATCGTCGGCCAGCGAGGGAATGCCGCTGACCTCTGCCGATGCGCGCGCCTTAATCAGCGCATTCTCGACAAAGGTCGTGCCGGTTTCCGCGGGTTCCGGCAGGCCGAGCGCGCCGGCCGAAATGCAATCCACGCCATAGGGCGCAAGCAGGGCGGAAATCTCCTTCAGCTTGCCCGCATTGTGCGAGGCGATGACGAGCTTTCCGCCGAGCTTCGACATCAGCGGCCTACCGCTTCTGCCTGGGCCGCGAAGATGCGGTCGCAGCCGATGCGGGCGAGGCGCAGCAGGCGCAGCAGGCCTTCCTCGTCATAGGTCGCGCCTTCGGCCGTGGCCTGGACCTCGGCGATGTGGCCACCTTCAATCAGCACGAAATTGGCATCGGCATCGGCCGAGCTGTCCTCGTCATAATCGAGGTCGAGCACGGGCGTGCCCTGGAAGATGCCGCAGGATACCGCCGCAACCCGGCGCGGCATGGGGTCTTCCTTGACCAGGCCCTCGGCCATCAGCTTGTCGATGGCAATGCGCAGTGCCACCCATGCGCCCGAGATCGAGGCCGTGCGGGTACCGCCGTCAGCCTGGATCACGTCGCAGTCGAGCACGATCTGGCGCTCGCCCAGTTTCTTCAGGTCCACAACGGCGCGCAGGCTCCGGCCGATCAGGCGCTGGATTTCCTGCGTGCGGCCAGACTGCTTGCCCTTTGCCGCCTCGCGGCTGCCGCGCGTGTGCGTGGCGCGGGGGAGCATCGAATATTCGCCTGTCACCCAGCCTTCGCCCTTGCCGCGAAGGAACGGCGGCACCTTTTCCTCGACCGAGGCGGTGCAGAGCACCTTCGTGTTGCCGAAGCTCACCAGCACCGAGCCTTCGGCGTGGATGGTGAAATTGGTCTGGAACGAAAGTGCGCGCATTTCATCTGGCGCGCGGCCGGAAGGTCGCATGGATAGTCCTTTGTCGATTGATCGCGCTGCCTCTGGCGCAACAGGCTTGAGGCTGCAAGCCCAGTGCTTAAATAGGGGGCAGAATGTCCGGCCCGCCGATCACAGAACTGACCACCCGTGCGCGCGAGATTTTCCGTCTCGTGGTGGAAGGCTACCTGTCATCCGGCCAGCCGGTCGGATCGAAGACCTTGGCGGGCGCGGGCCTCAACCTGTCGCCCGCGTCGATCCGCTCGGTGTTGCACGATCTGGAGATGCTGGGCCTGCTGGCCGCGCCGCATACCTCTGCCGGACGCATGCCGACCGAGGTGGGCCTGCGGCTCTTCGTCGATGGCATGATGCAGGTGGCCGAACCCAGCGAGGCCGAGCGCGCCGCCATCGAGCGCCAGCTTGCCGCGCCCGGCCCGATCGAGGCGGCACTTGCGGCGGCAACCTCTGTCCTGTCCGACCTTTCCGCCTGCGCCGGCGTTGTCATGGTGCCGCGCCGCGAGCCGCGCCTGCAACACCTGCAACTGGTGGCGCTTTCCCCCGGCAAGGCGCTGGCCGTGCTGGTGGGCGAAGACGGGGCGGTGGAGAACCGCGTGCTCGATGTTCCGTCGCACCTGCCGAGTTCAGCGCTGGAAATGGCGTCGAACTATCTTTCCGCCCAGCTCGTCGGCCGCACGCTGGGCGAGGCCGTGCGCGCGATCCGGGCCGAAATCGCCTCCGGTCAGTCTGCACTCGATGCCGCCAGTCGCGATCTGGTTGTGCGCGGCCTTGCAGTGTGGAGCGAAGATGCGCTCAATCGCCCGGTGCTGATCGTGCGCGGGCAGGCAAACCTGCTGGACGAAGCCGCGATCACCGATCTTGAACGCGTGCGCCAGTTGCTGGACGACCTCGAGAACAAGCAGTCGGTTGCCGAACTGCTCGATGCCGCGCGCGAGGCTGATGCCACCCGCATCTTCATCGGATCGGAGAACCGGCTTTTCGCGCTTTCGGGCTCCTCGGTCATCGCCTCACCCTATCGCAACCGCGATGGCCGGGTTGTCGGCGTGGTGGGTGTAATCGGCCCGACGCGGTTGAATTATGCGAGGCTAGTCCCCATGGTGGATTTCACCGCCCAGTCTCTGGGCAAACTGATCGGTTAGACAGGGCATTTTGCAGACCATGAGTGAAGACAAGAAGCCGCAGGTCGATCCCGCGGTCGAAGCGGAATTGAAGGGCGTCCCCGAGGATCTCATCGACCTCGACAAGGCGAGCGATTCGCTCGACGACGCGCTGACCCACCTGCGCAACGATCTTGAAACGGCCCGGCAGGAGATTCTCTATGCCAAGGCCGAAACGCAGAACGTGCGCCGCCGTCTGGAAAAGGACGTGGCCGATGCGCGCGCCTATGCCGCAACCGGCTTTGCCCGGGATATCCTTTCGGTGTCCGACAACCTGGCCCGCGCGCTCGAATCGATCCCTGCCGAACTGCGCGAGGATGACAAGCTGAAGAGCCTTGTCGCCGGCATCGAGGCGACCGCGCGCGAGCTGGACAAGGTGTTCGGCCTGCACGGCATCAGCCGCATCGCCGCCATGGGCCTGCCGCTCGATCCCAACCAGCACCAGGCCATGCTCGAAGTGCCTTCGGTCGATGCCGAGCCGGGCACGGTGCTGCAGGAATTGCAGGCCGGCTACATGATCAAGGACCGCCTGCTGCGTCCGGCTATGGTGGCCGTGGCAAAGAAGCCGGATTGATATCGGGGGGGCGAAAACCGCCCCCTTTCCAAGCGTCCGAAAAATTGCAACAGTCCTGTCGATATTTTCGGCAGGAGAGCGAGTTATGGACGTTTCGGGCAAGGTTGTTCTGGTCACTGGCGGCGGCGGCGGCATCGGCGCGGGCATTGCCGAGGCCTTTGCCGAAAAGGGCGCGCGCATCGCCATTACCGATATCAACGGCGAATGGGCGCAGGCAGAGGCCGCGCGCATTGGCCACGGCACGATTGCCCTAGCGCATGACGTATCCTCGCCCGAAAGCTGGGCAGGGGTGAAGGAAGCCGTCGAGGCGCAGCTCGGCCCGGTTGACGTGCTGTGCAACAACGCCGGCATTTCGCTGCCGTTCAAGCCGATGGAAGAGATCACGCTTGACCAGTTCGACCGCTGCATGGCGATCAACGTGCGCGGGGTGTTCCTGGGCTGCCACCTGTTCATGCCCGAGATGAAGGCCCGCAAGAGCGGCCACATCGTCAACACCAGTTCGGTCAACGGCCAGCTGCCGCACGGCACCTTCGCGGTCTATTCGGCCAGCAAATTTGCCGTTGCAGCCCTTTCGGAAGCGATCCGGCAGGAGCTTGAGCCCTTCGGCGTCGGCGTTTCGATCCTGTACCCCGGTCTTACCCGCAGCCGCATGTCGATGGGCCAGTGGGAAAGCCTGCCCGAAGAGATCAAGTGCGAGCTGGAAGGCAAGATGATGGACGCCATCTGGCTGGGCCGCGCCGTGGTGCGCGCAACAGAGGAAAACCGCCTCCACATCGTCACCCACCCGGATCATCTGGAAAACCTGAAGGCCCGGATCGACACGCTTTACAGCGCCTTTGGCGAACCGGCGCAGCCCGGCTTCACCGGCGGTCGCGTCCGCAGCTAAGCGCCAGCGCCAGCGCCGGGAAAGGCAACGATCGCGTCATAGGCGGCGCGCGGCGGCTTTCCCGGCAAGGGCGCGCCGCTGCGCAACAGGAAGGCGTGGCGCACGATTTCTGCCTGCTGCTCTATCCCATAGGCGGCCAGCGGCTTGCCCGGCTCCAGCTCGTAGTCATAGCGGCAGAACGGGTGGCGATGCAGGACGAGCCAGAACCGGCCCTTCGCCTGCGCCTGCCAGACGTGCACCATCTCATGAATGAACAAGCCCTGCGAGGTCAGCGGGGCGAGCGCGAAATCATCGCGGTAATGCGGCCCGTGCGGGTGGAAATGCATGTGCCCGCACGGCGCCATGACGATGTTGGCGGGCTGGAAGGGAAACCACTTGCGCCGCCGGATGCGGACGGGATCGGGGTCTATGGCAGTGCCGAAGACCCCGGCTACCAGTTCGCGTTCGCCCGCGGTCAGGCATCGTTCGCCCCCGGCGGGGCAGGCCTGTTCCACTTACTTGCCGGCCGCCGCAGCCTGCGAGATCACCGGCAGTTCGACCGAGGCCTTGTCGCCGGTGTCGAAATTGATCGTCAGCACCGTGCGCGTGTTGGGCTTCAGGTCCGGCGAAAGGCCCATGACCATCACGTGCTTGCCGCCGGGCTCGAATGCCAGCGAACCCTGCGCCGGGACTACGACGTTCTGCGCGGTCTGCATCTTGGCTACGCCGCCGGTATCGATCGTTTCGTGAACCATCGTCATCTCCACGCCCGTCACGTCGACCGACATCAACTTCTGCGGAGCCTCGCCCTCGTTCACGAGGTTGAAATAGACCGCGCCGGGGTTGCCGCTGACCAGCGGCAGGACAAGCCGCGCTTCCTGGATCGTCACGCCCTTGGCCGTGCTTTTCGGCACTTCCGGACCATTGTCACCGCCCGAGCAGCCGGCCAGCGCAAGGGTGAAGGCAGCCATGGGAGCGAGGAGGGAAACGCGCATTCGATGCAACCTTTCAGGACAGTTGTTTATCGCGCGTCCACTTAGGGTGGCGCTGCCCTTGTGCCAAGAGAAAGCGCACCTATATCGCCCTCGAACTGAGCCGCCGGCCACCTTGCCGATTTCGGGAGGAAGCCACACGCGGTGTCCAACTGCAAGACGTGAGGAATAGGGAATAATGGCAAAGGTTATCGGCATCGACCTCGGCACCACCAACAGCTGTGTCGCGGTCATGGACGGGGGCAAACCCAAGGTCATCGAAAATTCGGAAGGCGCGCGCACCACGCCGTCGATTGTCGCTTTCACCAAGGATGGTGAACGCCTGATCGGCCAGCCCGCGAAGCGCCAGGCCGTCACCAATCCGGACAACACGATTTTCGCGGTGAAGCGCCTGATCGGCCGCCGCTTCGACGATCCCATGACCAAGAAGGACATGGAGCTCGTCCCCTATTCGATCGTCAAGGGCAAGAACGGCGACGCATGGGTTAAGGCCGGTGGCGAAGACTATTCGCCCAGTCAGATCTCTGCCTTCACGCTGCAGAAGATGAAGGAAACCGCCGAGGCCTACCTTGGCGAGACCGTGACGCAGGCCGTCATCACCGTGCCCGCCTACTTCAACGACGCGCAGCGCCAGGCAACCAAGGATGCCGGCCAGATCGCCGGTCTTGAAGTGCTGCGCATCATCAACGAGCCGACCGCGGCCGCGCTCGCCTATGGCCTTGACAAGAACGACGGCAAGACCATCGCCGTCTATGACCTTGGCGGCGGCACCTTCGACATCTCGATCCTCGAGATCGGCGACGGCGTGTTCGAAGTGAAGAGCACCAACGGCGATACCTTCCTGGGCGGCGAGGACTTCGACTCCAAGCTGGTCGAATACCTGGCCGACAAGTTCAAGGCCAAGGAAGGCATGGACCTGAAGACCGACAAGCTGGCCCTGCAGCGCCTGAAGGAAGCTTCGGAAAAGGCCAAGATCGAGCTGTCTTCGGCCCAGACCACGGAAATCAACCTGCCGTTCATCACCGCTCGCATGGAAGGCGGCGCCACCACGCCGCTGCACCTGGTCGAAACGATCACCCGCGCGGACCTTGAGAAGCTGGTTGCCGACCTGATCCAGCGCACGCTGGAGCCGTGCAAGAAGGCCCTGGCCGATGCCGGCGTCACTGCCGCGCAGATCGACGATGTCGTGCTCGTCGGCGGCATGACCCGCATGCCGCGCGTCCGCGAAGTCGTGAAGGACTTCTTCGGCAAGGAACCGCACACCGGTGTGAACCCGGACGAAGTCGTCGCCATGGGCGCGGCGATCCAGGCCGGCGTCCTGCAGGGCGATGTCAAGGACGTGCTCCTGCTCGACGTGACCCCGCTTTCGCTCGGCATCGAAACGCTGGGCGGCGTGTTCACCCGCATGATCGATCGCAACACGACGATCCCGACCAAGAAGAGCCAGGTCTATTCGACTGCCGAGGACAACCAGCAGGCCGTGACCATCCGAGTGTTCCAGGGCGAACGCGAAATGGCGGCGGACAACAAGCTGCTTGGCCAGTTCGACCTCGTCGGCATCCCGCCGGCGCGGCGCGGCGTGCCGCAGATCGAGGTGACTTTCGATATCGACGCCAACGGCATCGTGCACGTGACGGCGAAGGACAAGGGCACCGGCAAGGAACAGCAGATCAAGATCCAGGCTTCGGGCGGTCTTTCGGACTCGGACATCGACCAGATGGTCAAGGATGCCGAGAAGTTCGCCGAAGAGGACAAGAAGCGCCGTGCCGAGGCCGAGGCGAAGAACAACGCCGACAGCCTGGTCCATGCGACCGAGCGCCAGCTTGAAGAGCATGGCGACAAGATCGACGCCTCGCTCAAGGCCGAGGTTGAGGCCGCCATTGCCGCGACCAAGACCGCGATCGAAAGCGGCGATGCCGACGAGATGACCGCCAAGACCCAGGCGCTCACCGAAGCCGCCATGAAGATGGGCCAGTCGATCTACGAGAAGGAACAGGCAGCAGCCGCCTCTCCGGGTGCGGAAGCACCTGCGGGCGGTGAGGATGTCGTCGATGCCGAATTCTCGGAAGTCGACGACAACAAGAACTGATCTGGCAATGAACCGTATCCGCCGCTCGCGTATCCACGTGGGCGGCGGGTCACGTTAGGGGCGGGGCAATGTCAGCCGAAGTCGACTATTACGAACTGCTCGAGGTTTCCCGCGGCGCGGACGATGCGACGATCAAGTCATCGTACCGCAAGCTTGCGATGAAGTACCACCCGGACAAGAACCCCGGCTGCGCCGAGAGCGAGGCAAAGTTCAAGGCGATCAGTTCCGCCTATGCCTGTCTTTCCGACCCGCAGAAGCGCGCCGCCTATGACCAGTACGGCCATGCCGCCTTCGAGAACGGCGGAATGGGCGGCGGCGGATTTGGTGGCGGCAATCCGTTCAACGATCTGGGCGACATCTTCGAATCGATCTTTGGCGGTTTCGGCGGCGGACGCCAGCAGGCCCGCCGCGGCGCCGACCTGCGCTATGATCTGGAAATCACGCTGGACGATGCCTTCCACGGCAAGTCCGCCCAGATCGAGGTGGAAATCTCTGCAACCTGCGAACCCTGCGAAGGATCGGGCGCGACGCCCGGCACCGGCACGCGGCGCTGCAACCTGTGCGGCGGCCACGGCAAGGTGCGCGCGCAGCAGGGCTTCTTCATGGTCGAGCGGACCTGCCCGACCTGCCACGGCCGCGGCGAAGTGATCGAAAGCCCCTGCCGGTCCTGCGGCGGGGAAGGGCGGGTCGACCAGCGCCAGACGCTCGACGTCAATATCCCGCCGGGGGTCGATTCCGGCACCCGCATCCGCCTTGCCGGCAAGGGCGAGGCCGGGCCATTCGGCGCGCCTCCGGGCGATCTCTATATCTTCGTCCATGTCAGCCGCCATCCGGTGTTCGAGCGCGACGGTACAACGCTGCTGACCCGCGCACCCATCACCTTCACCAAGGCGGCGCTGGGCGGCGAGATCGAAATTCCGGGCCTTGATGGCGCGCGCCACACCATCTCCATTCCCGCCGGCATCCAGTCGGGCAAGCAGCTGCGCCAGCGCGGCGCGGGTATGCCCGTGCTGCAGGGACGCGGCCGGGGCGACCTTGTCATCGAGATCATGGTCGAAACGCCGACGAAACTCACCGCCCGCCAGAAGGAACTGCTGCGTGAATTGCAGGAGACCGAGACGGGCGATGAATGTCCGCAGTCGAAGGGCTTTTTCGACCGGATCAAGGAAGTGTGGAACGACCTGACCGACTGATCCTGCCTCAGCCCCGGCGGCGGGGCAGGAACAGCATGAAGCAGGCCATGTCGAAGCGGAACACCAGCAGGCAAAGCACGTGCAGCAGCACGAGCGGCAACAGCAGGTTGCCAAGCGTTTCGTGCACTTCGCCAAGGATGCCTTCCTCGCCCTCTTCGCCTTCGCCGCCATCGGCGCGGGCGGCAGGAGCAAGTCCCATCAGGCTGGCAGGGGCGCTGAGCGCTTCGTGTTCTTCCTCGCGGTCATTGCCGCGCTTGTCGCCGTGTTCGCCATGCCGATCGCGCTTTCCATCATCGGCGCGGATGCTCTTGCCGACCAGCGTTCCACCCTGGTCCATGGCAATTCCGGTGCCGGCTGTGCCGATGACGGAAAGCAGCAGGAGCAACGTCAGAGAATTGCTTACCGCAGGGTGCCCGGATGCCGGTCTGGCCCACAGGGGGCTGGCGAAAACGCGGGACAAGGCGGCGGAATTCGAACCCGCGCATGCGGGCAAGGCCCAGCACCAGCCGACCGAGGATCAGCGCGCCGACAAGATAGCCCGTCCAGGCATGAACCAGGCCCAGTTCCTCGGCAGTGGACCAGGCGACGGTGACCGCGATCGCGAAGAGCAGGTGGTGAAACCGGAACGCATTCATAGGCTTGTCCTTACGGTCAGCCCCCTTCCGTCCGGTGCCCCTTGCAGATGCGCGATGGCGGGGAATTGACCGCGATCAATCTGCCATGCGCGAAAGCACTTCGGCCCTGATTCCGGGGACCAGCCCCGGATCGGCGAGAAGCCGCGCCTCTTCCTCGTCGAGTATGGCGAGGAAGGCATCGCGCTTCAGCCGCGCCAGTTCCCGCGCATCGAACATCTGGCCGTCGGGCAGGGCGCTGGCGATCAGGTCGATCATCCGCTCCGCCCCGTGCAGCCGGCCCCACAGGTAGTCGTTCTCGCGATAGGCGCGGCTGAAGAAGGCGCCGAAATTGAAGAACTCCACCCCGCGCAGGCAATCCGCCGCGCCCCCGCCGCGAATGGAATTGCAGTCGTCGGGCGAAATGCGGTCGATCTTAACCGGATCGAATTCGTTCAGTCCCTCGCCGTGAAGGAAGGGGAATGAAACGACATCGTAGAAGGGGAAACCGAGGTAGGACAGCAGCACCTTGCGGCGCAGCGGGCGCGGCATCAGCGCCATGGCCTCGGCAAGGATGCTGTCGGCACTCTGGTCCGCCGCGCGCAGGTCGCGGGCGCCGGCGATATGGTCCAGGACCGTTCCCGGATCGGTCAGCGCCTTTGCCGCAACCGTGGGAAAATCGGGTCCGAGCCTGGCCGAGCCTTCTGCCTCGAAATAGACCGCCAGCGCCTTGTACACCATATCGCGCGCAAATTCGCGGTCATCGGCGGAAACGCCGGGATCGCCGTCCCAGTCCTGCGTCAGGCGGCGAGCCAGCAGGCGCAGGCGACGGATGCGGTGCTGCAGGTCATGGCTGCGGAAAAAGGCGATCGCCTCGGGCGAGGCACCGCCGCGCATGGCCGTCATGTGATCCAGCCCCTGCGCGCGCAGGTGCCGGGTAAGGGTGCGGGCGATGATTTCGGCCGAAAGATCGGGGACGGCGCGCTCGATGATCCGCGAGAGCTCGTCGATGATCGAAACGAACTTGGCCTGGGCATAGCCGTGATAGGCATAGTCGGCGCGGCGCACAGCGGCTTCCTGCGCCTTTTCGCGCCATGCCGCCAAGCGCTTGATCGTGGGGCGATCAAGGAACAGGGTGCGCCCGAAGGTCTGCTGCACTGCCTCTTCCACCTCGGGCCGCAGAGCCATGACAATGCCGCGCACCCGTTCCATCTCGCGGCTCTGGCGCTCAAGCTCCTCAAGGTTGTCGCGCACCGGCTGTTCGCGCGGGATCGACGAGAGCGAGCCGAAAATCACCGAGAAGAACCCCGGCGCGCGCGGATCGTCGTGGCCCAGGCCGCCAACCTCGTCCGGCTTGGGATCGATATAGACGAACCGCCGGTCCACCTCGCGCTGGGCAGGCCGGTCATGCAGCACGCCGATCGCCTCGGAAAAGGGAGCATTGACCAGCACCGACCCGTCGATCAGCGAAACGTGCTCGACCTCTCCCTTCGCATGATGCTCGGGCAGGACGCGGGCGAGGAAAGCGTTGCGCCCACTCCATTCCGCCCCGCGTTCGCTGGCGAGCAGGTCGATCTCGCCGGCCCGCAGGGGAGGGAACGCCCCCGGGAAGCTCGCGGTGGCACGTGCCGCGAAGACCAGCTCGCAAGGATCGGCAAGCCCGATGCCGCTCACCGCAGGGACCATCGAACGGAACCCGATCGACACGCGATGCTCGCTTTCCTCCACCAGCGGCGGCGAATGCATCCGCAGGGTCTGGACATGGCCCTTGAAATCGGTGGCGGTAACGAACAGGTCCAGCGGATGGCGCGGCGGCAGCAGTGGTTCGCTCGTCGGGCTGGCGGCCATGCTGTCAAACGCATTCGCCAGCACCCGCGAAAAGCCCAGCCCCCCGAAGGGCGGCTCGAACCAGCGCGAACGCACCAGCCGGGAAAGCTTGGCCCGCACTTCCTTGCGCGTCTCCCGCGCGACGCTTACCGTCACCATGTTGCCGGGGCGGGTGAGCAGGAAGTGGACCACCGGCACGGCCCAGAACTTGACGAAACGCGTCCACAGGCGGGCGTCGGGATCGAGCATCTCGTCGCTGTCGGTCTTTTCCAGCCAGAGCTGGGTCAGCGGCTCAAGGCTTTGCCCGGAATGGATGGCCTGGGCCAGGAACACGCCGTTGATTCCCCCGGCACTGGCCCCGGCGATGATGTCGATCAGCACCCGCAGGCGCAGGCCGTGCGCCTTCTCGACCCGCTCCAGCATCCGGCGATAGATCGCCTGGCTGCCCGGCGTGCAGGGCCGGTCACCGTGGAAATTCCGGCTCGCCCGCGCAAGCTTCCACAGCTCCTTGGTCACGCCATGCATATAGACCGTAAGGCTGACGCCGCCGTAGCAGACGAGCGCAATGCGGATTTCCTTCTGGCGCATGGCTATGGAATGGCAGAGCTTTGCCGCGCGCGCCAGAGGCTAGCTGGCGGCAAGGGCTCCGGCCTTGCGAGACCGGTGCTGCCACCAGCTGCGGATGGCGCGAAGGGCGGGCTGTTCGATCAGGCTGCGGATCACCTGGGCCAGGGCAAGGGCGGCGGCGAGGGTGAGGACCAGGGCGAGCAGGGGACTCGCGCCCATTTCCTCCAGCCGGGCAATCAGCGCATAGCCGACGAGCTGGTGCACCAGGTAAAGCGGGTAGGACAGGCCGCCAAGCCACAGCAGGACGGGCCTGTCGAGCAAGCCCAGCCTGCCTTCTGCGAGAGCCGCGAAGAGGCCGGCCGTCGCGCAAAGGACCAGCAGCCCGACAAGCCCATCGACCAGCCCGATCACCGCGGCGCACAGGGCGAACAGCGGCAGCTGCTGCGCCCAGCGCCGTTCTCTCGCGCGGACCCGGTATGCAGCGATGCCCACGGCGAACCACGGGACATAGTCCACCAGCAGCAACTGACCGAGCCGCGAAGGCAGCACAGGCACAACCCACCACAGCAGCTTCAGTGAAACCCAGCCGATCAGCACTGCCTCTATCCGGTGCAGCCAGCGGACCTTCCACAGTGCGAACATGCACAGGTAAAAGGCCAGCTCGACCGTGAGCGACCAATAGACGCCGTCCACGCTGGGCAGGTAGAGGAACCCCTGCAACATCGTCAGGTTCGCGGCGACGATCCACCCCGGCTGGGCCAGTTCGGGCGCGCCCATTGCGCGCACCAGCAGCGATGTCGCCGCCACCCCCGCCCAATAGGCGGGGAAGAGGCGGGCAAAGCGCGAGATGACGAAATCGGCGCCGCGATCGGTCCTCTCAAGGGTCATGAAGATCACGAAGCCGCGAAGAACAGCTCCACGCCGAAACCGCCCCATGAAAGGCCGATGCCGACCGGATGGGCAGCCGGATAGATTTCCGGGGCTTTCCATGTGTAATGGAACAGCAGGACGAGCAAGGCTGCGATCCCGCGAAGCGCATCGAGTTCCGCAAGTCTGCCTGTTTGCCGTGATCCCGCCATTGCCCTTCGTTAAGGCCGAGGCGTAAATTGCGGATTAAGCGCCATTTGCCGCCCCTTGCGTTCCATTTATGTTCTTGTTAAGCGGCGAGCATGGCCAAACCGAAACGCCGTTACGTATGCGCCGCCTGCGGGTCGGTAACGCACCGCTGGCAGGGGCAATGCGCCGATTGCGGCGAATGGAATTCGCTGAGCGAAGAAGCACCGGAGACAGCGTTCTCGGCCAAGCATGACCTTTCCTCGGGCGGAAGGCCGCTCGATTTCGAGGCGCTGGATGCCAAGGGCGACATGCCGCAGCGCCGCTCTACCGGCCTGCCGGAGTTCGACCGTGCGCTGGGCGGCGGGCTGGTGCCGGGATCGGCGATCCTGATGGGCGGCGATCCGGGGATCGGCAAATCCACCCTGCTTTTGCAGGCGGCGGCCAAGATTGCCCAGTCCGGCGGGAATGTCGTCTACATCTCGGGCGAGGAGGCTGCCGGCCAGGTGCGCTTGCGAGCGGAGCGGTTGGGGCTGGCGGGAGCACCCGTCCTGCTGGCGTCGGCCACGTCGGTTCGCGATATCCTGACCACGCTTGGCGGCATGGCTGCGCCGGCACTGGTGGTGATCGATTCGATCCAGACCATGCATTCGGACATGATCGAAGGTGCCCCCGGCACGGTCAGCCAGGTGCGGGCCTCTGCCTTCGAACTGATCCGCTTTGCCAAGGAAGCCGGATCCGCGCTCGTGCTGGTCGGGCATGTCACCAAGGATGGCTCTATCGCCGGGCCGCGCGTGCTTGAACACATGGTCGACGTGGTCATGAGCTTCGAGGGGGAACGCAGCCACCAGTATCGCATCCTGCGCAGCCTGAAGAACCGTTTCGGCCCGGTGGACGAAATCGGCGTTTTCGCCATGGCGGGGCAGGGGCTTGAGGAAGTGGGCAACCCGTCATCGCTGTTCCTTTCCGGACGCGAGGATCCGGTGCCCGGCAGCGCGGTCTTCCCTGCGGTAGAAGGCACGCGCCCGGTGCTGATCGAGATCCAGGCGCTTATCGTGCGTCTGCAAAGCGGTGCCACGCCGCGCCGAGCCGTGGTGGGCTGGGACAGCGGGCGGCTCGCCATGCTGCTGGCCGTGCTTGAGGCGCGCTGCGGCCTGAACTTCTCCAGCGCGGAAGTGTACCTCAATGTTGCCGGTGGCTATCGCCTGTCCGATCCTGCGGCAGACCTTGCTGTTGCCGCGGCCCTGGTTTCCGCCTTGTCGGACAAGCCCTTGCCCAGCGGTTCGGTCTGGTTCGGCGAGGTTTCGCTCGCCGGAGAAGTGCGCCCCGTGGCTCATTCCAGCTTGCGCCAGCGCGAGGCCGGAAAGCTGGGATTCACATCTGCCGTCATGGCGTCAGATAATGGACAGTCCGTTCCCGGCATGCGTCAGCACGCGGTTACAAATCTTCGGCAGATCGTTGACCGGGTCGTGGCCGAAGAGTAACTTTCGCCTTAATGACAGGGTTTGACATCGGGGTATTGATCGTGGTCGGCGTCACCGCGGCCAGCGGGTTCATGCGCGGATTCGTGCATGAGATTCTCTCGCTGGCGGCGTGGGTCGTTGCCGTGCTGGCGATCCATTACCTGCACACGCCGCTCACGGAACAGGTGATCCCGTTCACCGGGGACCAGTTCGGGTCTGCGGCAGTCTTGGCATTCGCCCTGCTGCTGCTGGTGCCCTATTTCATCATCAAGATGCTGGCCAGGCGCATGGGCGCGATGAGCCGGGATTCGGTGCTCGGCCCGATTGATCGGGTGATCGGCTTCGGCTTCGGCGGGATCAAGGGCCTGCTCATCATCGTGATGGGCTTCTCCATCATCGTTCTTGGTTTCGATACGCTTCGCGGGGTTGGCGGCAGGCCGCCGTGGATGACGCTTGCGCGCACCTATCCCTTCGTCAACGCCGGCAGTGAAGCGCTGGTCAAGATCATTGCCGAACGGCGCAGCGAAGCGGCCAAGGCGGAACAAGAGCGCCTCGACCGCCAGTGAGCGCCAGTCCGCCAAAGCTTTACACCCCGCAGGTCCTTGCGCTGGCCACCGGCCTTGCCCGCTGGCCGCACGATCCGGCAATGCCTCTGCAAGGCCGGGCGCGCTCGCAAAGCTGTGGCTCGACGCTCGCCCTGTCGCTCGAACTTGACGAACAGGGGCGCATCGCCGGGCTGGGTGTTGCCGCGCAGGCCTGCGCCATCGGCCAGGCATCGGCAGCGATCTTTGCCGCCGCCGCCGAAGGGAAGAATGGGCAGGAACTGGCGAGCAGTCTCTCGGCGATCGAGGACTGGCTATCGGGCAAGGGGGAAATGCCTGCCTGGCCCGGCCTTGATGCCATAGCGGCCGCCACGGCCTATCCGGCGCGGCACGGCGCCGTGCTTTTGCCATGGAAAGCCGCGCTTGACGCGCTTCCCTAAGCGCGAAGTCCCCGCTAGAGGATCGGAAAATCTCAGGGCGGGGTAAGAGCATGTCCGAACCGGCAAGGCATCCAGAGGTCAATCCTAGCGACAAGGAAATCAAGCTCGTCATCGCGGCCAGTTCGGCCGGTACGGTGTTCGAGTGGTACGATTTCTTCATTTACGGCACGCTTGCCGCGATCATCGGCAAGACCTTCTTCCCCTCGGGCAATGCCACGCTTGAAACGCTGCTGGTCTGGGCCGGGTTTGCCGTAGGCTTCGGCTTCCGCCCGCTGGGGGCCATCCTGTTCGGTTTCCTGGGCGACAAGCTGGGCCGCAAGTACACCTTCCTCGTCACCGTAACCCTGATGGGCATCGCCACGGCTGGCGTGGGCTTCATCCCCTCCGCCGAATCCATCGGCATTGCCGCGCCGATCATCATCATCCTGCTGCGCGTCTTGCAGGGGCTGGCCCTTGGCGGCGAATACGGCGGCGCGGCAATCTACGTTGCCGAACACGCCCCGCCCGAAAAGCGCGGCTATTACACTGGCTATATCCAGGCCAGCGTGGTTGGCGGTTTCGTGCTCAGCCTCGTGGTCGTGCTGGCTTGCAAGGCCTCCATGAGCCCCGAGACGTGGAATGACTGGGGCTGGCGCGTGCCGTTCCTGCTGTCGATAATCCTGCTCGGCATCTCGCTGTGGATGCGCATGATGCTGTCGGAAAGCCCGGTCTTCCGCGCCATGCAGGAAGAAGGCGAGATTGCCGGCAATCCTTTCGTCGAAAGCTTCACCTATCCGGGTAACAAGAAGCGGATCTTCATCGCCCTGTTCGGCATTGCCGCGGGCCTGACGGTGATCTGGTACACCGCGATGTTTTCGGCGCTGAGCTTCCTCAAGGGGCCGATGCGGATGGAAGACATCACGGCCGAAGTGATCGTCGGCCTGGCGGCGGCCTGCGGCATGGTGTTCTTCGTCTGGTTCGGCAAGATTTCCGACCGGATCGGTCGCAAGAAGCCGATCATCGTCGGCTACCTGCTCACGCTCCTGCTGCTGTTCCCGGCCTTCTGGACGATTGGCAGCGCCGCAAATCCGGGCCTGGCCGAAGCCGCGCGCACCTCGCCGGTCGTTGTGGGCGGGCCGGACTGCACCTACAACCTGTTCGATGCCGAGCAGAAGACCGACTGCGGCAAGCTGCTGTCCGATCTCGCCGCTATCGGCGTGGCCTATGAACGGGTCGAGAGCCCGACACCGATCCTCACCGTAGGCGGCAAGCCGCTTCCGCTCGACCAGTATCCCTTTGCCGACAAGGCCGCGCGCGGAAAGCAGCTGCAAAGCTGGCTGGGCGAGGCGGGCTATGACCTCAAGAAGGTGAAGCCGGATGCGGCCAGCCTGGCGGTCATCTTCTTCACCCTGCTGGGCCTCATGTTCCTTTCGGGCATGACCTACGGTCCGGTTGCCGCGCTGCTATCGGAAATGTTCCCGCCGAAGATCCGCTACAGCTCCATGTCGATCCCCTACCACATCGGCACGGGCTATTTCGGCGGCTTCCTGCCGCTGATCGCCAGCATGATCGTGGCGCTGAACGGCAATCCGTTCTCGGGGCTCTGGTACACCTGGATCATCGTTGCGGTGGCGTTCCTCGTCGCGCTCTGGGGCCTGAAGGGCGGACCGCCGCGCGATTTCGAAGATGACGCCTAAACCACCGCTGCGGCTGCACCTCGATACCGATGCACTGGTCCACAACTGGCGCGCACTCGATGCCCTTTCGGGCAAGGCGCGGGCGGGGGCGGCGGTAAAGGCGGATGCCTATGGCCTTGGTGCGCCGCGCGTGGTCAAGGCACTGGCTGCGGCCGGCTGCCGGGATTTCTTCGTCGCCTACGCCGGGGAGGCAGCGCAAATCGACGGGCTTGTCGATCCGGCACAAATCTCCGTGCTGCACGGTCCGCTGACCGCGGACGAGGCCCGCTTCATGCAGGCTCGTGGCATCCGGCCGACAATCAACTCGATCGAGCAGGCGCAATGCTGGCTTGATACAGGCGGCGGGGCCTGCGACCTCATGGTCGATACCGGCATGAACCGGCTCGGGCTGGCCCTGAGCGACCTTGGCGATGATCTGGTCGCGCGCCTCGATGTTGAAGTGCTGCTGTCGCACCTGGCATCGGCGGACGAGGATTCGCCGCTCAACGCGCAGCAGCGCGCCCGCTGGATCGAGGCCCGCGCCATGGTTCCATCACGCGGGTGCAGCCTTGCCAATTCGGCCGGGATCGTCCTGGGCGAAGGATACCACGGCACACTGACGCGCCCCGGACTCTCGCTTTACGGCGGTGTTCCCCGGGCGGAACTTGCCGGCACGATCCGCCAGGTTGCCTATCCGCAAGCCACGATCATACAGGCGCGCGAGGTCAGTGCCGGCGACACCATCGGCTATAACGCCACCTTTACCGCAAGCCGCGCCATGCGGATCGGCGTGGTCGCCCTGGGCTATGCCGATGGCTATCTGCGCTGCTGGTCCGGCAAGGGAATGCTGCGCAGCAACGGCACGCCCTTGCCGGTAGTGGGGCGCGTCTCCATGGACATGACGCTGATCGACATTTCCGCTGCACCGCACATCAGGGCGGGGGATTGGGTGGAGGCAGACTACGCCCTGCCCGAAGCCGCGCAGGCTTGCGGGCTGTCGCAATACGAGCTGCTGACATCGCTGGGCCGCCGCTTCTGCCGGTGACAGCTGGGTTTTCGCTGCGCAGCATAAGTCATGTTGCACCGCACCAGCTGCAAGTGCTAAGGCTAAGCGATTGGGGGTTGCGTAACAGGAAAAAGGTACCATGGCGAAGTCCAGGGACGGCGAAAGCGTCATTATCAAGAAGTACGCCAACCGGCGTCTCTACAACACCCAGTCTTCCAGCTACATCACGCTCGACCACTTGGCGCAGATGGTTCGCGACGGGGTCGATTTCAAAGTGGTCGATGCCAAGTCCGGCGATGACATCACGCACCAGATCCTCACCCAGATCATCATGGAAGAAGAGGCCAGCGGCGAGCAGATGCTGCCGGTGAACTTCCTGCGCCAGCTCATCTCGATGTACGGCAATTCGATGCAGGGACTGCTGCCGCATTACCTCGAAGCATCGATGGATCACTTCCGCGAAAACCAGCAGAAGCTGCGCAGCGCCTTCGAGGAAAGCTTCGGCAACAACCCGCTGGCCAAGATCGCGCAGCAGAACCTCGAGATGTTCAAGGCCGCTGCCGCCGCCTTCATGCCCGGTGCCGTGCAATCCGAAACCGCCGAGGAGAAGCCCAGGGCCTCCGCCGAGGACGAGCTTTCCGCCCTGCGCGAACAGATGGCGGCCATGCAGAAAAAGCTCGATTCGCTGGGTAACTGACCAAGGCGTTTGAACGATTGGCCAAGTGCCGCTAACAGCGCGGCCATGACTCAAGCGAACATCAAGCACGCCCTTACCGTCACCCGCGAACAGGACTTCGCCGCCTGGTACCAGGAGGTCATTTCCGAGGCCGACATGGCCGAGGAATCGGGCGTCCGCGGCTGCATGGTCATCAAGCCGTGGGGCTATGGCATCTGGGAGCGCATCCAGCAGGTGATGGATGCCGCGATCAAATCTGCCGGCGTGCAGAACTGCTATTTCCCGCTGTTCATTCCGCTGTCCTACTTCGCCAAGGAGGCAGAGCACGTCGATGGCTTTGCCAAGGAAATGGCAGTCGTCACGCACCACCGGCTGATTGCCGACGGCAAGGGCGGACTGGTGCCCGATCCCGAGGCAAAGCTGGAAGAGCCGCTGATCGTGCGTCCGACTTCGGAGACGGTGATCGGCGCGGCCATGGCGCGGTGGGTGCAATCGTGGCGCGACCTGCCGCTGCTGACCAACCAGTGGGCCAATGTCGTGCGCTGGGAAATGCGCACCCGCATGTTCCTGCGCACCAGCGAGTTCCTCTGGCAGGAAGGCCATACCGCTCACGCCGACCGCGATGATGCGATGAAGGAAACCCTGCGCGCGCTGGAAATGTATCGTTCGTTCTCCGAAGACGTGCTCGCCATGCCGGTTGTCGCCGGTGAAAAGCCCGAGAACGAGCGCTTCCCCGGCGCCGTTTCCACCTGGTCGATCGAAGCGATGATGCAGGATGGCAAGGCGCTGCAGGCCGGCACCAGCCACTATCTCGGCACCGGTTTCGCCGAAGCCGCCGGCATCCAGTACCAGAACAAGGAAGGCCAGCAGGCCCACTGCCACACGACCAGCTGGGGCGTTTCCACGCGTCTGATAGGCGGCGTGATCATGACCCACGGCGATGATGATGGCCTGCGCGTGCCGCCGCGCATCGCGCCGCACCAGATCGTTATCCTGCCCATGCTGCGCGATGACGATGGCGATGAGGCCCTGCTCGAATACTGCGAGGAAATCCGCGAGAAGGTGGCAGACCTCTTCGCCTTCCGCGAACCCGTTCGCGTCCTGCTCGACAAGCGCCCCGGCAAGGCCACGCAGAAGCGCTGGGCCTGGGTGAAGAAGGGCGCACCGATCATTCTCGAAGTCGGCGGGCGCGACATGGCTTCGGGCATGGTTTCGATGATCCGCCGCGACCGGTTGTGGAACGAAGCCGGAAAGGTCAATTTCGAACCGCACACCCGCGAAGGCTTCACCTCGCAGGCGCCCTCGCTGCTTGAAGCGATCCAGGAGTCGCTCCACGCCGAAGCGACTGCCCGCCGCGATGCCAACATCGTCCGCGGGGTGGACAGCCTCGAAGCCCTTGCCGCGCACTTTGCCGATGGCAACAAGTACCCCGGCTGGGTCGAACTCGGCTGGTCGCGGCCGACCGGCGAGGAGCTTGAGGGTGTCGTCACCAAGCTCAAGGCGTTGAAACTCACCATCCGCAATACGCCGATGGACCTTCCGGCACCCAGCGGGCATTGTATCTTCACCGGCAAACCTGCGGTGGAGACGATCTATGTCGCGCGTGCTTACTAGGACCCTGCTGGCGGCAAGCCTGATTGCCGTATCGCCGATTGCCCTGGCACAGGAAACGGCCTCGCAAGCGCGGCTGAAGGCCGATGTCGAACGGCTGGTCGGCTTCGGCACGCGACATACGATGTCGGTGCAGGATCACCCGACGCGCGGTATCGGCGCAGCGCGGCGCTGGGCGGAAGCCGAGTTCCGCAAGACAGGCGCGGGCTGCGGCAACTGCCTGGAAATCGCCTTGCCGGAGCGCATGGTCAGCGGTGATCGCGTGCCGGTGCCGACCCGGCTGGTCAACGTCGTCGCCATCCAGCGCGGCATCGAGCGGCCGAACGAGGTCGTCATCGTGCAGGCCCATATCGACAGCCGCGTGACTGACGTGATGAACGCCACCGACGATGCGCCCGGCGCCAATGACGACGGGTCCGGCACGGCGCTGGTGCTTGAAGCTGCCCGGGTGCTGAGCAAGCGCAAGTTTCCCACCACAATAGTCTACGCCGTGCTTTCCGGGGAGGAGCAGGGGCTGCTCGGCGGCAAGTTGCTCGCCGACTATGCCAGGGAGCAGGGCTGGACCGTGAAGGCCGTGCTCAACAACGATATCGTCGGCAATACGCGCGGTTCGGACGGGCTGGTGGATGACAAGACCGTGCGTGTCTTTTCCGAAGGCCCGCGCGCCGATGGGGATGACAAGCTGCGCGCGTCGATGCGCCGCTTCGGCGGAGAGAACGACAGCCCGAGCCGCAACCTTTCGCGCTACGTCGCCGGCCTGTCAAAGCCCGAGCTTGCCGTGCGGCAAATCTGGCGCACCGATCGCATGGGCCGCGGTGGGGATCATATTCCCTTCCTCGATTCCGGCGTTCCGGCCATCCGCTTTTCGGTGGGGGTGGAGAACTACGATCACCAGCACCAGGACCTGCGCACCGAAAAGGGCAAGGTCTATGGCGATACGATCGAGTTCATGGACTTTCCCTATCTGGCAAAGGTGACGCAGCTCAATATCGCCGCGCTTTCCCGGCTGGCCGAAGCTCCTATGCCGCCCAGGCTGACGATCGATGGCGCGGTCGCCGTCTCGACCAAGTTGTCCTGGCAATCCGTGAACGGGGCATACTCCTACAACGTCTATCGCCGCCGCACCGACGAACGCGACTGGACGCTGGTCTCCAACGTCACCGCTTCGCCATCGCCGCCCGGCGGGGGCAGCATCACTGCGACCGAGCTGAACGGCGTGCGCGCCGACGACTGGCTGTTCGGGGTCTCTTCGCTTTCGGCTCAGGGCAGCGAGAGCCCGATCTCCTCCGCCGTTCCCGGCGGCCAGTTTGCGCCGCTGAAGTAATGGCGCGCGCTCCCAAACCGCAGCCGGGCCTGCCGAGCAAGCAGCAGGTCCTCGATTTCATCCAGTCATCGCCGACGCCAGCGGGCAAGCGCGAGATCGCCAAGGCATTCGGCCTGAAGGGTCAGGAAAAGATCGCGCTCAAGGCGTTGCTGCGCGACATGGCCGAGGAAGGCCTGATCGACGGCAACCGCACCGCCTTCCACCGCATGGGCGGCGTTCCGAAGGTGACCGTGCTGCGCGTCATGGCGATCGACGAGGGCGAGATCCTTGCCATTCCCGACAGCTGGCAGCCCGACGATGCCACGCCGCCGCCGCGGCTGCGGATCATCGAGGCGCGGGGCAGAACGAAGGGCCCGAAGGCGCCAATGGCCGCGCTCAAGGTGGGCGACCGCGTGCTGGCGCGCACCGAGGAAGCGGGCAGCGGCTGGATTGCCCATCCGATGAAGCGCCTGCCTGCCGCAGCCGAATCGACGCTCGGCGTGATCGAGTTCGATCGCACCGGCAAGGCGTGGCTGGCGCCGGTCGACAAGCGCGCGCGCAATTCGCTGCCGGTCGCCGATGCGGGCGAAGCAGAGGAAGGCCAGCTTGTGCTTGCCGAACCGGCTGGCAAGTCACCGCGATCGGGCGTCAAGGTAACGGCCGTGCTGGGCGATCCGCTTGCCCCGCGTGCTTTCAGCCTGATAGCCATTCACAAGCACGGCATCCCGTTCCACTGGCCCGAAGAGGCCGTGGCCGAAGCTGAACGTGCCGCGAAGCTGCCGTTGAGCGAGGAAAAGCGCGAAGACCTGCGCCACTTGCCGATCGTCGCCATTGACCCGGCCGATGCGCGCGACCATGATGACGCGATCTGGGCCGAACCTGACGGGGAAGGGGGCTTCCGCGCCCTTGTCGCCATCGCCGACGTCTCGTTTTACGTGCGCCCCGGCGGCCCGCTGGACCGCGAGGCCCGCAAGCGCGGCAATTCCGTCTATTTCCCCGATCGCGTCGTGCCGATGCTGCCGGAAGTGCTTTCTGCCGATGTCTGCTCGCTGCGTTCGGGCGAGGATCGCGCGGCGATGGCCTGCCATCTCGTGATCGACGCCAAGGGCCGCGTGACGGACTGGCGCTTCACCCGGGCGCTGGTCCGTATCCACGAAGTGATCGCCTATGAAGAGGCGCAGGCCCGCATCGACGAAGAGCGGGCAGAACCGCACCTGCAGAGCCTCTGGGCCTGCTGGCGCCTGCTGGAAAAGGCGCGCCATGCCCGCGATCCGCTGGAACTGGACCTGCCCGAACGGCGCGTGAAACTGGACGACCTTGGCCGCATCACCGAAATCGCCATCCGCGAACGGCTCGATGCACACCGGGTGGTCGAGGATTTCATGATCGCCGCCAACGTTGCCGCTGCCAAGGCGCTCGAAGCCAAGGTCGCGCCGGTGGTCTACCGCATCCATGAGCCGCCGAACCGGGAAAAGCTGGTCGCGCTCAAGGACTATCTCGCCACCTTCGATCGCAAGCTGGCGCTGGGACAGGTCATCACACCGGGCCTGTTCAACCGCATGCTCAAGGACGTGGCGGACGAGGCGGAGAAGGCCCTGATCATGGAGGCCGTACTGCGCAGCCAGACCCAGGCCTATTACGGCCCGCGCAATGCCGGTCACTTCGGTTTGGCGCTGGGTTCCTACGCGCACTTCACCTCGCCGATCCGCCGGTATTCCGACCTTCTGGTCCACCGCGCGCTGGTCGATGCCTATGGGCTGGAGCAGCCCGCACCGAGCGGGCTTTCCCCCACCTCGGGCCTGTCGGACCGCGACCGGGCGGACCTGACGCGGGTTTCCGAGGCCATCAGCCAGGCCGAGCGCCGGGCCATGGAGGCAGAGCGCGAGACGATTGACCGCTATGTCGCCGCCTGGCTCGCCAGCCGGGTTGGCGAAGTCTTCGCCACGCGCATCACCGGTGTCCGCTCGTTCGGCTTCTTCGCCACGATCATCGGCCTGGGTGGCGACGGGCTGGTTCCCGTCTCGACACTGGGCTGGGAGCGCTTTGCCTTTGATGAAAAGGCACAGGCGCTGGAGGGCGAGGACAGCGGCGATCGCTATGCCGTCGGCCAGATCCTCGATCTGCGGCTTGCCGAGGCCAATCCGCTTACCGGGGCGCTGAAATTCGAATTGCCCGATGGCGGCAGCGCGCCCATCGAACAGCGCGGCCGCCCGCTGCCGCTGAAGAAGAAGGGCAACCATCTGGCCGGTCGGCGGGGCCGCCCGGGCAACATCCGGCACCAGGGCCGGCGGCGCTAGCTCAGCCGGTCGATCGATTCTTCGGAAAGTCCGCCCGGCACAATGTAGAGCGGGCAGGGCAGCGCACCGACACCGGCGCTGGAAAAGTGGGCAACCAGCGGCCCGGGTGCGCCATTCGCGGCGGAGCCGAGCACGAGCGCCGATACTTCCGGGTGATCGGCAAGGTAATCGGTGACCACGCGGATCGCCTCGCCCTGCCTGACCGCGATCACCGGCATGACCCCGCTTTCCGAGGCAAGGCTGCCCGCGGCACTGGTAACCAACACCTCGGCACGGGTGCGCGCTTCCTCCTCGATCGTCGCCTGCAAGCCGCCGAAAGCCAGGAATTCCTGCTGCGGCACGATGGCCAGCAAGTGCACCTGCCCATCGGTGCGCGCCGCGCGCCGCGAGGCAAATCGCAAGGCCACGCTGGCCTCGTCAGTCTCGTCCATGATCACCAGATAGACGCGCATAGCGTTCCTCCGCCCATGACTTCTTATCAGCTACATTCGATTTCGCTGCAAGGCGGCTTGCCGTAGCGGCGCATTTTGGCCAAAGGCAGTTGAAGAAGCAGCCCCCGCAAGGAGCCTTTCAGACCCATGCCGATCGCCATCAAGATGCCCGCCCTTTCGCCGACCATGGAGCAAGGCAAGCTTGCCAAGTGGCTGGTAAAGGTTGGAGACACGGTTTCATCGGGTGACATCATGGCCGAAATCGAGACCGACAAGGCCACGATGGAATTCGAAGCGGTCGATGAAGGCACGGTGGTTTCCATCGACGTGGCAGAGGGCACCGAAGGGGTGAAGGTCGGCACCGTGATCGCCCAGCTTTCCGGCGAAGGTGAGGCGACTTCGCCCGCACCGGCGGCTAAGGCGGAACCGGCCAAGGCCGCAGAAGCTCCGGCTCCTGCCGCCCCGGCAAAGGCAGCTCCGGCTGCGGCTCCCGAGCCTGCTCCCGCTCCCAGGGCCGCACCTGCAGCGGGCGGGGACCGCGTTGTAGCCAGCCCGCTCGCCAAGCGCATTGCCGCAGACAAGGGCGTCGATCTCGGCTCGCTCAAAGGTTCCGGCCCCAACGGACGGATCGTCAAGGCTGACGTCGAATCGGCAACGCCCGGCACGGCAAAGCCCGCTGCTGCTGCTCCCGCACCGGCTTCGGCTCCCGCCGCCACGGCCGCGCCCGTCGCCGCACCGGCACCGGCCAGCGCACCTGCAGCAGCCCCCGTCGCCATGGCGGACGAGACCCGCGCGCTGCTTGACGACCGCGTGCCGCACACGGTCCAGAAGCTTTCCAACATGCGCAAGACGATTGCGCGCCGCCTTGCCCAGTCGATGCAGCAGGCACCGCACATCTACCTTTCGGTCGATATCCGGCTCGACAAGCTGCTGGCCCTGCGCGGGGAGCTCAATGCCGTTCTCGAAAAGGACGGCGTGAAGCTTTCGGTCAACGACATGCTGGTCAAGGCGCTCGGCAAGGCGCTGGTGCAGGTACCGGAATGCAACGTCACCTTCGCCGGCAACGAAATGATCAAGTACAGCCGCGCCGACGTTTCGGTGGCGGTCTCGATCCCGGGCGGGTTGATCACGCCCATCGTCCAGGATGCCAACGGCCGCAGCCTCGCCTCGATTGCCGAAGCGATGAAGGATCTTGGCGCCCGCGCGAAGGAAGGCAAGCTGCTTCCCACCGAATACCAGGGCGGCACAGCCAGCCTGTCCAACATGGGCATGATGGGCATCAAGCACTTCACCGCGGTGATCAATCCGCCGCAGTCGACCATCCTTGCCATCGGCGCCGGCGAGAAGCGCCCCTGGGTCATGCCCGACGGCTCGCTGGGCGTCGCCAATGCCATGACGGCTACCGGCAGCTTCGATCACCGCGCGGTCGATGGGGCAGACGGTGCGCGCCTGATGGCCGCTTTCCGCGAACTGGTGGAGAACCCGCTGGGTCTGGTCGTCTGACATGATTGAGCCGGAGGGCGAACTGGTCATCCGGGTGACCGCCATGCCAACCGACCTCAACCCCTATGGGGGCGTGTTCGGCGGATGGCTGATGTGCCAGCTGGCCCTGGGTGCCAGTTCGCTGGTCACGCGCCGAACCGGGCTCAAGGCCGTGGTCGTGGGCGCCAGCGACTTCGCCTTTCCCGGCGCCATGCAGGTGGGGGACGAGCTTAACGTCTATGCCGAAGTGGTCAGGACCGGACGGACCTCGATCACCGTGCGGACGCGCGGATTTGGCCGTCCCAGGGCTGAAAACGACCAGTTCGAGGTGGCCAACGGCACCTTCACCTTCGTTACGCTGGACAGCAATGACCGGCCCCACCCGATCGATTCCGGCGTGGTGATCGCCTGATGGCCGGCAGCAAACCCGAAGCGGCAATCCGCGTCACCGCCATGCCGGCGGACACCAATGCCAACGGCGATATCTTCGGCGGCTGGCTGATGAGCCAGATGGACATGGGCGCGGGCCTGGTCGCGGCGCGGCTGGCGCGCGGCAGGGTGGCCACGGTCGCCATGGACGGCATGCAGTTTCACGAACCCGTGAAAGTGGGCGACGAGGTTTCGGTCTATTGCGAGATCACCCGAGTGGGCCGCACCTCGATCACGGTCGCGACCGAAGCATGGCGCCGCCATCGCTTTGAGGATGAACAGAGCAAGGTGACAGAGGCCGTGTTCACCTTTGTTGCAATCGACGATAACGGACGGCCAAGACCAGTTGGTCAAGACGCCGTTTCTCAGGAGTAGTTCCAGTGGCTGATCAGTATGACGTCATCGTTCTCGGTTCCGGCCCCGGCGGCTATGTCGCGGCGATCCGCGCGGCGCAACTCGGGCTGAAGACGGCGATTGTCGAGCGCGAGAACCTGGGCGGCATCTGCCTCAACTGGGGTTGCATCCCCACCAAGGCGCTGCTCCGTTCGGCCGAAGTCTATCACCAGATGAAGCATGCCAAGGACTATGGCCTGGCGGCAGAGAATATCTCGGCCGACCTTGACGCCATCGTCAAGCGCAGCCGGGGCGTGGCGGCGAAGCTCAACCAGGGCGTCACGCACCTGATGAAGAAGAACAAGATCACCGTGCACATGGGCACCGGCAAGCTGCTCGGCAGCGGCCGCCTGCAGGTGACGGACGCCGGTGGCAGCACCAGCGAGATCGCCGGCAAGCACATCATCGTCGCCACGGGTGCGCGGGCCCGCGAACTGCCGTTCAAGACCGGCAAGGCCGATGGCAAGCGCATCTGGACCTATCGCCACGCCATGACGCCGAGCGAACTGCCCAGCAAGCTGCTGGTCGTCGGTTCGGGCGCGATCGGCATCGAATTCGCCAGCTTCTACAACGATCTTGGCGTCGAGGTTTCGGTAATCGAGATGATGGACCGGATCGTTCCCGTCGAAGACGCCGATGTTTCCGCCTTCCTCGAAAAGGCGCTGACCAAGCAGGGCATCAAGATCCGCACCTCCGCCAAGCTGGAAGGCATCAGCGCGGATGACAATGCGGTCAGCGTCAAGGTCAAGGCCAAGGACGGCACCGTCTCGGAAGAAAGCTACAGCCACGTCATCGCCGCAATCGGCATCCTGCCCAACATCGAGAACATCGGGCTGGAAGACGTGAACGTCGAGCCTGACCAGCGTTTTCACATCAAGACCGATGCCTATGGCCGCACCAACGTGCCCGGCATCTGGGCGATCGGCGATTGCACTGACGGCCCCTGGCTGGCCCACAAGGCAAGCCACGAAGGCGTTACCGCCGCAGAGGCCATCGCGCAGGAACTGGGCAACACGCAAGTCCATCCGCACCCGCTTGACCGGCGCAATATCCCGGGCTGCACCTATTGCCACCCGCAGGTCGCCTCGGTGGGGCTGACCGAGGCCAAGGCGAAGGAAGCCGGCTACGAGGTCAAGGCCGGGACATTCCCCTTCATGGGTAATGGCAAGGCCATCGCACTGGGCGAGGCGGAAGGCTTCATCAAGACCGTGTTCGACGCCAAGACCGGCGAATTGCTGGGCGCCCACATGATCGGTGCGGAAGTGACCGAACTGATCCAGGGTTATGTCGTGGGCAAGACGCTGGAAACCACCGAAGCGGAGCTGATGCAGACGGTGTTCCCGCACCCGACGCTGAGCGAGATGATGCACGAAAGCACGCTCGCCGCTTACGGGCGCGCGCTGCACATCTGATCCGGGCTTACCGCTCCAGCAGCGACTGGCGCACGATGTGGTCGAAAGTCGGCCCGTAGAGCCGGTTGCTGAACTCGCATCCGATCCAGCCTTCGCGCTTCCAGCGCAGGTTGGCGACGAGCAGTTCGAGGCCCGGAATGCGGATGTACATCTGCTGGTTTTCGTGGAAGCCGGGCCGCCATTCGATGCGGAAGCCCGTTTCGGAAATGTCCTGAAGCTTGACCTTCGTCCAGGGGCGTGTGCCCTGGCGCACCTCGCAGGTAAGGCAAACCTCTGCGCGGGTCGCGCGGTCGTTCAGATTTGCCCGTTCATCGCCGCTGGCCTGGTAAGTCACGTCGAGCCTCCATTCTGGCGACATTATCCGTTGTAAATTCCTAACATCGGGTTAGGCACCATATCGCACCGAATACTGCGAATAGCGAAACAGTGTATTACTCTGAAACCGGTTAATTTTACATGAGTTAACTTGGTCGTTTCGCGTTGCTGGTGCAGAGGGGGATGGCTAACCACAAGCCCTGGAAGGGTCGCACCGAAGGGGAGGGAGTTGCGACGGGTGCCGGAAGGCGCACGTGCAAAACCGTTTTCTTTCGGCCTTTGGGAGTCTGGGGCTGCCGGCCAGGATGCGATTGCGTCTTTGCCGTAGCCAAGGGGACCGCTCTGAATGCGTATTGCACTTGTAGATGATGACCCAGACGAAATCGTCGAAATCGCCGATTCCCTCCGTGCGTCCGGTTGCGAGTGCACCCTCTATTCCAGCGGCGAGGAGCTGCTGGCTGCCCTGCGCCGCGAAACCTTCGACGCGCTTCTGCTCGATTGGAACATGATGGGCATGTCCGGCATGAAGGTGCTGGCCTGGGCACGCGAGAATCTCAATCCCCCGCCGCCGGTGATCATGCTGACCAACCGCGACCGCAAGGAAGACATCGTCTTTGCGCTCGATGCCGGGGCGGCTGACTATATCCGCAAGCCCGAAGACCCGGACATCGTCCGTGCCCGCATCCGCGCAGCCCTGCGCGAACGGCGCAAGGATGCGACGGAAAATGACGGAACCTTCGGCGGCTTCGAGTTCGACAGCCTGACCCGGGTCGTCACTTACGACGGGGAAGGGGTGGAACTGCGGCAAAAGGAATACGCGCTCGCCCGGCTGCTGTTCGAAAACCTGAACCGGCCGCTTTCGCGCAGCTACATCCTGCAGAAGGTCTGGCAAAGTAGCCCTGACGTGGAAACGCGCACGCTCGACGTTCACATCTCGCGCCTGCGCGCCAAGCTGAAGCTGAAGCCGGAGCGCGGTTTTGCCCTGCAGACCATCTTCGGTTTCGGTTATCGGCTGGACAGTCTGGGCGCTTCGGCCGAATAGCACCCTTCAAGCGTAACAACGCGGGAAAAGACAGTGCGAACAAAACTGCCCTTGGGGATCCTGATCGCAACCATGCCGCTGGCGCTGGGGGCCTGTTCCGTATCCACGCCAGTGCGCGTGACGCAGCCGCTTGCTGCATCGCTGCCTCAAGTTGTTACGGTGGATCCAGGCAAGAACCCGCCAGCCGCCATGTCCGCTTTCGCCACCGCCTTTTCGCGTGAGCTGGAAAGCCGCGGCACGCGGGTGGCGGCGGGGCAGGGCTTCCAGCTGACGCTGGCCCTGTCGGCGCAGGATTCCTCGGCAGGGCTCACCCAGGATGCGCAGGGCGATGCAAAGTCCGTTGCCTGGCGCTCAGCCCCCCGCCGGGGATCGCTGTTCGACGGTTGCCGGCCGCAGCGCCTGCGGGCCACCGTGATCGGATCGCAAGGCTTGAACGCCGAGCCCGCGCTCCATGCCGAGGCAGAGCTTGATACCTGCAAGGATCGCACGGCCGAGTTGAACCGCCTGGCAATTGCCCTGGCCGAGGCGGTTACCCGGCGCTGACCCGCGGCAGGTCGATCACAAAGCGCGTTCCTGCTCCGCTTTGGGACTGGCACAGGATCGTGCCGCCATGCCGCTCTACCGCGCCGGCCACGAAGGCGAGGCCAAGGCCGGAACCGCCTTTCCTGCCGGTCGACCGGAAGCCGAAACGGGCAAAGGGATCGGCGCGCCGTTCTTCCGGCAAACCGGGGCCGTTGTCGCCAACCTCAAGCCTTGCCCGGCCATCGTGTTCGCCGATGCCGATCGTGACCTTCGATGCGCCGTATTTCAGGGCATTGCCGATAAGATTGTCGAGCACGCGTGACAGCAATTGTCCGTCGACAGTGACGAAGACAGGGTCTTCGGGCGCGATCACCTCCACCTGTGCATTGCGTTCGCGCGCCAAGGGGTAGGCGCGGTCGGCCGCCTCTTCGGCAAGGGTGCCAAGGTCGATTTCCTCGATGTCGAGCTGCGCCTCTGCCATGCGCGCGAGTTCGATGAAGTTGTCCGCCAGTTCGAGCGTCCTCCTGGCATGGTCGCGGATGCGGGCAAGGCGGGCCTCTTCGCTTTCCTCATGAGTCCTGTCTGCGGTCAAGCCCATGATGGCGACCTGCGGCGAGCGCATGTCGTGCGAAAGGAATTCCAGCGCGTGCCGCCGCTCGGTCTCGGCGCGGCGCTGGGCGGTAACATCGGTGAACATGGCGAGGTGGATGGCAGGCCATTGGCCTTGCTCTCGCCCGGTCGAGCGGGTGATGACGAATATCGATCCGTTGGCGAGCACCAGTTCGCTGCCATCTGCGCTGAGCGTGCCACCGAAGCGGGCGAGGAGTTCTGCTGCGGTAAGACCCTCGCAATCCGCCGCTCTTGCCCCCAGGGTCGCACGGGCGCGCTGGTTCATGATCATCAGCCTGCCGGCCATATCGAACACACACAGCGCATCGGGAGTCGATTCCACCACCCGCAGCAGGAATTCGCGGCGCTGGCTGATCTCGTCGACAAGGAAATCCAGCCGGTTCACCGCCCGGGCCACGCTGTCGAAACCTTCGTCATGCCCCTTCGGTATCGCCGTATCGACACGGGCCAGCACGTCCGCCTTGCTCATCAGGTACTGGTTGATCGCGGCGAGCCGGCGCCAGCCCCATAGCGGATAGGCGATCACCAGGCCGACGATCGCCGGGGCGGGCGGGAACCAGCGATGCGTTGCCAGCACCAGCGCAAGGCTGAACAGCAGCGCGGCGAGCACCAGCAAAGTGGCGATGATCACGCACCAAAGCGGGCGCAGGGCCCAGAAGGCGATGAACAGCGGCAGGAGCAGCAAGACGGTCAGCAGCAGCGAGGCGGACTGCGGCAGGTCTTCGACAAAGCCACCGTCCGACAGGTTCTGATAGACGTTGGCCAGCAATTCGGCCCCGCTCATCACCGAGCCCGCGGTCGACGGCACGGGAAACAGATCGCCAAGCCCCTGCGCCGTCGCGCCCATGACCACCACCTTGCCGGTAATGAAGCTTTCCGGCACCTCGCCCGCGAGAACGGCAGCGGCGGAGACCATGCGATAACTGCCCACAGGGCGCAGCTGCATTGCCAGCCCGTTGGCACCACCGCTGGCCACGCTGGCAAGCGGCCCTTCGACCTTTTGGTGCAAGGCGAGGGCAAGATGCTTCACGGCAGGCTGGCCAGTGCTTCCTGGCAGGTCGAGCGCTACCCGTCGCACCGGTCCGTCACCATCCGGCGAAATGCCGACATGGCCGGTTGCCAGCGCCGCCTCGGCAAGAATCGGGATGGGCGGCACTACGTCCGTTCCTTCCGTGCGGTTCACAGCCGGAGTTATGCCGAGCGGCAGCGCCACCTTGCCCGAGCGCCGGATGCTGTTGGCAAGCGCCCTGTCGGCTTCTTCGTCCGAAGGTTCGGTATAGAGCACGTCGAGAAGCTGGGCGCGGGCGCCGGCGGCGTGAATGCGGTCGACCAGCGCGGCAACCTTGCGCCGGTCCCACGGCCATTGCCCCTCTGCCGCAAGACTGCCTTCGTCGACGGTAACCAGCAGGATCTCGTCGCTGGCCGCCGATGCGTCGATCACCAGCGCGCGGTCCAGCAGCGCCGCATCCACGCGCGAAGTCGCCCCACTCAGCAAGGCCCAGGCGGCGACTGCCACCGTCAGCAGCAGGATAGCCAGCCATTCGAAGAAGAGCCGGGTCTTCGGCAAAGGATCAGCCGCCGACCGTCAGCTTCTGCAAGGGCATCCAGACCTCGGCCGAACCCTCGGGCGTCGTCTGGATCACGCCGACCCGCCAGCGGTAAGCGCCAGGCTTCAGCCCGGTGAGCGTCATTTCCGGCTTGCCGAGCCCTGCTTCATCGACCAGCGGCAGGTCAGCTGCCTGCGGGCCGTAAAGCTGGAAGCGGAACAGCGACTTGCCTTCACCCTCTGCCTGCCAGGCAAAGCGGAACCCGCCCGGCAGAGCCGATTGTCCGGCATCCGCGGCGAGGCCAACCCGCTGGCGGCGGAACGACCATGCCTCTTCAAGGCCCTGTAGTCCGATCGGCGAAACGCCAGCAGCGCGCACGAAGAAGGTGCCGTTGCGGATATCGGCAAATTCGCCGCGCGGCGTGACAGGCTCAACCTCGGCGATAACGTCCTGGAAGCCGGCATCGCGCGCAACCTGGATGCGATAGCCACGGGCCTCTGCAACGGGCTTGAAGTCGAGCGATACCAGTGCCTCGGTCTGCACCTTGGCAGGGTCCGCCAGCTGCGGAGCGGGAAGCAGCGTTTCTTTCGCGAGATCGCCCGATGCGGTCGCCGCCGCGCCAAAACCGGCAGGCACCGCAAGTTCAGCCTTGGGCGAGGCAACCGCCACTTCGCCCTCGATCGTCTCCGTGGCCGCACTGGCGGCAGCTTCCGAATAGCCCGCGCGGAAGATCGTGCCGCGCACGGCCGTGACCGCCAGCGGCGTTTTCACCCGAAAGCGGCTGTCCGGCGCCTGCTTCGCCGCGCGAACCTCGGCCCGGCCCTTGTCTACCTGCAATTCGATATCGGTCGCATTGACCAGCAGGTAGCGCCGTGCCTGCCCGACGCGTACCGCGCTGTTGGAGGGCAGGGCGACCCGCGAGCCATCGCTGCCGCCCAGCACGACAAAGCCATTGGCCCCGGTAATCAGCTGTGCACCTTCGACAAGGTCTGCCCCTTTCTGCACGGGCAGCGTGCGACCGTTCGCGGCAAGGCTGACCGGGCCGGAGAAGGTCTGGACCTTGAGGGTGACGGGCGTGAACTTCAGCAGGCGGCGCGGCACGACAAGCTGCATGCCTACCGGCATCCGTTCCGGTATGCGGACCTTGTTGGCCGCGCGCAGCTGCCGCATGGCGTCGCTGCCGATCAGGTAATCGCGCGACAGCGCAAACAGGGTGTCGCCGCGCTTCACGGTGTAAATCAGTGTTTCCCCGGCACCTGATGCCGCCACCGCGGGCAACGGGCTGGCGACAGCCAGAAGCGCAATCGCAAACCACTTGGTCATAAATTCATACACTTACGCGCCTCCCACGAGAATCGTGCATGGCGCGACTTAGCACAAAATACCTATTTCCACCGCAGCCGCGCACCATGCCAGCCGGTTCTGCGCGAACAAGGTTTTATGGGCAGATAGGCTCGCACCGAGGGCCTTTCCTGCCGCGCCATTAACCCTTGCGCTTAACTTCCGCGCCCCGCTGCCGATCTTGCACTCCGACAGCTCTTGCGGACGGTCCGGAAGGGTGAAGGGTGACACTATCGGGGGGTTTACCATGACGGTCATCAATACCAACATCAGCGCCATGCGCGCTGCCAATGCTTCGAATTCCGCGGCGCTCATGCAGGGCACCGCCATGCAGCGCCTGTCCACCGGCAAGCGCATCAACTCTGCCAAGGACGATGCCGCGGGCCTTGCCATCTCCACGTCGATGACTTCGCAGATCACAGGCATGCAGCAGGGCATCCGCAACGCCAACGACGGCATATCGCTTGCCCAGACGGCCGAAGGGGCCCTCAACGAGGTAACGAACATGCTGCAGCGGGTCCGCGAGCTGGCCGTCCAGTCGGCCTCGGGAACCTACCAGTCGGCTGACCGCACCAACATGCAGCAGGAAGTGACCTCGCTTACCGAACAGGTCAACGCCGTGCTGACCAACACCGAATTCAACGGCGTACCGCTGTTCAGCATGGCCGCGGGCACGGACCTGACCTTCGACATCCAGGCCGGGGCCAATGCCGCCGATGTCATCACCGTGACCAGCCGGGCCATCGACGGGACCAATATCGATGCCACCGCGCTCGACGTTTCGACCGCCGCGCTGGCGGTGACGACCATGGCCAATGTCGATGCAGCCTTGGGCGAAGTGGCGAACACCAACGCGGCCTTTGGCGGCGGGGAAAGCCAGCTTCAGTCGGCCATCAACAACCTGACCTCGAATTCCACGAACCTGTCGGACGCGCGTTCGCGGATCATGGATGCAGACTATTCCGCGGAAACGACCCAGCTCGCCAAGGCGCAGATCCTTAGCCAGGCCAGCACCGCGATGATCGCGCAGGCCAACCAGGCCCAGCAGAACGTGCTTTCGCTGCTCAAGTAAGACGGATCCCCCCGGACGATCCATCGTCCTCACCCGGCAGTCCAAGCGACTGTCGGGTGCTGGGGTTTGGGGGCGAATGAAACGATGGCGGACAGGGTGGGATTCGAACCCACGGTGAGCTTGCACCCACGGCGGTTTTCAAGACCGCTGCCTTAAACCACTCGGCCACCTGTCCAGTTGCTTGCGGCTAGCGACAGAGCGCCACAAGTGCAATTCCCTTTGCGGGCAGTCTGTGCAATTGTTCTGACAATGCCCGGGATTCTCCAGACCTTTCGCCTCTTGGCCGCTGCGTCCGCTACACTGGCCCTCGCGCCGCAGCACATGGCGGCGCAGACCGGGCAGATGGTCGCGGTTCCGGTGGTGCAGGCGGTGCCGGCCAGTCCCCCACCGGAGGCGGATCCCGCCTTTCGCGGTTATGTCCAGTTGCTCGCAGCTCGTGCCCGTGCCGAAGGGGTGAGCGAGGCGACGATCCGGGCCTATACCGAAGGGCTGACGCCCAATCCGCGCGTCATCTCGCTTGACCGTTCGCAACCGGGAACGACGACCAGCGGGGCCATCCCACGGTTCGAGCCCTATCGCCGGACCCATGTCGATGCCAACCGGATTGCAGGGGGCAGGCGCACATACCAGGAGGTTGCCAGCTTCGTTCCGGGGATCGAGGCGAAATACGGCGTGCCTGCGCCGGTGCTGCTGGCAATTTTCGGCCATGAAAGCAATTACGGCCGGATCAAGGGCGATTTCGACCTTGCCCGCGCGCTCGCGACGCTGGCTTACGAAGGACGTCGCCGGGAACTCTTCGCCGGTGAGTTCATTGCCGTGCTCAAGATGGCCGATCGTGGCATCTCGCGTGAGCGCCTGAAGGGATCCTGGGCTGGCGCCTTCGGCAATCCCCAGTTCCTGCCCAGCGTCTACCTGCGGCTCGCCGTGGATGGCGACGGCGATGGCGATCGCGATATCTGGCATTCGCAGGCCGATACGCTGGCTTCCATCGCCAATTATTTCCGCGATGCCGGATGGCGGCCCGGCCAGCCCTGGGGCGTTGCCGCAAGCGTACCGGCGGATTTCAGACGGGCTTCGGTTGCCAGCACGTCCCGTTCGCCCACCTGTCCGCGCGTTCATGCCCGCCATTCGCGCTGGATGACCGTGGCGGAATGGAAGGCGCTGGGCATCCAGCCACTTGCACCGATCGAAGATTCCGTCATGGCCAGCCTGTTCGAACCCGACGGGCCGGGCACTCCCGCTTACCTGTTAACCGGGAATTATCGGGTTATCCTCCACTATAACTGCTCGAACTTCTACGCTCTTTCCGTGGGGTTGCTTGCAGATGAGATCTCCCGCTAGCCGCATTGCGGCGCTGATGCTTACCACGATGCTCGCCGCGTGCGGGGGTAATGGCGCCGATAGCGGCACGCTTGCCTCCGCCTCGCAGGCGCTTACCACCGGTCCGGCGGCCGACTATCCAATGGTTCTGGGTGATCCCTTCGTGGTCGATGGTGTCACCTATACCCCGCAGGACAGGCTCAATTTCGACCAGGTCGGCTATGCCGGCGTGGACGTGGGCGGAGACCAAGGGATTACCATTGCCCACCGCACCCTGCCGCTGCCCAGCTATGCCGAGGTAACCTCTCTCGACAGCGGACGGACGATCCTCGTTAGGGTTACGCGCCGCGGCCCCATGGCGGGGTCGCAGATTGTCGAACTTTCGCCTGGGGCTGCCAACCAGCTTGGCGTGACCGCAGAGCGCGCGCCGATCCGCATCCGCCGGGTCAATCCGCCCGAGCCCGAACGCGCTGCCCTGCGAGAAGGCCGTGCGGCACCGCTGCGCATCGATACGCCCAAGTCGCTGGTTGCGGTTCTGCGCCGGAAGCTGGAGCCTGGCTCGGCTCCCGCACTGCTGCCGATGCCCAAGGCAAACGAAGCAGTTGCTGCCGCCGCGGCCCCGGTTCCCGCTGCTGAAAAGCCGGCGGTGGTCAAGGTGCCGGTTGTAAAGGCACCCGTGGCACCCGTGGCAAAAGCACCGGAAAAGCCGGTTCCCGCAGGCAGCCTGATCGTGCAGGTCGGTGCCTTCTCAAGCGCCGAAAAGGCAGGGACCATCGCCAAGGCACTGGGCGCGCGGGTTTCTTCCGCAGCCAGCCTGCACCGCGTGCGGCTGGGGCCGTTCGCCACCCGTGGACAAGCCGAAGCCGCGCTGGCGAAGGCCAAGGCGGCTGGCTATAGCGAAGCACGAATCCAGCGCGCGAACTGACGGGAATCCGGGATCCGCGCGCTGCCTGCACGCGGGAACCGAATTGAAAAGAAGCGCCCTGAAATTCCTGCCGCTGCTGGCCTTGCCGCTGGCAGCCATGCCTGTGCTGTCTGCGCCGATCGACATGGTGACATCGGTCATCGATGCGCCGCAGCCGGCCATGCCCGCAATTGTCCAGGCCGATCCTGCCCGCCCGCCGGCGGAGCTGGACAAGGTGCCGATCGCTTTCCTCGTCGACATGGGATCGGGGCAAGTGCTCTATTCCAAGGAGCCGGACCGGCGCTTCGTACCGGCTTCGATCACCAAGGTGATGACGCTCTATACCGCTTTCGAACAGATGCGGCAGGGGCGGATCAGGCCCGAACAGGTCATGCCGATGAGCCTTGAGGCTTTCCGCAAGTGGCAGCGCGTTGGCACGACGATGTACCTCGACCCGTCCCAGAAGCCGACGGTGAATGACCTGCTGCTGGGCATCGCCACGGTTTCCGCCAACGACGCCTCGGCCGTGCTGGCGGAGGGCGCGGGCGGATCGATGCAGAACTGGCTGGCGCTGATGAATGCCGAAGCCCGCCGCATCGGCATGACCAACAGCCATTTCGGCACGCCCAACGGCTGGATGGACGAAGGCGAAACCTATGTCACCGCGCGCGACCTGGTAACGCTGGCCGGGGCGATCGTGGCCGGCCACCCGGAACGCTACAAGCGCTATATCGGCCACAAGTCGCTCGTCTGGGGCGACAAGACCAAGCAAAACCACGATCCGCTGATCGGCGTGGTCAAGGGGGCCGACGGCATCAAGACCGGCTTCACCAACCAGGCCGGCTTCGGCTACCTCGGCTCGGCCGAGCGCGATGGCCGGCGGCTGGTGATGGTCGTGGCCGGGGGTAACCGCGCCAAGGAGCGTGATGCCGCTGCCCGTGTGCTGATGGAATGGGGCTTTGCCGCCTTTTCCAACCGCCCGATCTTCGCACCCGGCGCGCAGGTGGGCGAAGCGCGCGTCCAGGGGGGCAACACGCTGCATGTGCCGCTGGTCGCGCCGGCAGCTTTCGGCATCACCTTGCCCCGCGACGCAAAGGGCGACGCCGCGCTGCGCATCGTCTATGACGGACCGATCGAGGCACCGATCGCGAAGGGAAGCAGGGTGGCATCGCTGGAAATCCGCGCCGGGAAGGGCGAACCCCACCGCGTTCCGCTGTTCGCCGGCGCCGATGTGCGGCCTGCGAACTGGATGGAGCGTTTGCGCAACGGCATCGTGAGCCCGTTTCTTTGAGCCGTGGTCGCTTCATCGCGCTGGAAGGCGGGGAAGGGGCTGGCAAGAGCACCCAGGCCCGCCTGCTGGCCGATGCCCTGCGCCTCCGCGGGGTGGAAGTCGTGGTCACGCGTGAGCCGGGAGGCACGCCCGGCGCGGAAGCCATCCGGGGCCTGTTGCTCGGCCTTGATGGCGATGGCTGGAACGCCCGCGCCGAAGCGCTGCTGTTTGCTGCGGCCCGGTCTGACCATGTCGAGCGCCTGATCCTGCCTGCGGTAGAGCGCGGCGCGTGGGTCGTCTGCGATCGCTTCGTTGATTCCAGCAGGGCCTATCAGGGCGGCGGCGGCGGCCTTTCCGATGCCGAGATCATGGAACTGCACCGCATCGGCAGCCATGGCCTTCTGCCGGACCTGACCTTGCTGATCGAGGTCAGCCCCGATGTCGCCGCCGGGCGGCTCGCCGCGCGGGACGGAGACAGCGCGGACCGCATCGGCGGTCGTCCTGCCGATTTCCACGCCCGCGTAGCCGCTGCCTTCGACCGCTTCGCCAGCGCAGATCCTGCGCGCTTTGCCCGGATCGATGGCGATGGAACGCCCGAACAGACCCACACGCTGGTTCTGGCCGCACTGGATATCGGGGAATGAGCCTCATCGGCCATGACGATGCCTGGCGCGAATGGCGCGCGGCCATGGCTGGCGAACGGATGCACCACGCCTGGATGCTCGTCGGACCGAAAGGCACAGGAAAAGGGCTGTTTGCCCGCGCTGCCGCCGCCGAACTGGTCGCGCAGGCAGGCGTTCCCCAACCGCCTTTCGATCATCACCCCGACATCCTGATCCCGGAGCATCCGCCCGAGAACAAGGAAGAAACCAAGAAGCGCGACGACGGGCAGGCCTACAAGCGCAAGCGCTCGATCCCCGTCGACGAAGTTCGCGCCTTGCAGCACCGGCTCGTCACCCGCCCGACGCTCGGTCCCCGCCGCGCGGTGATCTTCGACCCGGCTGACGATCTTGAGAAAAGCGCCTCCAACGCACTGCTCAAAAGCCTTGAGGAACCACCGGTCGGCACCTTCTTCTTGCTGGTGACGCATCGGCCTGCGCGATTGCTGCCCACCATCCGGTCGCGCTGCCGGATCCTGCGGTTCCCGGCTCTCACCGATGCCGAGATGAACCGCATCGTCGCGCAGGAAACGCCGCAGGCCGACAGCGCGACCCGTGCCGCCGCCATTGCCGCCGCCCAGGGATCGCCAGGCGCCGCGCTAGATTTCGTCGATCAGGACCTTGGTGCGTTGCACCGGATCATGCAGCAGCTGGTCGCGGAAGGCGATGCGCAGTTTACCCTGCGCGGAGAGCTTGCCGCGCAAATCGGCGCGAGGCCGACCCGCGAGCGTATCCAGGCGACGCTCGACCTCGCCCGTGCCGTCCTGGCCGGCAACCTTCGCGGCATGAGCGCCGCGCAACAGGCGCGTGTGGTCGACGTTCACGCCGCGCTGGCGCAGCTGACGGCAGAAGCGCCCACGGCCAATTTCGAACCCGGACTGCTCGCCATGGAAATTGGCGGGTTGCTGGCCTCGGCTGCGATGCCTAGAGAGACCGCCTGACTTCAGGCAGAGAAAGTGCGCAACCGGCCATGGCCGAACCCTTCTACATTACCACCGCGATTTCCTATCCTAACGGCAAGCCGCACATCGGCCATGCCTATGAAGCGATCGCCGCCGATGTCATCGCCCGCCACCAGCGGCTGCGGGGCAGGGACGTGCGCTTCCAGACCGGGACTGACGAGCACGGCCTGAAGATGGCCCAGAAGGCACGGGACCTGGGCAAGACGCCGAAAGAACTGTCTGATGAAATGTCGCAGTATTTCATCGATATGTGCGATGCACTGAATGTCTCGTATGATGTTTTCCTGCGCACCACGGAACCGCGTCATCACGCCTCGGTTCAGGAGTTGTGGCGGCGAATGGAAGCCAAGGGCGATCTCTACCTCGATCGCTACGAGGGCTGGTATTCGATCCGTGACGAGGCCTATTACGATGAAAGCGAACTGACCGCAGGGGAAGGGGGCCAGAAGCTCTCGCCGCAGGGCACGCCGGTCGAATGGACGGTTGAGGAAAGCTGGTTCTTCCGCCTTTCCAAATATGCCGGACCGCTACTGGCGCTGTACCGCGATCACCCGGAATTCCTCCAGCCCGACAGCCGCCGCAATGAAGTGACACGTTTCGTCGAGGGCGGCCTGCGCGATCTTTCGGTGTCGCGGACCAGCTTCGACTGGGGCGTCAAGGTGCCGGGCAGCGATAACCACGTGATGTACGTGTGGGTCGATGCCCTGACGAACTACATCACCGGCCTCGGCTTTCCCGATGAAACGCCAGAAATGGCCAAGTGGTGGCCGGCAGACCTGCACCTGATCGGCAAGGACATCGTCCGCTTCCACACGATCTACTGGCCCGCCTTCCTGATGAGCGCCGGCCTTCCGCTGCCCAAACAGGTGTTCGGCCACGGCTTCCTGCTCAACCGCGGGCAGAAGGAATCGAAGTCGCTTGGCAATGTCACCGATCCGCTGGAGCTGGCAGAGCGCTTCGGCGTCGATGCCCTGCGCTATTTCCTGATGCGCGAAGTCGCCTTCGGGCAGGACGGTTCCTATTCGCCCGAAGCCATCGTCACGCGCTGCAATGCGGAACTGGCCAATTCGTTCGGCAACCTCGCGCAGCGCGTGCTGTCGATGATTTTCAAGAACCTCGACGGCAAGCTGGCGGACTTTACCCCGGCCGAAGCCGATGCCACCCTGCTGGCGACGGTGCGCAATGCCTGCCAGTCGGATCTTCCGCAGGCGTTCGATGCGCTGGACTTCACCGCAGGCACCGATGCCTGGATGCGCGCCGTTTTTGCCTGCAACCAGTACGTGGACGAGCAGGCGCCGTGGACCCTCAAGAAAACCGACCCGGACCGGATGGCAGTCGTCCTGCTGACACTGTTCCGCGCCGTGCGGGAGCTGGCGATTGCCGTTCGCGCCCTTGTTCCCGCCTCAGCAGACAGGCTGCTCGACCAGATGGGCGTGCCTGCCGATGAGCGCAACTACGCCGCCTATGACGATGCTGAATGGTACGGCCGCCTCGTCTCCAGCGGTTTCACGCTGTCGCAGCCGGTCGGTGTGTTCCCGCGCCTCGAACTGCCTGCCGAAGACGCCTGATGCTGATCGATTCGCACTGCCACCTGAACTACAAGGGCCTGGTCGAAGACCAGCAGGCAGTGCTCGCCCGCGCGCGCGAAGCCGGAGTCACCGGCTTCCTCAACATCTCGACCCGTCAGCGCGAATGGGCGGATATCATCGGCCTGGCCGAGCGCGAGAACGATGTCTGGGCCAGTGTCGGCATCCATCCGCACGAGGCCGACGCCCATGCCGATCTGGGTGAGGGGGCGCTGATCGAGGCTGCCGCCCATCCGCGCGTGATCGCCATCGGCGAGACGGGCCTCGATTACTATTACGACCATTCCGACCGGGCGACGCAGCAGGCGCTGTTTCGCACCCATATCGCCGTTTCGCGCGAAACCGCGCTGCCCCTGATTGTCCACACGCGTGATGCCGAAGCGGATACTGCCGCAATCATCGCAGAGGAAATGGAGAAGGGCGCCTTCCCGGCGCTGATCCATTGCTTCACCGCATCTGCGGGCTTTGCGCGGCAGATGATCGATCTTGGCCTGATGATATCATTATCTGGTATCGTCACTTTCAAGAACGCGAAGGAGCTTCAGGAAGTGGCCGCCGAGGTTCCCGAGGACCGCTTGCTTGTCGAGACGGACTCGCCCTTCCTTGCGCCGGTCCCGCATCGCGGAAAGACGTGCGAACCGGCGTTCGTGGCCGATACCACGTGGTTTGTGGCGGGGCTGCGCGGGGTGAGCGAGGATCAGCTCCGCGAAGCGACCACGCGCAATTTCTTCAGGCTTTTCAGCAAGGCAGCCGCATGAAGGCGCTGATCCTTGGATCGGGAACTTCCACCGGGGTGCCACGGGTCGGCAACGACTGGGGCGAATGCGATCCCGCGGAACCGCGCAACCGCCGCAGCCGGGCATCCGTGCTGATCGAGAGCAACGATGGAGCCCGCTTGCTCGTCGATACCTCGACAGACCTGCGGTCGCAGTTGCTGGCCAATGATATCGACCGGATCGACGGCGTGTTCTGGACCCACGAACATGCCGACCATTGCCACGGCATCGATGACCTTCGCGTCCTGCGCTACGGGCGAGCCGGACCGATCCCCGGTTATGCCAATGGCGATAACGTGCGCATCCTGCGCCAGCGCTTCGGCTATGCCTTTGCCGGGCAGCACGGCTATCCAACGATCATCTCGCTCGATACGCTGGATCACGTCCGGATCTGTGCAGGGATCGGCATCGGCTGGGTGCAGATGCCGCACGGGCCCGGAGAGACGACCGGATTCCGCTTCGATTGTGACGGAAAGTCTATAGTTTACGCCACAGACTTCAGCGCAATTACGAAGGATATGGTCGACCTGTTTTACGGTTGCGACCTGCTGATCGTCGATTGCCTGCGCCGTGAGCCGCATCCAACGCATGCGCATCTGGGAATGTCGCTCGAACTGGCCGAAGCGACACGTGCTGGTACAACCGTTCTGACGCATCTCGACAAGTCGCTCGATTATGCCACTTTGAGCGCCGAAGTGCCGGACCATGTGAAGGTCGGCTTCGATGGCATGGAGATCGTGGCATGATCAGTCCGGAGGTTGTGTTTTCCTTGCTGGCGATGACAGCCGCGGCATTCCTGGCCTGGCGGTCTTATCGCAGCCATCGCGTTCCGTTCGAGAAGTCGATGATGATGGCAGTAGCCTGGGCGGTGATTATCGCGGGCCTGACTTTTATCGTTTCCCGGCTGGGTTCAGGGGCCTGACCTACCCTGTGCCCGCGCCTCTATTTAACATAATATATATTATCAATCCAATATGTCCGAACCTCTGAACCGCCTTCTCTCCATCATGGCCCGGCTGCGCGATCCGCAGACCGGATGCGAATGGGATGTCGCGCAAACATTTGAGACGATCGCGCCCTACACGATCGAGGAAGCCTATGAGGTTACCGATGCGATCCTAAGGCGCGACATGGCGGCCTTGAAGGATGAACTTGGAGACCTGCTGCTTCAGGTCGTGTTCCACGCCCGCATGGCCGAAGAAGCCGGACTGTTCGATTTCGATGCTGTCGCGACAGCCATCAGCGAGAAAATGGAAGCGCGCCATCCGCACGTGTTCGGTGACGCGCCAGATCTGGGCCAGTCACGCGAACAACGCTGGGAAGCGCTCAAGGCCGAGGAACGCGCCGCCAAAGGCGCCACCAGCGCGCTCGATGGCGTTGCCATCGCCCTGCCGGCGCTGATGCGCGCGGAAAAGCTGCAGAAACGCGCAGCTCGTGTCGGTTTCGACTGGCCCGATGCCGAAGGACCGGCAGACAAGCTGCGCGAGGAAATGGCCGAGCTCGCCGAGGCTTGCGAACCGGACCACATTGTCGAAGAAGCCGGCGATATGCTGTTCGCAGCGGTAAACCTCGTCCGCAAACTCGGCATAGCGCCCGAAGATGCCCTGCGGGCTGCCAATGCGAAGTTCGAACGCCGCTTTCGCCAGATGGAAGAGATTGCCAGAGCCAGCGGCGCTGATTTTGCTGGACTAGACCTCGAGGCTCAGGAAGCCTTGTGGAGCGCCGCAAAGGCCTCAGAGGCGTGAATAGCGCCCCAGTTCACGCGGCGTCAGCCGAACGCTGAGCCGCCTCAGGGGGCCCTCCTCCCCTTCTCCGCCATCCTCGTCGCCCACCACTTCGCCATGCGAATGCAGCCACGCTATCCGCTGGCCGTCGCTGGCGGGAATCGTGAACAGGTGAAGGCGCGCATCGCCCGTCAGCAAGGCGCCCAATTCTTCTAGCAGAACACTGCAATTATGACCGGTAAGTGCGGACAGGATAATGATCTTCTCATCCCTGCGCCGCTGCCGCTTTTCCTCCAGATCTTCGACTTGCGCGGGATCGAGAAGATCCCATTTGTTCCAGACTTCGACAATAGGAACCCGCGCTTCGCCGTCTTCCTCGCCATCGACAATCCCGAGCCCGGCGAGCACTTCGAGAACCTGCGCCTTTTGCGCCGCGCTGTCGGGATTGGCGATATCGCGCACGTGGACGATGACATCGGCCGCGGTCACCTCCTCAAGCGTCGCGCGGAAGGCCGCGACAAGCTGGGTCGGCAGGTCGGAAATGAAGCCCACGGTATCCGAAAGGATGGCCTTTTCGACCCCGGGCAGCCGGATCGCGCGCATGGTCGGATCGAGCGTGGCGAAGAGCAGGTCTTCCGCCATGACGTCGGCACCCGTGAGACGGTTGAACAGCGTGCTCTTGCCGGCATTGGTGTAACCCACCAGCGCGATCACGGGCCAAGGTGCCTTGCCGCGCCGCTGTCGGTGCAAGCCCCGCGTGCGGCGCACCTGCTCAAGCTCGCGCCGCAGCCGCGCCATGCGATCGCGGATCATCCGGCGGTCCGCCTCGATCTGAGTTTCGCCTGGGCCGCCAAGGAAGCCAAAACCGCCGCGCTGGCGCTCAAGGTGTGTCCAGCTGCGAACGAGCCGGCCCGCCTGGTAATCAAGGTGGGCAAGCTCGACCTGAAGGCGCCCTTCGGCGGTCCGGGCACGTTCGCCGAAGATTTCGAGGATCAGCCCGGTCCGGTCGATAACCTTGCGCTTCAGCTTTTCCTCAAGGTTGCGCTGCTGGATCGCGGTGAGCGAGCCGTCCACCACCACCAGCTCTGCCTCGCCTAAGGTGCAGGCGGTGGCAATGTTCTGGATCTGCCCTTCCCCGAACAGCGTGCCCGCTTTGGGATCGCGAATGGGGATGATCAGCCGTTCGGCAACGACCAGTCCGATGGCCAGTGCCAGCCCCTTGGCCTCTTCGAGCCGGCTGTCGCTGTCGACCTCGCCGCCGCGGCCCTTGCCCCGGATCACCGGGCACACGACCACGGCCCGGGCACCGCGGGTTACCTCGCCAGCAAGGTCTTCATTCTGGTTCAGGCTTCGTCCTCGTCGTCCTCGCCATGCAGGTCGACCGGGGTGACCGGCTGGATGGTCGAGACAGCATGCTTGTAGGCAAGCTGCACGTAGCCTTCGCGTTCGAGCAGCATGCAAAACAGGTCATAGGCCGCAACGCGACCCTGCAGCATCACGCCATTGACCAGGAACATGGTGACCTGCACGCCTGCCTGGCGAACCGAGGCCAGGAACACGTCCTGCAGCAGGCGCTGTTTCTTGTTGCCTTCCGCGCTGGTGAACTGGCGCGCATCGACCGGCTGGCTGGGCATGATCGTGCTGATCGCGTGCTTGTAGACAAGCTGGGATGCACCGTCGCGACGCAGCAGGATCGAGAAATTGTCAAACCAGGTCACGATACCCTGCAGCTTCACGCCCTTGACGAGGAACATCGTCACCGGGGTCTTGTTGCGGCGCAGCAGGTTGAGGAACTGATCCTGGAGATTGGGGCTGCCCTTGCCGGATACGGGCACGACCTCCTCCTTCGGTTCCGGCGTGGAGCGGGGACGCGCGGAGAGGGTCTTTCCTGAGGTTGGCATATGGTCTTTCCTTCTATCTTGGCGGCCGCTGATACGGTCCGCGATCTGGCCATCCGTCCCGCTTGCGCGCGGATGAAAACAGCCGTTTGTCTCAGGAAGTTACAACCTTGTGTCAGTGAGGTAAATCAAGAAATCGATCCACGATCACACAAATCGTGTCAGGAATCGCCCTCTTCGTCGCCTTCCTTGCCTGCCATGCCCAGCAGCTTCAGCTTGCGGTGAAGTGCCGATCGCTCCATGCCGATGAACGTCGCGGTCTTCGAGATGTTCCCGGAAAACCGCCGGATCTGGACCCGAAGGTACTCCCGCTCGAAGTTTTCACGGGCCTCGCGCAGCGGCACCCCCATCAGCGACGACATGCCGCTGTCACCGGCAATCCGGCCTGAAAGGATTTCGGGCGGCAGCATGTCCGATTCGATCCGGTCGAGCTTGTCGCGCGGCGTAAGGATCACGGTGCGTTCCACGACATTGCGCAACTGGCGCACGTTGCCGGGCCACTCGTAGCTTTGCAGCGCGGCCATGGCTTCCGGAGCGATTTCCGGCGGCGCAAGGCCCTGATCGGCGGCATAGCGCGCGAAGAAGTGATCGACGAGCACCGGAATGTCATCGCGCCGGTCGGAAAGCGCGGGGACTGCAACCGGCACGACATTGAGCCGATAGAACAGGTCCTCGCGGAACCGGCGCTCGGCAATCTCCTTTTCAAGATCCTTGGAGGTCGAGGAGATGACGCGCACATCCACCCTCACCTGCCGGTTGCCGCCAACCCGCACGAAAGCCTGTTCGGTCAGCACCCGCAGGATGCGCGCCTGCGTCGAGAGCGGCATGTCGGCCACTTCATCGAAATAGAGCGTGCCGCCGTCTGCCATTTCGAGAAGGCCGGGGCGAAGGAGGTTGCCATCCTGCTCTTCGCCGAAAAGCTCCTGCTCGAAGCGTTCAGGGGTGATGCGAGCGGAATTGACGCTGACGAAGGCGTTGCCGGCGCGCGGGCTCCAGGAATGGAGGATGCGAGCCGCGACTTCCTTGCCGGAACCTGCCGGCCCCGTGATGAGCAGGCGGCTCCCAGTGTTAGCAACCCGTTTAAGAGTTGCCCTCACCTGGTTGATCGCACTGGAATTTCCGGTGAATTCGAACTCCGGCGCCGTATTCTGCCGCAGCCGCGCATTTTCGCGCCGCAGCCGCTCCGTCTCGGTCGCCCGGCCAACCAGCAGCAGCAGTCGTTCGGCCTCGAAAGGCTTTTCGATGAAATCCATCGCGCCGCGGCTGATGGCCGAGACTGCCGTATCAATATTGCCGTGACCCGAAAAGATGATCACCGGCAGTTCCGGTTCGCGCGCCTTGATCGCATCGAGCACTTCCAGCCCGTCCATCGGGCTGCCGTGCAGCCAGACGTCGAGCAGCACCAGGCTCGGCCGGCGCTCGTCGATGGCGGCAAGCGCTGCGGCGCTGTCTCCCGCAGTGCGGCATTCGTAGCCCTCATCGCTGAGCACGCCGGCGACAAGATCGCGGATATCGCGTTCATCGTCGACGATCAGAATCTCGAGTGCCATTCCTTGTGCTCCAACCTATTCCGCTGCCTGTGGCGCCCGCTCACCCGAGAGCGGATCGCGCGCAAAACGCATTGTGACCTGGGTTCCCCCGCTTTCGACCGAAGCGAAGGTCATCTCGCCGCCGTGTTCCTCGACGATCTTCTTGACGATAGCGAGGCCGAGCCCCGTGCCCTTCTCGCGCGTGGTTACATAGGGCTCGACGATCCGCTCGCGGTCCTGTGGCAGGCCGATGCCATTGTCAGTTATTGCGATGACGAAGGACTCCCCTTCCCCGCGCATCGAAACCGAGACCTTGCCGCGATAGTCCGCCGCGGCGCTGCGCGCCCGCGCTTCCACCGCTTCGGTTGCATTCTTCAGCACGTTGGTCATCGCCTGGCCGAACTGGTGGCGATCGCACATCACGCGATCTGGCATGGCCGCATCGGCGCTGAACGAGAAATCGATGTCCGGACGGGCAACTTCCTGAAGGAACAGCGCCTGCCGGGCCAGATCGACCGGATCTTCGTTGCGGAACACGGGCTTAGGCAGACGCGCGAAGGAGGAGAACTCGTCGACCATCTTGCGCAGGTCCCCCACCTGCCGGATGATGGTGCTGGTCAGTTCCTCGAACAGTTCCGGATCCTGTTCGATCTGCTTCTTGTACCGGCGGTTGAGCCGCTCAGTCGCGAGCTGGATCGGGGTAAGCGGGTTCTTGATCTCGTGCGCGATGCGACGGGCGACATCCGACCACGCCGCCTGCCTCTGGTCGAGGACCTGCCGCGTGATATCTTCAAATGATATCACGTGACCAGTGCGGTCCTTTGCGATCTTCACCGCAAGGGTCAGCAGTTCGTTGCCCTTGCCGTACTGGATCACCGCCTGATCGCGCCCGGTCTCGACAAGCGCGGCCAGCTGCGGTGCGGCTTCTGCCAGGCTGGTGTCAATCGGCTCCTGCTCGGATCGATCGAACAGCAGGCGCATTGCGGGACTGTTGATCAGCTTGATCTCGCCATCACCGTCAATCGAGATGACGCCGGCGGAAACCGATTCCAGAACCGCCTCGATAAAGGCGCGGCGTTCATGCAACTGCTGGTTGGCGCTGACGAGGGCCTGCGTCTGACGTTCCAGCTGCGCGGTCATGCGGTTGAAGGCGCGGTTGAGCAGGCCCACCTCGTCCGCGCCGGTGCGTCCTTCGACCCGCATCGAGAAGTTACCGGCACCAACCTGCCGCGCAGCGGAAACCAGATCGTAAAGCGGCTTCACCTGCCGGTCCGCAAAGCGCAGGGCGATCCACACCGCAAAGCCGACAATCGCGAGCGAGAAGGTGAACAGCAGGATGTTGAAGCGCAGCTGCAATTGCCGGGCACGCGCGGTCAGAAGCTCGTAATCGCGCACGATATTCTCGGCTCGCTGGCCCTGGCTGAAAGCAAGCAGGTCCGAGCTGCGAGCGGCATAGAGATAAATGCCAGCCTGCCGGTCGATCGCCGTGACCGCCTCGACGCGGTTGGCGTTGACCTCAACCACCAGCGGCTCACCTTTCTCGAGACGAGCCAGCGTGGCGGGCTTTACCCGTTCGCGCGTCGCATTGCCTTCGGGATCGACGATGGCGACAGTCAGCAGCTTGCCGTCCGGCCCCTTTTGCAGGATCGCGCTTTCGTTCAGCCGCCGGTTGAGCACCTGATAGGAATAGCCTTCGCGGAAGGCGGGGCTGAGGATCGGCACCTGCCCGAGGTACTGGTGCAGGTCGCTGGCCATCATGATCGATTCATTGCCCACGTCACGGACATTCTGCTCGTAATAGCCGCGCGCCAGCTTGTTGGCGTTCTCCAGCAGCCCGCGCGACTTGTCAGAGAACCAGAACTCGACGCCCGACTGAAACAGGACGGAGGCGAAGATCACGACCAGCAGCGTCGGAATTGCCGCGATGATCGAGAACAGCAGCACAAGCTGCGTGTGCAAACGCCCGGTGCCGCCCAGCGTTTCCGCCGCGCGTTGCTTTGCCAGGCGACGGCCGAGCAGGACCAGCAGGGTCATGGCCGGAACCAGTGTGCCGATCAGCAGCGAGGCCGTTACATTGGTGCTGAGAAGGTTCCCCTTCTCGTCCGGCTGGGTCACCGTGTACCAGGTGATGCCCGACATGATGACAAAGGCCAGGCCGGAGAGAAACGCCAGTGTCGCAATGAAATTCGCCCGGCGGGCAGAAACCTGCATACGCCGCCAAAAACGCTGCAATGCACTGCGCTTTCGGGCCTGAATTTCACTCATCGTTGCAGGGTTACAACGTGACTGTTGCAGAATTGCAAGGCCTTTGTTTCGAGCGCGTCAATTCCTTCGGGCATAAGCGTCCGGGTCGATCCCCAACTCGCCTATGCGCTTGCGCAAGGTGTTGCGATTGATGCCCAAAATCTGCGCCGCGCGCAGCTGGTTGCCGCCTGTTTCCCGCAGCACCTCGGCAAAAAGCGGACGTTCGAAAGCGGCAAGGGCCTCGTCATAGACCTGTCCGGGCCTGGGTGCATTGCGAACCAGCCAGCGCGCCACTGCCTCTTCGAGGTTCTCCGCCCCCTGCCCGTCCGCGCCTTCGCGCGGCTGGCTGGCGAGCAAGGGCGCCAGCGCCGCTTCGTCGATCACGTCTTCTCGGGCGAGCAGCGCAGCCCGGTAGATGAAATTGCGCAGCTCACGCACGTTCCCGCGCCAGGGCTGGCGGGCAAGGAACGCTGCGCCATCGGCGGATAGCTGGTGCCTCGGCAAGCCCTCTCCCGCGGCCAGCACCAGGAAGTGGCGGGCAAGAGCCTCGATATCGTCGGCGCGCTCGCGCAGCGGCGGCATGTGGATCGGCACAACGTTGAGCCGGTAGAACAGGTCCTCGCGGAACTGCCCGGCAGCAATCAGCGGCTCCAGGTCCTTGTTCGTGGCGGCAACGATGCGGACATCGACCTTCACCTCGTCGCGACCGCCGACCCGGCGAACCGAACCGGATTGCAGGGCGCGCAACAGGCGGGTCTGGGCCTGCATCGGCATGTCGCCGATCTCGTCGAGGAACAGGGTGCCGCCGTTGGCCTGTTCGAACTTGCCGATGTGCCGGGCCACGGCTCCTGTGAATGCTCCCTTTTCGTGACCGAACAGCTCGCTCTCGATCAGTTCGGCCGGGATCGCGGCGGTGTTGACTGCCACGAACGGGCCTTCCCGGCGGTGGCCCAGCTGGTGGATCGCCTCGGCCACAAGCTCCTTGCCGGTTCCCGATTCACCCAGGATCAGCACCGTTAGGTCGTTGCGCAGTACGCGGGTGATCATGCGATAGACCGCCTGCATCGGCGCGGAACGCCCGACCAGCGGCAGGCCCTGCGGCGCGGGCTCGTCATCACCCAGGCCGGCTCCACCCGTGGCACCGGCGGCCTGCCTGACAGTGCGGGCAAGCTCGTCAATGTCGAACGGCTTGGGGAAATACTCGAAAGCGCCGGTATCGCTGGCCCGCACTGCCGTATCGAGCGTGTTCTGCGCCGAAAGCACGATTATCGGCATGTCGGGAAAATGCTCGCGGATCGTCGGCAGGCCTTCCATGCCGTCGCCATCGGTCAGCATCACGTCGGTCACCAGAACCGCATAACGCCCCTGCCCCAGCAGTCTGTCGCGCTCAGCAATCGAATCGCAATGGACCACGCTGAAACCCTCGGCCTCCAGCGCCGCGGTAATGACGATTGCGATCGACATGTCGTCTTCGACAAGGAGGACGCTCATCGCGGGGATTTTCCTTCTGCGGTTGCCAGCGGCAGGTGCAGGCGGAAATGGGTCCATCCGCCAGACTCGTCACGCTCGTGAGTGATGCGCCCGTTCATGTCGCGCACCAGTTTGCGCACGAGTGCGAGGCCCAGGCCCTGCCCGGTCTTCTTGGTGGTGACGAAGGGCTCGAAAATATGGTCGCGCATCGCCGGATCGACGCCCGGCCCGTTATCGCTGACGCGCAATTCGATGGGCAGGCGTACCGGCTTGGCGCCTGGCGTGGCCGCCGAAAGCTGGATGCCGCTGGAAAACCGCGTGCGCACGATGACCCGCGCACCGGGGCTGCCCTGACAGGCTTCCACCGCGTTCGAGAGGAGGTTGATCAATACCTGCAACAGACCGTCGCGACTGCCCAGGACCGGAGGCAGCGAGGGGTCGAATTCTTCCTCGATCGCCTTGCCCTTCCCCGCCGCATCAAGCACGGCGCGGGCCCGGCGGACGGCTTCGTGCAGGTTGCACGGCCCGACGGGGGCGACCGTGCGGCTGGAAAGCGCCTGCATCTCGTCGATCAGCCGCGCGATGCGATCAACCTCGTCCGCGATCAGCCCGGTCAGCGCGCGGTCTTTTTCATCGAGCTTGCGGGCCAGCAATTGCGCCGCACCGCGAATGCCGGAAAGCGGGTTCTTGATCTCATGCGCCAGGATTTCGGGTGCCCGCAGGACCGATTCCTCGTTCGCGCCGCTATCCCCGCCGAGCGCCTCGGCGGCGCTGGCGTCCTGCAGGGTGACGATCTGCCAGCCCTGCTCGTCGATCACGGGCGAAACCGTCATGTCGAGCCGTTTGGGACCGATGCCGGGCAAATCCGCACTGATATCACAGGCTGATATCGGTGCATCGCTGTCTGCCAGCCGTTCGATCATGCGGGGGTCGGCGAAACCGACGAGTTCGGTGAAGGCATGCCCCTGCAAGCGCCGCAGACTCTGCCCGAAGAACTGTTCGGCTGCCGGGTTCGCCTGGACCACCTTCTGCCCGGGCCCAAGCAGAACGACCGCCAGCCCGATCGAGGCGAGCTGCCGCTGGGCATCGGGGAAGTCCGGCACGGCCAGCCTGCTCAGGCCGCTTGCCGCTTCAGGAACGGCACATAGAATTCCCGAAGTAGCCTCAAAACTTCATCAGCTTGATCGACAAAGTTGACCTTATTTCGGAATTCTGCCGAGCCATGCAGGCCTTTCGTGTACCAGCCCAGGTGCTTGCGTGCCATCTTGACGCCAGTGTCCCGGCCGTAAAGCTCCAGCATCATCTCGTAATGCTCGATCATGGTCTCGAACTGGGTGTCGATATCAGGCTCTGCTATCGCGCTTCCGGTGCGCAGCCAGTGCATCATCTGCGCCAGCAGCCACGGTTTGCCATAGGCCCCGCGACCGACCATCACTCCGTCCGCGCCGGACTGTTCCAGCGCCTGCGCCACGTCGGCAATCGTGCAGATATCACCGTTGACGATGACGGGGATGGAAACCGCATCCTTCACGCTGCGCACGAAGCCCCAGTCCGCCTCACCCCGGTACATCTGGTTTCGCGTGCGGCCGTGGATCGTCACCATCTTCGCGCCGAGATCTTCGGCAATGCGGGCGAGTTCCGGGGCATTGAGGCTGTCATGACACCAGCCCATCCGCATCTTCACCGTCACCGGCACCTTCACAGCCTTCACCGTGGCCTCGATCAGCCTGGTCGCCAATGGCACGTCGCGCATCAGCGCCGATCCCGCGTCGCCGTTGACCACCTTGCGAACCGGGCAGCCCATGTTGATGTCGATAATCGCGGCACCGCGATCCTCCACCAGCTTCGCCGCCTCGGCCATCTGTGCGGGCTCGCAGCCGACAAGCTGCATGGAAACCGGGTCCTCGGCCGGATCCCACATCGCCTTTTGCAGCGACTGGCGCGTTTCGCGGATAGCCGCCGGGCTTGCGATCATCTCTGTCACGTTCAGCCCGGACCCGAAACGGCGCACCATCCGGCGGAACGGCAAATCGCTGACGCCTGTCATCGGGGCGAGGATCACCGGACAATCGATCGCGACCGGTCCGACGGCGATCGGCTTCAACTGGGGAGGGACGGGAACGGAGCTCATGATCTGTGCCTAAAATTTGGGCAGCGCTTAGTGGATTGCCCCGCGAACCGCAAGGTATTACCCGCGACAGGAACATGGAGCGCATTGCCCAATCGCTGCCCGGCCTAGCTGCCGTGATCGTTGCTGCCGGAGCCGGGCTGCGCGCTGGCCAGCCTGTGCCGAAGCAGTTTGCCCCCTGGCGCGGCAAGCCCCTTCTCCGCCATGCGGCGGAACGATTCGCCGCAGAAGGCATTTCCCCGATCGTGGTTGCCGTTCCCGAAGGTGCGGAAGCCATTGCAGAGGCTGCGCTGGCAGGCATTCCCGGCGCGCGGCTGGTAACCGGCGGAGCGACGCGACAGGCGTCGGTCCGCGCCGCTCTGGAAAGCCTTGAGGCCGATGCGCCGAGTGCGGTGCTGATCCATGACGCTGCCCGGCCCGACGTTCCGGTCGCTGTGCTCGAACGGCTGCTCGATGCCCTCGCCCGCCATGATGCGGCGATTCCCGTCCTGCCCGTGATCGACTCGCTGACCCAGACCGAAGGTGCGATGATGGGGAGGCCCGCGCGCCGGGAAGAGCTGCGCCGCGTACAGACCCCGCAGGCATTCCGGTATCCCGAGATCCTGGCCGCCCATCGCGCGTGGAGCGGCGAACCATTGGCCGGCGACGATGCGCAAGTCGCGCAGGCGGCGGGCATAGGCGTGGCCCTGGTCGAAGGAGACGAAGTGCTGAAGAAGCTGACCACGCCCGGCGATTTTGCGCAGGCTCCTACAGCCTTCCGCGTCGGGTCGGGCTATGACGTCCACCGGCTGGTCGAGGGCGAAGACCTTTGGCTGTGCGGAGCACGGATCGACCACAGCCACGGCCTGGCGGGGCATAGCGATGCGGACGTGGCGATCCATGCGCTCGTCGATGCGATCCTCGGCGCGGCGGGAGATGGCGATATCGGGAGGCACTTCCCGCCTAGTGATCCGCAGTGGAAGGGTGCCAGCTCGGACCGGTTCCTCGCCCATGCCGTGCAGCGCGCGGCAGAGGCGGGATGGAGCATCGGCAACGTCGACCTGACCATAATCTGCGAAGCGCCGAAAATAGGGCCGCACCGCGAGGCCATGCGCGCGCGGCTGGCAGAGATCATGGGCGTTGACATTGGCACCGTCAGCGTCAAGGCGACGACCACGGAAGGACTCGGCAGCACCGGCCGGCGCGAAGGCATTGCTGCCCAGGCCGTTGCCCTGCTGGTCCGCAACTGACACGGAAAGCGAGTGCCATGCGCGCCATTGCTTCGATTGCCGCCCTCTGCTCCCTCTCCATGTCGCAAGTCGCGCTGGCAGCCGATACGACCTGCCTGACACCGCGCGAGGCGACGGCTGTTGCTACCTATGCCATGCCGAGCATGATTGCCGGCACGACGCAGCGCTGCGGCAAGGCGCTGGGCAGCGATTCCTACCTTTCGCGCGAAGGTACGAAGCTGGCCGAGAAGTATGCAGCACGCAAAGGCGTGGCGTGGCCGGAAGCCAAGGCGGCGCTGCTTCGCGTCGGTGCGGGCAACCAGATGGTCGATGCGGTAAAGAACCTGCCTGACGCCACGGTGCAACCGGTGGTCGATACGCTAGTGACGAGCCTGATGGTGGAACATATCCCGGTCGATCGCTGCAAACCCATCGATCGCGCGCTGTGGCTGCTTTCGCCCCTGCCGCCCGAGAATACCGCCGAGCTGATTGCCCTTTCGCTGGGCATCATGGCGCAGGGCCAGAACCCGCGCATCGGCAAGATCGCCATTTGCAAGGCCTGAACAAAGATGCCCGAATCCCTGCTCCCCCCTGAACTCACCACCCTTGCCCGCCGCGTGGTTGAGGAAAACGCCGCTGCCGGCCGCAAGGTTGCGGTGGCGGAAAGCTGCACCGGCGGCCTCGTCGCGGCAGCCTTGACCGAGATCGCGGGTTCCTCCGCCGTTCTGGACCGCGGGTTCGTGACCTATTCGAACGAGGCCAAGCAGGAACTTCTGGGCGTTTCACCCGACATCATCGACACCTTCGGGGCCGTTTCGATTGCCTGTGTCTGGGCCATGGCGCACGGCGCGCTCAAGCACAGCCGTGCCGACGTGGCGGTTGCGATCAGCGGCATCGCCGGACCTGACGGTGGCAGCCGCGAAAAGCCGGTGGGCACGGTGGTTTTCGCCAAGGCCCTGCGCGGCGTGGAGGATTCGGATTCGGAGGAAAAGCACTTCGAACCCGGCACCCGGGCTGACGTCAGGCTTCAGGCAGCGCTGGTGGCGCTTGAGCTGCTGCTGCCGTAAAGTTCCTCAGCTCGCTTCTCAAAAGCGGCTACCATCTTGCGGAAAGCCTTGTCGAAATATTGACCGGCCAGCTTTTCGAATAGGGCGCTACGAAAGCTGAACTGCACGGAAAAATCCACCTCGCACCCGCCTTCCGGCAGGTCACGGAACTGCCACTTGTTATCGAGGTCCTTGAGCGGCCCATCGAGGTAGATAACCTCGATCGAATGCGGCCGCCGCTTGATGACGCGCGAGGCGAACTTTTCGCGAATGGCGGAAAAGCCGACCAGCATGTCGGCGATCATCTCGTCCTCGCTGTCGGAACGTACGCGCGTTGCCACTACCCAGGGCAGGAACTCGCCATAGCGGCCGACATCGGCCACCAGGTCGAACATCTGCGCCGCAGAGAACGGCAGGCGGCGGGTTTCCGCAATACCGGGCATCAGGCCTTCGCCGCTTCCTTCGCCAGCTTCGCCTCACGCGCGGCGCGCATCTGCTTGAAATCGTCGCCGGCGTGGTACGACGAACGCGTCAGCGGCGTTGCGGCGACCTGGAGGAACCCCTTGGCCCGGGCGATCGCGCCATAGGCATTGAACGCCTGCGGTGTGACGAATTCCTTCACTTCCGCATGCTTGGGGGTCGGACGCAGGTACTGGCCCATGGTCAGGAAATCGATCCCGGCGCTGCGCATGTCGTCCATCACCTGGTGGACTTCGAGCCGCTCCTCGCCAAGCCCGAGCATGATGCCGCTCTTGGTGAAGACCATCGGATCGTGGCGCTTCACTTCCTCAAGCAGCCGCAGCGATGCGTAATAGCGCGCGCCCGGGCGAATGGTGGGATAGAGACGCGGCACGGTTTCAAGGTTGTGGTTGTACACGTCGGGCCCGGCCGCGACGATGGCCTCCACCGCTTCGCGCATCTTGCCGCGGAAATCGGGGGTGAGGATTTCGATCGTCGTCTTCGGAGTCGTGCGGCGCAGGGCCTCGATCACCTTGACGAACTGCCCGGCCCCGCCATCGGCGAGATCGTCGCGGTCGACCGAGGTGATGACGATGTGCTCAAGCCCCATCTTGGCCGCCGCTTCGGCCACGTGTTCGGGCTCCAGCGGATCGACCTTGCGCGGCAGGCCAGTCTTGACGTTGCAGAAGGCGCAGGCGCGCGTGCAAACATCGCCCAGGATCATGACGGTGGCGTGCTTCTTGCTCCAGCACTCGCCGATGTTCGGGCAAGCCGCTTCCTCGCACACGGTGTTCAGCGACAGCCCGCGCATCAGGTCGCGGGTGGCGGCATATTCGCGGCTGGTCGGTGCCTTGACGCGGATCCAGTCGGGCTTGCGCTGACGCTCGGGAGCGCCTTCCCGGGCAACAACGGCGGTCGAGGCGGAAGACAGATCGTTCATAACGCGCCCATAGGCCGCATTCAGCCCCCTTGCCAGAGGCAATCGCCTTGCCCATGGGAGTTCGCATGGCCGATGCACACTCCCCCCAACTCGAACGCCTGCTCGCCGGATACCGCCGGTTCCGCGAACATGGCTGGACCCCGAACCGCGAACGCTGGGCTGACCTGCGTGAAGGGCAGAGCCCCGAGATCATGGTCATCGCCTGCTCTGACAGCCGCGTCGATCCGGCTCAAATCTTCGACGTCGATCCGGGCGAGGTCTTCGTGGTGCGCAACGTCGCCGCGATGGTCCCCCCGTTCGAGACGGCACCCGGCCATCACGGCGTATCCGCCGCGCTGGAATTTGCCGTCCAGGTGCTGAAAGTGAAGGAAATCGTGGTCATGGGCCACGGCATGTGCGGTGGCTGCAAGGCGGCGCTGACACAGGAACTGCACGGGACCGAGCCTGGCGAAGGTGGCTTCATCGCCGACTGGATCGCCCTGCTTGACGATGCGCGCGAACATGTTGCCGCACAGTTCGGTACGCAAGGACGCGAGGCCGAGCGGGAGATGGAAAAGGCCGGGGTGAAGGTATCGCTTCACAACCTGCGCACCTTCCCCTGCATCCGCCGCAAGGAGGCAAGCGGCGAACTTCGGCTTCGCGGTGCGTTTTTCGCCATCTCGGACGGCGTCCTTCACGTCCTCGACGATTCGGACGGTCACTTCCACCCGGTGGACTGACCGCAAAAGGAAAGGGCGGCAGTTGCCCGCCGCCCTTGCCTGATTTCCTGTGGGCCTGCCTTAGCCGCCCTTGGCCTTCTGGGCCGCATAGATCGACCACAGCTTGGCAAGGTTGGTGCGAACGCCGCCGACCTTGGCGAAGGTCGCCTGCGCCTCGGCGAACTTGCCCTGATCGATCTGCGCGATGCCAAGCCGGGTCAGGATGCGATCCCTGTCGAGGCCCGGCTTGGCGAGCGCGAGGTTGTACAGCTCTTCCGCCTTTGCTGCCTGCCCGTAGGTCAGCATGACGTCGGCCGCGGCATTGACCGCTGCGGGCGTGGCAGTCGCGCTCTTGGCACGGGTTTCCATGCCCGCAATTCCGGCGCGGTCTTCCTTGTCGTGCAGGACCGCCGAAGCCTTGATTTCCTTGAGCGAGATGTCGCTTTCGACATTCAGCTTGCCGGCCTTGGAGCCGAGATCGAGCACCTCGAGCACTTCCGGCGGATAGCGCAGCTTGTCTCCCAGTTCGACGAATTCGACGTATTCGTTGCCGTCTTCGAACGCGCCGGTGCGCTTGAGCAGGCGCAGCAGGTCCATCATGTCCTGGCCCTGCAGGCCGCCGAGATAGCGCTGCACGCGGATGGCGCTGCTCCAGTTGGTTGCGCTGGGGAAGTCGCTGACAAGGCCGGCGCTCAGCGCGGTGGCCTGCGGCAGCATCTTTGCGCGGAACACCGGGTTGAGGCCCTGGGCGTACCATTCCGGGCCGATCGGCAGGTTGGCTGCCTTGCGGCTGGCAACCGCCTTGAGCACCATGTCCGTGCCTTCGGCGAACTGGTTCTGGCGGAAATAGGTGTCCGCATGCAGCAACTCGACGTTCCCGTCGCGCTTGCCCAGCGCGATGGCGTTGGCATAGTGCTTTTGCGCGCAGGGCCAGTCGGGAATGTCATAGCAGGCGTTCGCCGCTTCGAATTCGAAGGTCGGCAGGTCGGCGGCCAGCGCCTTGCCGCTGTTGATCTGCGCTTCATAGCCCATTCGGAGCCAGTTCAGGTCATAGACCCACTTGCCCAGCTGGACGTAGAACTGGCCGCTGACGTACTTGTCGTCCGGGCTTGCTTCCAGAGCCCTGACCGCATCGAACTGGGCGATCTCTGCGGCGAGCACACCCTTCAGTTCCGTAACAACGGCGTCACGCTGCTCAACGGCAGCCTTGCGCGCCTTTTCACCGCGCGCGGCACCGACGGCGTTGAATGCAGCGACGAGCTTCTGGCGGGCAGCGGTGAATTCCGGCTTGGTGCGTGCGGCTTCAAGCGCCTTGTTCAGTTCCTGCGCCTTGGCCATGTACGGCTTCGACATCAAAAGCTTCGGACCTGCGGGAGCGGCTGCTTCCTTTTCCTTCTTGGCGGCGTGTGCCGGGAGGGCAGCGCCGGCCGTGGCAGCGGCAAGAGCCAGGGCAATGGCGCCGCGCGAGAGCAGGCCGGAGTGCCGGAACTTGGCGAACATGGGCAATCAACTCCTCAAAATGGCCGGCCAGCAGCCGTGCTGGCAGGCTCCAAGACTTCCCTCCCCGCATTGGCGGGGAATTCCGTCTTTTGCAATGCCGCGCACCTAGAATTGGCGGCGTGAACGGCAATTGAATGGCCGGACGGCTGTCCGGCCTGCAAAGTGTGGAAAAAGAGCCCCGCAAGCCCCCTGCACCCCCTCTCGCGCTGGCCCTTTCCGGTGCTTTGGCCTAGGAGCTTTCGACCAGCAACAGACATAAGAATCCGGCGACTGTGAGCGACGAAACCGATACCCCCGAGACCCTTCAGCCGGCAGGTGACTTTCCGCGAGTCGACATCGTCGATGAAATGAAGTCCAGCTACCTCGATTACGCGATGAGCGTGATCGTGGCGCGCGCCCTGCCCGATGTTCGCGACGGGTTGAAGCCGGTCCACCGCCGCATCCTTTTTGCCGCCCAGGAAGGCGGCATGGTTGCTGGCCGGCCCTATCGCAAATCGGCCAAGATCGTCGGTGACGTGATGGGTAACTATCACCCGCACGGCGATGCCGCGATCTATGACGCTTTGGCGCGCATGACGCAGGACTGGTCGATGCGACTGTCGCTGATTGACGGCCAAGGCAACTTCGGCTCGATGGATCCCGATCCGCCGGCATCGATGCGTTATACCGAAGCGCGCCTTGCCCGGGTGGCCAATGCCCTGCTCGACGATCTCGACAAGGACACGGTCAACTTCCAGGACAACTACGACGGCTCCCGCCAGGAGCCGCAGGTCCTTCCCGCGCGGTTCCCCAACCTGCTCGTCAACGGCGCTGGCGGTATCGCCGTGGGCATGGCGACGAACATCCCGCCGCACAACCTGGGCGAAGTGATCGACGGCTGCCTGGCCTACATGGAAAACCCGGCGATCACGACCGAGGAACTGTTCCAGATCATCCCGGCCCCCGATTTCCCGACCGCGCCGCTGATCCTTGGCCAGGCCGGTGCCCGCTCTGCCTATCTTACCGGGCGCGGTTCCATCATCATGCGCTGCCGGCACGAGATCGAGGAAGGCCGGGGCGACCGCCGCTCGATTGTCCTCACCTCGATCCCCTACCAGGTCGGCAAGTCGAACCTTGTCGAAAAGATCGCCGAAGCCGCCAAGGACAAGCGGATCGAAGGCATTTCCGACATCCGCGACGAATCGAACCGCGAGGGCGTTCGCGTGGTCGTCGACCTGAAGCGCGATGCTACGCCGGAAGTCGTGCTCAACCAGATTTGGCGCAACACCCCGGCGCAAAGCTCGTTCCCGGCCAATATGCTGGCGATCCGCGGCGGACGTCCGGAAGTGATGACGCTGCGCGACATCATCTCCGCCTTCGTCACCTTCCGCGAGGAAGTGATTACCCGCCGCACCAAGTTCGAACTGAACAAAGCGCGTGATCGGGCCCACATCCTGCTTGGCCTCGTCGTCGCGGTGACGAACCTCGACGAGGTGGTGAAGATCATCCGTGGTTCGTCGAACCCGGCCGCCGCCCGCGCTGCCCTGCTCTCGCGCGAATGGCCGATTGGCGACATTGCCCAGTACATCCGCCTGGTCGAGGCGATCGAACCCGATGCCGAGCAGACCGGCGGAACCTACCGCCTGTCGGAAGTCCAGGTGAAGGCAATCCTCGACCTGCGGCTTCACCGCCTGACGGCCCTGGGCCGGGACGAGATCGGTGACGAGCTGAAGGAACTGGCTGCCGCCATCGAGGAATACCTTTCGATCCTGGCTGATCGCGTGAAGCTTTACGGCGTAATGCGCGACGAACTGGTGCAGATCCGCGAGACCTATGCCACGCCGCGCCTCTCGCAGATCACGGCCGCTGCCGACGGTATCGAGGACGAGGACCTTATCGAGCGCGAGGACATGGTCGTCACCGTGACCATGGACGGCTATATCAAGCGCACCCCGCTCGATACCTTCCGCGCGCAGAACCGGGGCGGCAAGGGTCGCGCCGGAATGGCGACGAAGGACGAGGACGTGGTCCAGACCATGTTCGTCACCTCAACCCACAACCCGGTGCTGTTCTTCTCCACCGCCGGAAAGGTCTATCGCCTGAAGGTATGGCGCCTGCCCGAAGGCGGGCCGGCCACGCGCGGGCGGCCCATCGTCAACCTTCTGCCGGCGCTGGACAAGGACGAGACGATCCAAACCGTGCTGCCCCTGCCCGAGGACGAGGCCGAATGGGGCGGGCTCAGCGTCGTCTTCGCGACGGCCAAGGGCTATGCGCGCCGCAATTCCATGGACGCATTTGCCAACGTGCCGTCGAACGGCAAGATCGCCATGAAGTTCGAAGGCGACGACGCCGATGACAAGCTGATCGGTGTCGAGTTGCTCACTGCCGATGACGACGTGCTGCTCGCCAGCCGGAGCGGCAAGGCAATCCGCTTCGCCGCCGACGACATCCGCGAATTCCAGAGCCGAGCCTCTACCGGCGTACGCGCCATGAAGCTGGCGGAAGGCGACGAGGTGATCAGCCTTTCGATCCTCCATCGCGTCGGCACGACCGGCGAAGAACGCGAGGAATACGTCAAGTTCGCCCCCTGGAAGGGCGAGAAGGAAGGCGAACCGGCCCTTAGCCCGGAACGCTATGCCGAAATGCAGGCCCGCGAGCAGTTCATCCTTACGGTCTGCGCCAACGGCTATGGCAAGCTTTCCTCGGCCTACGAATACCGCCGGACCGGTCGCGGCGGCCAGGGCATCACCAATATCGACAACATTGCCCGCAACGGCCCGGTTGTCGCCAGCTTCCCGGCGGCACAGGCCGATCAGCTCATGCTGGTGACCGACCAGGCCAAGCTGATCCGCCTTCCGCTCGAATCCCTGCGTGTCATCGGCCGTGGTTCGGCCGGTGTGCGGCTGTTCAACGTTGCCGACCAGGAACATGTGGTCAGCGCCGTGCGGCTTGCCGATGCCGGCGGGGACGATGAAGGCAATGCCGAGGCCGCTCCGGAAGGTCCCGTAGAAACGCCGGAAGAATGATCGGCCACCCGAAGACCGCCTACAAGGTGCTGACCGCACCGCAGATGGCGGAATTGCTGGAAACCGGCGTGTTCAAGGGCGCGCCGGTGGACCTTGCCGACGGCTACATCCACTTGTCGACCGAAGAGCAGCTCGCAGGTACGGTAGACAAGCACTTCGCCGGGCAGACGGACCTGCACCTTGTCGCTGTCGACCTTGAGGCACTGGGCGATTGCGTCCGGTGGGAAGAATCGCGCGGCGGCCAGCTGTTCCCGCACATCTACGGCGAACTGCCGATCGGCGCAGCCCGCGCGCATGGACCGCTGCGCCGGGCCGAAGATGGCGAGATTATCCTGCCGACCTCCGGCCAGCACGGCTAAGCACGCCAAGGCAGATAAGCAGCTGCCCGGCATAATAGAGCGGCCAGATCAGCAAGTGCGGCAGCATGCTCTGCGCCAGCGGACCGCCGCGCGCGAAGATCAGCAGATCCGAAAGGACGAAGAGCACGGCGCCGATCCCGACTGAATAGCGGGAAAAGCGGCTGGTCCATGCCGCCGCTGCCATGGCCGCCAGAGCGACGGCATAAAGCAGGACAAGCGGCGCCATCGTCCGGTCTGCCGGCAGACTCCATCCGATTGCAGGGACCGCAAGAAGGATCGCCAGCGCCAGCAGCTTCTGGCTGGGCGAGAGCGACGGCCTGCGGTTTCGCAGGTAAAGTGCAATGGCCACCAAGTGTCCGACCAGGAAAGCTGCCGCGCCGGCGACCAGGCTCAACTCGATCAGCACATCCCCCAGCGCCCCCAGCGCCATGATCGCTGCAAGCAACCTGCCTTCGCGTCCCGATCCCGCAATCCATGCCAGCACCGCGAGCAAGGCCACGCCTGCGCCTTTCAAGGCGATCAGCCAGACCGCCATTGGCTCAGGCATGCGCAGGACATAGAATGCGAGTGCTGCGGCAATGCTCGCCAGCATGATGGCGCGGCTCCGGCTATCCAGGCTGGCTCGCATGATTCCTCCCCATCTCGCGCAAAGCTTGCCCCTGTCCATCGGACGCATCAAGGGCTAGAGGCTGCGGCCATGCAATATGACGTGCACATTATCGGCGGCGGGCTCGCCGGCAGCGAAGCGGCATGGCAACTCGCGCGGCGCGGCCTGCGCGTGCGCCTTTCGGAAATGCGTGGCGCGGGCGACATGACGCCGGCTCACCAGACCGCGCAACTCGCTGAACTGGTCTGCTCGAACTCTTTCCGTTCCGATGACGATGTCAGCAACGCGGTGGGCCTGCTGCATCACGAAATGCGCCAGCTCGATTCGCTGGTCATGGCGGCGGCGGCCAAGGCCCGGGTGCCGGCAGGATCGGCCCTGGCCGTGGATCGGGAGGTGTTCTCTGCCGAAGTCGAAGCAGCGCTTGCAGCCCTGGCCAACCTCACCATCGTGCGCGAACGGATCGATGTGCTGCCCCAGGCCGGGCTGACCATCGTCGCCACCGGCCCTTTGACCGCCGAGGCGCTTGCCCAGTCCATCGGTGCCGCAACCGGGGCTGACAGCCTGGCTTTCTTCGATGCCATCGCGCCCATCGTCTATCGCGATTCCATCAACATGGACGTGGCGTGGATGGCCAGCCGGTGGGACAAGGGCGCCGAGGCCAGCCTGGCCATGGGCGGCGACGGGCGCGATTACATCAATTGCCCGATGACGCGCGAACAATACCTTGCCTTCCGCGAGGGGCTGCTTGCGGGCGACAAGACCGAATTCAAGCAGTGGGAAGCCAACACCCCCTACTTCGATGGCTGCATGCCGATCGAAGTGATGGCCGAGCGTGGCGAGGAAACCCTGCGCTTCGGCCCCATGAAGCCGGTCGGGCTCGATAACCCGCACTGGGCAACGCCCGAGCATCCCAATGGTCGCTGGCCCTATGCCGTGGTGCAGTTGAGGCAGGACAACAAGCTGGGCACCTTGTGGAACATGGTGGGCTTCCAGACCAAGCTGAAGCACGCCGAGCAGGTGCGCCTGTTCCGCACCATCCCGGGGCTCGAAAACGCGGAATTTGCCCGGCTGGGCGGGTTGCATCGCAATACATTCCTCAATTCCCCCACCTTGCTTGACCGGCAACTGCGCCTGAAGTCTGCCCCGCACGTCCGCTTCGCCGGGCAGATCACCGGCTGCGAGGGCTACGTGGAAAGTTCTGCGGTCGGCCTGCTGGCCGGGCTGATGACCGCCTGTGAACTGACGGGCCGCTCCTGGGAAAATCCGCCCCGTACGACAGCCCTCGGCGCGCTGCTGGCCCACATCACCGGCGATGCCGAAGCGGACAGCTATCAGCCGATGAACGTGAATTTCGGCCTGTTCCCGCCACTGCACGAGGTGAAGAAAAAGCAGCGCAAGGCAGCCTATACCGATCGCGCCAAGGAAGACCTGGCGCAATGGAAGGCAGTCAATCCAGCGCTGGTCAGCAACGGTTGAACGGGAAATCCCCCGCCCCTGACGGTTTTTTACAATTTCCGGTTTCCGGCGATTCCTAAGCGCCCGCCCAACCCGGCGTGACGAACCGGGCGAACCAGGAACAACCGGAGGGAATCTCATGAACAAGACTTCGTTGCTGGCGCTTGCCGCCACCGTTTCGGCCACCCCCGCCATGGCGCAGGATGCCGACTGGACCGGCCCCTATGTCGGGGTGTCCGCCGGCTACACCTCTGCCAAGTCCGACAGCGTGGTCGTGCTCGGCGGCCAATGGGCGAGCGAGAGTGCCGCCCTGCAGACGAACGTCACGGAAAACGGCGCGGCCCGCCAGAAGCTCGATAATGCGAACTTCGGCGCGCAGCTGGGCTACAACTACCAGATGGGCACGGTCGTGCTCGGTGCCGAAGCGGATTTCACTGCACTGCCCGGCCGTAACGATGTGGTTCGCGGTCCGGTAGGCCCCGCGGCCTTTCCGACGCTGACCTATACCTACACCAACCGGGTCGATCCCAAGAGCTCGATTGCCCTCAAAGCCAAGCTGGGCGTCGCAGCGGGCAACTCGCTGTTTTACGTCGATGGCGGTGCAGCCTTCACCCGTTCAGCCTATGGCTGGGAAGTCGTCTCAAGCGGCAACTACAAGAAGGCTGGCAGCCTGACCAAGACCAGCACCGGCTGGACCGTCGGCGGCGGCGTTGAACACAAGTTCACCCCGAACATTTCGGCGCGCCTGTCCTACAACTATGTCGATGCCGGTGATGAAGCCTATGCGACGGACTATGTTGCCGGCAGCGCCTTCACCTCGCCCGTGTACAGCGAAACCATCACCCAGGACCTTCGCCTGCACCTCGTGCGCGTGGGGCTGAACTTCCACTTCTGAGGACTGGCGGAGGCTATTCCTCCGCCTCGTCATCGAAAACTTCGGCGGCGGCCTTCTTCGGGGCCGCCGCCTTTGTTTTCGGCGCAGGTCCGCAGTTGCAGGCGGGCTTCGCCTTCGGCTTGGGCTTGGTCGTCGCAAATTCGGCGCGATCAAGGCTGCTGTCTCCGTTGCGATCGGCGCCCTTGAAGCGGTTGGATGTCTTGACCGCCCACTCCTCGAAGCTCAGCAGGTTGTTGCCATCGGTGTCCAGCTTGCGGAAGGCCGCCACGCGCGGAGTGAGCATTTCCACCCGGGTTATCTTGCTGTCACGATTGCGGTCCAGCCGGTCGAACCGGCGCTGCTCCCTGGTTGCCTCGCTGGCTTCGGGCGGCAGTGCCCCGCGCATTCCCTGGCCAGTTGCATCGGGCAGGCCTTCATCAAGCGGCCTGTCGGCCAGCTTGGGCGGCGGCGCACCCACGTCGAGAGCGGCACGTCCCTGCCACCAGAAAAGGCCGGCGGCGACGAGCAGCAATGCGGCAAAGGCTCCGAGCACGGTGCGATTCACTGACGCAACCTCCTGATTTTCAACACTATGCCAAGGGTTCAGCGGCCAAGCAAGCCCGCGCGCATGGCAACCAGCAAGGCCATGGGCGAGGTCAGGGCATCGGCACTGCTCTTGATTGCCGCCCGGCAGGTTACCCGCTCCAGCACCAGCAAGGGCCGAAGCGCCCGGTCGCCCGCTACGGTTGCTGGAACAGCCCTAAGCATCGCCTGCACCACCGCCCGCTCTTCATGCGCGCCAAGATGGCAGGCAAGGTCGGCAAGCGCCCAGCGGCGCGACGTTTCGTCCAATCCACCGACATCCGCGCCAAGCCGGGAGGCAAGGGCCACAACCGCCCCCGCGCGGCCCGCAGCGAAACGTTCTACCGCAGACTGCGAAAGCGGCGGCTCTTCCAGCAAGGCTTCCCAGCCATCTACGAGCGGCTCAAGGCCCCTGCCGCCGTCCGGCCACTCCGCCAGCCGGGCCAGCAGCGGCTCTCCGCGCGGGCGATCCGCCGGATCCTGCTCCAGCCGTTCGCGCCACCAGGCAAGGCGGATCTGCGCGAGCACCGGCTCCCGCGCCTGGCGAACCACGCCGGCCAGCCGGGCATCGAGCGCAAGCAGGGTGAGCCAGTCCGCCCTGGCCGCAGCCGGCGCATAGGAAAGCGCCAGTCGGGAAAGCGGAGGCAGGCTATCGAGAAGGACCGGGTCCATGCCGCGGCGTTCGGCGGCGCGCACCTGCCTGTCAAGCTAAGACAGGATGTAACCGGACAGTTACGTAAATCTTGCCTCGCATTAACTTAACCTTTGGAATGATCTGTTTACCAGACCCTACGTAATAATTCCGATGCGCCAAAAATCAGAAGCGGGCCTTGCTAGGGTAAACCCATGTTTGACAGACTGCGAAGTGTTCTGAGACGACTTCAGCAAAGCAGCAGCGGTAACGCCTCGCTCTTGGTAGCCATTAGCATGCCGGCTCTGATCGGCGGCGGCGGCCTCGCTGTTGACACGGCGCAGTGGTATCTCTGGAAGCGAGAGCTGCAATTCGCGGCAGACCAGGCAGCTCTGGCCGGGGCGTGGGCCCGAACGAGTACGACTACCCTCTCGACCTACCAAACCCGCGCGGTGCAGGAATATAATGCCAATATCCAGACTGTCGGCGATTTCGATAGCGCGCCGGTTGTTTCCCTGGGCAATTACAGGGGCGGCTTGAACAATGCAGTCCAGGTAACGGCCTCGGCAACCAAGCACCTGCCGTTCTCCAGCTTCCTCACTGGTAATGCCACGACTGTCCGGGTCAGCGCTCGCGCGGCAGCCTCCGGCGGCACATCCTATTCAGGCTGCATGGTTGCGCTGCACCCGTCGATGGAAGGGGCCTTCACGCTTGGCGGCAGCGCCAGCGGATCTGCGACCTGTGGCGTTGTTGCCATCTCAACGCACCCTACCGCCGCGATGGTCAAGAATGGTGAGTCGACTGCACAACTGGGCATGCTGGTTGCCGGCGGCGGCATTGATTCGGACTTTTCCAGCAACGGCACCATGCACCCGAATATTTCGGGTTTGGCAGACCCATATGGCACAATTGCGGAGCCCAATCCCGCCACCAGCCCGTCGCGCACCTATAGCTGCCCAACCGGCAGCGGCGGGGGAACATCGACAACCGCAACGAAACAAGAGACAACGGTTACAACCTACCAGTATCATTCAGGCGTCAACTCGAACAATGCACTGGAGTACGCCCAGTCAGGCACGAATTTCGCATCCTGGAGTTCGCCGACGGCTGGTTCCACAACGGTCGGAACCGCGATCCCCAATACGACGGTTCCGAACGGAACAACGGCCGGGTCGATTTCGTCCACCAGCTATACCTACGTGCGCCGCGTCCAGACGTCGCCGCGTGTTCACGAAATTCGCAAGCAGGTAATTACCACGACATACAGCAATGTCGTGGCTACCACGACGCCGCCAAGTGACAGCATTGCACGCCCCCTGCCCGGCACCTACGGGACGATCGAAATCCAGTGCGATACCCAGTTCCAACCGGGAATCTACATCGTCGATTCGATCGATTTCGGCCAGAACAAGACAGTTACCGGCACCGACGTTCTTTTTGTCATCAAGAACGCCAACGGGATGCACATCAATTCGCAATCGATCCTTAATCTCAGTGGCATCACCAAGGACACGCTGATCAATACGTATGGATACACCAATTCTGTTGCGGAGCAGCTTGCAACAATGGTGTTCTATGACAAGGATTCGACCGAGCAGATCAAGATCAACGGCACCTCCGACATCACGTTGAATGGCATTATCTATGCCCCCAAGCGCGAAATCTGGTTCAACGGCACGACTGCCGTCACCGGCGTATGCCTGATGGTTGTGGCCAATAACCTGACTGTGACTGGTACGACCGACTTCAATAACTTCTGCATCCCGGCCGGGGGCAAAATCCTTAACGCCGGCGGGGCGAAGGCAGAAGTGAAGCTGGTGTCATGAAGCCCCTTGCCGCACTCCGTGCAGTCTTGGGCGACCGCGAAGGTGCGGTCGCTCTCGAAACTGCACTTGTCATCCCGGTTCTGCTGGCGCTGTCTGTCGGCTCTTACGAAGCAAGCCGGATCGTGGCGCGGCAGGCGGAACTGCAAACCGCTTCGTCAGAAGCATCTTCTGTCGCGCTGGCATCCGAACCGACCAGCCCCACAAGGCGTGCCACGCTCAAAGGCATCCTCGAAACCTCAACTGGTCTTGACCAGGACAAGGTATTTGTCGACGCGGCCTATCGATGCGGATCGAGTACGGTCTATGTAACTGATGCCACGGTTTGCGGCACCAATATGATCAGCTCCTACGTCAAGATCACATTGAATGACAGCTATACCCCGATCTGGACGCAATTCGGCATCGGTACTTCCGTGCCATTCACCGTTGAGCGATATGTCATGATCAAACAACAGACCACAACGTCGGATGCGATATGAAGGCCATGCTGAATCGGTTGGGCTGCGATGAAAGCGGTTCGATGGCGATCGAATTCGCCTTGCTGGTGCCGCTCCTGATTACCATGCTTCTTGGCGTCTTCCAGATCGGCCTTGCCATGCAAAGCTACAATGCGATGCGGGGTGCCACTGCAGATATCGCGCGATATGCCGTCATCGAATATCAAAACGACAACTTCAGGGACACAAACGACCTGACGACAACGGCCCGGGCGATGGCAACGGCGGCACCATACATGCTCGACAACACCCGCCTTACGATCAGCGTTTCAAGGCCCCTGACTCAAAGGGTGGCGGGGACCACCGAACTGGCGATTAGTGTAAGCTACACAGTGCCGTCAGTGATGAAGTTGATCGGCGTAAGTGACCTGCGGCTTAATTATTCGCGCCCGGTCTTCCTGACCGAATAATACGCGTAACCCGCCGGTGAACGTGTGTAAAACCAAGTGCGGTCAACAAATTAACTTTCGCCTTTAACGAAACCGTTACGGGGTTGCCGCTAGTCGGGAACGATACCGGTATAGGGCAGGAAGACGCATGCGCTTCGCGAACGGCAAGGCAATCACCAGCAGGCTCGGCGGTTTCGCCGTGCGGCTCGCGCACGATCGCGAGGGCAACACGCTGATGATCGTGGCATTTTCGCTGATCCCGATCCTCGCGATGATCGGCGGTGGTATCGACATGGGACGCGGCTATCTCTCGCAAAGCCGCCTGCAGCAGGCCTGCGACGCGGGCGTTCTCGCCGCGCGCAAGAAGCTTGGCCGCGATATCGTCACCAGCACGACGCCCGGCGCTGCCGTGAAGACCGAGGGCGACAAGCTGTTCAACGCCAACTTCAAGACCGGATCCTACGGCACCGGCACGCGCACCTTCGCCATGACGATCGGCGGGGACTATTCGATCAATGGCGCGGCAACGGTGAAAGTGCCGACGACGTTGATGTTCCTGTTCGGCTACAAGGAACTGAACATCGCAGTCACTTGCCAGGCCAAGCTGAACTTTTCGAACACCGACGTGATGATGGTGCTCGATACCACCGGCTCGATGAACGAAACCAACGCCGGCGACAGCAAGACCCGCATCCAGGTGCTGCGCGACGTGGTCAAGAACTTCCACGGCCGGCTTGAGGCAGCGAAGACCCCCGGTACGCGTATGCGCTATGGCTTCGTGCCCTATTCGACCAACGTCAACGTCGGCTTCCTGCTGAAATCAGCCTGGCTGGTCGATAGCTGGAATTACGAAGGCCGGGCAACGCACGATACCGGCACGACCTTCGACCAGCCTCAGGTCCAGCAGAACTGGGTCTACGAAAGCGGCACTCATGCCTATGGGACCCGCTACCGGTCGGCAACCTGCCCGGGCGGTTACCCGACCTGGACCGAAATCGGCTACTGGGTAGACCCCGACGGAACGAAGAACTGGCGCTACGTCGTCAACGGAACCGGCTACAACTGCTATTCCGAAGCTGATGGCGGCTATACCGTCGAACCCTATACCTACACCGACTATACCTATGTCTACAAAGAGAAGGACATGGGCGTAAAGAAGGTGAAGAACTTCGACTGGGAGTACAAGTCGGTCACCCTCGACGTCAGCGGCTTCAAGGGGGCTAATCCGGACGCGCCTCCCAAGGGCGGCAAGATGATGGTCGACATGGCCGGCTATCCGGAAAAGGTCGAAAAGATGGACGCCTGGATGAACGGCTGCATCGAGGAGCGGAAGACCTACGAGATCACCGACTATGCCAACGTCGACCTGACGCGGGCGCTGGACCTCGATATCGACCTCGTTCCGACCAACAACCCGGACACGCAGTGGAAGCCGCAGCTGCCGGCCATTTCCTGGCTGCGCGGCATCACCTGGGGCAACTGGGGCAGCTGGCCCTGGTCCGTGTCACCGATCTATTTCGATGGCGATTACATTCATTCCGGATGGGGCGGACACGCGGCTTGCCCGGTTGCTGCGCGCAAGCTGGCGGAGATGAATGCGACCGACGTCGCCAATTATGTCGATGGACTCGTCGCAGAGGGCGCCACCTATCACGACATCGGCATGATCTGGGGCGGGCGCCTGCTTTCCCCGACCGGCATTTTCGCCAGCGACAATGCCGACGTTGGCGGCTCTGTTACCAATCGCCACCTGATCTTCCTGACCGACGGCCTCACTGCGTCGAACCAGATGTCCTATTCCTCCTATGGCATCGAAGGTCTGACGCGCAGGCGCTGGTCTCCCAGCTCGGCCATCTCGCTGACCAAGACGATCGAAAACCGCTTCGCGGTTGCCTGCAACGAGGTGAAGAAGAAGAACATCACGGTCTGGGTCATCGGCTTTGGCACCTCGCTCAACCCGGTGCTGACCGACTGCGCCGGCCCGGGCCGCTACTTCGAGGCCAAGGACGCAACCACGCTCGACACCACCTTCAGCAAGATCGCCGAAGCCATGGGCGACCTGAGGATTTCGAAGTGAGGTCGCTGCGCGAACTGCGCGGCGATTCCACCGGCGTTACCGTGGTGGAATTCGCCCTGATTGCCCCGGTGCTGATCGTCATGCTGATGGCGACCTACGATCTGGGCTACCAGCTTTACGCCAGCTCTGTGCTTCAGGGTGCCATCCAGAAGGTCGGCCGCGATTCCACCATTGAAGGTGCCGCCAATTCGACCACGGCCCTCGACCAGAAGGTGACGGACCAGGTCAAGATGGTGGTGCCGAACGCCACGATGAGCTTTTCCCGCAAGGCCTATGCAAGCTTCAGTGCGGTTGGTCGGCCCGAGGATTTCAACGACGTCAACAACAACGGCAAGTGCGACAACGGCGAAACCTACGAGGATATCAACGGCAACAACAAGTGGGACACCGACCGCGGCAAGATCGGCCAGGGCGGCGCGAAGGACGCGGTGCTCTATACCGTCACCGTAACCTACCCGCGCCCCCTTGCCGTGGCCAAGCTGCTGGGCTTCTCGAACGATATCACGCTGAAGACCGAAACCGTCCTGCGCAACCAGCCGTACACCACTCAGGACATGACGAAGGTCAACCGGAAATGCTGAAGCTCCAGCGAATCCGCCACCTCCTGCGCAAGCTGGGCCTTTCCGAACGCGGCGTGGCTGCAGTGGAATTCGCCCTCATCATGCCGATCCTGCTGCTGGCGCTGCTCTATGGCGCGGAAATGGCCTGGTACATGATGGTCAACCTGCGCGTCAGTCAGGTCGCCCTGCAGGTTGCCGACAACGCCTCGCGGATCGGTGACAGCTCCACCATGAGCAACCGCAAGATCTACGAGGCGGATATCAATGATGTGATGCTCGGCGCCCACCTCAACGGCGGATCAATGCTGAATCTGCTGTCGAACGGGCGCATCATCGTCTCCAGCCTGCAAGTCAACACGTCAGGACAGCAGTTCATCAAGTGGCAGCGCTGCAAGGGCGTGAAGAATGTCGGGTCCAGCTATGGCGTGACCAATGACATCAAGAGCGGCGGCATCGGCCCCGCTGGTCAGGAAGTGACCGCCCTTACCGACGATGCGGTGATCTTCGTTGAAATCCAGTACGATTACAAACCGCTGATTTCCACGCGGCTGATCAGCAACAAGACGATCAAGACCACGGCCGCCTTCAACGTGCGTGACAGCCGTGATCTTTCGCAGGTGTACCAGACCTCGCCCGCAGGCGCGGTTGCCAGCTGCTCGACCTATACCGCCACCTGATCAGCGATAGCAGACCCGCTTGACCGCCGCGACGATCCGCGCCGCGTCAATAACGGCCGCCTTTTCCAGGTTGGCCGCATAGGGCAGCGGAACATCTTCGTTGCACACGCGCAGGACCGGGGCATCGAGGTGATCGAAGCCTTCTTCCATGCAGATCGCCATCACTTCCGAGGCGATCGAGCAGGCCGGCCAGCCCTCTTCGGCAATGACCAGGCGGTTGGTCTTGGCAAGCGATGCCAGCACCGCCTCGCGATCGAGCGGGCGGATGGTCCGCAGGTCAAGCACTTCGGCGTCGATCCCCTCGCCCGCAAGCTGCTCGGCTGCTTCCAGCGCCCAGCCCACGGCAATGGAGTACGATACGATGGTCACGTCCTTGCCCTCACGCATGACGCGCGCCTTGCCGATGGGGATCACATGGTCGTCATCCTCGGCAAGTTCGAAGTTGCGCCCATAAACCAGTTCGTTTTCGAGGAAGACCACTGGGTCGTCGCTGCGGATCGCGGCCTTCAGCAGCCCCTTGGCATCGCTGGCATCATAAGGTGCTATGACAACCAGTCCCGGCACCGAGGCGTACCACGGCGCGAAGTTCTGGCTGTGCTGGGCACCGACGCGGCTGGCCGCCCCGTTGGGTCCGCGGAAAACGATGGGGCAGCGCATCTGGCCCCCCGACATGTAATTGGTCTTGGCCGCCGAATTGATGACGTGGTCGATCGCCTGCATGGCGAAGTTGAAGGTCATGAACTCGACAATCGGGCGCAGGCCGCCCATGGCCGCGCCCGTGCCGATTCCGGCAAAGCCGTATTCGGTAATCGGCGTATCAATCACCCGCTTCGGCCCGAATTCGTCGAGCAGGCCCTGCGTTACCTTGTAGGCGCCCTGATACTGCGCGACTTCCTCACCCATGACGAAAACCCGGTCGTCCCGGCGCATTTCCTCGGCCATGGCATCGCGCAGCGCCTCGCGCACGGTGATCGTGCGGACGTTCGATCCTGCGACCGCAGTCTCGGCAACGGCCACTTGCGGCGCCGGCGGAGGGACGGATTCGGCAACCTTCTGGGCCGGTGCCGGCGCGGGAGCCGCAACATCGCCCTCGCCGATGGTCGCAATGACGGTGCCCACCTTCACGCCCTCGCTGCCCTCGGGAACAAGGATGGCCCCGATGCGGCCTTCGTCCACCGCCTCGAATTCCATCGTCGCCTTGTCTGTCTCGATCTCGGCAAGAATATCGCCGGCCTTCACCTCGTCGCCGACCTTGACCAGCCAGCGCGCAAGCTTGCCCTCTTCCATCGTCGGGGAGAGCGCGGGCATCTTCAGTTCAACCGCCATCAGTAGCGCTCCACCAGCACGTCGGTGTACAGTTCGGCAAGCTCCGGCTCGGGAGAATTCTCGGCGAAATCGGCGGCTTCGGAAACCTGGGCGCGGATCGCCTTGTCGATCTCCTTCAGCTTGTCTTCCGCCATTCCGGCAGCGAGAAGTTCAGCCTTCGCACGTTCGATCGGATCGTTCTTCTCGCGCATTTCCTGGACTTCCTCGCGCGTGCGGTACTTGGCCGGATCGGACATGGAGTGGCCGCGATAGCGATAGGTGTGCAGTTCCATCAGTACGGGTCCGTTGCCTGCACGGACATAGTCAAGCGCGACATCAGTGGCCCGGCGCACTTCCAGAACGTCCATTCCGTTGACGTCGAGCCCGGGGATGCGGAACGCCGTGCCCCGGCGGTAGAAATGCGTTTCAGCCGAACCGCGGGTCACCGCCGTGCCCATGGCGTAGCCGTTGTTCTCCACCACGAAGATCACCGGCAGCTTCCACAGCGATGCCATGTTGAAGCTTTCGTAGACCTGGCCCTGGTTGGCCGCGCCATCGCCGAAATAGGCAAGGCAGACGCCGCCATCTTCGCGGTACTTGTGCGCGAAGGCCAGCCCGGCGCCCAGCGGCACCTGCGCACCGACGATGCCGTGGCCACCGTAGAAGCGGTGCTCGGTGCTGAACATGTGCATCGAGCCGCCCTTGCCCTTGGAAATGCCGGCGGCGCGACCGGTCAGTTCGGCCATGATCACCTTGGGGTCGATGCCATAGGCGAGCATGTGACCATGATCGCGGTAGCCGGTGATCACGCTGTCCCGGTCACCGTCGAGCGCGGAGAGCATGCCCACCGCGACCGCTTCTTGACCGATGTAGAGATGACAGAAACCGCCGATAAGGCCGAGTCCGTAGAGCTGGCCGGCCCGCTCTTCGAAGCGGCGGATCAGGAGCATCTGCTCGTAGAGGTTCAGCAGTTCATCGCTGCTGGCCGAATGCCGTTTTCCGGCTTCGAACGTTTCCTGCAACGAGCGCAGTTCGAATGCATTGCCGTCGCTGGCGACGGACGTCTTTTTCGAGGCTTTGGCCAATGACAGTCCCCTGGGGAAAGAACTCGACCATGGTATAGAAGGGGATATCGGCAAGGGGAACCTGCCCCGTGCACTTTTATTTCCGATTTGCGAAATAATGATCGCTCCTTCACGGAGCGAACGCCCTCACTTGAGGATCATCACCATCTCGTCCTGATGGACGACGTTCAGGTCACGGCGAACCAGTTCACCGGCAAGATCGGGATCCGCACCATTGGGATCGAGCAGGGCAACCCGGTTCTTCAGGTCATCACGCTCCACCTGGGCCTGCTTGAGCTCGGCCTTGCGCTGATCGAGCATGCGCAGGTTCTCGCTCCACGCCAGAAGGCCGCTCGGACCGGCAATGGCGAGACCGCCCATGAGAAGGAGCGCGGCCAGCGCACCCAGCTGGGTGACCTTTTCGCCCTTCAGACGGGGTTCTTCGCGCATCCTTTTCATGCGCCCAAGAATCATATTCGATTCCAGCATGCAAGAGGAAAATGTGAAGGTTTTTTGGCGGATTCGGAGCCATTCCCGCACATTCTCCGATCACCGCGGTTAACAGCATGAAACGCGGTGGTTTTTCGCAGGCGCAGGAAACTGTGCAAAAGTGGTGCGCCCGACAGGATTCGAACCTGTGGCCCCCAGATTAGGAATCTGGTGCTCTATCCTGCTGAGCTACGGGCGCACTGGCAGTGGCTCTAGGATGGGTTTGCGCTTCGGGCAAGCCCGACAGGATTGGCCGCCGCTTCGCTCTGGCCGTCTCCGGCGCGACGCGCCTCCGACTCCGAACCTGTGGCCCCCAGATTAGGAATCTGGTGCTCTATCCTGCTGAGCTACGGGCGCACTGGCAGTGGCTCTAGGATGGCTGTGCGCTTCGGGCAAGACCGACAGGATTGGCCGCCAGCGCCGATCAGTTCGCCTCACCGGGCGGCACAATCGGGAACAGCACGGGGGCGATCTCAACCCCCTCCTCGATCAGTTCAAGCGCTTCATCCGGCGAGGCCTGACCGTGGATCGGCTCAGGATCGCGTTCGCCATAGTGGATGGCGCGCGCCGTATCGGCAAAATCATCACCCACCCAGGTCGAGGATTTGAGCGCCTCTGCCTGGGCCTTTGCGATGGCCTTGAGCATTTCGACGGCTTCGGGCGGGATGACCGGACCGCTGTTCGTTACTGGCGCCGGCGTCGGCCTTGCCGCCCTCGCCGGACGAAGGTCCGGGAGCTGGTTACCCTTGCGGCCAAGGTTGGGTGCCTGCACGGCCTTGATCACATCGCTGCTGCCGCAGGAGGGGCAGGTTACAAGGCCCCTTCCCTGCTGGCGCTCGAAATCATCGGAAGAGCCGAACCAGCCTTCGAACCGATGCTGCCCCGTGCGGCATTCAAGGTCATAGACGATCATGATGAGCGCCTATTTGGGAATTGCCCTGCGGTTGGCAAGGCTCGGCAGCTGGGCGCGCACTTCGGCAATGCGGCCAAGGTCGATATCGACCAGCCCCAGCCCGGGACCGGCCTCTCCCATGTCGAGCAGGACCTGCCCCCACGGATCGATGACTAGCGAATGGCCATAGGTTTCGCGTCCATCTTCATGACGGCCCACTTGCGCAGCACTGAACACGAAAGCGCTCGCCTCGATCGCGCGGGCGCGCTGGAGCACATGCCAGTGATCACGCCCCGTGGGGACGGTGAACGCCGCCGGGATTGCGATTGCATCGCACCTTTTCCGGCCAAGCTCCTCGAAAAGCGCAGGGAACCGGATGTCGTAGCAGATCGCCAGCCCAAGGCGGCCGAGCGGCGTGCCCTCGGCAATGCCTAGCACTTCACCCGGCGCATAGGCATTCGATTCCCGCCAGGATTCTCCGGTCGACAGGTCGACATCGAACATGTGCAGCTTGTCATAACGCGCAGCGATGGCACCGGTCGGATCGATCACGAAGGCACGATTGGCAAAGCGGCCGTCCCCGCGCGCAACCGCGATCGAACCGAGCGCCAGCCAGATCCCTTCCCGCGCTGCGGCATCGCGGCACATCGCCAGAACCGGATCATCGCCTTCTTCGACAACCCTTGCGCTCGCCCGCCGACGGTCCCGGTCGATCAGGTTGGACATTTCCGGCGTGAACAGCATCTCGGCGCCATCGGCCTTCGCCCTGGCAAGGGCATCGACGATGGTCCGGCCGTTAGCGTCCGGATCGATGCCCGAACACATCTGCAACAGGGCAATGCGCGGCATCAGAGGCCCAGTGCCGGATCCAGCTTGCCCTGCGCATCCAGCGCATGGATATCGTCGCAGCCGCCATAGGGCACGCCATCGATGAAGATCTGCGGAACCGTGCGCGCACCGGGTTTGCGCTCAACCATTTCGGCGCGCTTTTTCGAGTCCATGGTGACATCGTATTCGACGTATTCAACGCCCTTGCTGTCCAGCAGGGCCTTGGCTCGCACACAGTATGGACAGCCCCATTGCGTGTAGATTTCGACGTGTCGCATGGTGATCCCGTATGAAGGACTTGAATCAGCCGGGCGCTACCATATCTCTTGAAACGTGTCATGCGCCGTTCCGGGCATGATGCATTGTCGACGGGATGCCCGGTTGCGGGGTCTCGCCAGAACCGAAGATTGCTCAATTGAGGATTTTTGCCATGAACCGTTTCGATTTCACCCCCTATCGCCGCAGCACCGTGGGCTTCGATCGCCTGTTCGACCTGCTTGAGAACGCAGGGCGCAACAGCGGCGACAATTACCCCCCTTTCAATATCGAGCGTCGCGGCGAAGATGCCTACCGCATCACGCTGGCCGTCGCCGGGTTCAAGCCTGACGAGCTCGATATCACCGCCCAGCAGAACCTGCTTGTCGTATCGGGCCGCAAGAACCCCGAAGCGCAGGATGCGTCGCAGTTCCTCCATGTCGGCATCGCCCAGCGCGGGTTCGAACGCCGCTTCGAACTGGCGGATTTCGTTCGCGTCGATGGCGCCAACCTTGAAGACGGGCTTCTTTTCATCGACCTGGTGCGCGAAGTGCCCGAAGCGATGAAGCCGAAGAAGATCGCCATCGCCGGCCAGAAGACCCTCACCCTGGTCGAGGGTGACAAGGAAGCCGGCAAGGCCGCCTGACGCCTCCGTTCAATCAACCCCTAAAAGTTCGGGGGCGGACCCGGGAAGGTCCGCCCCCGCGACATTTGCATGCCGCCCTGTCCTTCATTGATCGTCCGGGTCGCAGAAGACGATCAGCTCGGGAACAAGCTCAAAATTCCGTGTCACTTGCAGAGGGTGTTAGGCGCTCTGGCTCCGGGACCGGTATCACCGATCCTGGCCCGCATAGCCTGCTGAAACTTGCCCACCCCCCTAGAGTGCAACTCTGCATTAACGCAGCTTCTTGTGGCAGGCAATGTCCTGATACCATGCTTCCACACCGGGTGAACGCAAGGTTTTCGCTTATGGTTAATCTGTTAACACCCGTAGTTCGCGGGGTTAGACAAGTCGCGCCTGAGCGAGTGCCGCTCCGATAAATCCGGCAAAAAGTGGATGCGGATCAAAGGGTTTGCTCTTCAGCTCGGGATGGAACTGCACGCCGACGAACCACGGATGGTCCGGACGCTCGACAATCTCGGGCAGCAGGCCGTCAGGCGACATTCCTGAAAAAAACAGTCCGCCTTTTTCCAGTGATTCGCGATACGCCCCGTTAACCTCGTAGCGGTGGCGGTGACGCTCCCAGATGGTCGTCGCACCGTAAATGGCAGAGACGTGGCTGTTAGCGGCAAGCTTCGCTTCGTAAGCACCCAGGCGCATGGTGCCACCAAGGTCCGAATCCGCGCCGCGCTGCTGCAGGCCCTCCGGGCTCATCCATTCGGTGATGATGCCCACCACCGGTTCGCTGGTCTCGCCAAATTCGGTCGAGCCGGCACCGGCGATTCCGGCGGTATTGCGGGCCCCTTCGATGCAGGCCATCTGCATGCCGAGGCAAATGCCGAAGAAGGGAACCTTGCGCTCGCGCGCAAAGCGGACAGAGGCGATCTTGCCCTCGGTTCCGCGCACACCGAAGCCGCCGGGAACGAGGATACCGTGCAACGGCTCGAGGCGCGAGACGATCTCGCTGTCGTCATCGGCTTCGAACAGTTCGGCATCGATCCAGCGGATGTTCACCTTCACCCGGTGCGCCATGCCGCCATGGACCAGCGCTTCGTTCAAGGACTTGTAGGCATCGGGCAGGCCGACATATTTGCCCACCACACCGATCGTCACCTCGCCCTCGGGGTTCTGGTAACGATCGACGATGTCCACCCAGCGCGAAAGATCGGGAGCCGGACTTTCGAGACCGAAGTGACGCAGCACTTCCGCGTCCAGCCCCTCGGCGTGATACTGAAGGGGAACGGCATAGATCGAACTGGCATCAAGCGCCTGGATCACCGCTTCCTTGCGGACGTTGCAGAACTGGGCGATCTTTGCGCGCTCGTTCTCGGGCAGCGGATGTTCGCAGCGGCACAGCAGCACGTCGGGCTGGACGCCAAAGCTGGTCAGTTCACGCACCGAATGCTGCGTCGGCTTGGTCTTCAGCTCACCGGCGGCGGACACATAGGGAACCAGCGTGACATGGATCGAACAGGTCTCGTCCCGGCCAAGTTCGTTGCGCAGCTGGCGGATCGCCTCGATGAAGGGCAGGCTTTCGATATCGCCCACCGTTCCGCCGATCTCGCAGAGCACGAAATCGAGGTCATCGGCTTCGGCGCGGGCGAATTCCTTGATCGCGTCGGTAACGTGCGGGATCACCTGCACGGTCGCGCCCAGATAGTCGCCACGTCGCTCCTTGGCGATGATGTCGCGATAGATCCGGCCCGAGGTGATGTTATCCGCCTGCCGCGCGGAAACGCCGGTAAAACGTTCGTAGTGGCCAAGATCGAGATCGGTCTCCGCGCCATCGTCGGTCACGTAGACTTCACCGTGCTGGTAGGGGCTCATCGTCCCCGGATCGACATTCAGATAGGGATCGAACTTGCGGATGCGGACCTTGAATCCGCGAGCCTGCAGCAGTGCTGCGAGGCTAGCCGCCATGAGACCTTTGCCGAGCGAGGAGACCACGCCGCCGGTAATGAAAATGAACCGCGCCATGGGAGTCGGGCCTTAAGCGAGAGTGTGGGTGTTGGGCAAGCGCACAAAGCAGCAATCCACAACTGCCGTAACCGGCAGGTGGCTGCAACTTTGGCTATTGCCGGGTTACTTGGTGGCGGGTGCCGCCGGGTTCGGATTGGCTGCCGGAGCCGCAGGCCCGGCCGCAGGTGCCGCCGGATTGATGCCCGGTGCGCCCGGATTCGGCGCGGCCGGAACCTGTACCGGTGCCGGCGTCGCCCGGTTGAGCGACGTGTCGATCTTCTGGCCCGAGCCATGACCGGCTGCCAGCGCCGCCAGCAGGATCGAAAGACCGACGAAGATGATCGCCAGGATCTTCGTTGCGCGCGACAGGAAATCCGCCGCACCGCGTGCCGACATCAGGCCGGTCGGGCTGCCGCCCACGCCAAGGCCACCGCCCTCCGACTTCTGCATGAGGATAACGCCGACAAGCAGCGCGCCGACGATTGCCTGGACGACAGTGATGAAGAGGAACATGGGCTAATCCGGGCCTTTGACCTGAGTTGAGGGGCATCTAGGCGCACCGGGCTGCTTGCGCAACCCTTGCGCGCCTGTCGCCCGCTCAATCGACCGGTTCGGTTCCGGCGGCAGCGATGATCGCCGCGAAGCTTTCCGCCGCGAGGCTGGCGCCGCCGACGAGCGCACCGCCCACGCCTTCTGCGGCGAGCAGGGCAGCGGCGTTTTCAGCATTGACCGAGCCGCCGTAAAGGATGCGGACGCCCGCTGCCTTCTCGCCATAGGCGGCTTCGATGCGGGTGCGGATTGCCTTGTGCATGGCCACGACGTCAGCCACTTCGGCCACGCGTCCGGTACCGATGGCCCAGACCGGCTCGTAGGCTACCGAAACCTTGCCGGCGGGCAGATCGGCAATAGCTTCGAGCGCGGGCAGCGAATTGTCCACCTGCTGCGAGACAACCGCTTCGGCCTGGCCGGCATCGCGCTCTTCCAGCGTCTCGCCAACGCAGACGATCACACCCAGACCGGCTTCGATCGCGGCTTCCGCCTTGGCCTTGACCAGCGCGTCGTCCTCGCCGTGATCCTTGCGGCGTTCGGAGTGACCGACAATGACGAAGCTGGCGCCGCAATCGGCAAGCATCGGGGCCGAAATGTCGCCCGTATGCGCGCCCTTCGGCTGGACGTGGCAGTCCTGCCCGCCAACGCCGATTGCCTGCGCCTCGTCAGCCAGCGACTGCACCAAGGTGAAAGGCGGCGCGAGTGCAACCTGCACCCCGGGATAGCGGGCTGCAGCGCGGTTGATGGCACGTGCCTCTGCCAGCAGGGCGCGGGTGCCGTTCATCTTCCAGTTGCCGACAATATAGGGGGCAGACGACATGGCTTACCGATAACTCCTTGATCTTTCGAAATTCCGGCGAATCCCTATCCCGCGGGTGCCGGCGCAATTGCGGGCCAGCTAGGCAAGGGTCGCGCAGATGTCAAAAGCCACTGCGACGAATCGAGTGGGCGATCTTCCGATTGCGGCAGCCAGTACCATGGGCATTGCCGTTCCCGCCCAAGCGCCCTAAAGCCCCGTTTCTGTCCTTTCCATCAGGGTGAAGCTGCCGGCAATGCTCGAGTTCTTTCGCAAGTTCATGAAGTCCAAGCTTGGCCTCGCGGTAACGCTGGGTTTTGTCGGACTGCTCGCCCTGGCCTTCGTGCTGGCCGACCAGGCGACGAACATTTCCGGCGGCGGAGGCGGCGACAAGGTGGCCACTGCCGGAAGCCGCAAGATCGACAGCCGCACGCTTTATGCCAATGCGATTTCGGCGGTCGACCGCGCCCGGCGTCAGAACCCCGGTGCCAACATGAAGGAATTCATCGCGGCCGACGGCCTGAACCAGATGGTCGAGCAGATGCTCGATGCAGCGGCGATCACCGTCTGGGGCGATGACCATGGCCTGGTTGCCGGCAAGCGCCTGGTCGACAGCGAATTGCTCAAGATCCCCGGGTTCCGGGGCACCGACGGCAATTTCAGCGACGCCAACTTCACGGCCATGCTGGCGCAGGCCGGCATGACCGAAAAGCAGTTCCGCGAACAGGTCGCCGACGATCTGGTGGCCCGGCAGGTTCAGGTTCCCGCCGCCTTCGGCGCACGCGTTCCGTCCGACCTTGCCCTGCGCTATGCCCAGTTGCTCACCGAGAAGCGCGAAGGTGCGATCGCCCTGATCCCGTCTGCCGCATTCGCCCCGCAGGGCGAGCCTTCGGCGCAGGAGCTGGCGAACTATTACCAGGCCAACCGCAACGCCTACATGCGGCCCGAACGCCGCGTGATCCGCTATGCGACCTATGACGATACGGTCATCACCAATGTCCCTGCGCCCACCGAGGCCCAGATTGCCGAGCGCTACAATGCGGAGGCCGAGAAGTACAAGGCAACCGACGCGCGCAAGCTGACTCAGGTGATCGTCCCGACCGAGGCTGCGGCCAAGGTGATCATGGGCGAGCTGGCCAAGGGTGGCACGCTCGATGCAGCCGCGCGCAGCAAGGGCCTCTCCGCCGCCGCCATCGCTTCGGTGGAAAAGGGTGCCTACCGCCTGCAGAGCTCCGCTGCCGTGGCCGACGCGGTATTCGCTGCAAAGCCCGGTGCAATTGTCGGCCCGCTCAAGGGCAATCTCGGCTGGTTCATCGTCCGGGTCGAAGGGACCAGCGGCAACGCGGGCAAAACGCTTGACCAGGCGCGCCCCGAAATCGTCGCCGCCCTTGCGGCAGAGAACAAGCGCCACGCACTTGCCGAGTTTTCGGCCAAGATCGAAGACGGCTTCGACAACGGCGGTTCGCTTGCCGATATTGCCAAGGACCTTGGCCTGACGCTCAAGCAGACGCCCCCGGTCCTCGCCGATGGCAGCATCTATGGCACCGAAGGCCAGAAGGCCCCGCCGGAGACGACCCGCATCCTGCAGGCCGCCTTCTTCATGGAGGGCGAAAACCAGCCCCAGCTGGCAGAGATCGAGCCCGGCAAGTCGTTCATCGTGTTCGACGTGTCCGGCATCCAGCCTGCCGCCCCTGCTCCGATTGCCGATGTCCGCGCACAGGTTGTGGCAGACCTTATGCTGCATAAGGGTTCGCAGGGAGCCAAGGCTGCCGCCGAACAGGTGCTCAACTCCGTCCGCAAGGGCAGCGAGATGCAGGCCGCCGTGGCCGCTCTGGGCAAGGCCCTGCCGCCGGTTGACCAGGTCTCGATGGGCCGGATGCAGTTGCAGGCCATGGGCCGCCAGCTGCCGCCGCCCGTGGCCCTGATGTTCGCCATGGCGCGCGGGTCGGTGAAGATCCTGCCGGCACCGAAGAACCGCGGCTTCTATGTCGTCTCGGTGAAGGCGATCACGCCGGGCACCATTGACCCGCGGGATCCGGAACTGGCGCGTGCACGCCAGGATTTCGGCGGCCTTGCCGGTCGTGAATATGCCGAGCAGATGCGCACTGCGATCCGCAAGGACGTGGGCGTGAAGAAGGTGCCGTCGGTGATCGAAGCAGTGAAGCGCCAGCTTCTCGGCGGCAACTGAAGCATCAGCCGGCAATGACGGGAAAACCGGAAAACTGGGACCGGGCGCTTGCCCAGCTCGAAGCGGGCAGGCCGGCGCTGATCTGGCGCAAGCTGGTTGCCGACACCGAGACACCGGTGGGCGCGGCGCTCAAGCTGTTCGAGGCTGAACGCGGCGATTACCTGCTGGAATCGGTCCAGGGCGGCGAAGTTCGCGGTCGCTACAGCCTGCTCGGCATCGACCCCGACATGGTGTTCCGGGCCACGGGCCACCAGGCTGAAATCAACCGCAGCTGGCGGACGGATCGCGGCGCATTCAGCCCGCTCCCCGGCGATGCCCTTGGCGAGCTTCGCGCGCTGGTCAACGCTTGCCGGATCGACGTTCCCGATGAACTGCCCAAGGCGCTGGCCGTACTGGTCGGCTATTTCGGCTATGAAACCATCGGGCTGGTCGAAACCCTGCCCCGCGCGCCGCAGTCCGGCCTCCAGCTACCGGACATGCTGTTCGTGCGCCCCACCATCGTGCTGGTATTCGACCGGCTGACCGATGACCTGTGGTGCATCGCGCCGGTGTGGAGCGAAGGTGCCTCCCCCGCCCGCCAGCTTGAAGATGCCGCCACGCGGATTGACGAGGCGCTTCGCCGCCTTGCCGAGCCCGGCGGTCCGCCAATGCCCTTCCCTGCGCTCCCGGAACCACAGCTGACGCCGGTACTGCCCGAAGGCCGCTATCGCGACATGGTGCTGAAGGCGAAGGACTACATCACGGCGGGAGACATCTTCCAGGTCGTGCTGGCCCAGCGTTTCACCACGCCGTTCAGCCTGCCGCCGATCGCGCTTTACCGCGCGCTGCGGCGGGTGAACCCATCGCCGTTCCTCTATTTTCTCGACCTGCCCGGATTTGCCGCGGTCGGCTCCAGCCCGGAAATCCTCGTCCGCGTCCGCGATGGCGACGTAACCATCCGCCCGATCGCCGGCACCCGTCCGCGCGGTGCGACACCGGACGAAGACCGCGCCAACGAGGAAAGCCTGCTGGCCGATCCCAAGGAACGCGCCGAGCACCTGATGCTGCTCGACCTTGGCCGCAATGACGTGGGTCGTGTGGCCGAGGCAGGCACGGTCCGGGTCACCGAAAGCTACACCATCGAACGCTACAGCCACGTCATGCACATTGTCAGCAATGTCGTCGGACGTCTCGATACGGCAAACCACGATGCGGTCGATGCGCTCTTCGCGGGCTTCCCTGCGGGCACGGTCTCAGGCGCGCCCAAGGTGCGGGCCTGCGAGATCATCGCCGAACTGGAGCCTGAGACGCGCGGGGCCTATGCCGGCGGCGTCGGCTATTTCGCACCCGACGGATCCGTGGACAGCTGCATCGTGCTGCGCACCGGCATCGTCAAGGACGGAACCCTGCACGTACAGGCCGGCGCGGGGATCGTTGCGGATAGCGACCCGGCCTACGAACAGCGCGAATGCGAGGCCAAGGCCGGGGCCCTGTTCGCCGCCGCCCGCGAGGCGGTACGCGTGGCATCGGAGCCCGGCTTCGGCCAGTGACGCCCGGGTGGAACGGCACGAGTTCACCCTGCAACTGACCCCGCAGGACTGCGCGGAGGGCGCAGCTTTGCTTGCCGGGCGGCACCCGCTGCGCCGGATCGGCCCGCTGGTCATCGTCGCCATCTCGCTTGCCGTCGGCGCGCTTGTCGCCATTGCGACAGCCCGGCTGGGGCATCAAGCTGACGTGCGCCGCGCATTCGGGCTTGGTTCTGCCCTGTGCGCCCTCTTCCTTGGCGTGCAGTACCTGATGCTGTTGCGGATCGCCGTGCAGACGACTCGCCGTTCGATCGAGGCTGGCGGCTGGTGCGAGCGCGCGGTGAGCGGGCGGATCGACGACGAGGGCTTGGCTTTCGGCGATGGATCCAGCGCTCTTGCGTGGAGTGCTGTTCGTCGCTGCATCGAAGGCACCGATCACTTTGCCATCACTTCAGCCAGCCTTCCCCCGATCATCCTGCCAAAGCGCGCAATCGGCCCGGATGCTGGACAGTTCCTGAGGGCGGCGACAGTCCGCGCTTGATCGCGCGGGCAAATGCGACGAAAGGCGGCCATCATGATCCTCGTTATCGACAATTATGACAGCTTCACCTGGAACCTTGTCCATTACCTGATGGAGATGGGCGCAGAGGTTGAGGTCGTGCGCAATGATGCGATCTCGGCAGGCCAGGCGATCAGCTCTGGCGCGCAGGGTTTCCTGATCTCGCCCGGGCCCTGCACCCCGAACGAGGCTGGCATCAGCCTGGAACTGGTAGGCGCGGCGGCGGAAGCGAAATTGCCCTTGCTGGGCGTGTGCCTCGGCCACCAGTCCATCGGCCAGTTCTTTGGCGGCAAGGTGGTGCGCGGCGGGCTGATGCACGGCAAGACCTCGCCCGTCACGCACGATGGCACCGGCCTGTTCGCAGGCCTCCCCTCGCCGTTCACCGCCACCCGGTATCATTCGCTGATCGTGACCGACATCCCGGAGTGCCTGGTGGTCAACGCCCGCAGCGACGATGGCCACGTGATGGGCTTTCGCCATCGCGAACTGCCGATCCATGGCGTTCAGTTCCATCCCGAATCCATCGCCACTGAACATGGACACGCCATGCTGGCAAACTTCCTGAAGATCTGCGGCATCGACGCCAAGGTGCCGGCGTGAGTCTGGCCTTCAGCGAAGCGGAGACGCTGTTCGGGCAGATGCTCGACGGCGAAATCCCCGATGAAGAGATCGCCCGCATCCTCATCGATATGACCGAGCGCGGCGAAACGGCAGAGGAAATCGCCGGTGCCGCCAGCGCCATGCGCGCGCGGATGATCCCGGTCGCCGCACCGGACAATGCCATCGATGTCTGCGGCACCGGCGGCGACGGTCAGCACACGCTCAACGTCTCCACAGCCGTTGCCATCGTGATCGCAGCCTGCGGGGTGCCGGTGGCCAAGCATGGCAACCGCGCCGCCTCCAGCAAGGCCGGCGCCGCAGATACGCTTGAGGCACTGGGCCTCAACCTTGCCCGCGCCGCAGAGACGGCAGAGGCAACGCTGGGCGAGATCGGCATCTGCTTCCTGTTCGCCGGGGCCCACCACCCTGCCATGGGCCGGATCATGCCCATCCGCCGCGCCATCGGCCGTCGGACAATCTTCAATCTGCTCGGCCCCCTGGCCAACCCGGCACGGGTCAAACGCCAGCTCGTCGGCATTGCCCGGCCAGCCTATGTCCCGATCTATGCCGAGGCGATTGCCCGGCTGGGAACCGACCAGACCTTTGTCGTCTGCGGCGATGAAGGACTTGACGAGCTGAGCCTTGCCGGCGGCAACGAACTGGCCATCGTTACGGGCGAAAACCTCTCGATGCGCCGCGTCTCGCCCGGTGATGCCGGTCTTGGCGAGGCACCGATCGAAGCCATCCGTGGCGGAGACCCTGCCTTCAACGCAGCCGCGCTCAACGGGCTGCTGTTGGGCGAGACTGGCCCATACCGCGATGCCGTGCTGTTCAATTCTGCCGCTGCGCTGCTGGTGGCCGGCGAAGTCTCGGACTGGCGCGAAGGCGCACAGGAAGCCGCTGAAGCCATCGACAAGGGGCTGGCCAAGGGCCTGCTCGACTGCTGGATCGACGCAACGAAATGACCGACAAGCTCACCGAAATCTGCGACACCACGCGTGCCGAAGTTGCCCGCCGCAAGGCGGTCCGCACGGTGGCCGATCTTGATGCCATGGCGGGCGGGCAGACCGCTCCGCGCGGTTTTGAATCAGCCCTGCGCAAGGCGGCCGCCAGCCACTTTGCCCTGATCGCAGAGATCAAGAAGGCCAGCCCGTCAAAAGGCCTGATCCGGGCGGATTTCGATCCCCCTGCCCACGCCCGCGCCTATCAGGCTGGTGGCGCAGCCTGCCTTTCGGTGCTGACCGATGCCCCCTATTTCCAGGGCCACGAAGATTACCTGGTTGCAGCGCGCGCAGCCTGCGACCTGCCGGTTATCCGCAAGGACTTCATGGTCGATCCCTGGCAGTGTGCCGAAGCACGGGCCATTGGCGCCGATGCCATCCTCATCATCGTTGCCGCCCTGTCCGATGCCCAGATGGCGGAAATTGAATCCGCCGCGGTGGAACGCGGCATGGACGTGCTGGTAGAAGTGCACAACGAGGCGGAGATGGAGCGCGCCGCGCGGCTCAAGTCGCGCCTTATCGGCGTCAACAACCGCGACCTGAAGCGCTTCGTCACCGACCTTGGCACCACCGAGCGGCTTGCCCCGCTGGCACCGGAAGGCTCGCTGCTGGTGGGCGAAAGCGGCATCAACAGCCATGCGGATATCGAGCGCCTTGCCCGCGCGGGCGTACGCACCTTCCTCGTCGGCGAAAGCCTGATGCGGCAGGCCGATGTCGAAGCGGCGACCCGCTGCCTGCTCAACGGCTGAATTTGACCCCGGTCAAATAATTACAACAACACTGTGGCAACTTGTCTCCTGCAGCCTGCGCTGATTCGCGCCGGACTTGCGGGAGAGCGCAATGAACGAACAGACCAAGGTCTATACCAGTCCCGAGGAAAAGGTTGCCTGGCTTGGCACCGATCCCATCCCGGCGAAGGCCTATTACGATCCCGAGTGGTTCGAACTGGAACGCCAGGCGATATTCATGCGGACCTGGATCGAGGTCGGCCATGTCTGCGAACTGCCCGAACCGGGGACGTGGATCCGTCGCGAACTCGAATTCGCCAACGCCTCGATCCTCATCGTGCGGGGCAAGGATGGCCAGATCCGCGCCTTCTACAACGCCTGCACGCATCGCGGCACCCAGCTCGTCGAGGAGGAAAGCGGCAAGGGCGCGAACTTCCTGTGCCCCTATCACTTCTGGAACTTCGGCGATGACGGCCGCCTGATCGCGGCCCCGGATTTCGAACGCTTCGCGCTTGAAAAGAAGGACTGCAAGATTCCGAAGGTTTCGGTCGATACACACGCCGGCCTGATCTTCATCAATCTCGATCCCAATCCGCGCCAGACCCTGCTTGAGCATCTGGGTGCCTACGCAGAGGGCATGGAAAAGCTGCCGGTCGCTCGCGCGACGCATTTTGCCGAGTACAGCTACGAGATCGATGCAAACTGGAAGATCACCTACGACAACTTCCAGGAAAACTATCACCTGCGCCATGTCCACGGGCTGACCGGCATTGCCACGGTCCACCCGGACAACCTCTATGGCTATCCCACCGACTACACCTTCGACGGCAACAACCGCACTCAGGAAATCTGGAGCAACCCGACGCCGAAGATCACTCCGATGCAGGGTTACAACTTCGGCCTCGCGGCGAAGTTCGGGATGGAGGAAGGCGTCATCGGCGGACCGCACGATCGCACCTACTTCGCCATCTTCCCCAGCTTCTTCATCATCGGCACGCCCATCCAGCACTTCAGCCACAAGGTCTATCCGATCTCTGCAACCAAAAGCCGGGGCGTGTTCCGCGTCTATTGGGTCGGTGCGGATGACAGCGCGAGCAAGCGCTATGCCCGCGAATATTCGCTGGCATCGATCCACGACATCCATATCGAGGACGTCAACATCATCCGCCGCGCACAGAAAGGCCTGCTTTCCGGCGCCATCAAGAACATCCATTTCATGACGATGGAGGGCCTCTGCCGCCACCTCTACCAGTGCGTGGCAAAGGAAATCGAGGCGTGGCAGGCAGAACAGGCCGCCAAGGGAGAACCGGCATGAGCAACCAGCAACTTCCCGATGGCTTCGAGGTTCTCGAACCCTTTGTCGATTTCTGGGCCGTTCACGGCACTGCCAACCGCGATGCCCGGCGCACTGAAAGCACCGACGCCCAGCGCAAGGCCTTCTACCAGATCGCCAAGGACCACGTTCCCCGCGCGCTGGAATATCTTGACCAAACCCCGCTCGGCGAGCTCGATGCGAAGCAGACCAATCTCATGAACCTGCTGCTGGCCTTTGCCCATGTGGTTAACGCCGTCGAACTGCTCGACAAGGGCGAGGCCAAGCACGCCCAGTTCCGCGCGGCGATGCCGTTCATCCGGTCTACCGCAGACCTGCCTGCCTGAAAGCTTGTCCAGCCTGCCCCGCTTCTGGCAAGAGGCGGGGCATGACGGAACTGACCCATCTCGACGAACAAGGCCGCGCCCGCATGGTGGACATCGGCGGCAAGGCGGAAACCCGGCGCGTGGCGGTCGCCACGGGGCGCATCCGCATGTCCCGATCGGCTCTGGCGGCCATCCGTGATGGCGAAGTTCCCAAGGGCGATGTCATTGCCACGGCCCGGATTGCGGGGATCATGGCGGCCAAGAAGACGGCGGAGCTTATCCCGCTGTGCCATCCGCTCGCGCTCGATTCCGTTACGGTGGACTTCACGTTCGAAGACAATGCCCTGCGTGCAACGGCCAGCGCATCGCTCAGCGGTCGCACCGGGGTCGAGATGGAGGCAATGACCGCCTGCTCGATCGCCCTGCTGACGATTTACGACATGGCCAAGGCCATCGACAAGGCGATGGTCGTCGAAGAAGTCCGGTTGCTGTCCAAGTCCGGCGGCAAGTCCGGCGACTGGAAGGCTCCGGAGTGAGCGCCATGCTGCCCCTGGAAGAGGCACAGTCACGCCTGCTGGCACTGGCACCAAGGCTGAGGACCGAGAACGTCGATGTCGCCTCTGCTCTGGGGCGTTATCTGCTTGAACCTTTGAAGGCGCGCCGCACCCAGCCCGCTGCCCATGTTTCGGCGATGGACGGCTATGCCGTGACCGGACCGGATCTTGCCGGCCCCTGGACCGTGATCGGAGAAAGTGCCGCCGGACATCCCTTTGCCGGCAGCATCGAACCGGGACAGGCCGTACGGATATCAACTGGCGCGCTCATGCCGGCCGGGGCCGATGCGGTGATCCTGCAGGAAGACATCGTCCGTGCCGGCGAGCGGATTGAACTGACAGGAACCCCGCCGTCTCCGCCGGGCAAGCATATCCGCCGTTGCGGATCGGACTTCGCACTGGATCACGAGCTTCTGCCGGCCGGCGCCCGTATCGGCCCTGCCCAGCTCGCGCTGGCCATCGCTGCGGGGCACAAGCACTTGCCGGTCCGCCGGGTTCCTCATGTTGTCATCATCGACAGCGGCGATGAACTGGCCGAGGATCCCGAACTCTGTCCCGCACACCAGGTACCCGCCAGCAATGGCGCCATGATTGCCGCGCTGCTCGCGGCGAACCCCTGCACCGTCAGCCGCATCGGACCCGTTCGCGACGACCTTGAAGCCCTCGCCAGGGCTTTCCACGATGCACGCGATGCCGACGTGGTCGTGACCACGGGCGGAGCCTCGGTGGGCGATCACGACCTGATCCGCCCGGCAATCGAACAGGCCGGCGGAACCCTCGACTTCTGGAAGGTGGCGATCAAGCCCGGCAAGCCGCTTCTGGTCGCAACGCGAGGAGCGCAGGTGATCCTGGGCCTTCCCGGCAACCCGGTATCGAGCCACGTCACGGCATTCCTGTTCCTGCTTCCACTGTTGCGCGCCAGCCTGGGGGCAGGCCAGCCCCTGCCGTGCCCCATCCCGCTGCCGCTGGCCTCGGCAATGCAGCCAGGCGGCGACCGGCGAGAGTTCCTGCGGGGCAGGCTCTCGGACGGAGGCGTAGAGGTTCTGACCCAGCAGGACAGCGGCGCCCTTGCAGCGATGGCGGCGGCGCAGGTGCTCATCGACCGGCCGGCGGGATCGCCCGCGCGCCATGCGGGCGAGAAGGTCGACGTCCATTTCCTCGGAAACGGGGGCATTGCTTGAGCCGCGCTTGACTTGTCCCGAATCGTTGCTTAATTGTTCCTCATTCGTTCACTGAACGGCGCAAGAACATTTGCCGTTCGGGTTGAGGAGTGACGGCCGATGCTGACGCGCAAGCAGCACGAATTGATCCGCTTCATCCAGGCCAAGCTGGAGGAAACGGGAATTTCCCCCTCGTTTGAGGAAATGAAGGAAGCGCTTGATCTCAAGTCGAAGTCCGGCGTCCATCGCCTGATTTCCGCACTTGAGGAACGCGGGTTCATCCGCCGCCTGCCCAACCGGGCCCGCGCACTGGAAGTGCTACGGCAACCTGAAGATGCCTCGCCGCGGGCAACCAAGCCCGCACCGGCGAACACCAACACGGTCACCCCGCCCCTGCGCGCGCCTGCCGCGCGTCCGGAACCGGCGAACGACGTGATCGAAATTCCGCTGCACGGCCGGATCGCTGCCGGCGTGCCGATCGAAGCATTGGAAGGCCAGTCAAGCTTGCCGGTTCCTGCCGCCTTGCTCGGGCCAGGTGAACACTTTGCCCTCGAAGTATCCGGTGATTCGATGGTCGAAGCCGGCATCCTCGATGGCGATTTCGCGCTGATCCGCAAGACCAACACCGCGCGCGACGGCGAAATCGTCGTTGCGCTCGTTCGGGGCGAGGAGGCTACGCTCAAGTACCTCCACCGCGAACAGGGCGGTGTCCGGCTCGATCCGGCAAATGCGGCCTACGATCCGCAGCACTACGGCCCCGGCGAGGTAGAGGTTCAGGGTAAGCTGGCCGGCCTTTTGCGGCGCTATCACTGAGCTTTCGAAGCGGTTGCAGATGGATTTGGGGCTGGCGCTTTGCCGGCCCCTTTTTCCGTGTCCGGCGAACGCGGCGGACGGACGGCGGGCGCCCACCAGCCATGTTCCCCCTGCCCCTCGGCCACGCTGCGGACGCGGCCAGAGCCAAGGTCTATCGTTAGCCCCCCGGTCTGGTCGAGAAGCGACCGGTCGGCCTTGAGCACGCGGGGCTTGCATGCCCGGGGCAGCCACCGGTCGGCAATGACGATATCGCTCAGTTCGCAGGCAGCCAGCAGATCGCGCATGGACACCCACTCCGTTCCCCGAGCCATAAGCAGGTGCCAGGTCCGGCCACCCCGTTCCAGTTCAAGTGCACAGAATTCCGAGCTGCAGCGTGCCTGCGGCACCTCGTCGATCCGTCGCACCCGGCCATTCATGCCGGCCAGTTCGGTCAGGTTGTCGCGGGCGTAGTCACTTCTCGCGTCGCGCAGCACGACCAGTTCGTCACCTGCCAGGCGGGTAATGCCAACATGGCGACCGTCGCCGGAAACGAGCAGGTCGGGCGGGGAAAGCATGGCAAGAGCCCCCACCCCGAACGCGATGGGCAGCAGTCCGGCAAAGCGCACCCGTCCTCGCCACAGGGCCAGCCACAATCCTCCGGCGACAAATAGCGCAAAACCACCCGCGCCCATCGCAGGAAGGTGCGTGACCGCGCCCGGCCGGGCCGCAACCCAGTGCGCAAGCGCCAGCATCAGTTCGAGCGACTTGCCCGCCAGCCACCAGAACGGCCCGCCCGCTCCCACCGCATCGAAAAGCAGTGCCAGCGCGATCAGCGGCATCGAAACGAAGGTCGTCAAGGGAATGGCGATCACGTTGGCAGCCGCGCCGTAAACCCCGGCGCGGTGAAAATGAAAAAGCCCGATCGGCATCAGGGCGAATTCGATGACCACGCCCGTCAGCAGCAACATGGCCAATCGCCGCATGCCGTGCTGCCACCACGGCTCCTCACGCGGTGCAAGAAAGGCATGGACCGGTGCCGCGCCATGCAAAGCAACGATAGCGATCACCGCGGCAAAACTCATCTGGAAGCTGGGCCCGACCACCGCTTCCGGCCAGAACAGCATGACGATGAACGCTGCCACGGCAACCATTCGCAAGCTCAAAGGCTCGCGCCCGATGGCCAGGGCCGCGAGAACCAGCAGCGCGCCCAGGCAGGACCGGATGGTGGGCACCTCCGCGCCCGTCAGCAGGGTATAGCCAATGCCGACCAGCGCGGCGCTGGCGGCGGCCAGCAGCGGTAACCGAAAACGCAGCACCAGCCAGGGCCACAATCCGAACAGCCGCATGGCGAGGAACCAGGTCGCGGCGATCACCGCGCTGACGTGCAGCCCGCTGATCGACAGCAAGTGCGTGAGGCCCGAATCGCGCATCGCGTCCTCGTCCGCCTTGGCGATTCCTCCGCGGTCGCCGCTGGCGAAGGCCGCAGCGATGCCGCCGGCCGATCCGGGCACCGCCTCCCTGACGTGCGAGGAGATCGCCCGCTGCAAACGGCGAATGGCGGAATCCCCGGCTCCATCGGACTTCACGACTTCAACGCGGCTCAACGCCGATCCGGTCGCCGCCAGGCCCTCGAACCACGCCGTCCGCGCAAAATCGTAGCTTCCGGGAAGCATGGGCGCGGCAGGCGGAACCAGTCGCGCCTTCAGCCGCACCTGCGCGCCCTCGACCGCCCCCGGCGCATCCTTGTCGAGTGCCACGTTGACCCGCACCCTGACAGGCCGACCCGTTGCCTCCTCTCTCATCGCCAGAACAAGCCGGACCCTGCCTTCCGCCGGCTGTTCCTCTCGGCCGACAACAGTGGCTGATATCTGGCCAACGAAGGGTTCCGGCAAGGCCTTCATCCCGACCAGCGAGGACTTCGCCCAGACCAATCCGCAGCCCGCTGCGGCCACCAGCGCCAGCGAAGCTATGGCCTGCCGGAGGTAGGGATAGCGGCCATCCTCGCGCATTGCGGAAAGTGCCGAGACGGCAAGCGCTACCAGTGCTGCCATCAGCGCAAGCCATTGCCAGCGGTTGGCCAGAATGAACCAGACGCCGATCCCGGCAGCGAAGGCAACCGCAAGCCAGGGCGCACGCTCGAAACCGGCCCCGGCAAGAAACCTTTCACAGCCTGCAAGTCCGCTGGACAAGCGCTGTGCAACGCGCCAAAGGAAATGTTGCAGTGCAGCGCGGCGCGCCCTAACCGAGGGCGGCGAATCGTCTGCGATTGCCGGGTTGTCGGCAGGCTGCATCATGGAACGCATTGGACAGGAAGGCGATGGTAATGGCAAGCGCGAGCGGCAAGGGCGAAGAAGCGACCGGCGGTCGCGGTGTCGTCACCCGTTTTGCTCCGTCGCCAACGGGTTACCTGCATATTGGCGGTGCCCGCACTGCACTGTTCAACTGGCTGTTTGCGCGCCATCACGGCGGCAAATACCTTGTCCGAATTGAGGACACCGACCGCGCCCGTTCCACCGAGCCGGCAATCGAGGCGATCTTCGATGGCCTGGGCTGGCTCGACCTGCTTGGCGATGAGGAACCGGTGTTCCAGTTCGCCCGGTCTGACCGCCATGCCGAAGTAGCCGCCCAACTGCTTGAGGCCGGCCATGCCTATCGCTGCTACCTGACGGCAGAAGAACTGGCAGCGCGCCGCGAGAAGGCGCAAGCAGAACGCCGCCCCTTCGGCATCGAAAGCGAATGGCGCGATGCCGATCCCGCTTCGTGGCCGGTCGATGTGCCCTATGTCGTGCGCATCAAGGCACCTCGCGAAGGCGAGACGGTGATCGAGGACAAGGTTCAGGGCACCGTTACCGTCGCCAATGCAGAGATCGACGACTTCGTGATCCTGCGCTCCGACGGCACGCCGACCTATATGCTCGCCGTCGTGGTCGACGATCACGACATGGGCGTTACCCACGTGATCCGCGGTGACGATCATCTCAACAATGCTTTCCGCCAGCTGTGCATCATCCGCGGCATGGGCTGGCCCGAACCGGTCTATGCCCATGTCCCGCTGATCCACGGGTCCGATGGCGCCAAGCTCTCCAAGCGCCACGGCGCCTTGGGCGTGGACGCCTATCGCGACGACATGGGCGTGCTGCCCGAGGCCTTGTTCAACTACCTGCTTCGCCTGGGCTGGGGCCATGGCGATGACGAGTTCATCAGCCGCGACCAGGCCGTCGAATGGTTCGATATCGGCCATGTCGGCAAGAGCCCTTCGCGCTTCGACATCGCAAAGCTGATGAACCTCAACGGTCATTACCTGCGCGAGGCCGATGACACCCGCCTGGCAGGCCTCGTCGCCGCGCGGATGAGCGGCGCGGTTGACCTCGACCTGCTGGCCCGCGCCATGCCGGTGCTGAAGGTTCGCGCGAAGGACCTCAACGAACTCGCCGGCGCTGCCGCATTCCTCTTCGCCCAGCGACCGCTGACGATCGAGGACAAGGCTGCAGCGCTGCTGACCGACGATGCCCGCGCCCTGCTGTCGCGGATCGCCTCGGCGCTGCGCGAGGCTGCAGACTGGACAACCGAATCTCTGGAAGTAAGGGTCAAGGCCCTGGCCGAAGAGTGGGGACTTGGCCTGGGCAAGCTGGCGCAGCCGCTGCGCGCCGCCTTGACCGGGCAGACGACATCCCCGGGAATTTTTGACGTTCTGGTACTTCTGGGACGGGAGGAAAGCCTTGCGCGGATCGACGCGCAGGCATGTCCGGCCGAACCGGTTTGATTTAAGGAGACATGAAGGTGGGCAACGCAAAGCTGAACGCAGGCGGCCAGGAAAACGAATATCCTGTCCTGAGCGGCTCGATCGGTCCGGACGTGATCGACATCCGCAAGCTCTATGGCCAGACGGGCATGTTCACGTATGACCCGGGCTTCACTTCCACCGCTTCGTGCGAAAGCGGCCTGACCTACATCGATGGCGAAGAAGGCGTGCTGCTGCACCGCGGCTATCCGATCGGCCAGCTGGCCGAACACTCCAGCTTCATGGAAGTCAGCTACCTGCTGCTCAACGGCGAACTGCCGAGCAGGCAGGAGCTTGACCAGTTCACCTACACCATCAGCCGCCACACCATGGTGCATGAGCAGCTTTCCACGTTCTATCGCGGTTTCCGCCGCGATGCGCACCCGATGGCCATCATGTGCGGCGTGGTCGGCGCGCTGTCGGCGTTCTACCATGACAGCACCGACATCGCCGATCCGGTGCAGCGCAAGATCGCCAGCCACCGCCTGATCGCCAAGATGCCGACGATCGCGGCCATGGCCTACAAGTACTCGGTCGGCCAGCCGTTCCTCTACCCGGACAACAAGCTGAGCTATACCGGCAACTTCCTGCGCATGACCTTCGGCGTGCCCGCCGAAGAATACGAGGTGATCCCGGCCGTCGAAAAGGCGATGGACCGCATCTTCATCCTTCATGCCGACCATGAGCAGAATGCCTCGACCTCGACCGTGCGCCTGGCCGGTTCGTCGGGTGCGAACCCCTTTGCCTGCATCGCGGCCGGTATCGCCTGCCTGTGGGGCCCGGCGCATGGTGGCGCGAACGAAGCCGCGCTCAACATGCTCAAGGAAATCGGCACCCCCGACAAGATCCCGCATTACATCGAGCGCGCCAAGGACAAGAACGATCCGTTCCGCCTGATGGGCTTCGGCCACCGCGTCTACAAGAACTACGACCCGCGCGCGACCGTCATGCAGAAGACCGTGCGCGAAGTGTTCGACGCGCTGAAGGTCAACGATCCGCTGTTCGAAACCGCCCTGCGGCTTGAAGAAATCGCGCTCAGCGATCCCTACTTCATCGAAAAGAAGCTGTTCCCGAACGTGGATTTCTACTCGGGCATCATCCTTTCGGCGATCGGCTTCCCGACCACGATGTTCACCGTGCTCTTCGCCCTTGCCCGCACCGTGGGCTGGGTGGCGCAGTGGAACGAAATGATCTCTGACCCCGGCCAGAAGATCGGTCGCCCGCGCCAGCTCTACACCGGCCCGGCAGAGCGCGACTACATCAGCATCGACAAGCGCTGATTTTTCCCGTTACCTGTGTTTCGGGGTCCGAGCGGCCCCGGAACACACGGGAGAATTTTCATGCTGCGCTCTGCACTTACCGTCGTCGGCGCGGTGCTCATGGTTCTGGGCATCTTCTTCACCCTGCAGGGCGCAGGCGTGATCATGTGGCCGCCGGAGAGCTTCATGCTCGCTGATCGCGGGTGGGTTTCCAAGGGCCTGATGATTGCTGCGGCTGGTGCCGCCGTCATCCTGATCAGTCGCCGCGTGGGCTCAAAGTCCTGAATCGGCCTTCAGGTCAGCCGGAACCGACAAGTTGAAGCGCGCACCCTGCCCGGGTGCGCTTTCCACCGTCAGATCGCCGCCCATCGCCCGCGCCAGCCTGCGCGAGATGTAAAGCCCAAGGCCCGATCCGCCATCACCGCTGCGCCCCAGCCGTTCGAACTTGTCGAAGACGCGCGCCTGTTCATCGGCGGAGAGACCGGGGCCCTGATCGGCCACGATCACCCGCGCGAAATCGCCAATCCGTTCCAGCCGGATCCAGACCTGCGAATTGGGCGGCGAATAACGGATGGCATTGCCCAGCAGGTTAAGCAGGACCTGCAGGACGCGGCGAAACTCCGCAATGGCAGGCAGCGTTTCCCCTGCGCGCGGAGCATCGACGATCACGCCCTGCTCGCGCGCCCTCACACCCAGGATACCGGCCGCCCGGCGGGCAATGTCGGCAAGATCGACATTGTCGGGCGCGGTGGAGAAATCGTCGGCCTCGACCACTTCAAGATCGGTCAGGTCGTCTATCAGGGCAAGCAGGTGTTGCCCGGCGGCGGCAATGTCCGCCGCATAGTTGGAATATTCCTCGGCCAGTGGCCCGGCCAGGCGCGTGCGGATCGTCTCGGCATTGGCGATGATCCGGGCAATGGGCTGGCGCAATACGGGGGCAACGTCGCGCCCGATCAGCCGTGCCTCTGCTTTCCGCAAGCCCGCTGGCGGCGGCGGTGCCGGCGGTGGCGGGGCAATGTCCGACGTCAGCGCCAGTTCGAATCCCGCGGGCTGGTCAGGCGTGCCGCCAAGCGGCGTCAGGGTCACGCGCCAGGGCCGCGGCGAGCCGGCAACTTTCACGCTGACGCCGTTCAACAGGCGCCAATGCGTGACCTTGCCGGAAACCGCGCCTTCGGCCTCGACATAGCCGGTCCAGACCTTGCCGGGCATGGCCAGCATGGCGGTGGCCAGTGGCTTCAATTCGTCAGATCCCGCCTCCGCCGTGATCACTTGCTGGTCGGCATCAAGCCGGGCATGGAATTCGGCGATGTCGCGATCGATCGTGGCCACGCGTTCGCCCACTTCGGCCTGGTCTTCGACCGGCATGGATCGCGCCTGCCAGTGACGCAGCCGGATGGTACAGCCGCCATCGACGGCCGGTTCGATCTCGGCGAGTGCAGTTACGCTCTCAACCCCGTCCTGAGCGGCGAACGGGCGTGACAGCTTCATGCCGAAGCGCCGTGATTTCCGCACGATCTCCAGCAGGGCAGGAGCCGCGACAACCCCCGGAATTTCGCCACCACAGCGCAACTGGAAACTGCGCAGAGGCTCGTCAGCGGAAACCAGCCGGTCTTCCGCATCGGTTCGCGCCAGCGCAATTCCAGGTGCCCCGTTTGCCTTCATCAGGCCGGATACCCTGCCCCATGCGAGAGGATCGCGGCCGCGCGATCGGGGCCAAGGTCCTCGAAACCGGTCGGTAGCGAAATGTCGGGATGCAGGGTTACGAACTGCTGCTCGACAGTGCTGGCCTTCATGCCCGACGCGGAAAGCGCAAGGGCAAGCCGCGCCACCTGTCCTTCATTGGTCGCGAGCGTCGCCAGCGCACGATCCTGTCCGGCTGCGATCGAGAGCGCAGTAAGGAACAGGGCCACGCCAGCGTGTTCCACCGAGAGGGCAGCCTGCGCCCCGCCGCCCATTCCCAGGATCAGGCGCGTCATCAGGCCAAGCCGGGTGCGAGCCTCGTCATAGGTTTCGCAGAACTTCTTTTCCGCGATCATTGCCGGCTCGTCCGAGGGGCCGCAGTGCTGGCGCAGGGCGATCAGTGCGGCGTGGAGGACATCGGCAGGCAGCTCAAGCAGCGAAAGCTGCATGCGGCGCTGCGACTGGACGAATCGCGTCTGCGCCGCCAGCAGGTTCATCGCCGAAGTGGCGATCTGGGCGTCGGTCGATGCGATCAGCGCCTGCAGCATGGGTGAAAGCACGGGATCGAGCGCCAGCCTGCCATGCAGGCGTTCGGACAGCTGAAACTCAAGCGCCAGTGCATGAACGTGGGCGAGCAGCAGCGGGTCGGTGCAAAGGCTATGCACCAGCGCCGCAATATCCTCCGCGCCGATTTCCCGCGGGTCCGGGACATTTCCGGCCTCGCCCCGCGCAATCAGAAGCTGCCGGGCAACATCTTCCAGCATCGAACGTGTGCGCGCGACGATCTCTTCGGAGAACACCGAATGATCATCGCTGGCCAGCAGGTGACGCATGATGGGGATGATCGTGCCGATCATGGCATCGCCATGCGCCAGTTCCGCGCGCAGCACGTTTTCGATCGGTTCGCCCGCAACCGGCGAATGAAGCACTTCAGTCATGTCCAACGGCATAGCGTTGCATGGTTAAGCTCGCGTTATCCCATCGGAATCGTCAGGAAGCCCGATTCCGGCCGTCAGAAGCGCGAGGATTACCATTGCGATCGCCACCGGCAAATAGGTGGAAAATGCTAGACCGCCCGCGACAAGGCACAGCAATGCGCGGTCTTCCAGCCATGGCGAGAACCGCCATTTCATCACGCGCGCCAGCAGGCGCAGCAACCCGATCAGGACCAATGGCATCAAGGCGCGCTGCCAGAGCGGCTCGCCCGGCAAATGGGGCATGGCAACCACCAGCAGCGCAACGATTGCGGCATCGAGCAGCCAGCCAAACGGTCCCGGTCGGCTGAGCCAGTCCACCTCACCGCCAAGGGCTTCGCGGCGCACACCCGCGATAATGGCCGCCGTCCGGTGCAGGATCCAGGCAGGCACGCACAGCAGCAGGCCGATCCCCGCCCAGTCAAACCAGGCAGCGCCTCCCGCCAGGGCAAGCAAGGCGATGGCGAACAACATCAACGTCCTCGGGCCGCTCCCTGCATGCAGCAAGGCGGGCCCGTATCTTCGCGCAATCCATGCAGCCAGCCCAAGCCCGGGCGAGCGGCCCAGTCCGGCAGTCTGGCGCTCCATCCAGTGGTCCTCTGCCGCGTGTGCCTGGTCCTCGTCACGGACAAGCAGCCATCGCCCCGAAGCGGATACGGCCTGCGGCACAAGCCGTTGTGAAACACCCGCCTGCAAGGCGATGCGCAGAAGGGCAGACACCGGCTCGACGTCGGAAGGGAGGTCGTTCAGGCGTTCGACAAGGCGCCCCGGAATCAGCATCACACCCGCCGCGGCATGGTTGATGTCGATGCGCTCGAAGCCTGCAGGAACGGCCGTATCGGCGGGCAGGACAAGGATGGTCTGTGCCTGCGAAATCAGGTTCAGGGTGTCGTCGCTTGACGGCACCACGCCTTCGGCAAGCACCAGCACCTCGTCGCTTGCCGTTACCAGGCCGGAAAGCGCCCGGCCGCCGGATATCATGTGGAAACGGGCGCCGGCGCGCTCCGCCTCGTGCTGCAATTCGACGAGTTCGGGATCGAGCGCCCGCGCGAGACAGGCAATGCGTTCGCATCCCGCAGCCAGGGCAAGCGAGAGCTGGTGCCGCGCAAGCGTGGTTCCGCCCAGTCGCAGGTATGCGCGAGGTCTGTCGAGACCGGCATGCGCCGGTTCCATCATCGAGAGCAAGGCAACCCGCAGCGTCATTCTCCTGGCACGAAGGCGCGGAGACTAGACGCTAGGCCATGGCCTGCCAAGGGCAGCCCGTCACGCTGCGGCTGTGAACTCGTCGAGAAAAACCTTGATCCGGCGCAGGACGCTGGGATCGCCGGGGGCGCCTTCAAGTGCCTCTTCGGCGAGGTCCAGCAGCGGGGCGGCATGAAAGCTCGCCGCAACGCCCTTGAGCCGCAGCGAGGCCACCTGCCAGTTGCCGTCGCACCGCGACCGGCGCATCAGGTCAAGCTGGCGGGCAACGCTATCGGCAAATGCCGCCTTCAGTTCGGCAAACAGCCGGGCATCGTCGCCCGCTGCAGCCGCCAGGGTGGCATCAAGTTCACCTGCTTCATAAGCCATGGCGAGGCATAGTAACGACGCTTGGTTAAACCGGGGTTTATCCACAGGCGCAATTCGTGGTAGCCTGATCGGATGACCGGGGGATCACGCATCGTCGCCATCGGGGCGGGAGCCGAGCAGGCTGCCGAACCCGCAACCGAAACCGAAGAGCTGCTGCTCGACACGGCTACCGAAGAGAGTGTCGCAGCCGCCTGGGGCGATGAAGCAGACTATGCCGAGACAGAGGCGCCGCGCCGTCACTGGATCGTCCCCGCCCTCGCCCTCTCGGCCATAGCCGGGTGGAGCGCGTTCTTCGTCTGGGCGAACCAATGGCTGCTGGGCGGAACGACGCCGCAACAGGCGGTCAGCCTCATAACCACCTGGGCGGCCCCCACCCTGCTGGTTGTCGCAACCTGGATCCTCAGCCTGCGCAACAGCCGCCATGAAGCCATGCGCTTTGGCGATACGGCGCGGATGCTATCCGAGGAATCGGCCCGGCTCGAGCAGCGCCTGACCATCGTCAATCGCGAGCTTAGCCTGGCGCGCGAGTTCCTCTCCTCGCAATCGCGCGATCTCGATTCCCTTGGCCGTGTCGCGACCGAGAAGCTCTCGAAGCATGCGGAAAAGCTGGAGAAGCTGATTGCCGGGAACGGTGATCGGATCGAAGCCATTTCCACTGTCAGCAGCACGGCGCTCGACAACATGGAGCGTCTTCGCAGCCAGCTGCCGGTGATCGCCAGCTCGGCAAAGGACGCAGCGAACAACATCGCCAGCGCCGGTAGGACCGCGCAGACCCAGCTTGGCGAAATGATTGACGGGTTCAACCGGCTCAACGAGTTCGGCCAGGCCAGCGAACGCCATGTCGAGACGCTGCGCACGAAGATCGACAGCGCACTGGCGCAGTTCGGTACGCAGATCGAAGGCATCAAGGAAGCAGCGGAAGCCCGCTTCGCCGACCTCGAAAGCCGCAGCACCGAATTCAGCGAAAAGCTTGACCTGCATGAGGTGGACGCCCTCGCTGCGATCCGCACCCGCTCTGCCGCCCTGATGGAAGAGTTGCAGGATATCCGTGCAACCCTCGACGGGCATGAGAGCGAAAGCCTCGCCTCGCTGCGCGCCCGCATTGGCGCCCTGCGCGACGAGAGCGCAACACTGTTCAAGTCCATGCGCGATGGCGAAAATCAGGCCATCCAGGCCTTCGCCGCATCGCGCGAGCGGCTTGAGGCATCGGTCCGCGAAGCGCTTGAACGGCTTGATGCGCTTGATGCCACGGCCAACCAGTCCGCGCGTGAGCGGATTGCCGCACTGGCGCAGGAGGCAGAGACCTTCGACGCCCGCATTGCCGAGCGCAACCGCCTGTTCGCAGAAGAGGCCGGACAGCGCAGCGCCGAAGCAGCCCAGCGCCAGGAAGAAGAGGTGACGCGGATCCGGCGCCAGCTGGTCGAAATCGACGAAGCTATCGCGCAGCGCCTCGAGGCGCAGGAAGCGCGCAGCCGCCAGATGGCCGACCTTTCCGAATCGATCGTGGCCCGCATTGCCGAGGCCGGCGAGCAGATCGAAGCCCTTGCGGTCCGAACGGGCGAAACCGAAACCAGCCTTTCCGGCCGTGTGCAGATGCTGATCGGCCATCTTTCGGACAGCCAGGAAAGTGCATCCGCCATTGACGGGGCTATCGGCAAGCTGACCGACGACAGCGTACGGTTGCTTGAACTGCTGCAAGCCAGCTCTCGCCAGAGCAGCGAGGACCTGCCGCAGGCGATTGCCGGCGGGGTCGAGCGCCTTGCCGAGATCGAGGGCCGGATCCGCGACCTGGAAGAAGGCGTTGGCCGCGCCGCATCGAGGGCCGAAGAAGTCGCCGGCAAGGTCAGCGAAACACGCGGGTCGATCAGCCAGTCTCTCGGCGAAATCGGTGCCTTGCAGGCCGGACTTGAAGCCGGAGCAAACAGGCACGGTGGGGCGCTCGGCGAACTGCGCGAGGCCCTTGCCGCGCTCGACGGCGAAAGCCGGCGAATTGCCGATTACAGCCGTGACGAGATGAGCGCGGCCCTTGCGAAGCTGACCGAGGCCACACGGGATGCGGCGCTTGCGCTGGAAGAAAGCGGCAGTCGTTCGGTCGAGAAGCTGGCCGAGCACCTCGCCAGCGAAGGCAGCCGTACGCTGGAAGAGGTGCTCCAGAAGCGCTCCGTGGAAGCCATTGCGGAGCTGGAGGCAGCGACCGCGCGAGCCGCCGAGGCCAGCCAGGTCACCGCCCGCCGCCTTCGCGACCAGCTGGCGCGGATCAGCGAGCTGACGGACAATCTGGAACGCCGCGTCGCCCAGGCCCGCGAGCGCGCGGAAGAGCAGGTGGACAACGATTTCTCCCGCCGGGTCGCCCTGCTCACCGAAAGCCTCAACTCAAACGCTATCGACATCGCCAAGGCCATGTCGAGCGACGTCACCGATACGGCCTGGGCCGCTTACCTGCGCGGCGACCGAGGCGTATTCACCCGCCGCGCCGTGCGCCTGCTCGATACGTCCGAAGCGCGCTCGGTGGCGCAGATCTATCGCAATGACGACGAGTTCCGGCAGCACGTTTCGCGCTACATCCACGATTTCGAAGCCATGCTGCGGCAGCTGCTTTCGACGCGCGATGGTCACGCGCTCAGCGTCACCCTGCTGTCTTCCGACATGGGCAAGCTTTATGTGGCGCTGGCACAGGCGATCGAGCGCCTGCGCGACTGATCAGTTGGGGCGCAGCCGCTGCACAAGGTCAAGGTCATCGGTCGTGACCCAGCCATAGGTGTAGTTCAAGTAGAACAGAGCAAAGAGCACGATCGACAGGATCGTCGCACGCTTGGCGATGCGCTTGCCCGAGAAATTGACCGGGGCGCTGTGCACATGCCCGGCCTCTGGCTCGGTGCCCTCATCCGCGTGCGTGCGCACCCCGAAGGGCAGCACGATGAACGCGCTCATCACCCAGAACAGGCAATAGATCGCAAGGATCGAAGTGACTTTCATCAGTCCACCACCATGACTTGAACCTGAGGTTTCTTGCCCGACCAGCGCTGGGCAGCACGCCTGGCCGCGAGTCGGGCAGCTTCGACCACGGCATCCCTGTCACGCGCGTTTGCGCCCTTGAGCCTGGACAGTGCCGTAACGACGTCTTCTTCTGCCTCTTCGCGGAAGGCCTCGTAATCCTCTTCCAGCGGCAGTCCGATCCCAGCGACCTGCGCCTGCTTTCCGGGGCCGACAACGACCACCAGCATCCCGTTGTGCGCCAGGCGTCGGCGCATGACCATGGCCTGTCCGTTAGCCGGGGAAATGATATCACCATCGAGGACCAGCCTGCCGGCGCGAACCTCGCCGAACTTTCCCGGCTTGCCCGGAGCAAGGCGGACAAGATCGCCGTTCTTCTGGAACACCTGCGCCGGGATGCCGCAATCAGCCCCAAGCCGCGCCTGCTCTCGCATGTGCCGGACCTCGCCATGCACAGGCACCAGGATCTGCGGGCGCAACCAGCCGTAAAGCGCGGTCAGGTCCGGCCGTCCGGGATGGCCCGATACGTGAATCATTGACTGGCGATCAGTGATGATCGTCACGCCCTTTTCCGCCAGCCGGTTCTGGATCCGGCCGATCGCAATCTCGTTCCCGGGGATCTGGCGGCTGGAGAACAGCACGACATCGCCCGCATCGAGCGCAATGTCGTGATTGCCTTCGGTAATGCGGGCCAGCGCCGCGCGCGGCTCTCCCTGCCCGCCGGTGGCGACAAACATGACCTCGCCGCGCGGCAGGCGCATGGCGGACTGGGGGTCGATGATATGCGGCAAGTCCTTGAGATAGCCGCTGGCCTGTGCGGTCTGGATAATCCGGTCAAGCGAGCGGCCCGCGACGCAAAGCCGACGCCCGCAGGCCGTGGCCACTTCGGCCAGCGTCTGCAGCCGCGCCACGTTGGAGGCAAAGGTGGTTACCAGCACCCGGCGTCCCTTGTGGCGCGCCACTTCCTCCATGAGTCCGCGGCGGACCTCGCCTTCCGAACCGGCACCCTCGGGATTGAACACGTTGGTCGAATCGCAAACCAGCGCGAGCACGCCTTCGTCGCCGATGGCGGTCAGTTCCTCGGCCGTTGTCGGAGTACCGATCAGCGGCTCGTCATCCAGCTTCCAGTCGCCGGTGTGGAAAATGCGGCCATGCGGCGTGTCGATGAGCAGCGCATTGCCCTCTGCAATCGAGTGCGCCAGCGGAACATAGGTAATGCCGAAGGGCCCCAGATCGAAGCGATCAAGGTGGTCGATCACCTTCAGCTTCACCTTGCCGACCAGCCCCGCCTCTTCGAGCTTGGCATGAACGAGCCGCGCGGTGAACGGCGTGGCATAGAGCGGAACGCCCAGTTCCTCGGCGAAATAGGGTACGGCGCCGATATGGTCCTCATGGGCGTGCGTGAGCACGATCCCAAGCAGGTCGTCGCGGCGATCCTCGATGAATTCGAGATCGGCGAACACCAGTTCGGTGCCGGGGTATTCCGCAGCGCCGAAGGTCATACCCAGATCGACCATCAGCCATTTGCCGCGGCAGCCATAGAGATTGACGTTCATGCCAATCTCGCCCGAACCACCGAGCGCGCAGAAGAGGAGTTCGTCGCCCGGTGTCACGATGCCGCCTTCGCCCTTTCGGCGAGGATGGCGAGCCCTTCGAGCATCAGGTCCGGATCGACGGCATCGAAAATGTCGGTGTGCTCATTGAACAGGACTGCAAGACCGCCGGTCGCAACAACCTTGGCCGGCCGCCCGATCTCGGCCCGCATCCGGGCAATCAGGCCTTCCATCATCGCGACATAGCCCCAGAACACCCCGATGCGCATCTGGTCTTCGGTGTTGGTGCCGATGACGCTGGCCGACTTCGGTGCCTCGATGGCGATGCGTGGCAGCATGGCGGTGTTGCCCACCAGGGCATCGAGCGACAGATTGATGCCCGGCGCGATAATGCCGCCCTTGTAGGCACCGTTGAAGTCTATCACGTCGAAGGTGGTTGCCGTTCCGAAATCGACAACGATCAAGTCGCCCGAGTGCTTGGCATGGGCAGCAACGGCATTGACCGCGCGATCCGCACCCAATGAAGCGGGCTGGTCGACATCGATGTCCATTGCATAGGCGGCCGCTCCCTGCCCGGCGACCAGCGGCTCGATATTGAAGTAGTGGCGGGCAAGCACTTCGATATTGTGCAGCGCCCGCGGCACGACGGTGGAAACGATGATCTGGTCGATCGCGTCCCGCGCAATGCCCCGGATATCGAGCAACTGCATCAGCCACACCGCATATTCGTCGCCCGTCCGGCGCGGATCGGTCGCGATGCGCCAGCGCGCCTTGATGCGGCTCCCGTCGATCACCGCAAAGACAACATTGGTGTTACCGACATCGATGGCGAGCAGCATGCCTTTACCTCAATTGCCTGTGCCGATGCGGACTTCGCCGGCGTGGATCGTGCGTGTCGTGCCGTCTGGGAGCGCCAAGAGCAAGGCTCCTTGATCGTCAAGCCCGGCAAATTTGCCCGTCACGCCTGCCTCCCCATCCTCGCCGACCGAAAGGATGGTTCCTTCCGGGTGCGCAGCTGCGCACCAGCGCGTAACAATCGGTCCGAGCCCATAGGTCCGCCACCGATCCAGATCACGTGCAAAGGCATCGGCAAGCGCGGAAGCGAAAAGGTCACGATCCGGGGCTGGCCCGAAAGTGCTGAGGGCAATTGTTTCCCGCCCTTCAACCTGCGGCGGCGCCGCGAGGTTGACGCCAATGCCGATCACTACGCTGTCTCCGCAGCGTTCAAGCAGGATACCGGCAAGTTTGGCCGCACCGACGAGAACGTCATTGGGCCACTTGAGAAGCGCCCGTGCCGGTGGCGGCAAATGGCTGGAAACCGCTTCGTGGACACTCAGTCCGGCAACGAGCGCCAGCGTGTGCAGCGCAGGATCGCCGGGCCGGGCATGGACCAGGGTAGAGCCCATGAAATTGCCCATGCCATCGAACCAGGTCCGCCCCCGCCGTCCCTTCCCCGCACTCTGACGGTCGGCAACGAGCCAGTCGCCTTCCGCAACCGCCTCGTGCGCAGAGAGCCGCGCAGCAAGAGCAGCGTTGGTGGAACCGATAGTGGAGACTGTTTCGATCAACCCGGTCAGATGGCAGCCGGCAACAGCGAGGCTGCCGCCGATGCCGACCATTCAGCCAGCGCCTTCGTCGCGAGATAGCCGAAGGGCGAGATTGCCAGCGCGCAGACCGCGAGGACAGCCTGGTGCACCCAGTCGCTCTTGCCTACAGCCTTCTCTGCCGGTTCGTCGAAGTACATGATCTTGACGACCTTGAGGTAGTAGAAGGCGCCGATCACGCTCGCGGCAATGCCGATCGCAGCCAGCGAGATGAAGCCAGCCTGCACGGCGGCCTGGAACACGACGAACTTGCCCCAGAACCCGAACAGCGGCGGTATGCCGGCAAGGCTGAACATGACCATCGCCATGCAAGCAGCCAGCACGCGGCGGTGGCGCGAGAGGCCGGCAAGATCGGCGATGTTCTCAACCGGGTTGCCATCGGCATCCTTTAGCATCAGCACGGCAATGAAGCCGCCGATGGTCATGGGAACGTAGATCGCCAGGTAGACCAGCATGGCCGACGCACCCTGCGCCGTGCCGGCGGCAAGGCCGATCAGCATGAAGCCGACGTTGTTGATCGAGGAGAATGCCAGCAGGCGCTTGATGTTCTGCTGCCCGATAGCGCCGAACGCGCCCCAGATGATGGAAGCCAGGGCAGCGAAGATAACGATCGGGCGCCAAGCCTCGACCTGCGAGCCGAAGGCCTGCAGGGCAACCGCCATGGTCAGCGAGAGAGCAGCGACCTTGGGAGCCGAAGCGAAGAAGGCGGTGACGGGCGTCGGCGCTCCTTCATAGACATCGGGCGTCCACATGTGGAACGGCACGGCGCTGATCTTGAAAGCCAGGCCGGCCAGCACGAACACCAGCCCGAACACCGCGCCTGTCGGCAGGCCGGCGCCCAGCGCCTGCGCCACTTCGGCAAAACCGATGTTGCCGGTGAAGCCATAGACAAGGCTGATGCCGAACAGCAGCATGCCGCTGGCGAGCGAACCCAGCACGAAATACTTGAGGCCCGCTTCTGCGGAGCGGTCATCGTTCTTCAGGAAGGCCGCCAGCACGTAGGACGCCAGCGAGTTCAGCTCAAGACCGATGTAAAGCGTCATGAAGTTGGTGGCCGAAACCATCATTCCCATGCCGAGTACGGCAAGAACCACCAGCACCGGATATTCCGCGCGGTAGGACTCCAACCGATCGAAATACTGGGGAGCGATCACCAGCGTGGCAACTGCCGCGAAAGCGATAAGCACCTTCGAGAAGGCAGCAAACGCGGTTGCCGCGAACAGCCCGGAGAAGCCGACCGTTCCCGCCCCGGCAGCGCCGGCGCAGAGGTCCATGGCCGAGATCGTACCGGCAACGGCAATTGCGGCTGCAGACAGCCAGGTGATGACACGGGCAGCACCCTCGCCCCGCGCCCAGGCAGCCGCGAGCAGCAGCACGAGCGCCGATACGGTCAGCAGGATTTCAGGCGCAGCAAGGCGCAGCGAATGGGACCAGTCCATTAGTGCGCCCCCTCATGCGCTTGATTATCGTGATGTTCGGCAGGTTTGGCTGCCGGTTTTCCCGCGGCGAGCTGGGCGTCGCCGTGCGGCTTGGCCCGCGCAACGCGAGCCTCGAGCTGGGCGATGTCCTTGCGCATCGGCGCAAGGAAACTTTCGGGATAGATGCCCATCCACAGCACCGGCGCGGCAAGAGCGACAACCATCAGCAGTTCGCGCTTGTCGAGATCGGGCATGGCGGCGGCATCGGCGTTCTTCTGCTCGCCGAAAGCGACGCGGCGGTAGAGATAGAGCATGTAGGCCGCACCGAGGATCACGCCGGTGCCGCAGACGAAGGCCACCCAGCTCGACACCTGGTAGATGCCCGTCAGGCTGAGGAATTCGCCGACGAAGCCCGAAGTGGCCGGCAGGCCGACCGAGGCCATGGTGAACAGCATGAAGAACAGCGCATACTTCGGCATGTTGATCGAAAGCCCGCCGTAACGGTCGATCTCGCGCGTGTGCAGTCGGTCATAGATGATGCCGACGCAGAGGAACAGCGCACCCGAGACGAGGCCATGGCTGAGCATGACAATCATCGAGCCTTCGAGGCCCTGCTTGTTGAACGAGAACAGGCCGATCGTCACGATCGCCATGTGCGCAACCGAGGAATAGGCGATCAGCTTCTTCATGTCGTTCTGCACCAGCGCGATCAGCGAAGTAACGACAACCGCGATCATCGACAGGGCGAAGACCAGCCAGGCGAACTGTGCCGAGGCTTCCGGGAACATGGGCAGGCTGAAGCGGATGAACCCGTAGCCGCCCATCTTCAGCAGGACGCCGGCAAGGATGATCGAACCCGCAGTCGGAGCCTGCACGTGGGCATCGGGCAGCCATGTGTGCACCGGCCACATCGGCATCTTCACCGCGAAGCTGGCGAAGAAGGCAAGCCACAACCAGGTCTGGGCCTCGGGCGTGAAGTTGTATTCCATCAGCGTCGGAATGTCGGTCGTGCCGGCCTCGTTCACCATCCACAGCATGGCGATCAGCATCAGCACCGAACCAAGCAGCGTGTAGAGGAAGAACTTGTAGCTGGCGTAGATCCTGTCGGCTCCGCCCCAGACGCCGATGATCAGGTACATCGGGATCAGGCCGGCTTCGAACATGATGTAGAACAGGAACAGGTCCTGCGCCGCGAAGACGCCGATCATCAGCACTTCCATCAGCAGGAAGGCGCTCATGTATTCGCCAACGCGCTTTTCGACAGACTGGCTGGCCAGCACGCAGACCGGCATCAGGAAAACCGAAAGCATGATCAGCAGCAGGGCGATGCCGTCGATGCCGAGCTTCCACGAAAAGCCGGCAAACAGCGCGACATTTTCCTGGAACTGCCAGCGATCGCCGCCAACCTGGAACTGGCTCCACAGGACAAGGCCGAGCACGAGATCGGCAAGCGTTGCCGCAAGAGCGATCTGCCGCGCGGTCTTCGCGGGGCTGACGAGGCAGGCCACGGCACCAGCGAGCGGCACCAGCAGCATCAGCGAAAGGATGGGAAAATCGTTCATTGTCTTATCCCACCATCACCCAACTGATTGCGCCGACAAGGCCGAGCAGCATGATCAGCGCATAGGAATAGAGGTAACCCGTCTGGACCTTCCGGGCGACGCCGGCGCTCTGCGCGACGAGCCAGGCGGCACCGTTCGGACCGAAGCGGTCGATCAGGCCGATATCACCCTGCTTCCAGAACACCTTGCCGAACCAGAAGGCCGGGCGGACGAAAAGGAAGTGGTAGAGCTCGTCGAAGAACCACTTGTTGTAGAAGAACTTGTGCAGGACGCCGAACTGCTCGACGAAAGCGGCGGGCAGCTTGGGGTTGCGGATATAGGCCAGCCAGGCGGTGAACAAGCCGATCAGCATGACCACGGTGGCCGAAAGCTTCACCCACAGCGGCACTTCATGCATCGCGTGCATCAGGTGTTCGTCATAGGCGATGGCCTTGCCCCAGAAGCCAGCGTCCTCAAGGAAGGCATGGCTGAAGACCCAGCCTGCGAACACGGCTCCCGCGGTGAGCACGATGAGCGGCACCAGCATGGGCAGCGGGCTCTCATGCGGATGGTAACCAGCCGTTCCGTCGTCGTGACCGTGATCGGCATGGCCGTGGTCGTCGTGCGCATGGCCGTGGGCATGATCGTCATGCCCGTGGGCATCATGCACCGCGTGCTGGATATGCTCCGACTGCGACCAGCGCGGCTTGCCGAAGAAGGTCAGGAAGATCAGGCGCCAGGAATAGAAGCTGGTGAGCAGCGCCGCGCTGACACCGATCCAGAAAGCAGCGCGTCCCGCTCCGGTGCCGCTGGCATAGGCTGCCTCGAGGATCGCATCCTTGGAATGGAAGCCTGCAAAACCGGCGTGGAACCAATAGACGCCAACACCGGTGATCGCCAGCGTGCCGGCCATCATGGCCCAGAAAGTCAGCGGGATGTGCTTACGCAGGCCGCCGTAATAGCGCATGTCCTGTTCGTGGTGCATCGCATGGATGACCGAGCCCGCGCCAAGGAACAGCAGGGCCTTGAAGAAGGCGTGCGTGAACAGGTGGAACATGGCAGCGCCATAGGCGCCGACACCGGCCGCAAAGAACATGAAGCCAAGCTGCGAGCAGGTCGAATAGGCGATAACCCGCTTGATGTCCCACTGTGTGGTACCCACGGTTGCCGCGAAGATGCAGGTGGCGGCGCCAACATAGGTGACCAGCGTCATGGCCGCTTCGCTCGTCTCGAACATGGGCGAGAGGCGGCAGACCATGAACACGCCGGCGGTAACCATGGTCGCAGCGTGGATCAGCGCGGAGACCGGGGTCGGGCCTTCCATCGCATCGGGCAGCCAGGTGTGCAGGCCCAGCTGCGCCGACTTGCCCATCGCGCCGATGAACAACAGCACGCACAGGATCGTCATCGTATCCCAGCGATAGCCAAGGAAGCCGATGGTCGAGCCGGCCATCGCAGGCGCCTGCTCAAGGATCTGCGGGATGGAGACCGTGTTGAAAACCAGGTAGGTGCCAAAGATGCCCAGCATGAAGCCAAGGTCGCCCACGCGGTTGACCACGAAGGCCTTGATCGCAGCAGCGCTGGCACTCGGCTTGCGGAACCAGAAACCGATCAGAAGGTAGGACGCGAGGCCCACCCCTTCCCAGCCGAAGAACATCTGCACGAGGTTGTCGGCCGTCACCAGCATGAGCATGGCGAAGGTGAAGAGGCTGAGATAAGCGAAGAACCGCGGCTGGTCCGGGTCTTCTTCCATGTAGCTCCACGAATAGAGATGGACCAGCGCCGAGACGGTGGTGATGACCACCAGCATGACCGCGGTCAGCGTATCGACGCGCAGGGCCCAGTCCACGCTCAGCGAACCCGACTGCATCCACAGCAGGACCGGCGTGACGCTTTCATGGGCACTTCCCGAGAGGAAGCCGATGAACACCGGCCACGAAAGCGCGCAGGAAATGAACAGCGCACCCGTGGTGACCGACTTGGCAACCGTGTTGCCGATCATGCGGTTGCCAAGGCCGGCGACGATCGCGGCCAGCAACGGCAGGAATACGATGAAGAGGATCGAATTCACCGGAATTATCCCTTCATCCGGTTGACGTCATCAACGGCGATGGTGCCGCGACGGCGGAAGTAGATGACCAGGATCGCCAGGCCCACGGCCGCTTCACCAGCGGCAACGGTCAGCACGAACATGGCGAAAATCTGCCCGGTCAGGTCGCCGAGGAAGCTGCTGAAGGCGACGAGGTTGAGGTTCACCGCCAGCAGGATCAGCTCGATCGCCATCAGGATGACGATCACGTTCTTGCGGTTGAGGAAGATTCCCAGCACGCCGAGCGTGAACAGGATCGCGCTCACCGCGACATAATGCTCGATACCAATCACAGCGAGACCCCCCCGCCCACTTCAGGCTTAACGTTCACCGTCGCATCCTGCGGACGGCGCGCGATCTGCTTGGCGATATTCTGGCCACGCACGTCGCCACGCTGGCGGTGCGTCAGCACGATGGCTCCGACCATGGCGACCAGCAGGATCATGCCCGCTGCCTCGAACAGGAACAGGTACTTGCTGTAGAGCAGCGCACCGATTGCCTCGGTGTTGGTCGTGCCGAGCGGCGCGGCCCCCTCACCCGAAGGCGTGCCGAGCTTCATCGCGCCGATGCGATAGGCACCGATACCGATAAGCAGTTCAACCAGCAGGACCACGGCAAGCGCCATGCCCAGCGGGAAGTTGCGGATGAAGCCTGCGCGCAGTTCGGCGAAGTCGATGTCGAGCATCATGACGACGAACAGGAACAGCACCGCAACCGCGCCGACATAGACAATCACCAGCAGCATGGCGATGAATTCGGCCCCGACGAGGACCATGAGGCCCGCCGCGTTGAAGAAGGCAAGGATCAGCCAGAGCACGGAGTGCACCGGATTGCGCGCCAGGATGGTCACCGCGCCGGAAAGGCAGGTGAGCGTGGCGAACAGATAGAAGGCGAAAAGCTGGATCGTCATTGCGCGCGCCCCTATCGATACGGCGCGTCGGCTTCAAGGTTCGCGGCAATCGCCCGCTCCCACTTGTCCCCGTTCGCCAGCAGCTTGGCCTTGTCGTAGAGCAGTTCCTCGCGCGTTTCGGTCGCGAATTCGAGGTTCGGGCCTTCGACGATGGCATCGACCGGGCAGGCTTCCTGGCAGAATCCGCAGTAGATGCACTTGGTCATGTCGATATCGTAACGCGTGGTACGGCGGCTGCCGTCGGCCCGCGGTTCCGCCTCGATCGTGATCGCCTGCGCCGGGCAGACGGCTTCGCACAGCTTGCAGGCGATGCAGCGTTCCTCGCCGTTGGGATAACGGCGCAGCGCATGCTCGCCGCGGAAACGGGGCGAAAGCGGGTTCTTCTCGAACGGATAGTTGATCGTCGCCTTGGGCCTGAAGAAGTACTTCAGGGTCAGCCAGTGAGCCTTGACGAATTCCCAGAGCGTGAAGCTCTTGATGAGTTGCGCGGCGGTCATGCGCCATACCTCGTGAACATGAGATAGCCCGAAACCAGCACCACGAAGCCCAGCGACACCGGCAGGAACACCTTCCAGCCAAGCCGCATCAGCTGGTCATAGCGATAGCGGGGAACGGTTGCCTTCACCCAGGAGAAGACAAAGAAGAAGAACAGGATCTTGAGCAGCACCCAGACCACGCCCGGAATGTCGAACCAGGGGATCAGGTCGATGTTCATCGGCGGCAGGTAACCGCCCCAGAACAGCGTGGCGTTGAGCGCGCACATCAGCAGCACGTTGGCATATTCACCGAGCCAGTAGAGCGCGAATGCCATCGACGAATATTCGGTCTGGTAGCCGGCGACGAGTTCAGATTCCGCTTCGGTCAGGTCGAACGGCGCGCGCTGGGTCTCGGCCATGCCGGAGATGAGGAACATCACCCACATCGGGAACAACAGCGGATTGAACACGAAGCCGTTGAACAGCCAGACGTGATCGCGCTGCGCCTCGACAATGGTCTTGAGGTTGAAGCTGTCGGCCCAGAGAACCACGCAGATCAGGATGAAGCCGATCGAGACTTCGTACGAGATCATCTGCGCCGAGGCGCGCATCGCCGAGAAGAACGGATACTTCGAGTTCGAAGACCAGCCCGCGATCACCGTGCCGTAAACACCCAGCGACGAGATCGCGAGGACATAGAGCAGGCCGACATTGATATCGGCGAGGATCGCGCCCGAATTGAACGGCAGCACCGCCCAGGCCAGCAAGGCCACGGTGAAGGTGATGATCGGCGCGATCAGGAACAGGCCTTTGTTCGCCGCCGAGGGGATGATGGTTTCCTGCAGGAAGACCTTGAGACCGTCGGCAAAGCTTTGCAGCAAGCCGAAGGGACCGACCACGTTTGGGCCACGGCGAAGCGCCATCGCCGCCCAGATCTTGCGATCGGCATAGATGATCATGGCAACGCCGAGCATCAGCGGCAGCGCGATCAGCAGGATGCCGCAGATCGTCGCGAGCGCCCAGGCCCAGTCATAGCTCATACCGAGCGATTGGAAGAAGGCGGTCATTCCGCAGCCTCCGCGAGTTCTTCACCGTGCAGCAGTTCTGCCGAGCAGCGCTGCATCGTCTCGCTTGCGCGAGCGATGGGGTTGGTGAGGTAGAAATCCTTGATCGGGTAAGCTTCAACCGCACCGGCGGCCTTCGCCTTGCCGGCCTTGGGCAGAGCGCCGTAGTCGGCCAGGCCTTCGACGCCAAGCGCCGGGACAGCAGCGATCATGGCCGAGCGCAGTTCATCGAAGCTGTCGAAGCCGACCGAGACGCCCAGCGCATCGGCCATGGCGCGCAGGATCGTCCAGTCCTCGCGGGCATCGCCCGGAGCGAAGACGGCCTTGTCGGCAAATTGCACGCGGCCTTCGGTGTTGACGTAAGTGCCGGCCTTCTCGCTGAAGGCGGCTGCCGGCAGGATGATGTCGGCGGCATGGGCAGCCTTGTCGCCGTGGTGGCCGATGTAGACAATGATCGAGTCCGAGAACTTCGCGTAATCGACTTCATCAGCACCCAGCGAGATCAGCATCTTCGGCTTGGCAGCGACCAGTTCGGCGATGCCGGTCTTCTGTGCGTAGCCGAGCATCAGCCCGCCCATGCGGCTTGCCGCCATGTGGAGCACGTTGAAGCCGTTCCAGCCGTCCCGGACCAGTCCGTACTTGTCGGAAAGCGCCAGGCCCGAAGCCAGCGCGCCCTTGCCGAGCGCAGCCCCGCCGAGGATCAGCGCCGGACGGGCAGCGGCCTTGAAGACCTCTTCCGCAGCCTTGGGCAGCTTGTCGAGCACCGACAGGTCGTTGCCAAGGAACGTTGCCGGGACGGTGGTTTCCCATTCCGGTCCGACAACGAAAATCTTCGCGCCATTCTTCGCAGCCTTGCGGATGCGCGTCATCACCAGCGGCGCTTCCCAGCGCACGTGGCTGCCGACGATCAGGATGGCGTCCGCCGTTTCGATGCCAGAGAACGTCGAGTTGAAGTTCACTGCGGCAAGGTTCGAGCAATCGTAGTCAAGGCCGGTCTGGCGGCCTTCGAGCAGGCTGGAGCCCAGCGCACCGGCAAGCGCCTTGGCGGCGAACATGGTCTCGCAATCGACGAGGTCACCGGCGACCACGGCCACATCCTTGCCCGGCTTGACCCGGGCGACAGCGGCAAAGGCCTCTTCCCAGGTGGCTGCAACGAGCTTGCCATCCTTGCGCAACCAGGCCTTGTCGAGCCGGCGCCGGGTCAGGCCATCGACCTGGAAGCGGCCCTTGTCCGACAGCCATTCCTCGTTCACGTCATCGTTGACGCGCGGCAGGATGCGCAGCACTTCGCGGCCGCGGCAGTCGAGCCGGATATTGGCACCGCAAGCGTCCGACACGTCGATCGACAGCGTCTTCTTGAGCTCCCACGGGCGCGCCTCGAAGGCATAGGGGCGCGAAGTCAGCGCGCCGACCGGGCAGAGGTCGATCACGTTGGCGCTCATCTCGTGCCTGGCGGCGCGTTCGAGATAGGTGGTGATCTGCATCGCCTCGCCGCGATAGAGCGCGCCGATTTCGTCCACGCCGGCGATCTCTTCCGAGAAGCGCACGCAGCGGGTGCAATGGATGCAGCGGGTCATCGCCGTCTTGATCAGCGGGCCCATGTACTTTTCGGTTACCGCGCGCTTGTTCTCGTCATAGCGCGAGGCACCGCGACCGTAGGCGACCGACTGGTCCTGCAGGTCGCATTCGCCACCCTGGTCGCAGATCGGGCAATCGAGCGGGTGGTTGATGAGGAGAAACTCCATCACCCCTTCGCGCGCCTTCTTCACCATTTCGCTGTCGGTGCGGATGGTCTGCCCTTCGGCAGCGGGCAGAGCGCAGCTGGCCTGCGGCTTCGGCGGCCCGGGGGCAACCTCGACCAGGCACATGCGGCAATTGCCGGCGATGGACAGGCGCTCATGATAGCAAAAGCGCGGGATTTCCTTGCCGGCGAGCTCGCAGGCCTGCAGGACGGTAGCGCCCTGCGGAACTTCGAGTTCGATGCCGTCGACGGTTACTTTAGGCATTAGCCGCCCCCAAGAACTTCAAACACGGCGAAACCGAGGACGAGGAGTCCAAGGCCGCCAAACATAATACAACCGAGCCGCTGGAGCCGGCGCTGTCGCGGATCGCGGTCTGGCACGACCAGATCGAGGACCCAGCCGACAAGATCGAAGAGCGCTCCCACATCATGACCCCACCTTTGCCTGAGACAGGCGGAACTGGGCTATGGCGAGCGAACCGCGCAAGCTCATGCGATCGAGCGATACGGTCTCGCCCGCCTTGATGCACTGGCCGAGCGCGGGCGAAAGGGCATTGAGCGCCTGCAGCTCGCCGGGGCTCTCGATGGCAGTGGACATGACCGCGCGGGCCGGGGCCGGTGCGGTGCGGACCACGCACTCGCCCAGCTTGCCGATCAGCATCGCTTCGGTCTTGCGGGCGATTGCGGCACGGGCACGCTCAAGCTTTTCCTCGGGGATCGGCTTGCCGTCGCGGTACTGGGTGCGAAGCGGGCGCGGCTCGTCATAGGTGAGCAGCGGGATCGCCTTGAGCGCCGCCTCATCGAGCGAGGGAATGCCCTTGGCCATCAGGGCTTCGGCGATGACACCGCGATAGGTATCTTCGTCGAAGCGCATGCGAAGCCGACCCTGGAAGCCGCCCGAGCTGTTGCGCAGCAGGTCTTCGTCCATGCATTCGCGCTGCTTCAGGCGCTTGCCTTCGGGGCTGTCGCTATGAAAATTCGCGCCTTCCAGCACGGCCTTGCGCGCCAGATCAGGCTCGCGGCGCACGATACAGGCGCCATAGTCCGCCATGAACTTGCGAATCTGCGCGACCGAAGGTGCTTCCGCCGCCTGGGCGGGAAGCGCCAGCATCGCTGCGCAAGTGCCAAGGAGGATGCGGCGGAGGCTCACTCGGCAGCCTCCCGCACGTTCTCGGCGATGCGGCGCTCCAGTTCTGGGCGGAAGTGGCGGATCAGGCCCTGGATCGGCCATGCCGCCGCGTCGCCAAGGGCGCAGATGGTGTGGCCTTCGACCTGCTTGGTCACCTGCTGCAGCATGTCGATTTCCTCGACATCGGCATCACCGGTGCGCAGGCGCTCCATCACGCGCCACATCCAGCCGGTGCCTTCGCGGCAGGGCGTGCACTGGCCGCAGGACTCATGCTTGTAGAAGTACGACAGGCGGGCGATGGCGCGGACGATGTCGGTGGACTTGTCCATGACGATGACCGCCGCCGTGCCGAGGCCCGATCCGACCGCCTTGAGACCGTCGAAGTCCATCGGCGCGTCCCAGATTTCCGCTGCCGGGACGAGCGGGACCGACGAACCGCCGGGGATAACCGCGAGCAAGTTGTCCTTGCCCCCGCGAATGCCGCCGCAGTGCTTCTCGATCAGCTCGCTGAACGGGATGCTCATCGCCTCTTCGACGACGCAGGGCTTGTTCACGTGGCCCGAGATCTGGAACAGCTTGGTGCCCTTGTTGTTCTCGCGCCCGAAGGACGAGAACCAGGCAGCGCCGCGCCGGATGATCGTGGGGGCAACGGCAATCGATTCAACGTTGTTCACCGTCGTCGGGCAGCCATAGAGGCCGGCACCGGCGGGGAACGGGGGCTTGAGGCGCGGCTGGCCCTTCTTGCCCTCGATCGATTCGATCATCGCGGTTTCTTCGCCGCAGATGTAGGCGCCCGCGCCGCGGTGGACGAAAACGTCGAAATCGTAGCCGGACTTGCAGGCATTCTTGCCGATCAGGCCGGCGTCGTATGCTTCCTGCACGGCGGCAAACAGCGTCTCGGCCTCGCGAATGTATTCACCGCGGATGTAAATGTAGGCCGCGCGCGCTCCCATGGCGAAACCGGCGACCAGCGCGCCTTCGATCAGCTTGTGCGGATCGTGGCGGATGATCTCGCGGTCCTTGCACGAACCGGGCTCGGATTCGTCGGCGTTGATGACGAGGAAGCCCGGACGGTCCGGCCGGTATTCCTTGGGCATGAACGACCACTTGAGCCCGGTGGGGAAGCCTGCCCCACCACGCCCGCGCAGGCCGCTCGCCTTGATTTCCTCGACGATCTTGTCCCGCCCCATGGCGAGGATCTTCTTGGTGTTGTCCCAGTCACCGCGCTTCTGCGCAGCCTTCAGGTTCCACGGCTGGTAGCCGTAGACGTTGGTGAAGATGCGGTCCTTGTCCTGCAAAGACATGGCTTACCACTCCTTCCGGTAATCGTGGTTCTCGCCAACCATCGCGGAAAGCGTGGTCGGCCCGCCGACCGGCTCTACCGTATGGCGGCCCGGCTCCTGAGTGCCGGCCTTGGGCGTCTTGCCCGCAGCAAGCGCATCGAGCACGGCATCGAGGCGCTCTGCGGTGAGATCCTCGTAATTGTCGTCATTGATCTGGACCATCGGCGCCGATGCACAGTTGCCCATGCATTCGACTTCGGTCAGCGTCCACATCCCATCGTCGGTGGTGTGGCCACGGCTCAACCCGCGCTTGTGGCAGGCATCGAACAGATCGTCCGAACCACGCAGCATGCACGGCGTGGTGCCGCAGACCTGCACGTGGAATTTGCCGACCGGGACGAGGTTGTACATGAAATAGAAGGTTGCCACTTCGACCACGCGGATCACCGGCATGTCGAGGTACCGGGCAACATATTCCATCACCGGGATCGGCAGCCAGCCCTGGGTTCCGGTTTCCTCGCCGACCTGCCGCTGGGCATAGTCGAGCAGGGCCATGACCGCGGAACGCTGGCGTCCGGCAGGATAGCGGGCAATTGCGGCCTTGGCCTTGGCATCCCACGCCGCATTGAACGCGAAATTGCCCCAGCGGGCGCGCAGTTCCGGGCTATCGGGTTCGAGATGACGGTCAGCCATCAGGCGCTCCTCCGGCGAATCATCAGGTCCTGCACCACATGGAAGAGCTGGAAGCCGCCCACTGCGGTGATCAGCATCGGGAGCATTTCCGAAGTCTGGAACCCGAGCAGCAGCGCTCCTGCCCAGAAGGCGAAGAGCAGCAGGCCGGTGATATCCGCCCAGATGCGCATCAGTTCGAAAGTGGTCAGCTTCACCGGATGAACTCCACGCGAGAGCACTTGTCGCCCTCGAAAGAATAGACTGCGATCACGTCGAACGGCTCCACCAGTTCGGAACCGTCGCTGGCGGGGCCGCGCGTGACGTGTTCGCGCATCAGCACATAGTTGCCGATGGCCTGCGCCTCGACGATTTCGGCATGGTTCCGGGGCCACTTGGCGAAAGCGGCGGCAAGGCCCGAACGCGTGCCTTCAATGCCCTCGCGCACCACCGCGCCGCGATAGTTCGCCTCGCAGGCATCGTCGGTCATGAACGAGACATAGGTGTCCACGTCCTGCGCGTTGTAGGCCGCGATCATGGCCATGGCGGTTTCGAGGTTGCTCAACGATCGCACTCCCCGAACACCACGTCGATGGCACCGAGGATGGCGGTCGCGTCGGGCAGCATGTGGCCCTTCGACATGAAGTCCATCGCCTGCAGGTGCGAGAACGCGGTGGGGCGGATCTTGCAGCGGTACGGCTTGTTCGAGCCGTCCGAGACCAGATAGACGCCGAATTCGCCCTTGGGGCTTTCCGTCGCGACGTAAACTTCGCCCGCAGGCACGTGGAAGCCTTCGGTGTAGAGCTTGAAGTGATGGATCAGCGCTTCCATCGACTGCTTCATCTCGCCGCGCTTGGGGGGGCTGACCTTGCGATCGGTGCTGCACACCGGCCCCGAAGGCATTTCCGCCAGGCACTGCTTCATGATGCGGGCCGACTGGCGCACTTCCTCGACGCGGACCATGAAGCGGTCATAGCAATCGGAATTCGTGCCGACGGGAATCTCGAAGTCCATGCGGTCATAGACATCGTAGGGCTGGCTCTTGCGCAGGTCCCACGGGATGCCGGCCGCGCGGATCATCGGGCCGGAGAAGCCCCATGCCAGCGCGTCGGCCTTGCTCACCTTGGCGATATCGACGTTGCGCTGCTTGAAGATGCGGTTGTCGACAACCAGGCTCATCGCGTCTTCGAACAGCGGGAACAGGCGGCTGTCGATCCACTCGCCGATGTCGACAAGGAGCTTTTCCGGCACGTCCTGGTGAACGCCGCCCGGACGGAACCATGCCGCGTGCATGCGGGCGCCCGATGCGCGCTCGAAGAAGTTGAGGCAGTCCTCGCGGATTTCGAACAGCCACAGGTTCGGCGTCATCGCGCCGACGTCCATCACGTGCGAACCCATGTTGAGCATGTGGTTGCAGATGCGGGTCAGCTCGGCGAACAGGACGCGCAGGTACTGGCCGCGCAGCGGAACCTCGAGGTTCAGCAGCTTTTCGATGGCCAGAACGTAGGAATGCTCCATGCCGAGCGGCGAACAATAATCCAGCCGGTCGAAATAGGGCAGCGCCTGCAGGTAGGTCTTGTGCTCGATCAGCTTCTCGGTGCCGCGGTGCAGCAGGCCAACGTGCGGATCGATACGCTCGATGATTTCGCCATCCAGCTCCATGACCATGCGAAGCACGCCGTGCGCGGCAGGGTGCTGCGGACCGAAGTTGATGGTGTAGTTCGTGATGACTTCGTCGCCAGTAGTGGGCGACTGTTCAAGCTGCATGGACATGATCAGCTACCCTCCGGCGCGGACGACGGCTTGGCCGTGGCACCCTTGGCGCGCGGCTTGCGCGCAGGGCGGCTCTCGGTCGGCTCGGGAGCCTCCGGTTCCTTCTTCGCGGTACGCTTCGGCGCCCCCGGCTTGGCGACCTTCTTGGCCGCTTCCTTGTTGGCTTCCTTGCCTGCACCGGTATCGGCGGGCTTTTCGGTAACCTTTGGCACCGGCGGAGCGGCGGGCGGCGGCGGCGGAGGGGCCTGGACGGCCTTCTCGTCGCCGGGCAGGACATAGTCCGCGCCTTCCCACGGGCTCATGAAATCGAACGAGCGCAGGTCCTGCGCCAGCTTGACCGGTTCATAGACCACACGCTTGTCCTCTTCGGAATAGCGCAGTTCCTGATAGCCCGTCAGCGGGAAGTCCTTGCGGAACGGATGCCCCTCGAAACCGTAGTCGGTGAGGATGCGACGCAGGTCAGGATTGCCGGCGAAGATCACGCCGTACATGTCGTAGACCTCGCGCTCCAGCCAGCCGGCAACCGGCCACAGCGTCGTGACGGTGGGAACCGGGGTATCCTCGGCAGCCGTGACCTTCACCATCACGCGGTGGTTCCGGGTCACCGAAAGCAGCATGTAGACAACGTCGAAGCGTTCTGCCCGGTTCGGGTAGTCAGCACCGGCGATTTCCATCAGCTGCTGGTATTCATGCTCGTCGCGCAGGGTGCGCAAGGCATTCTCGACCTCTGCGCGGGCGACGGTGATGACGACTTCGCCGTGCTCTTCCTTGGCGGAGACGACCGAAGCGCCGAGCGCCTTGGTCAGCGCATCGAGCACACCATCGTTCGAGGCGAACCTGGGGGCGGAATGAAGAACCTGTGCCATGTCCAGTCCCTCAGCGTTCCAGGGTGCCGACGCGGCGGATCTTCCGCTGCAGCTGCATCACCGCGTAAAGCAGCGCCTCGGCAGTCGGCGGGCAGCCCGGAACATAGATGTCCACCGGCACGATCCGGTCACAGCCCCGAACGACAGAGTAGCTGTAGTGATAATAGCCGCCGCCATTGGCGCAGGAACCCATCGAGATGACGTACTTCGGGTCCGACATCTGGTCATAGACCTTGCGCAGCGCCGGGGCCATCTTGTTGCACAGCGTTCCCGCAACGATCATCACGTCCGACTGGCGCGGAGAGGCGCGCGGGGCGACGCCGAAGCGCTCCATGTCGTAGCGCGGCATGTTGACGTGGATCATCTCGACCGCGCAGCAGGCGAGACCGAAGGTCATCCACCACAGCGAACCGGTGCGCGCCCACTGGAACAATTCCTCGGTCGACGTGACGAGGAAGCCCTTGTCCGACACCTCGGCATTGAGGCCGTCGAAAAACGACTGGTCGGGCCCGATAATCTGGCCCGGTGCGGCGGGAGGGACAATTGCGTTCATCGGATCATTCCCAATCCAGCGCCCCGACCTTCCAGGCATAGGCAAGGCCGATGGCCAGCTCGCCCAGGAAGATCATCATCGTGATCCAGCCGGCCCAGCCCGTGAAGTCCAGGCTGATCGCCCAGGGGAACAGGAACGCGGCTTCGAGATCGAAAACGATGAAAAGGATGGCGACAAGGTAGAAGCGGACATCGAACTGGCTGCGCGGATCTTCGAATGCGGGGAAGCCGCATTCGTATTCGCTGTTCTTTTCCGCATTCGGATTATGCGTGCCGGTAAGGAAGGATACGCCCATCGGCAGGAATACGAAGGCCGCCGAAAGTCCCAGTGCGATGACCAGGAAAATAAGGATCGGCAGATATTGTGACAGATCGACCATGATCACCCTGTGCGCGCGGCGGAATCGCCATTCCTAAGGCATTGACCCGGCCCCTAGTCCCGCCGCTTCGCGGGCGCAAGTGGGGCAAACGCCGATATCCGCCTGCACGGGTAATTTTGCGCATGCGGCAAGCGATGCCGGGCCTACTTTCCCAGTTCGCGCCTCAGCTGGGCCGCGGTTGCCTTGCCATAGGGCGGGCGCAATCCGGCGATTTTCGCCACATCCAGCCCGGTCTGCCGGAACACCGCCCGGGCGTGGCTGAATTCCCGGAACCCATCCACGCCGTGGTAATGCCCCATGCCCGACGGTCCGATCCCGCCGAACGGCAGGTCATCGTTGGAGACATGGAAGATCACGTCATTGACCGTCACCCCGCCCGACAGGGTGCGGGATAGCACCTGCTCCTCCTCCGTCCGGTCACACCCGAAGTAATAGAGCCCCAACGGCCGGTCGTGTGCATTGACGTAGTCGATGGCCTGCTCGATGGAATCGTAGGGCATCACCGGCAGCAAGGGCCCGAAGATCTCCTCCTGCATGACGGTCATCCCGTCATGGACCCCGCGCAGGATGGTCAGCGGCACCTTGTTGCCGTTGGATGAAGCAAAGTCCTCGCCCGCCGGGTTGACCTCGATGACTTCGGCCCCCTTGGCGCGGGCATCATCGACATGGGCCCGAAGGCGATCGCGATGGCGGGCGTTTATGACACTGGTATAGTCATCATTGCCCAGCAGCGTGGGATACATGGCAGATGCCTGCGAGACGAGCGCGCCGACCATGCGGTCTTCCTGCTCGCGCGGAACCAGCAGGTAATCGGGCGCAAGACAGATTTGCCCCGCGTTCATCATCTTGCCCAGCGCCACGCGCCCGGCCGCCTGGTCGATATCGGCGCTGCGACCGATGATCGTGGGCGACTTGCCCCCCAGCTCAAGCGTCACCGGAACAAGGTTCTCCGCCGCCGCGCGCATGACGTGACGGCCAACGGATGTTGCGCCGGTGAAGATCAGGTGATCGAACGGCAATGCGGAGAACGCCTGGCCCACTTCGACCCCACCCGTGAACACGACGACTTCCTCTTGCCCGAAATAGCGGGCGATGAGGGTTGCCAGCAGGTCCGACGTCCGCTCGGTAAACTCGCTCGGCTTGACCATTGCCCGGTTGCCGGCCGCGAGGATGCAGGCAAGCGGCGTCATCACCATGCCGATGGGAAAGTTCCACGGCGCCATGATTCCCACCACGCCTTTCGGCTGGAACCGCACCTGCGCCCTCGCCCCCAGCAGGCCTAGCGGGAACATCGGCCGCCGTTTCTCCCCCCGCGACCAGGCACGGAAGTGCTTGCGGGCATGGCGCAAGGCGCTGACCGAGGGCAGCACGTCAGTAAGCAAGGTCTGTTCGCGGCTACGGTTGCCAAAGTCGGCTGAAGCCGCCGCTGCCAGATCTTCCTTGTTCTCGAGCAACAGGGCGATCGCCCGCTTGAGCCGATCGTCACGCAGGGCAGGCGATTCGGGCATGGCGGAGACGAAGGCCTGCCGCTGGTGCTGGAGCACGGAGAGCATTGTCCCGGCGATGTCGGACACGGCGGCTATCCCCTTCCCTGTTTTACCGGTTGGTTTTCGGCGCTTGGCAGTGCTTTGGCAAGCGCGTCCTTTGCTGCACTGCAATGATTGCCATTACCGCAGTGCAACATTACTGTGGCACGACTCAAATCCAAGCATCATCACAAGGCTCTCAACGTCATGGCCCAGATTTCCGCTTCCGATCCCATCGTCGTCCTGTCCTATGCCCGCACCCCGATGGGCGGACTTTCCGGCGTGTTCGCCGATGTTGCCGCCACCGATCTTGGCGCGACGGCCGTGAAGGCTGCGGTCGAACGCGCCGGTGTCGACGGCAAGGACGTGGAACGCATCTACATGGGCTGCGTGCTTCCCGCAGGTCTTGGCCAGTCGCCTGCCCGCCAGGTTGCACTCAAGGCAGGCCTGCCGCTTAATGTCGAAGCATCGACCGTCAACAAGGTCTGCGGTTCGGGCATGCAGACGGTCATCATGGGCGCAGAGGCGCTGGCCGCCGGTTCGGTCGATGTCATTGTCGCAGGCGGCATGGAAAGCATGACCAACGCCCCCTACCTGCTCAAGAAGCACCGCAGCGGTGCGCGCGCAGGCCACGACACCGCCTATGACCACATGTTCCTCGACGGTCTGGAAGATGCCTATGACGGCTCTTCGATGGGCGCCTTCGCCCAGGCCGTGGCCGACGAATACCAGCTGACCCGCGAAGAGCAGGACGCCTACGCCATCGAATCGCTCCGCCGCGCGCAGGAAGCCATCGCCACCGGCGCCTTCGCCAGCGAAGTGGTGCCCGTCACGGTCAAGACCCGCGCCGGCGAAGTCGTTGTCGACACCGACGAGCAGCCCGGCAAGGGCCGCCCGGACAAGATCCCCACCCTCAAGCCCGCCTTTGCCAAGGATGGCACCATCACCGCAGCCAGCTCCTCGTCGATCTCGGACGGCGCGGCGGCGGTTGTTCTCAGCCGCGAAAGCGTGGCCAAGGCCAAGGGGCTTGCCCCGGTTGCCAAGGTTGTTGCCGTTTCGGCCCATGCGCATGAACCCAACCGCTTCCCGACCACGCCGATCAACGCCATCCACAAGCTGATGGACAAGGCAGGCTGGACGCTGGGCGATGTTGACCTGTTCGAGATCAACGAAGCCTTCGCATGCGTTGCCATGATGGCCATGCGTGACCTCGGCATCCCGCATGAGAAGATCAACGTGCACGGGGGCGCGACCGCTCTCGGCCACCCGATCGGCGCTTCGGGCACGCGCATCATCACCACGCTGATCGGCGCGCTCAAGCACAAGGGGCTGAAGCGCGGCGTTGCCTCGCTCTGCATCGGCGGCGGCGAAGCCACAGCCGTCGCGGTGGAACTGGTCTGATCGAACAAGCCCCTCCCTTACCGGAGGGGCTTTTCATTTCCGGGGATCAACCCTTCAGGGGTTGCCCGCGCCCCACAGGCGATCCTGCGACACGAAACCCTGGTGGCCGGTCGCAAGGCTGAAATCGCACCAGCCATCGGCGCATTCACCGAGACGCCCGGTGACACCCGGTTCAAGCCGCCACTTCACCTTTGAGGCAGCATCGGGCGCTTCGCGCATGTCTGCCAGGCCATTGCCAGTGACGATGGCCCCCCGACGCTGGCTCATCAGGCTGCCGAGCACCCAGCCCTTGGCGCCATCGGGATCTTCCACAAGCCACCAACCCTCTTTGGTGCGCAGCACCTTCATCGGCAGGCTCTGGCGGCGATAGACCCACAGGATGCGATAGGCTTCTCCGGGGCCAACCCGCATGTTCACCTCGCCCGCCTTCACCGATCCCCAGAAGGGCGGCTTCGCGTCCTGGGCGGAAAGCGGTGCGGCGGTGGCAAAGGCCAGGGCGGCAATGAGAAGTCTGGTGCGGCGCATCGCGCAACATTAGCGCGCATGCCTGCCTCCTATCAAGGCGAGTTCGGAGAACCGCAGATTTCCGCAACAATCATTGCGCCGGCCCACTTGCCGCTGGCATATCATTGCCCTAGAGCCTCCGCCGTGAAAACGCGCCGCACTAGCGGCGTTGGGAAGGGGTTTTCGCCGATGAACAAATGGATAGCCCGGGCGAGCGCCCTTGCCTTGCTGGTTGCCCCTGCTGTCGCGCAGGCTCAGGAAGCCATGATCGATGCAGCCGATAGCGGCGATACGGCATGGATCCTGGTCTCATCGGCCTTCGTCTTGATGATGACCATGCCGGGCCTGACGCTGTTCTACGGCGGCCTCGTTCGCGCCAAGAACTTCCTCTCCGTCTGCCTCCAGACCGGGGCGATTGCCGCAATGGTTTCGCTGCTGTGGGTTCTGGTGGGCTACACGCTTGCCTTCGGGCCGGTAACCAACGGCTGGATCGGCGCCGGCAGCAACTGGATGCTCAACAACCTCGGCAATGTCCGCGATGGCTATAACGTGCCGGAAAGCGTGTTTGCGCTGTTCCAACTGACCTTCGCCTCGATCACGCCGGCACTAATGGTCGGTGCCTGGGTCGATCGCGCGCGCTTCGGCTGGGTGGTGCTGTTCAGCGCCCTTTGGAGCCTGATCGTCTATGTCCCCGTGGCCCACTGGATATGGGGCGGCGGCTGGCTGGCGACAAAGCTTGGCACGCTCGATTTCGCGGGTGGTATCGTCGTTCACACTACCGCCGGCGTTTCAGCGCTGGTAACCGCCGCGCTGCTCGGCAAGCGCACCGGCTTCCCCAAGACGCTCATGCTGCCGCACAGCCCCTCGCTGACAATGGCCGGTGCGGCCCTGCTCTGGGTGGGCTGGTTCGGCTTCAATGGTGGCTCCGCGCTGGCAGCAAATGACGATGCGGCGGCGGCAATCATCAACACCCATGTCGGCGCGGCCGCTGCGGCCCTGATGTGGCTGCTGGTCGAACGGATCAAGGTCGGCAAGCCCACCAGCGTCGGCTTCGCCACGGGCGCGATCGCCGGGCTCGCCACGGTCACTCCGGCAGCCGGCTTCATCTCGCCGGGTGCTGCGTTCATTTTCGGCATTGCCGCAGCGCTGGTCTGCTTCCCGATGATCCAGGTCGTCAAGCAGCGCTTCCATATCGACGATTCGCTCGACGTGTTCGCAGTGCACGGCATGGGCGGCATCACCGGATCAATCCTGCTGGCCGTGTTCCTTAACCCGGCGCTGGGCGGAACGGGTGATCCGGCGACCTACTCGCTCGGCACCCAGCTGATCGCGCAGGTGGTCGGCGTTGGCGTTACCGCGATCTGGTCGGCCATTGCCAGCGCGATCCTGGCGGTCGCCGTGGGCCTCGCCTTCCCCATGCGCGTCAGCGAAGACGACGAGCGCGAGGGGCTGGATCTTGCCAGCCACGGCGAGCGCGCCTGGGAAATGGACTGAGGCGCGCTTTTCAGGCGAGTTCGCGAGCGAGTGCTGCGATAACCTGCCGCACGGCAGGCTTGCTTGAGGCGAAACCCATGTGGGTAACCGGCAATTCGACCGCTAGGTCGCTCTGCCCCGGCTCGCCATGCGAGGTTGCGGGCGCAACCACGCCATCCAGCGGAGACCACAGGGCCACGGTGCGGACGGGCGGCTTGCTCTGGAAATCCACCGGCACCGGCAGCTTGTCTACCGGGTGGTCGTTGATCGCCTCGTAAATCCGCCAGGCGTGGTTGGCGTGGAGACTGCCGGAAAAGGGGCTGCCCATGGTCATCACCAGACGCACCAGATCGGGGCGGCGGCGGGCCAGGTCACGCGCATATATCCCGCCCAGGCTCCAGCCGAGGAGGACAAGCTTTTCCCCGCCGCATTCGGCATGGAGCTGCTCCATGCGGGCGATCATCCGCTCAAGCAGGCCTTCGCGAAAACCAAGGTTGAAGCCCAGCTTCCAGCCAAATGCGCGATAGCCCGCGGCAAGCAGGCTCTTGCGCAGAACCGAGGTTGCGGCGTCGTCTGCCAGGAATCCCGGGATCACCAGTACCGGTTCGCCCTTCCCCGATCGCGGCACATCGGCCGCGCCGCGCAAGGGCGCCAGGATAGTCTGGGGAACGTCGGCCAGTTCGCGAAGCAGGCGGAATATGCTGGGCTTGCGAACCGGCTGGATCATTCCGTCAGTCTCCGGTCAGGATGCGATCGACAAGCTGCTTCACGGTTGGCGTGAAGTTGTTCGAATAGAACGGGTCCTGCTTGAACTTGTAGGCGGCATGGCCGGCAAACATCAGGTTCTGTTCTACCGGACCGCCGTGGGCGATGTCCTGAAGCGTCTTCTGTATGCAGAAGCTGCGCGGATCGGCCAGGCGACCGGTGGTGTAATCGTCGTGGTCCTTCCACGATGAGAAACCGCAGTGCGAAAGACAGCCCATGCAATCGGACTGATCCTTCTTGATCTCCTCGCGCTCCGCCGGCGTGACGAAGACAATGGTGTCGTCCGGCGTGCGCAGGCCTTCGGTGAAGCCGGCGCCGTACCAGGCGTGAGCCCGGTCGAGATCGGCGGGGGCTACCCAGAAGTTCTTGCCCTTCACCCCGACGTCAAGCTGCACAGTGTGTTCGCCGGCGGCGACCTTCGAATAGGGCACCTGCCGTTCGCTGCGCGCCTCGAGATTGCGCAGGAAGGGATTGCGGACCGCCGAGGAATAGAATCCCGTCGGCGAGAAGCGGTGCAGAAGCACGTCGCCCGGTTCCAGTTCGCGCAACGCATCCTTCCACGCCTGCGGAATGGGGCTTTCCTGCGTCAGCAGCGGACGCGTGCCGTACTGGAAGGCGATGGAACCCAGTTCGGGATTGCCGATCCAGTCGTTCCAGTCGCGCAAGTACCAGACACCGCCAGCCATGACGATCGGCACCGATTCCGGCACGCCTTCGGCCCGCATCGTTTCGCGCAGCGCCTTGACGCGCGGATAGGGATCTTCGGGCTTGCGCGGGTCTTCGGCGTTCGACAGGCCGTTATGGCCCCCGGCAAGCCACGGATCTTCATAAACCACCGCGCCGAGCAGTTCGCTGACCTTGTGGTAGGCGCGCTTCCACAACAGGCGGAAGGCGCGGCCGGAACTGACGATGGGCAGGTAGCTGACGTTGAAGCGGGCCGCGATTTCGGCGAGCTTGTAGGGCATGCCTGCACCGCAGGTAACGCCTGTGACAAGTCCGCGCGTACGCTCGAGAATGCCTTCGAGTATCTGTTGCGCGCCGCCCATTTCCCAGAGGATATTGATGTTGATCGCACCTTTGCCGCCGGCAATGTCGTGCGCGCGCTTCACCTGTTCAACGGCACCGTCAATGCCATAGCGGATCAGTTCCTGGTGCCGCTCCTTGCGGGTCAGTGCGTGGTAGATCTGCGGAATGATCTTGCCTTCGGGATCGTAGCTGTCGGCATTGACCGCGCTCACCGTGCCGATGCCGCCCGCAGCAGCCCAGGCACCCGAACTGGCATGATTGGTTGCCGAAACGCCCTTGCCGCCCTCCACCAGCGGCCAAACCTCACGCCCACCATAGACAATCGGCTGGAGACCCTTGAAACTCATCATCTTTCCTTCTTCAGCGCTGCACGGCAGTGCCGTCTGCGCCCAGCTTGCACGGTTTGATTGCGGCGGGCTCGGGACGCGGCCCCGTTGCCTCAAACTGCGCGTAATAGCCAGTCAACTCGGGTTTACGGACAAATTGCACCAAGCGAAAGCCCACCGCGCCCATTTCGCAGAACAGCAGCGCCGGAGGGATGCCGTGCTTGTCGGTCGGACGATCGACATCGACGACGATCACCTGCCCGCCCTGGCGCAGCCCGGAACGCATGTGCCAAAGGAAGGCATAGGGATCCTGCACCTCGTGGTACATGTGGACCATGAACACCCGGTCGAACGAATTCTGCGGCAACCGGGGGTCTTCCGGCAGGCCCTGCTTGATCGAAACGTTGTCCAGCCGTTCGCGTTCGACGCGCTGGCCAAGGCGCTGGATCGCACCCTGATCGATATCCACGGCAAGAACCCTGCCCTTGGCACCGACACGCTCGGCAAGACGAACGGTATAATAGCCCTCACCCGCGCCGATATCGGCCACGGTATTCCCCTGGCCGATCTTCGCCAGGTCCATCACCGCCTTGGCCTCGCCCAGTTCGTCGCGCTTGACCTCGGTCGAAAACTCGGTGGCACCGGTGTCCGACACCGGCCGGTCGGGCTTGGGGAATTTTGGCTGCTCGGCACCCTGCGGCGAACAGGCCGCAAGCCCGCATATTGCAAGGGAAAGGGCGGCAAGGCGCCTCAATCGACGTCCTCCACCTCAACCTTCTCGCCGGTGACGCGCTGCGAGAGGGCAGCGGCCATGAACTGGTCGAGATCGCCATCGAGAACGTCCGACGGCGTGGGGCTGGTCACGCCGGTCCGCAGGTCCTTGACCATCTGGTACGGCTGCAAAACGTAGGACCGGATCTGGTGGCCCCAGCCGATGTCGGTTTTCGCCGCATGCTCGGCATTGGCCGCTTCCTCACGCTTGCGCATTTCCTCTTCGTAGAGGCGCGCCTTAAGCATGCCCAAGCAGATTTCGCGGTTCTTGTGCTGGCTGCGATCGACCTGGCTGGCGACGATGATGCCGCTGGGCACGTGGGTCATGCGAACGGCCGAGTCGGTCGTGTTGACGTGCTGCCCGCCCGCACCGGACGCACGATAGGTGTCGATCTTCAGGTCTGCCGGGTTGATCTCGATGTTGAAGGAATCATCGATCACCGGATAGACCCAGACGGAACTGAACGACGTGTGGCGCCGCGCCGAACTGTCATAGGGGCTGATCCGGACGAGGCGATGAACACCGCTTTCCGTCTTGGCATAGCCATAGGCATTCTCGCCCTTGACGAGGATGGTGGCCGATTTGATGCCTGCCTGTTCGCCCGCCTGGTATTCGATCACGTCGGTCTTGAAACCGCGCTTGTCGGCCCAGCGGCTGTACATGCGCAGCAGCATTTCGGCCCAGTCCTGGCTTTCGGTTCCGCCTGCACCGGCATGGATTTCGATATAGGTATCGTTGCCGTCTGCCTCACCGGCGAGGAGAGCCTGGACCTTGTCGGCATCGGCCTTGTCGGCCAGCGCCGCAAGCGCGGCAACGCCTTCGTCGATGGTGGCTTCATCGCCTTCCATTTCACCCAGCTCGACGTACTCGATCGCGTCGGCCATCTCCTTGGAGATGGTTTTGACCGTACCGATTGCTGCTTCCAGCCGGCGCCGTTCCTTCATCACGGCTTCGGCTTCCTTGGGATTATCCCAGAGCTTGGGATCTTCCACGCGCGCGTTCAGTTCGTCGAGGCGCCGCAGCGCGCGCTCCCAGTCGAGGAACTTGCGCACGAGTGCCAGTGCGGCCTCGATCCGGTCAATATGGGCCTGCCCTTCGGCACGCATGGGAAAAACTCTCCAGTTACAGGAGAGAGCCGGTTAGCCGGATTGGCCGCAAAGTAAAGGCCTGCAAAACCCCTGCCGCTCAGGAAGCCTGATCTTTGGCCCTTGCCTCACCCTGCCGGGCCCGGCGGCGGCGCCATACGAGCGCCATGCTGGCCAGGCCGAACATGCCGAGCATACCCGGTTCGGGCACCTGCACCGCCCCGCCATTAAAGCTCGGCAGGTTCCACGAGCCCGAAAACAGCAGGCTGAACACGCCGGTTCCGGTGCCGCTGGCGGGATCGGTGGACATTATGCGGACGTTGCCGGTTGTCATCGTGCCATCGTCATTCTGCGAAAGCCGGAACAAGACCGGATCGCTCGATGCGCTGGTGCGGCAGGTCGTCTCGGTGTTGCAAACCTCGTAGGCCGCGGTCAGCGCGTTATAGATCAACCCCATGACGCCGCCGTAAGCACCCGAATTGAAGTCGCCGCTGCCGTCTATGTAATAGGCATCCTTGTTGTAGTCGTAGACGATAGTCATTCGCGTGTTGGTTGGTTGACCGAGGTTCAGCGCCGGGTCGATCGGCCCGGTTGCGTCGGCAATCGAGGAATTGCCAACTCCTCCGGGCGCCGTGCCGCCATTGTAGTAGGGCGAGCTGACGGTGATGCGATAGATCCCGTCGGCCGCTTTCTGTCCCTGGTAAGCGGCAGAATCATAATAGGCCTGGGTAGGTACCGTCGCCTTGAAGCTGATCGTGACAGGATCGCCCGCCTTGTAGGGGTAATCCGGAAGCGGCCCCTTGTAGGTCGCCAAGGTTCCGTCGGGCTGGCGGACGAGGATCGTGTCCGCGGCCGTGCTGGAAACAACCCCGGTATAGGTCAGGTCAATCGTCCGCGAAATCGGAGCGGTCTGAGCCACGGCACCAGCCGATGAAATCGCGAACACCGTTGCGGCGAACATTGCTACCCGTGACATGTTGATCTCCAATCAGTCGTAACTGATTGAAGAAAAGCACGTTTCAGGGTAAACGGATGTTAACTTGCAGGCCTGTCCCGATTTGGCGCAAAACCGCGATCAGACCTTCTTGCCCGCCTTCAGCTTGCGCACCGCTTCAAGCGTGAGCTTCACGTGATCGCGCCAGTCCATGTTGGAATGGACGAACACGATGCGCCCGTCCTTGCCGACCACATAAGACGTGCGAGAGGTGAAGGCAGTGGCATTGCCATCGCGCTTGAGTGCCACATCATAGGCAGAGACAACCTGCGGGGTTGCAGCGGCAACGGCGAACTTGTCGCGGCATTCTTCCTTGGAGAAGCGCTGCAAGGTTGGCACATCGTCATTCGACATCCCGATGACGGTTGCGCCTGCCTTGGCGAAGTCACCGCTTGCCTCGGCAAATGCCCGCGCCTCAAGCGTGCAGCCCTGCGTGAAGGCCTTGGGATAGAAATAGACGACAACCGGGCCCTTCTTCAGGTGCTTTGACAGGCTGAAGCTGATCTCCTTGCCGGCCAGCGCGCCCTTCGCGGTAAAGTCCGGGGCTTTCGCACCGACCGAAAGCTGGGCCCGGGCACCGGTGGAAACAAGCATGGCGGCAAGCGCAGCCAGCGGGGCGAAGCGGGTGAAGCGGCGACGTTCCATAAGCGGATTTATGCTCCGCTTGCCGCGATCAGTAAACCCCGCCCTGCTGCTCGACAAAGTCTCCGCCCGCTTCCTGCTTCGGCGCAGCCTCCGCCGCCGGTTCATCGGCCTTGCGCGCGCGCCTGACAGCCGCGACGAGGGCATCGCGCTGTTCCTTCAATTTGTCCTCTCGGCTGGCTTCGCGAAGCTCCGCCTCGGCCTTGAAGGCCTCCCAGATGACCGGTGACTTGCCTTCGTTGCTGGCCGCACCGCCGAACACCTGCTTGCCGCCGATGCGGTCGATCTTGACCATGTGGATGCCACGCGGTGCAACAAAGGGCAGCTTGCTCCAGCGCGGCTTGGTTGCCTGCACAACCTGCTTGAAGATCGGAGCGGCCATAGTGCCGCCCTGGGCATAGCCACCCAGCGATCGCGGCTGGTCGAAGCCCAGATAGACGCCGCCCACGATGTCCTGGTTGCCACCGACAAACCAGACGTTCGTCGGCCCGGAACTGGTGCCGGTCTTGCCGAACAGCGGCACGCCAAGATCGCTGAGCACGACCGCCGTACCGCGCGTCACCACGCCTTCAAGCATGTGGACCACCTGGAAGGCGGTGCGCGGGTCCATCACTTCCTTGCCGCGCGGGGCGAAGCGGGGCATCGGCTTGCCGTCCCACTCGGCCATGTTGCACTTGTCGCAACGACGGTTGTCGCCGCGCCAGATCACCTTGCCATTGCGGTCCTGGACATAATCGATCAACGACTGGGTGAACTGCACCCCGTTGTTGGCCAGCGCCGAATAGGCATTCACCATCTGCGCCACGGTGGTGTCACCAGCCCCCAGTGCGAAAGCCAGATAGGGTTCGTACTTTCCGATGCCGACGCGTTCGATTGTCTTGGCGACGCGGTCCATGCCGGTATCGTTGGCGATGTGCACGGTCATCAGGTTGCGCGACTGCTCAAGGCCCCAGCGCATGGTGTGAACGCCCGAGCCGCCCGCGCCGCCGAAGTTTCGGAAGCACTTCTGGCCATACTTCGCGCCCTGATAGACGCAGAAGGACTGGTCGGGCACCATGGTTGCCGGGGTCATGCCGAAGTCGAGGCCGGTGCCATAGACAAAGGGCTTGATTGTCGAGCCCGGCTGGCGCTGTGCCTGCGTGGCGCGGTTGAAGTCGCCCAGGCCCGGGTCGAAACCGCCCTGCATGGCAAGGACACGGCCGGAACTGGCATCCTGGAACAGCATGCCGCCCGAAACCTCGGGAATGGCGCGCACGGTCCAGGCATTGCCCGCAGGCGACGCAGCGGTAACATCGCCCGCCTTGATCGCTGCGGGAAGCCCGGTCAGCGGCGCGGTCGATCCGTCAGCAAAGCCGATGGTCGCCCGCGGGCCATCCCGGCTGATGACAATGCCGATCTTCCAGTCCTCGTAGCGGATGGAATGGTTGGCCGCCACGAAAGCGCCCAGCCACTTGTCTTCGGTGATGTCGATATGGTCGATCGGGCCCTTCCAGCCTTGGCCGCCGTGATAGCGCAGCAGGGCCGCGCGCAGCGCCTGCTCTGTCGCCTTCTGCAGTTCGGGATCGAGCGAGGTCCGCACCCAGAGGCCGCCCGCATAAACGCTGTTGGGCCCCTTGTCGGCATTTTCGCCATATTTCTCGACGAGCCGGCGGCGCACTTCCTCGACAAAGTAGCCATTCGACGGATCATAGCTGTCCACCCGGCGCGGGATAATGCCGAGCGGCTGCGCCTTGGCGGCGTCAGCCTCGGCCCGGGTGGCCCAACCGTTGCTGACCATCTGGTCGAGCACCCAGTTACGCCGCTCGATCGCCTGCTGGGCATATTTGGCGCGGCCATAGCGTTCCGGCGCCTTCGGCAGGATGGCAAGAAAAGCGGCCTCGCTTAGCGACAGCTGGTCAACATCCTTGCCGAAATAGGCAAGGCTGGCCGCTTCGACACCGAAGCTCTGCCGGCCGAGCGGAATCTCGTTGAGATACAGCTCAAGGATCTGCTGCTTGTTGAGCACCGATTCGATGCGTCCGGCGAGCACCATTTCCTTGAATTTGCGACCGATCGAATATTCGTCGCCGATCAGGATGTTCTTGGCCACCTGCTGGGTAATGGTCGAACCGCCCTTTGCGCGTTCGCCGGAACCGATCTTGGTGACATAGTCCACCACTGCGCCGGCAAGTCCGGTGTAGTCGACGCCGCCGTGTGTCCAGAAGGTCTTGTCCTCGGCGGAAAGGAAGGCGTTGATCACCGGCTTCGGAAAATCGACGAAGCGCAACTGCACACGCCGTTCGCGGGCATAGGAATAGACGATCTCGCCATTCACGCCGCGCACCATTGTCGGCAGGGGCGGCTGGTAGGTCAGCAGGCTGTCTGCCGAGGGCAGTCCGCGCAGGATCGTTGCCCACAACACGGCATAAAGCGCGACAAGCCCGCCAACGGCATAGCCACCCAGGCGGAAGCGGCGGCTGGTGTTCCAGTGCGAACGGAACCACTCCACGGCACCGCTGGCCTCGCGGCGGATGCGCAGGCGGGTGGATTCAGGGGCGGTTTCATCGACCATGGCCGGCTCCTAGCATGGCGGTTTATCCTCTTGCCAGTGCCTTTGCTTCAACCCGGACGATGCCGAGCGAAATAGACCCGGATGGCATTGGCCGTGGCCGTGGCGAAAGACGCCTGCCCATCGCGCGAGGCGAGCCAGGCCGCATCCTCGGGCGACGTAATATAGCCGGCCTCGAACAGGACCGACGGCAGATCCGCCGATTTCAGCACGATAAAGGCGGCAGACTGGATGGCGCTGTCCCTGAAATGGAGCAGCCCCCTGCCCTCGCGCAGGATTAGCGCTGCGAAGTCTTCGGACTGGGCGACCGTCTCGCGCTGCGCGAGATCGACGAGAATGTTCGCAACATCATCGCTCTGGTCGGACAGCGCGACGCCGTTGACCACGTTGACGCGGTTCTCCTTCTCGGCAAGCGCTGCGGCCGTCTGGCTGGAACCCTTTTCCGACAGGACATAGACGGTGCCGCCACGGGCTTCCTCGTTGGGCGCTGCGTCTGCATGGATCGAGATGAACAGATCGGCCTTCAGGCGCCGGGCAATGCCCGCCCGCTCCTCCAGCACCAGGAACCTGTCGTCCGCCCGGGTCAGGGCCACGCGCACACCGCCGCCTTTCAGCAGCTCGTCGCGCAAGCGGCGGGCGAGCGCCAGGGTGATTTCCTTTTCCTTGGTCGGCCCGCTCCCCGCACCCGGATCGAAACCGCCATGACCGGCATCGATCACCACCAGCGGACGACTCGGATCCAGCGGCCCTTCGATCTTCGGCAGGCCGACTTCCCCGGCAGGCGGCGGCAGTTCCAGCCGGATCACATAGTCGCGCCCGCGCCCGGCAAAACCGAACGTCCTGTCCACCCAGAAAAGCAGCACCAGCACTGCCACCGGGACAAGCACGAGCAGGGCGATCTGCAGGCGACGCGTCATAAGGCAATGCGTTAAGCGCTTGTTAGGCTTGCGGCAATCTCTGGCCTGCTATTCATCCTCAATCCTTGCGGGCCAGCGCCAGCGGTGCTAGCACGCGAGGGCCGGAGCACGGATGCTCCGCCAAGCCGGGCCGAAAGAGCGCCGGATTCGAACAGGTTGATGCCGGAATGACAAGCCTTTCACCGTCCTGCCAAGCCCTGCGCCTTCCGGCGCGGGCTGCGCTGACGGTGCTGGAATCGCTTTGCGATGCGCGCCAGAAATCGCCGCGCCTTGTCTCTCCTGCAGTCGCAACACGGCCATCTGGCCGCGCCGCTCTCGCCATCCGGCAGCGCGGTTTCACCCACATCGCCAGTTCCGTGACGGAGGGATCGTCCCGCCGCGCTGGTCCTGGCGTGTTTGCATATGGTCGCGCCGCCCTTCTCCCGATGGAAGTGCGTCGGCGCGCATGGAGAATTCATAATGACAACGCGCATGCTGATCGATGCGCGCCACCAGGAAGAGACCCGGGTGGCGGTGCTGAAAGGGAACAGGATTGAGGAGTTCGACTTTGAATCTGCCGAACACAAGCAGATCAAGGGCAACATCTACCTCGCCAAGGTTACACGCGTAGAACCATCGCTGCAGGCCGCTTTCGTCGATTTCGGCGGAAACCGGCACGGATTCCTGGCCTTCAGCGAAATCCACCCGGATTACTACCAGATCCCCAAGGAGGATCGCGAACGGCTGCTCGCCGAAGAAGCTGCTCATGCCGAGGAAGAGGCCGCCCTGCGCGCCAAGGCCGAAGGTGAGGAAGACTTCGTCGGCGATGACGAGCTGGGCGAAACCCTGGCCGACGAACTGGCCGGCACCACGCACGATCATCACCACGACGACGAGTTCAGCGGGGTGATGGAAGTCGACACCGCCGAAAAGGACGAAGTCGCTACCATCGAGGATGGCCACGTCGAGAACGGCTTCGACCACGAAGGCGAAGAAGCAGACGAAGCCGGTGAAAGCGAAGGTGAAGGCGAAGGTGGCGAGGATCGCCGTGGTCGTCGCGGTCGTCGTCGCCAGGGCGGCGGCAATCGCGGTCACGCCAAGGAAGCTGACGAACTGCGCGCCAAGCGCATGGCGCTGCGTCGCCGCTACAAGATCCAGGACGTCATCCAGCGCCGCCAGGTCCTGCTCGTCCAGGTGGTGAAGGAAGAACGCGGCAACAAGGGCGCGGCGCTGACCACCTATCTCAGCCTTGCCGGCCGTTATTGCGTGCTCATGCCCAATTCCAGCCACGGTGGCGGCATCAGCCGCAAGATCAGCTCTGCGGCTGACCGCAAGCGGCTGAAAGGCATCATCGCCGAGCTCGACCTGCCCAAGTCGATGGGCTGCATCGTGCGTACGGCCGGCCTTCAGCGCACCAAGACCGAGATCAAGCGCGATTTCGACTATCTCGCCCGCCTGTGGGACGAGATCCGCGAAACCACGCTGAAGTCCAGCGCCCCGGCGCCGATCCACTCCGACAGCGACCTCATCAAGCGCGCCATCCGCGATATCTATAACAAGGAAATCGAGGAAGTCGTCGTCGAAGGCGAACAGGGCTATCGCGCCGCGCGCGATTTCATGAAGCTCCTGATGCCCAGCCACGCCAAGCGGGTGAAGGCCTATTCGGACCCGGTGCCGCTGTTCCAGCGCTATGGCGCGGAAGACCAGCTGACCGCGATGTTCGAACCGGTCGTCCAGCTCAAGAGCGGCGGCTACCTGGTGATCAACCCGACCGAGGCGCTGGTTTCGATCGACATCAACTCGGGCCGTTCCACCAAGGAGCATGGCATCGAGGCAACGGCGCTCAGCACCAATCTGGAAGCTGCGCGTGAGATCGCGCGCCAGCTGCGCCTGCGCGACATGGCCGGCCTTGTCGTGATCGACTTCATCGACATGGAATACGGCTCGAACGTCCGCAAGGTCGAGAAGGCGATGAAGGAAGCGCTGAAGAACGATCGCGCCCGGATTCAGGTCGGCCGCATTTCCAGCTTCGGCCTTATGGAGATGAGCCGCCAGCGCCTGCGCACCGGCGTGCTCGAAGCCTCCACGCGCTCCTGCCCGCACTGCGACGGAACCGGCCTTGTCCGCACGGCATCGAGCGCCGGTCTTGCCGCGCTTCGCCTGATCGAGGACGAAGCGGCCAAGGGCAAGGGCACGATCATCACGCTGTATGCGTCGACCGAAGCGTCGATCTACCTGCTCAACACCAAGCGCGCCGACCTGCACGAGATCGAACAGCGTTATGGCGTCCAGGTCCAGGTGATCCCCGAAGGCGAGAACGAAGGCGCCAAGATGCGCGTCGCCTCTTCGGGCCCCCGTCCGACAAGCCTGCCGCGCTTCGAGCCGATCATCGAGCCCGAGGACGATGACATCGTCGAAGAGGATTTCGACGACGGCGAGGACGAGGAAGAAGATCGCGAAGAGCGCGGCGATGACCGCGATGGCCGCGGACGCAAGCGCCGTCGCCGTCGTCGCGGCGGCAAGGGCCGCAGCCGTGACGGTGACCGCGAGGACGATCGCGCCGATGGCGAAGAGGCCGAAGCCGACGAAGGCGAAGAAGCCGGAGACGAGGCTGAAGGCGGCGATGAAACCGGCGAAGACGGTGAATCGCCTCGCAAGCGCCGCCGTCGCGGTCGTCGCCGGCGTGGCGGTCGTGGGCGTGGCGAAGGCGAAGGCGCTGACGGTGAAAGCGAAGCCGGCGCAGAGGGTGCAGAGCCTAAGGTTGCGGGTGATGTTGCCGAACCGGGAGCCGAAGCCAGCGAGGAAGCGCCTGCAGAAGAGCCTGCGCCCAAGAAGCGCACCCGTCGCAAGAAGGCCGACGTAACTGCGGAGGCAGAAGCTGCTGCCGAGGCCGCTTCGAGCGAAGAAGCGCCTGCGGCAGAACCCGTTGCGGAAGAAAAGCCCAAGCGCACGCGCCGTAAAAAGGCCGAACCTGCCCCCGAGGCTGAGACCGCTCCGGCAGCAGAAGCCCCGGCCGAGGAACCGGTCGTTGCGGAAAAGCCCAAGCGCACTCGCAAGAAGAAGGCAGAGCCTGCTCCCGAAGCGGAAGCGATGGCCGAGCCCGCGCCTGAAGCCGAACCGGCCGCCGAAGCGATTGCGGAAGCCTCTGCCGACGCAGCTGTTGAGACAGCTGCCGAGGAAGAAAACGGCCCCAAGCGTCGCGGCTGGTGGCAGCGCACCTTCGGCGAATAAGCTGAAAAGCCGAGTTGGATAATCAGGCCCCCTCCCCGCAACGGGAGGGGGTTTTGATTCAGGCCCGGTCAGTCACGCCTGATCGCCCTGCCCCATTCCATCCAGCTGACGAATCTCGGCCCGTCCATGTATTGTTCGCCCATCGGCTCCACGGATAACCCGGCGCCGCCTATGGACGTGCCGACCGGCCGGCTGAGATGGCAATTGCCGAACAGCCTGCTCCACAGCGGGTCGATCCGTTCCTGCCAACGGGCAATGCCTGGGTCCGGTGAACGCCCGTGTTCCAGGAACAGCAATTGCCCGCCGGGCTTGAGCACACGTTTCACTTCCGCCAGCACGCGGGCCGGATCGTTTACCGAGCACAGCGTGTAAGTGCAGACAACGGTATCGAAACTGGCGGCGGCAAAGGGGATTTCCTCTCCCACGCCTTCGCGAATATCGGCCTGCCACCCCTTCTTCGCCGCTTCCTGCCGCGCGAAATCGAGCAGCGTCGATGACGGATCGATACCGGAAAATGCCGTGACCTTCCCTGTGTCGTAGAAGGATTGGTTAAGCCCGCCGCCGCAGCCGAGTTCGAAAACGCTGCCACTGGCAAGCGGCACCACCTCGCGGCGCAGTTCCATGATGTGTTCCGAGCCGCAGCCGCAACGCACAATGCGAGGCACGACAACCCGTTCCCACCAGCTATCGCGCCTTGTCATGGCTTATCCCTTCACTGCTTCGTAATCCTCGCGAGCCTCTGTGGCGAACTTGCCGCCGACTTCGCCGATCATGCGGTAAGTGCGCGACCTGAAGCGCCAGCCTTGTTCGGTTCGCACAAGCTCGTCGCGGTACTCTCCGACGAATTGCTGCCCTACAGGCCAGATGGCCGAGGCCATGACGCAAAGCGCCTCGGCCCGGTCTCCATCGATCGTCACGTCAACGCTATGAATCATCGGCCAGACCGAATTGGCCGCTCCCGCCTCGGTATCATAGCCGCCGACCATCGCCGCCGACCCTTCGAGCCGGGTAATCAGCGTATCGAGCCGGGGATCGTGGCGATCGACATGGCGCAGTTCGAACCAGGCATCGTCGCACAGCAATGCCTGGCAGCCGCGCTTGTCGCGCATCCGGATGCACTGGGCATAACGATCGATCAGCGCGGCAATGGCCGCCTTGTCTTCGAGTTCGCGGATCCGGGCTTCGAGCGCGGCGATCCTGTCCTGGCTCACCCGGCGGCCTCCGCCAGCATGGCATTGGCCAGTTCAAGCGCCTGCGAATAGTCGTCACGGGCCGACGGAATGTGCTGCCGGTACGAGCAGAAGCCGTGGATCGTGCCATCCGCCTCCATCAATTGCACGGCGACCCCGGCCGTTTCGAGCAGGCGAGCATATTCGCGACCTTCATCGCGCAAGGGATCGAGCCCGGCCGTGACAACCAGCGCGGGCGGCAACCCGGTCAGATCGCCACGGGCGGGAGACGCGCGCCAATGCGCATTGTCGGCGGCATAGGCCTTGTCGAAATAGGCCATGTCACTGCCGCTGAGGAAGAAGCCCTCGGCAAAGGTATCCCGCGACGGGTGGCGCTGGTGCGAGTCCGTTACCGGATAGATCAGCAACTGGAACTGCACCGGCACGGCGGCCGGCCTGTCGCGCAGCGCGATTGCCGTAACCGCCGCAAGGTTGCCACCTGCGCTGTCGCCGGCAAGCACCAGGGCTGCCGCCTCCCGACCGAAGGCCTTGCCGTTCTCCGCCACCCAGCGCGCGGCCGCCTCGGCATCGTCGGGTGCCGCTGGCCAGGGGTTTTCCGGTGCGAGGCGGTATTCGACCGAGACGACCGGCAGGTCCAGAGCGCGCGACATGTCGGCACAGACTGCCGCGTGGCTGTCGATGCTGCCAGCCGCGAAGCCACCGCCGTGGTAATAGACCACCACTGGTCCTGCCTCGCGCTCCGCACGGACGTCGAACAGGCGCAGCGGCAGGTTTCCGCCCGGCCCCGGCATTTCAAGATCGCGGATTGTCGACAGTTCGCCCACTTCGACGTCGAGCGAGGGTATCGCACCCGGCGGCAGTGCCCGCATCATGGCGACAAGCTCGTCGCTCATCGGCGGGCGCGGATTGGCCTTCATCATGTCCAGGAATGCCCGGACGTCTGGACGTACGAAATGTTCGGTCACGGTTCTGTCCTCTCCGCTTTGTCTTACGTCTTGATCCTGTCGAGCCCAACCTGCAACGCGCGCAGCACCGCGGGTCTCGCGGCTATCCGCCCATGCCATGCGGCAAGGCCCGGCCGACTGGCAAGTCCGCCGCCATTGCCGGGGTATTTGTCGATCCAGGTCCAGCAGGCCATGTCGGCAATCGAATAGTCGCCGCACAGGTAATCGCGGCCTGCCAGCTGCCGCTCCAGGATATCGAACAGGCGCGCGGTTTCCTTGCGGAAGCGATGCAGTGCCAGACTGTTTTCGGCCGGATCGCGTCCTTCCTTGGCCGCAGCGCGGGCAAACCAGTTGACGTTGCCCGAACTCGGCCCGAGCGCGGACATCTGCCAGAACAGCCAGGAATCGATCTCTGCCCGCGCGACCTCATCCTGCGGATAGAACTGCCCGGTCTTGCGCCCAAGGTATTGCAGGATGGCTGCGCTTTCGAACAGGCGAACCGGCCCATCGGTAAGCGCCGGGATGCGCCCGTTGGGGTTGATCGCGCGGAATGCCTCGTCGTCCTGCTCCCCGTTCAGGATATCGACCGGCACCACCTCATAGGGCAGCGCCATCTCCTCCAGCGCGATTGTCACCTTGTGGGCGTTGAGCGTGGGGAACATGAAAAGCCGCAGCGTCATCCCCCGCCCTTCAGCTCGCGGAATTCGATCTGCATCCTCGTGCGGGCCTCAAGCCCGATGTCCGGGAAAACCGAGCGGTCGCGCGGATCGCGTCCGCCGATGTCGAAATAGACCGCCGGCTCGCCTGACCGGTTCTGCAGGTGGTGTGCGTTGGCTTCACCGGCCTTGAAGCAGACACAATCACCGGCTCGGAGCACTTCCTCTCCCTGATCGGTAACCAGCACCAGTTCGCCCGAAATGACGATCACGGTCTCATCGTTGAGCGAATGCCAGTGGCGGTTGGCGGACCACGCGCCCGGCGGCAGTTCGACGCGGTTGACGCCATATTGCGTCAGCCCGAACTCGCGGGTGACGATCCAGGTCTTGCGCCCTGCCAGCTTTGCACCGTGCGGCGGCGGGTAGGAACTTGGGCCGGAATGGCACTTGTCCGGACTGAAATCGGCCTTTGGCATGGCAACCTCTCTCAGAATTCGATCCGCGACCCATCCCAGGCAAGGAAGGAACCGTTATCTTCGCTCGCCAGTCCGTCGATTACCGCAAGCAGGCTGGCGGCGGACTGCGCGGGCGTGAACAGCTTGCCATCGGGAACGCCCCGCTGGAAGGGGGCCGAAAGCCCCGTGTCGACCGTGCCGGGGTGCAAGGATACGGCAATTGCCTGCGGCCGGCTGCGGCTAAGCTCGATGGCGAAGTTGCGGACCAGCATGTTGAGCGCTGCCTTCGATGCGCGATAGGAATGCCAGCCGCCCAGACGGTTATCGCCAGTGGAACCCACGCGGGCCGAGATGGCGGCAAAAACCGCCCGCTGCCCGCGCGGCAGCAGCGGCAGCACGTGCTTGGCGATCAGCGCCGGGCCGATGGTGTTGAGCGCGAAGACCTGCGCCATGGCGGTGCCATCGATCCGCGACCAGCTCCGCTCCGGTCCCGCACCGTCAGGCAGGGTCAGAACGCCCGAGGCCACGATGCACAGGTCGACCGGGCCTTCGCTGCCCATGCGGTCGGAAGCTGCGGCGATGGTCGCTTCCTCCAAAAGGTCGAAAGCCAGCGGCACGACCTTGCCCCTTGCCTCCACCGGGTTGCGGGACAGGGCATAGACCTGGGACACGTCTTCGCGCGCGGCCAACTGGTCGACCAGGGCCGCACCGATCCCGCCCGAGGCACCGAAGACGCAGGCGCGCAAGACCGCTCAGACCCCCGCCGCCATGCCGCCCGTCACCCGCAAGGTCTCGCCGGTGATGAAAGCCGCCTTTTCGGAAACGAGAAACACCAGCGCATCGACGATGTGCTTCTCCTCACCATCCGTGCCCAGCATCTGCATCGCCTTGACCCGGGCCTTGGTGGCCTCGGGCAATTCGTTGCGGATGGTCTCGGTCAGGATCAGGCCGGGCGAGATGGCATTCACCCGGATATTGTCGGGTGCCAGTTCGCGCGCGAAAGTGATGGTCAGCCCGGCAACGGCGAGCTTGCTGTCTCCGTAAGCCGATCCGCCCATATGCCCCGCCGAAGAGGAGATGTTGACCACGGAGGCACCATGCCGCCCCTTCATCCAGGGATGGGCGGCCAGCGTGCAGCAGACGACGCCGAGTACGTTGACATCGAAGAGGCGGCGGACCTTTGCCAGACCCATCTTCAGGATCGGCTGGCCATATTCATCGGAATGGAGGCCGGCATTGTTCACCAGGACATCAATCCCGCCGTTGATCGCGGCAGCCTGCGCCATAGCCTGCGCCATCGCTGCCTCGTCGGTCACGTCGCCTGCAAAGCCAGTGGCCGAATGGCCAAGGGCGCGGATTTCTGCTGCTGCAGCCTCTGCCTCGGTTCCGTCGATATCGATCAATACTGCGTGGTAGCCCGCGGCCGCCAGAGCATGGCCGAAAGCCTTGCCAAATCCCCTGCCCCCACCGGTAATGACTGCTGTCCTGCCGTTCACGCCGATCTCCCTTTCCTGGCAAGGGACCACAGCCGAAGTCATCCGGCAAGCTGCACAATGCGTTCATCGGACGGGCGTTGACATTGGCGGACACCCGCCGAAACATTCGGGCATTCTCAAGGGGACTTCCAGAATGCTTCGCACGCTTGCCGCAGTTTCGACTCTTGCCCTCGCCATTGCCACGCCTGCCCTTGCTGCCGAACCGGCCAAGGACGCCGCAAAGTGGGACGTCAACGCCCCTCCCGGAATGAAGACCCGCGCGGTCGCGATCGATACGACCGAGGGCACCTGGATGAACCTCGACGTATCGCCCGACGGCAAGCGAATCGCCTTTGACCTGCTCGGCGATATCTACGTGATGCCCATCGAAGGCGGCACGCCGACCCGCATCGCCGAGGGGCTGGCCTATGAAACCCAGCCCCGCTTCTCCCCCGATGGCACGCGCATTGCCTTCACCTCCGACCGGGGCGGCGGCGACAACATCTGGATCATGAACGCCGATGGCACCGACAAGCGCCAGCTGACCACGGAGAACTTCCGCCTGATGAACCAGGCAAGCTGGAGCCCCGATGGCCAGTACATCGTCGCCAAGAAGCACTTCACCACCCAGCGCTCGCTGGGCACGGGCGAGGTTTGGCTGTTCCACGTTTCCGGCGGCGCGGGCGTCCAGCTGGTCAAACGACCGAACGAGACTCACCAGAAGGAACTGGGCGAACCGATCTTCGCGCCCGATGGCAAGCACATCTATTTCACCCGCAACACCACGCCGGGTGGCACCTTCCTCTATGCGCAGGATACCAACAACGAGATCTTCGCCATCGAGCGCTATGACCTTGAGACAGGCGAGACCGACCGGATGATCGGCGGCGAAGGCGGCGCGGTGCGGCCCACGCCCTCGCCCGACGGCACCAAGATTGCCTATGTCCGGCGCGAACGCACCCGTTCGAAGCTATATGTGCGCGATCTTGCCACCGGCAGCGACCGCAAGGTCTATGACGCACTCGACCAGGACATGCAGGAAACCTGGGCCGTGACCGGGGTCTATCCGAACATGGCCTGGACGCCGGACAGCAAGGCGATCGTCTTCTGGGCCGGCGGCAAGCTGAACCGGCTGGACATGGCTTCGGGCAAGGCCAGCAACATCCCGTTCCGGGTTGCTGATACGCGGGCGGTGATCGATCCGCCCCGCCCGGCCATCCCCGTCGCGCCGGCAAGCTTCAACACCACCATGCCGCGCGGTGCGACCGTTTCACCCGATGGCAGCCAGATCGTGTTCGAAACCCTCGGAAAGCTCTGGATCAAGCCGGCGAGCGGCGGTGCGGCACGCCGCCTGACCGCCGAGAACGAAGCCATGGAAGCCTATCCGGCCTGGTCGGCAGACGGGCGTCGGGTGGCCTATGTCCGCTGGACGGATGCGGGTCTGGGCGAAATCCGCACCGTTGCGCCCGATGGATCAGGCGCGGTCAAAGTCACCAAGGTGGCCGGCCATTACGCCCGCCCGGCATTTTCGCCGGATGGCAGCACCATCGTCTTCGAAAAGCAGCAGGGCGGCGGACTGGTTTCGCCGCGCAATTCCACCGAGCCGGGAATCTACAAGGTCTCGGCCAGCGGCGGTACCCCCGAGCGCGTGCTGCGTGATGGCGCCCACCCGCAGTTTGCCGCCGACAGCACCCGCGTTTTCACCGTTGTCAGCGAGAACAATAAGACACGGTTGGTCAGCACCGACCTCAATGGCGAGGCGCGCCGCGTCCATGCCGAAGGCGAACTGGTGAACGATTATGCGGTTTCGCCCGACGGCAGGTTCTTCGCTTTCCGCCAGAACTACCAGGCCTTCGTCATGCCGATGCTTCCCGGCACCCAGACGCTTGCCGCCGCGCCTTCGGGAACGCCCCTGCCGGTGACCAAGGCCAGCCGGGACGGCGCCGACTGGATTCACTGGTCCGCCGGCGGCAACAAGCTGCACTGGTCGCTTGGCCCGACGCTGTTTACCGCAGACCGCGCCAGCTTCTTCGCCAATGCTCCCGGTGCACGCGCATCGAAGTATTCGCCGCCTGCATCGGGCATTTCGCTTTCCATGCCGGTCACGCTCAGCAAGCCAGCAGGCGCAGTCGCGATCACCGGCGCACGTATCGTCACGATGAACGGCACGGACGGCGGGATCATCGAGGACGGCGCGATCCTGATCGAGGGCGATCGCATCAAGGCGGTCGGTCCGCGCGGTTCGGTGGCAATCCCTTCGGGCACCCCCACCGTGGACGCGACCGGCAAGACCATCATTCCCGGCCTTGTCGATGCCCACGCCCACGGCCCCTATGGCGTTGACGAAATAACGCTCCAGTCGAACTGGTCGGAGCTTGCCAACCTGGCCTTCGGCGTCACCACCCGCCACGATCCATCAAGCCGCGCGGCGCTGGTCTATCCGCAGCTGGAAATGCAGCGCGCCGGGCTGGTGCTCGGCCCGCGCAGCTTTTCCACCGGCGAAATCGTCTATGGCGCGAAGAGCCCGCAGGTCTATGCCGAGATCAACTCATACGATGATGCGCTGGCCCATGTCCGCCGCCTGAAGGCGCAAGGGGCGTTCTCGATCAAGAACTACAACCAGCCACGCCGCGAACAGCGCCAGCAGGTGATGAAGGCCGCGATTGCCGAAAACATGCGCTCGGTGGCCGAAGGCGGATCGCTGTTCGGCATGGACATGACGCTCGTGGCCGATGGCAACACCACGCTGGAACACAATGTCCCCGTGGACATCATGTACCAGGACGTGCTGCAATTCTTCTCGCGCTCAAAAGTGGGCTACACGCCGACCCTGGTTGTCACCTATGGAGGGCCGGCAGGCGATCCCTACTGGCGCGCGCATACCGACCTGCTGAAGCACCCGCTGCTGACCAGGCACCAGCCGGCATCAGTCCTCGCCGCCAGCAGCGCACGGCGCGAAATCGCCCCGGAAGGCGACTATGCGGATGACGACAACGCCCGCGAGGCGGCGAAGTTGGCGCGCCTGGGCGTACCGGTTTCCATCGGCGCACACGGCCAGGAAGCCGGTATCGCCGCCCACTGGGAGCTGTGGTCCTTCGTGCGCGGCGGCATGACGCCGGTTGAGGCTCTGCGTGCCGGCACGATCGAAAGCGCCCGCTCGCTGGGCTTCGATGCCGACATTGGCAGCCTCGTGCCGGGGAAGCTGGCCGATCTTGTCGTGCTGGATGCCGATCCCACCAAGGATATCCGCAACTCGGACAAGGTTGCCAAGGTGATGATCGGTGGCAGGCTTTATGATGCGGCCACGCTCAACGAAGAGGTGACCGGAACGAGGAAACGCCCGGCTTACTGGTGGGAAGGCGAAACGGGCGGCGGCGGAACGGGCCCGGCCGGGGGGCTTGCTGCCGATACCGATTGATTGCGGTAAAAGCCGCCAAATCGCACCGGCGCTGCCCCCTCCCTCTTGCCCCCTCGCGCCGAATTGCTAGAGGGGGCCGCGAAGCATAGGACGGACACGGATTCATGGCCGAATTTTTCCTCGACGCGAAAAGCAAGATCAGCGGCAAGGGCAAGGTCCACAAGGCCGAAGGCGCGGCAAAGGTGAAGAAGTTCACCGTCTATCGCTATGATCCCGATTCGGGCGAAAATCCGCGCTACGACACGTTCGAGATCGATCTCGAAAAGTGCGGGCCGATGGTTCTCGACGCGATCATCAAGATCAAGAACGAGATCGACCCGACTCTCACCTTCCGCCGTTCGTGCCGCGAAGGCATCTGCGGTTCCTGCGCGATGAACATGAACGGCCGCAACGGTCTCGCCTGCACCACCGCGATCGAGGACCTGAAGGGCGATATCCGCATCACCCCGCTGCCGCACATGGAAGTGATCAAGGACCTGGTTCCGGATTTCACGCACTTCTACGCGCAGTACGCCTCGATACGTCCCTGGCTTCAGGCCGTTTCGACCACGCCTTCGGGCAAGGAACGCCTGCAGTCGCCCGAACAGCGCGAAAAGCTGGATGGCCTGTATGAGTGCATCCTGTGCGCCTGCTGCTCCACCTCGTGCCCCAGCTACTGGTGGAACTCGGACAAGTTCCTCGGCCCGGCGATCCTGCTGCAGGCCTATCGCTGGCTGGCTGACAGCCGTGACGAAATGACCGGTGAGCGGCTTGACGAGCTGGAAGATCCCTTCCGCCTCTATCGCTGCCATACGATCATGAACTGCGCCAACGTCTGCCCGAAGGGTCTTTCGCCGGCGCGGGCGATTGCCGAAATCAAGAAGATGCAGGCCGAACGGCACGTTTAAGACGTGTCTTCGGACGACGGCCTTTTCCTGCTGGAACCAGACCCGGGCAACCCGGGCTGGCTGCGCTATGAGTTGGCCCAGGCCGAACGCTACAACCGCGCCGTACTTGGAACCCTTCTCGTGCGACGCGAGGGCGAGCGCGAATGTCGCGTTCGTCTCAACCAGCTTGAACTGCATCTCAATTCGACTGGCCGGACCCATGGCGGGATCGTTTTGGGCCTCATAGACGTTGCCCTGTTCATGCCGATGTATCTTGTCTGTGGTGTTCCCGTCTCCGGTTCGGTGACGCTGGACATGCAGACCCAGTTCATCGGCGGCGGTGATGGTTCGAGGCCGCTGGATGCCGTGGTCGAAGTGATCAAGGAAACCGGCCGACTGGGTTTCCTGCGCGGTCTGGTCGTGCAGGATGACGATATCGTCGCTTCCTTTACCGCGACAATCCGCAAGCCAAGCCGCAAGTCATGAGCAACCTGCTCGATCGTTACGAGGCGCTGGTGGCCTCTGGGGAACTGCGGGCGGACCCGGAACAGGCTGCCGCCGCCGAGCGGCTTGCCCAATTGCAGCGCGAGTTGGAATCCACGGCGGCCCCACGTGGCGTCCTCGGCAAGATCTTCAGCAAGAAGCCCCCTGCCCCGCGCGGACTGTACCTGTGGGGCGGCGTCGGACGCGGCAAGTCCATGCTGATGGATCTGTTCCACGACAACCTGCAGATCCGTCGCAAGCGGCGTGTCCACTTCCACGCCTTCATGATCGAGGTTCACGCCCTCCTCCGCGAAGAGCGGAAAAAGGAGGAAGGCGATCCGATCGGCCCGGTCGCGGCGGCACTCGGCCGCGATATGCGTTGCCTCGCCTTCGACGAGATGGTGGTGAACAACAGCGCCGACGCCATGATCATGAGCCGCCTGTTCACAGCGCTGATCCGCGACGAGGGCGTCACGGTGGTCACGACATCCAATCGTGCCCCTTCGGAGCTCTACAAGGACGGCCTGAACCGCGAGCATTTCCTGCCCTTCATCAGCCTGATCGAGCGCGAACTCGATGTCCTGGCTCTGAACGGGCCTGTCGATTACCGGCTGGAGCGGCTTGGCGGCATGCCTACCTGGCATACCCCGCTTGGCGAGGAAGCTACGGCCCAGGTCCGCGAGGCTTTCTACCGCCTGACGGACTATTCCCCCGAAGACGCCGATCACGTCCCCTCAGCCGAGATCGACGTTGGCGGTGGCCGCAAGCTGTTTGTGCCGAAGACGCTGAAGGGCGTGGCCGTTTTCAGCTTCAAGCGGCTTTGTGCGGAAGCCCGCGGTGCGCCCGATTACCTGGCGATTGCCGAGAAGTTCCACACCGTCATCCTGGTTGGAATACCCAGGATGGGCCCGGAAAACCGCAACGAAGCCGCCCGCTTCGTGACGCTGATCGACGCGCTTTACGAATACAAGGTCAAGCTGCTGGCAACGGCTGCCGCTGATCCCGAAGATCTTTATGAGGCCGGCGACGGCCGGTTCGAATTCGACCGCACGATCAGCCGCCTGATGGAAATGCAGAGCGCCGACTATCTCGCGAAGGGCCACGGCGAAGAGTGACTTGAACTTGGGACACCGCGTCCCATATGGCCTTCATGCCGGCGGCAACTCCCCGCCGAGGTGGAAATTCCATGATCGATATTCGTCCGTTCGACACCCTTGGTCATGCCGACCACGGCTGGCTCGATGCGCGCCATCACTTCAGCTTCGCGTCATACCTTGATCGCTCCCGCATGGGCTGGGGCAGCATCCGGGTGTGGAACGACGATACGATCGCACCGCGAACGGGGTTCGACCCTCACCCGCACAACGACATGGAGATCGTCACCTTCGTCCGCACCGGCGCCATTACCCATCGCGATTCGATGGGCAACCAAGGCCGCACCGGTGCGGGCGACGTGCAGGTGATGAGCGCCGGGAGTGGTGTGGTTCACGCCGAATACAATCTTGAGGACGAAGTGACTACGCTGTTCCAGATCTGGATCATCCCCGATGGTCGGGGCGGTGACCCGTTCTGGGGCCAGCGCGAATTCCCGCGTGGCGACAGGGCGGGCAAGTGGGTGGTCCTGGCCAGCGGCAATCCCGAAGCCGACGATGCCCTTCCCATCCGCGCCAATGCCCGCGTACTCGCGGCAACCGTCGCTGCGGGAAACACCATCGAGCTTGATGTCGACCCAAGTCGCCATCTTTACCTTGTTGCCCCGGTCGGGCGCATCAAGGTTAACGGCATGGAAGCAAACCCGCGCGATGGCATTGCAATTACAGGGGAAACGGCGCTTTCCGTCGAAGCCATAGACCATGCCGAACTGGTTCTGGTCGACGCGGCCTAAAACGCGGCACTCGTTAAGAATAGTTTCCCGAATTCAGCCAATCCCGGCCGAAAATGCAAACACCCCGGCGTTTCGGCCGGGGTGCTAGATGATTAACGCCTGATACAGTCGCGTAATCGCTCGAAAAACTTAACGGCTCACTCGCAAGTGATTCGCCAAGCCAAAATTCTGCGGACCCCATCCGATTTGGTTCTATAAAAACCTAATCAGAACAGAAGCTTAGCTAATCAGAAGAGCCACTTCCAAATCGACCAACCGAGTTCCATTGCGAGTCTCCAATGTGTTTGGACATCCGTTGGCTAACATTAACTGGGTTGGTTAACAAGAGTTTAACTTACGGCCTCGCGCAATTGCATGTTGAGGCAGGACTGGCGGAACTGTTCGAAGCCTTCCGGTCGGCCGATGAAATAGCCCTGCCCGGTGTCGCAACCCATGCGCGCCAAAAGATCGAAAGTGGCACGATCTTCGATGCCTTCGGCAACGATGCTCTGTTTCAGGGCGTGGGCCAGGCGGATCGTGCTGTTGACGATCTGCCGCTCGCGCTCTCCCGTGATGATGCGCGAGACGAAGTGCTGGTCGATCTTCAGTTCGTCGCTGGGCAATTCGGCAAGATAGAGCAGGCTCGATTCGCCCGTGCCGAAGTCGTCGATCGCCAGACGGAAGCCCATGGCCCGCAACTGCTGCAGGTTCTGGACTGCGGCCGGGCGATTGTAGACGGAGGCGGTTTCCGTGACCTCGATGGTAAAGTGCCGGCAGTCGATCCCGCGCCGCCGGACAATCTCGGAGACCGCCGAAAGCAGCGACGGCTTGTCTACCAGTTGGGCTGACAGGTTGATGCTCATCTGGAATTCGGGGAGGATGTCCTGCATGGCCTGGGCAGCGGTAATCGCCTGCTCGAACACCCAATAGGTCAGCGCGTCGATGCGGCCCGCCTTTTCTGCCTGGACGATGAAGGCATCGGGGCGGATCGGTCCTCGCGTCGGATCGTTCCAGCGCACCAGCGCCTCGGCGCCGCTGACGCAGGATTTGCGGTAGTCCCACTGCGGCTGGTAGGCGAGCCAGATATCGCCGTTCTTCATCCCTTCATCGATACGAGCAAGGAGCGAAAGCTCCCAGGGCGCATCGGCAAGGCGAGAAGCCTCGAATTGCTCGATGGTCCTGCCCGCCTTCAAGGCCTCGTTCGCGCTTGCCAAGGCGGAATTGAGACGGGTGATGGTATCGAGCTGGTAATTGCGATCGAGACCGAAGTGCACGTTCGTATCGAACATGTGCCCGCCGACCAGCAGCGGGGCTGAAAACAGCGCGCGCATGCCCTCGAAATGCTCGGCTTGCTGATCGATTGGCCAGGAACGTTCAAGCCAGGCGAAATGTCCGCTCTCGCCGTGGTAGATCAGCTCGGCACCGCTACCCACGGCAAAACGCCGGGCAACCTGGTTGGCGCATTCGGCGTGGAGGTGAGCCGGGATCGTGGCCAGGAATTCTTCGTAGCGGCCGATAACCGCAACCACGAGATCATGATCGGGCGGCACCTGGATATCGCCCAAGGCCACGAAGTTCGGCAAGCCCGATGCGCTCGTCTGCAGGACGGTACGGCGCCATTTCATCCAGAGCTTGATGGAGCCAAACACAAATACCGCGATCAGCGAGGTCGACGGTGTAACGTAAATCCCGAAGGATTGTCCCATCGCCGGTAGGAGCAGTAGTACGCCTGCCAAGCCGACATATCCGACCCGCCGCGTGCTCTTCCGCTTGACGCGGGCAATGAGGAGAGCGGCCAAGACGAAAAACAGCAGGGCCGGATACTGCCCTACGTTCAAAGACGGGCCCGATGAAATCGCCTCAGCACCGGCAATATCAATGAATACCGGATTGACCCCGCTATGGCCGAAATATCCGGTTTGCATCGCGCCGACGCGCTCGCCGCCGGTCACGATAACTGAGCGGCCGGTCATCTGGCCGGGTGCAATACGCCCATCAAGCAGCAATCCGGCATCCACAGAGGGTACCGTGTCCGGATCGACCCGGAAGTCGGGGATGAAGACTCCGCCGCCTCCACGATTGTGACCTGCCAGTTCGCTGGCAAACGCTGGGATCGACGAGCCGTTGGCCTGGATTTCAAGCCGCGCCGCCTGCGCGAAATTCATGAAATTCACAAACCAGCCCGAATAGGCCACCTTGGCATCGCCGATGAGATGCTTGGAAGGCAGGCGGACCGACTGTTCGGTAAAGTCATCGAAGCTTGGCGTTCGTGCAATGACGGTAACAGCGGAAGCCATTGACCGGATCTTGCTCGCTACAGCCGATTCAGCTGGGAAATCCGTTGGTTGATCGAAATAGATGCGTTTGGGCGCCTGATCAGCAAGGACCTGAAGAAGCCGTGCCATCGAAGCATCGTCCAACGGGCGACCGCTATTTCCTTTTGAGACATCAACGAGGATGACAGACTGTGAAGTCGGCTTCTGAGCCAGGCTGAACCGCACGTTCCAATAGACGTGGTCAATCGGCTGGCCGAGCCTCAACAGCCCGCAGAGGCAGGCAATAAGTGTCGCAATGACAAGGGGTTTTTTGAAAAACGCCCGCATTTCCTATCCACTGGGGGACCGTTACCCACAGAGGTGTAGGAAAAATGGTTTAAAATCTGCTTACCATTGCCTCGCGGGGAATCCGGGCACCGCTAGGTTGGAATTAAGCAAGACCCAGTCGTTCCAATGACTTGTCGAGCATCAGCAACTGCCACAGCAGGCGCGAATGATCGCTTCGGCCCGAAATATGAGCCTCGGCAATCGAGGCGATGCGCTCAGGCGCGAACCAGCCGGTCCGGCCAAGTGCGGCGCCCTTGCCGATGCCCCTCGCCTCGCCGGCAAGCGGGCCGCGGAACCAGTCGGCAATCGGGGTGACGAACCCCTGCTTGGGGCGGAAAAGGATGTCGTCGGGCAAGTATCGGGTCATGGCCTGCTTCATCAGCCATTTGCCCTGTGCCCCCCGGATGCGCAGGTGTTCCGGCAGGCGCGCAGAGAACTCGATCAGGCGATGATCCAGCAGCGGTTCGCGCGCTTCCAGGCTGACGGCCATGCTCGCGCGATCAACCTTGGTGAGAATATCCCCCGGCAGCCCGAAGGCCAGGTCTGCATATTGTGCCTTGTCCAGCCCCGAGCGTGCGGGCGCATGGCGCATCAGCTCAAGCAAGGGCTGTTCCGCGCGGTAAGGCAACGAGGCCGGCTTCTCGGTCGCACCGATCACGCGCACCTGCTGGCTGAAGGTGCCGGCAAACTTGTTGACGATAACCGACACCAGCGGGTCCTGGATGTACTGCGAAAGCTGCAGCTTGATATCCTCGGCCAGCATCGAGGGCGTCTTGCCCACGGCCGGCATGTCGGTGATCAGCGGGGTGGTGATGCGGCCATCCGGGCGGACCTGGACAGACGCGCCAAGCTCCGGGTTGCGCCAGACGAACACGGTCAGCTCATCGAGCGGGCCGATGACATATTCCTCGCCCGGGCCTTCCTGCATGGCAACGAATGAAGCCGGGGGAAGCTGCGGACCACTCGACGAACCCGCGCAGCCGGTCAGCGCAAGGCTGGCCACGGCAGTACCGGCAAGAAGCCCGGAAAAGCGGTTCATCGGCATAGAAGCACACCCTCAGTTACGGCGGCTTCCGGGTGGCGATGGCGACACGGAATGTCCCCTTCGCGCACATGGCATGCCGCCAGTTCAGCAGTGGCTATCGCCAAAAAGGGTGAACATACCGTTATCCTTGATCCGATATTCCGGATTTAAGGCGGGTTTTTCAGGGGCAATCCCGAAACGGGACGGTACGCCCCTTAACCCTAAACGAGCAATTCGTGGGCCGGCCCGTGCCCCAGGAACTGGGACGGGCTGGCGCTGGCTCCATAGGCCCCGGCACAGAAGATGGCGACAAGATCGCCCACTTCGGCGTGCGGGAACATCGCCTTTTCGGCCAGCTTGTCCATCGGCGTGCAAAGGCAGCCGACAATGCTCGCCTCTTCCTCTGGCGGCGCATCGAAACGCGAGGCTATGGCAACCGGATAGTTCCGCCGCACCACGGTGCCGAAATTGCCCGATGCGGCCAGCTGGTGATGCAGGCCACCATCGGTAACGAGGAAGGTTTCGCCGTGGCTGACCTTGCGATCGACGATCTGCGTCAGGTAAACCCCTGCCTCGCCAACAAGATAGCGCCCAAGCTCGATGTTGAAGCGCGTCTCGGCAAGGATGGGCGGCAGCGCGGCAAAGCGCGCCTTGAGCGCAGCACCGACTTTCTCGATATCGAGCGGCTCGTCGCCGGGGAAATAGGGAATGCCGAAACCGCCGCCCAGGTTGCAGTGGACCAGCGGCGCACCGATTTCGCCGGCAAGCCGTGCGGCAAGGTCCAGCGTCTGCGATTGCGTTTCGATCAGGGCATCGGCGCTCAACGCCTGGCTGCCGGCAAAGATGTGCAGGCCGTGCCACTCCCCGCCCGACCGGATGATGTGACGGGCAAGCGCGGGGACACGCTCGGCATCGACGCCGAAAGGCTTTGCGCCGCCGCCCATCTTCATACCCGATCCCTTGAGATCGAAATCGGGATTCACGCGAATGGCAAGGCGCGCAGTGCGTCCCTCTCGCGCCGCAATTTCCAGCGCGCGCTCCGCCTCGCCTTCGGATTCGACGTTCAGCGTGACGCCATGGTGGATCGCCTTGGCCAGTTCGTCATTGCGCTTGCCCGGCCCCGCAAAACTGACGAGTTGGGGGGAGATGCCAGCCTTGAAAACCATCGCCAGCTCACCGGCAGAGGCAATGTCGAACCCGTCGACAAGATGAGACATTGCTTCAAGAACCGGGCCAAATGGATTTGCTTTTACAGCAAAATGAATTCCCAAATCTTCCGGCATGGCAGTGCGAAGCCGGGCCATTCGTTCAGCCAGCATGCGGCGCGAATAGACGAACAGGGGCGTGCCGCCGGCGCGTCGTACAAGATCGCTGGCCAGGTGGCCGTCGATCGCCAGTTCGCCATCGATCGAGGTGAAACCGGCGGGGATCGGACCAAGCGGCTTCATGCCGCCACCGCCTGCGCGAGTTCCATTGCGAGGCCGCTGCGATCGATCTTGCCATTGGGCGAAATCGGCATGGCATCACGCCAGTGGATGACTTGCGGCTGCATGAAATTGGGGAGCACTTGCATAAGTTTGCGCGGCAACTCTTCTTTAAAACCTGAAACACCGGGGGCCGGCCGGACAATCAGATGGATCGCCTGCCCAAGCCGCTCGTCCTTGACGCCAAGCGCCACGGCTTCGGCCACCAGTCCGGTGGCCACGGCAGCCTCTTCGATTTCCTGCGGGCTGATGCGGTTGCCCGCACACTTGATCATCGCATCGCGCCTGCCAACGAAATAGAGAAGACCATCGGAATCGCGCCGAACCCGGTCCCCCGACCAGACCGCCACACCGCCATAGCGCGAGGCGGCAGGGGCCGGCTTGTAGCGTTCCGCCGTGCGTTCGGGATCCTGCCAATAGCCCTGGGCAACCAGTGGCCCGCAATGGACGAGTTCGCCTTCCTCCCCATCGGCAGCTACTTGCCCGTTATCGGCAATCACCAGGATTTCGGCATGCGGGATGGCCTTGCCCATCGATGTCGGATGGCTGTCGATCAGCGCCGGGTCAAGGAAAGTGGAGCGAAACGCCTCGGTAAGTCCGTACATGGCAAACAGCCGGGCCTGGGGGAAAAGCGCGCGCAGTCGCCGGACCATATCCTCTGTCAGCGCGCCGCCGGAATTGGTCAGTCGCCGCAGTTTCGCGGCCGTTTCCTTCGGCCATTCCAGTTCTGCCAGTTGCACCCAGAGCGGCGGCACCGCGGCGAGCGTGGTCACACCATGGCGGTCAATGGTCTTGATGACATCGCGCGGCGTCAGGTAATCGAGCGGCACGACCGAGCCGCCGGCATACCAGGTCGAAAGCAGCTGATTCTGGCCGTAATCGAACGATAGCGGCAGTACCGCCAGCGTCACATCGTCGCTCGCAAGGCCAAGATAGCCGGCGACGCTTTCCGCCCCCAGCCACATGTTGGCATGGCTGAGCATGACGCCCTTGGGCCGCCCGGTCGAACCGGACGTATATAGGATGGCCGCCAGCTCGTCCGGATCGGCAGTCGAAGCGCCGAGGGCAGAGCCGAGTGCTGCGGCTTCTGCGAGCGCCTCTCCTTCGCCCGCCGGCGCAGCCTGGGCAAGATCGGCAGGCTCAAGCGTCTGGAGCCGGGCAGGTGAGCCAATCAGCAGGCGGGCGCCGCTATCCGCGAGGATATGCGCCACTTGCGCCCGCTTCAGGAGCGGATTGATCGGCACGTGGACCAGCCCTGCCCGCGCCGCCGCCAAGGGCATCAGGCAGGTCAGCTCGCCCTTGGCCGCCCAGCTTGCCACCCGCGCGCCCTTTTCCGGGATGCGGCTTTGCAGCCAGCCCGCGAGCAAAGAGATACGCGATCTTAAGTCCTTGAAGCTAAGTGTCTCGCCACGGAGCACCAAGGCGGGTGCCTCGTCGCTGCCCCGCAGCGCGAGATGGTCAAGAGGCCGGATCGCAGTTTCGGAAGTGGCGGTCACGGAAATTTCAGGCTCCAGGGGAACGACAGGCGTGATCGTGGTTACCTATCACGATGATCTTAACGAAGTGCAAGGCGATCCCGCGCTTGCCGCGCTGCTTGGTGAAAGCAGCGCGGCTGCGCCGTTCGATCGGCTGGCCTGGTGGCGCAACCTGGTCGAGACGTGCAACATGTTCCCCCTGATCGCGGTTGCCCGCGACGGAAACCACCGTGCCGTCATGGCGCTGCTGCGTCACGGCCGGTCGATCAGCCCCTTGGCCAACTGGTATTCGTTCCGCGTTCGTCCAGTGTTCAGTTCGGGCGCGAATAACGCCGTGTTACTTACTGAAATGGCAGCCGACCTTGCAGGGCAGGCTCCGCATATCGAGCTTGCGCCCTTGCCTGACGAGAATGGCGAAGCATCCCTGCTTGAGGCCTGTTTTCGAAAGGCCGGCTGGACGGTTTTCCGCGAACAGTGTGACGTCAATCACGTGCTCCATCTCAAGGGGCGCAGTTATGCGGACTATCTTGCCGGCCGCCCCGGCCCATTGCGCACGACGCTCAAGCGCAAGGCGGGCAAGGTTTCGGTGGAACTGTTCGATCATTTCGATGCCGATGCCTGGACGGCATACGAGGCAGTCTACGCGCAAAGCTGGAAGCCGTCCGAGGGCTCACCCGCCTTCCTGCGCCGCTTTGCCGAGGAAGAAGGCGCGGCAGGCCGCCTCCGCATGGCCCTTGCCCGCCACGAAGGCGCGCCGGTTGCCGCCCAGTTCTGGACTGTCGAGGGCGGAACCGCCTTCATTCACAAGCTGGCGCATACCGAAGCTTCGAAACCGCTTTCCCCCGGAACGACGCTGAGCGCCGCACTTTTCGAGCGGGTGATCGACCGTGACGGTGTCCAACTGGTCGACTTCGGCACCGGCAACGATGGCTACAAGCGCGACTGGATGGAAGAAGTGCGCCCCCGCTTCCGCCTGCGGATGTTTCGCGCGAAATATCCCGGCAATTGGCCGGCAATCGCAAAACTGGTGCTCCGCCGCCTTGCTCCGGGGGCAAAGCATGGCTAGAGGCGCCGCCACAGCTACGCTGCTCGTCAGAAACGGGGACGACATGAGCAATTCGACCGATCGTGAACTGCGCCAGATCCTGGCAGACGTTCTTGGCCTGAAGGCAGAGCACGTAGCCGCTTTCGATGCCGAAACCGGCCTGTTCGGCCACCTGCCCGAACTCGATTCCATGTCGGTGGCGGGCCTGCTTACCGAGATGGAAGACCGGCTCGGCTTCATCATCGACGATGACGAGATCGACGGCGAACTGCTTGAAACCTATGGCTCGCTCCTCGCATTTGCCGAGGCGAAGCTTCGGGTTGCCTGAAGCCGCGATGATCGCTGACTGGCCCTGCCCCGCGGTGGGCGAAGGCGAAGTCTGTGAATATGCCCTGTCCTTCGATCAGGGCCGCCCCCATCGCCTGCTGATCGTGCCCCCGCTGTTCGACGAGGCGAACCGGCTGCGCCGCCTGCTGGCCGAGACCATGCGGCGGCTCGACGGCGCAGGCATCGACAGCTTCCTGCCCGACCTGCCCGGCTGCAATGAGAGCACGCAACCCCTTCCCGCCCAGGATCTTGCGGCATGGAGCCGAGCGATGATAGCCGCGGCGCGCCATTTCCGCGCCTCGCACGTCCTTGCGGTGCGCGGCGGAGCGCTTGTTGCCCCGCAATCCCTGCCCGGCTGGCGTTATGCCCCGGTAAATGGCGCAACGATCCTTCGGCAGATGCTGCGCATGCGCATCCTTGCCTTGCGCGAGGCGGGGCGCGAGGAAACACAGGCGGGCCTTATCGAACGTGGCATAGCCCAAGGGCTTGAGCTTGCCGGTTATGCGTTGTCCGCCGGGATGATCGCCCAGCTGCAATCCGCCACCCCGCCCGATGAAACCGCGCAATCGATCATCGGGCAGGACATGATGGGCGGCCCTGCCCTGTGGCTGCGCGCCGAACCGGATGAAGACCCGGCCCAGGCCGATGCTCTTGCCGTGGTGATCGCCGTGGGGATCAAGGCATGACGCGGCGGCACCTGCAATTCGAATGCGAAGGCGCCGCACTGGTCGGCACGCTTGACGAGGCAGCGGCCGAAACCGCCCTGCTGATGGTCACCGGCGGTAACGAGCTTCGCGCCGGGGCATGGAACGGACAGGCCCTGATGGCGGCACGCATTGCTGCTGCAGGCTTTCCCGTGTTCCGCTTCGACCGACGCGGAGTTGGGGACAGCGAGGGGGCAAACGCGGGGTTCCGAGGATCGGCCAACGATATTGCCGCCGCCATCGCCGCGCTGAAGGCCGAAGCTCCGCAGGTCCGCCGGGTCATCGGCTTCGGCAATTGCGACGGGGCGAGCGGCCTTATGCTTTCAGGTGGCGCAGGCTTCGACGGGCTGGTGCTTTCCAATCCCTGGACCATCGAGCCGGAGGCCGAAGGCGAGGAACCTGCACCGCCGCCTCCGGCGGCCGTGCGCGCGCACTATGCCCAGCGGCTCAAGGACCCGCGCGCCATCCTGCGCCTGTTCAAGGGCGGAGTGGCTTTCGGCAAGCTTTTTGCCTCGCTCCGCGATGCCCTGCGGCCTGCTCCGCCTCCCGGAACGCTGGCCCAGGAGCTTGCGGCAGGCTTGCAGCGTTTCAAGGGGCCGGTCACCATCCTTCTCGCCGAGCGGGACCGTACGGCGCAGGCTTTCGAGGCCGGCTGGGACCGGAACGATGCGCGCCTGCGCCGCTGCGCCGGCGGCACGCACAGCTATGTCGAATCGCAGGACTGGCTGGCAGCGCGCCTGCTGGAAGCCCTGCGCGCCTGATCAGGCCTTCGCGGCGAATTCGCGCTCGGCAACGAAGCGTTCGGCATCCAGCGCGGCCATGCAGCCGGTGCCCGCAGCGGTCACGGCCTGGCGATAGGTGTGGTCCATGACGTCGCCGCAGGCAAAGACACCGGGAATCGCCGTCTTGGGCGTGCCCGGCTGGACGAGGATGTAGCCGCTGGAATCGAGCTCCAGCTTGCCCTTGAACAATTCGGTCGCCGGGGCATGGCCGATGGCGACGAAGGCACCGTCTGCCGGGATCACCGAGACTTCACCGGTAACCGTATCGACCACCTCGACCCCGCTGAGACCGCCGTTCTCTGCCCCGCCGACAAAGCGCTTCACCGCCTTGTTCCAGGCCACCGATACCTTTTCGTTGGCGAAGAGGCGGTCTTGCAGGATCTTTTCCGCGCGGAACGAATCGCGGCGGTGGATCACGGTCACGTCCGGTGAATGGTTGGTCAGGTACAGCGCTTCCTCGACCGCGGTATTGCCGCCACCGATGACCACCACCTTCTTGCCACGGTAGAAGAACCCGTCACAGGTGGCGCAGGCCGAAACGCCCTTGCCGCCGAGTTCCTGTTCACCCTCGACGCCCAGCCACTTTGCCTGAGCGCCCGTGGCGATGACCAGCGTTTCGCCTTCGTAGATGTCGCCGCTGTCACCCGTGGCGCGGAAAGGAGGGCCGGAAAGATCGATATCGACGATGGTATCCCACATCATCCGCGTGCCAACGTGTTCCGCCTGGGCCTGCATTTCCTGCATCAGCCAGGGCCCCTGGATAACATCGCGGAAGCCCGGGTAATTTTCCACATCTGTCGTGATGGTCAGCTGCCCGCCCGGCTGAAGACCCTGCACAACGATCGGCTGGAGCCCTGCGCGCGCGCCGTAAATCGCGGCGGAAAGGCCGGCAGGACCGGATCCGATGATCAGCATGCGGGTGGTGTGGGTGGCCATGCGGCGATTCCTCCAGAAAGCTTGCGGCGGCGGGATAGGCGGCACGCGCCGCAAATGCGAGTCCCGCCCGGCCAAATCCACACAGGCGATTGACGAGGGGCGCCCGGGGGCTCCACTCTCGGGCGATGAACATCACCGGCCCGATCTCGAACAGCTTCATGTCGCAACGCCTGCGGCTGCATTATGTCGACTGGGGCAACCCGGACGCGCCGCCGCTGATCCTGCAGCACGGCGGGCGCGATCATTGCCGTTCGTGGGACTGGGTGGCGGCGGAACTGGCCAGGGACTGGCACGTGATCGCCGCAGACCTTCGCGGCCATGGCGACAGCGCATGGTCACCCGACGGCGACTATTCCTCGCACGCTTTCATTTATGATTTCGCGCAGTTCGTCCACACCTTGGGTCACGAGGAAGTGACGATCATCGGCCATTCGCTGGGCGGCAACATCGTTACCCGATTTACCGGGCTCTACCCCGAAAAGGTCCGCAAGCTGGTGAACATCGAAGGTCTGGGCCCGGCTCCGCACCTCATAGCCGAGCGCGATGCGCGCGACATGGGCGACCGCCTGCGGGAATGGATCGCCAACAAGCGCGCGGCCTCTGCGCGCAGGCCCAAACGCTACCCGACGATCGAGGCGGCCTATGCCCGGATGAAGGAGGAGAATACCTTCCTGACCGACGAGCAGGCCCGGCATCTGACCATCCATGGCGCCAGCCGGAACGAGGATGGCACCTGGAGCTGGAAGTTCGACAATTACCTGAATGTCTGGCCGCCCTTCGAAGTCCCCCAGGCGGAGATCGAAAAGCAATGGGCTGCGATCACCTGTCCGGTGCTGCTGCTATACGGGGCGGATTCCTGGGCTTCCAACCCCGAACGCGATGGCCGCGCCGCCCAATTCCGCGATGCTCGCGTCATCGAATACGAAAAGGCCGGTCACTGGTTGCATCATGACCAGCTTGACCGCTTCCTGGCGGACGTGAAGGCCTTCCTCGCCTAGACTTCGTCAACCAGGGCGGCGCGCAGCCTTTCGCGCAGGGCATCGTCAATTCCCAGCACTTCCGCCTGGTATGCGTCGATCGATCCATGCTTTTCTCGCACTGCCGAAAAGGCGGTTTCAAGGTATTCCGGCTCAACGCTCATCAGCACGCGCAGGGCCTCGGGATCGATATCGCCGATGATCGTGCGGATCGACCGCTGTCCGGCTTCTATCCGATCGAGCGCGTTTCCGGCGCTGTTGGTGAGCAGGTAATCCTCGAAGATGTCGTCACGATGCACGCCCAGCGCGTGGTGCACCATCGCCACGGCAAAGCCCGTGCGATCCTTGCCGGCCATGCAGTTCACCAGGCTGGCTCCATCGCCCCGGGCAAGCTGTTCGGCCATGTTGCGCACCATGGAAACGAGAATCGGGCGGAAGGCGATGCCTTCATAGGAGCGGCGCATGCTCGCCCGGGTCGATTCCGCATCGCGCCGGGCAGAGGAGACGTGCGGCGCCTGGTTTGCCGAGCCATCAGGGATCGTATGGACGATGGCGGCGAAAGGCTCGGGCCGGCGGCAGGGGTGGCTTGCACGTTCACGGTCGCTGCGCAGGTCGAAAACGTGAGCGAGGCGAAGGCCGGCGATTGCGGCAATATCCTCGTCGCTCGCCTCGTAATGCTGGCCCGAACGCCAGAGCAGGCCGCGCTTCACCCTGCCCCCGCCACTGGTTGCATAGCCGCCGTAGTCGCGGAAATTGTGGACACCCTGCAACGGCAGGACCCGTTCCTTATGCATGCTTCTTACCCTCTTGCTGATAATAGCATTGCTTAGTATCGGCACCCGGTCAACGAGGCCTTTGCGCCTCTGCCGGAGAGTACCGTGAGCGATAGCGAAACCGCACCCGAACCCGAACTGCCCCGCTCGCGCCTGCGCCGGCCGCTCATGCTGGGCGGACTGGCGATCGCAGCCCTGATCGGCCTGTGGTTCTATCTTTCCGGCGGCCGCTATGTCGAAACGGACAATGCCCAGTTGCAGGCCGGCAAGGTGATGATCGCCGCCAATGTCAGCGGCAAGGTGATCTCGGTGGAGGTCAGGGAAAACCAGTTCGTCAAGGCGGGCGATATCCTGTTCCGCATCGACCCGGCAGATTTCGAGGCCGGCGTTGCCTCGGCCGAGGCGCAGCTGGCCGGAGCCATTGCCGATGCCGGGGCAACCCAGGCCGATTACCAGCAGGCCATGTCCGAGGTCAGCCGCCTGCAGGCGCAGCTCAGCTTTGCCCGCTCGGAAGCGGCGCGCCAGCAGTCGCTCAACAAGGAAGGCATCTCGTCGCAGGCGCAGGTCGATCAGGCGATGCTTGCCGTTCGCACCGCAACTGACGGGATTGCCGCCGCGCGCGCCCATGCCGCCAGCATTGCGGCAAAGCTCCCTGCCGGTGCGCCTGCCGCCCAGCCTGCCGCCCGCCGTGCCGCGGCCAGCCTCCAGACTGCGCGAATTGCCTTGGGCAACACGGTTGTCCGCGCGCCGCAGGACGGGGTGGTCACCAAGGTGAACCAGCTGCAGGTTGGCTCTTACGTTTCGTCCGGAAAGCCGCTCTTCGTGCTGACCGGCACGCGCTATTGGGTTGAGGCGAACTTCAAGGAAAACCAGCTTCGTTACATGCGGCTTGGCCAGCCGGTGAAGGTGAAGATCGATGCCTTCCCCGATGTCGAGCTGACGGGCAAGGTCACCAGCTTCAGCCCCGGCACGGGTAGCAGTTTCTCCGTGCTGCCGGCAGAGAATGCCACGGGCAACTGGGTGAAGGTTACGCAGCGCCTGCCGGTCGAGGTTTCGATCGACAAGCTGCCGCAGGACCTGCCGCTTCACGCCGGTCTCAGCGTCGAAGTGACTGTCGACACCGGCCACCAGCGCCGGCTGTTCGGCAAGGACACCCCCCCGAATGCCCCGCTTGCCGCCAAGGGTGGCCGCTGATCATGGCCAAGGCGCGGTTCCTGTTCACCCTGCTGCCGTTGGTGGCACTCGCCGGCTGCAAGGCGGCCGGACCGGATTTCGCCCGCCCGCAGACCCCGTCGGGCAATTATTCGGGCAAGCAGCAGAGCGGCGATGCGCCGGTTGCCGTGCCCGGACAGGGTCCGCAGCAGCGGTGGTGGCAGGCCTTCGGCTCCAGCGAACTCGATGCGCTGGTGGAAAAGGCGCTGGCGGGCAACCAGAGCCTTGAGGCGAGCCGCGAAACGCTCAACCGCAGCCGTGAATATGTGAAGGCTGCGATGGGGCGCAGCCTGCCGCAGGTCGATGCCCATGCCCAGGTCAACCACCAGCAGATAAACCTTTCCTCGTTCGGTCTGGGCGGCGCGGGATTCGGCAATCCGGAATTCACGCTCTATTCGCTCGGCGGCGGCGTCAGCTATGACCTCGACCTGTTCGGCGGCCAGAAGCGCGCCACGGAACGTGCCGTGGCCGATGCGGAAACCCAGCTGCGCGAAACCGAAGCGGCGCACCTGACGATCGCCGGACGGGTCGTGCTGCAAGTGCTGACCATCGCCGCGCTCAACGATCGCATCGCCACCCAGCAGGCGCTGGTAGAGGAAGACCGGCGCAACGTGCGGCTGACCGAGGCCAAGCGCCGCGGCGGCGAAGGCACCATGGTGGAAGTGCTCAGCGCGCAGGGCGAACTTGCCGCCGACCAGAGCGCCCTGCCCCAGCTCGAACAGCAACGCGCAGAAGCGCGCAACCTGCTTGCCGCGCTGCTGGGCATCGCCCCCTCTGACCTTGGCGCGACCGATTTCACGCTCGCCAGCCTGCACCTGCCGAAAGAGGTGCCGGTAACGCTGGCTTCAGAGCTGGTGCACAAGCGACCCGATATCCTTGCCAGCGAAGCGCGGCTTCATTCCGCGGTTGCGGGAATCGGCGTGGCCACGGCAAGGCTCTACCCGAATGTCACGCTGGGTGCCTCGTTCCTGCAATCGACCACCAGGCCGGAGGACATTTTCAATACGTCCAATACCGGCTTCAGCATGCTCGGCGGGCTCACCGCGCCGATCTTCCACGGCGGCACCCTGAAAGCCGAAAAGCGCGCGGCAGAGGCCGAGGCACGGGCAGCAGCAGCGCGCTATCGCCAGACCGTCCTGGAAGCCTTTGCGCAAACGTCGGACCTGCTTGCGGCCCTGGCGAACGATACCCGCACGGTTTCGCTGCGCGGCGAGTCGCTCGACATTGCCGAGCGTTCGCTCCACCTGTCGCGGCGCAGCTTCCAGGTTGGCAATTCCGGCGTGCTGCAAGTGCTGGATGCCAGCCGCGCAGCCCAGCAGGCACGGCTGGCCATGCTCGATGCCCGCTCGCGCCAGTTCCTCAACGTGGCGAGGCTTTACCTTGCGACCGCAGGCGGCTGGACGGAGCCGGAAAAGCCGGCCCCGTAAGCAGCGCGGGGATCAGATCCCCATGCAGAGGTACTTGATTTCCATGAAGTCATCGAGGCCATGGCGCGATCCTTCGCGACCAAGGCCCGACATCTTGACGCCGCCGAACGGCGCCACTTCGGTGGAGATCAGGCCGGTGTTGATGCCGACAATGCCCGATTCCAGGGCTTCCGCCACGCGCCACACCCGGCCGAGGTCGCGGGCATAGAAATAGGCGGCAAGGCCGAATTCGGTGTCATTCGCCAGGGCAATGGCTTCCGCCTCGTCCTTGAAGCGGATCACCCCGGCCAGCGGACCGAAGGTTTCTTCGCGCGCCAGCTTCATGTCGGCCTTTACATCGGCGACCACGGTCGGCTCAAAGAAGGAACCACCGCGGGCGTGGCGCTTGCCGCCGGTCAGCAGCTTGGCTCCGCCGGCGAGCGCATCTTCGAGGTGTTCCTCAACCTTTTCGACCGCAGCCATGTCGATCAGCGGGCCGACGACGACGCCTTCATCCATGCCATAGCCGATCGGCATGGACCCGGCGCGCGCCGCCAGCTTGGTGACGAATTCGTCATAGACCGCGTCCTGCACATAGAAGCGGTTGGTGCAGACGCAGGTCTGGCCGCAGTTGCGGAACTTTGAGATGATGGCGCCTTCGACCGCTGCATCGACGTCGGCATCGTCGAACACGATGAACGGCGCGTTGCCGCCCAGTTCCATCGACAGCTTCTTCATCGTGTCCGCGCTCTGGCGCATCAGCTCGATGCCGATTTCGGTCGAGCCGGTGAAAGTGATCTTGCGGACCTTGGGGTTTCGGGTGAGTTCGCCGCCGATTGCGCGGGCAGATCCGGTGACGACGTTGAACACGCCAGCCGGAATCCCGGCCTCTTCCGCCAGCACGGCAAGAGCCAGCGCCGAATAAGGCGTTGCCGAAGCAGGCTTGAGCACCATGGTGCAGCCTGCTGCCAGCGCCGGACCAAGCTTGCGGCCGATCATGGCAGAGGGGAAGTTCCACGGCGTGATCGCGCCGACAACGCCGATGCCCTGCTTCAGCGTCACAATGCGGCGATCTGCCGCATGGCTGGGCACGACTTCGCCATAGGCGCGCTTGCCCTCTTCGGCGAACCATTCGATGAAGCTGGCCGAATAGGCGATTTCGCCCTTGGCCTCGCTGAACGGCTTGCCCTGCTCGCGGCTCAGCAGTTCGCCCAGTGCATCCTGGTTGGCAATCATCAGGTCAAAGAAGCGGCGCATGATCTTTGCGCGTTCACCCGCCGTCTTGGCCCGCCATGCCGGAAGCGCGGCCTCTGCCGCTTCGATCGCCCGTTCTGTTTCCGCCTGGCCCATGTTGGGAACGGTGCCGAGCTTTTCGCCGCTGCCGGGATCGGTGACATCAACCGTGCCGCCGCTGTCGGCATCGATCCACTGGCCGTCGATGTAGCACTGCTGGCGAAGAAAATTGCGATAGCTCATCTGGTCCTCGTTTCCGGTCAGCGACCAAGGTCGGTGACGCATTCGGTCGTCATGAAATAGCGGGTCCGGGGGCGGTCGAAGAGGTTGAGTTCATCCTCGAACACGTCGGCGGGCAGCTTGCCCTTGCTGACCATCCAGATCAGCCCCTCGGCCGCCTTGGGATCGTCGTACCACAGTTCGGTGATCACATCGAACTCGGGTTCGTGGATCTCCTTGGTATCGAGATGCGGCATCGGATCGAGATAGCGGCGCGCGTAATGGCACATCCCCGGCTGGCTGTACTTGCCGGCAACCTTGGTATGCACGTTCTCGTAATAGTCGCGGAATTCCTCGACCGACATGCCCGGGCGGCGTTTCAGCCCGATGATGATCTTGGTGATTTCGCCAGCCATCGCGCGCCTCCCCTCAGTCCTGCTCGACCCATTTGGTGGTCGTGGCGCGGGGGCTGAGATACTTCGTGTTGGTCCAGCCGCCATCGACCACGATCGACTGGCCGTTGATCATCAGGCTGCCATCCGAACAGAGGAAGGCGATGACGCTGGCGATGTCTTCGGGATTGGCAAGGCGCGGATAGGGCGTGGTTTCCACGTTGGCGCGCTTGAATACCTCGTCCTCGAACCGGTGGGCGACCATGTCGGTCATGGTCACGCCGGGAGCGACGCAGTTGGAGCGGATGCCGCGCGGCCCGTATTCGCAGGCCATATGCTCGGTCAGCGACTTGAGACCGCCCTTGGCCGCCGAATAGGCCCCGCCCCGGCGCCCGCCGATGTGCGCGAAGGTGGAAGTGACGTTCACAATCGAAGCGCCCTCGCCCATGTGCGGCAGGGCTTCGCGGATCAGGCGGAACGGCGCGCGCAGCATGATGTCCATCATGGCATCATAATCGGCGTCCGTGGCTTCGTGCACCGGCTTGGGGCTGCCCACGCCGGCGTTGTTGACGAGGTAGTCGATCCGGCCGAAACGTTCGAGCGCAAGGCCGACCATGCGGGCCGGCGCATCATCCGCCGTGACATCGCACGAGAGCGTCGCGACCATTGCGGGGTTGCCGATCGCCGCCTCGAGATTGGCGAGCTTGCCGGTGTCGCGGCCCACGCCGACAACCGCCGTCCCGGCAGCCGCCAGCATCTTCGCGGTTTCGAGCCCGATGCCGCTGCCCGCGCCGGTAATGATCGCAACTTTCACAGCCTGTCCTTTCACGCCTGCAATTTCGTGCAGCGATAGCCGCCACCCCGGCCCGCGTCGAGAACGCCAGTGCGGTATTACCGCCAGGCTCGGCCCTGCGCTTGGCCTTGCCGGTCCGGCTGGCTAGATAATGCCCCCATGACTGACAAGAGCGCACTCGCGGGCATCCGCGTTATCGACATGTCCCGCGTCTTTGCCGCGCCGGTGGGCGCGCAGATCCTGGGCGACCTGGGGGCAGACGTAATCAAGATCGAGCGTCCCGGCGTGGGTGACGATGGCCGCGGCTACGGCCTCGCCTTCCTCAAGGGCAAGGATGGAACAGAGCCCCGCCAGTCGAGCTTCTTCACCGTTTCCAACCGCAACAAGCGTTCCATCACGCTCAACCACTCCAAGCCGGAAGGCCAGGAAATCCTGCGCGAACTGGTCAAGACGGCGGATGTGCTGATCGAAAATTACAAGGTCGGCGATCTCAAGCGTTTCGGCCTGGACTACGAAAGCCTGAAGGCAATCAATCCCCGGCTCATCTACTGCTCGGTCACCGGCTATGGCCAGACCGGGCCGATGGCCGCCAAACCCGGCTATGATGGCCTGTTCCAGGCGACCGGCGGCATGATGGCGGTAACGGGCATTCCTGCCGGGCAGCCGGGTGCAGGCCCGCTCAAGGCGGGGCCGAGCCTGGTCGATTTCGTGACCGGCCATAACACCGCCATCGCCATTCTGGGCGCGCTGATGCGTCGCACTGTTACCGGTGAAGGCCAGTATATCGACATTGCCCTGCTCGACACGTCGGTCGCCATGGTCAGCCACATCATGCAGGATTACCTGCTGAGCGGCGAGGCACCGCCGCGGCTGGGCAATGGCGGCAACGGTGGCGGTCCGGCCGACCTGATCCATGGCAGTGACGGCATCGTCTACCTGACTGCGGGCACCGACGAGCATTATCGCCGCCTCACCGTGCTGATGGAGCAGCCCGAGCTGTTCACCGACGAGCGGTTCGACAGCAATTTCAAGCGCGGCAAGACCAACCGGGCCGAGCTGATCGACATCATCAACCAGTGGAGCCGCCAGTTCACGGTGGCCCAGATTCTCGACATGCTCGACAGTCAGGGCATCCCGGCAGCAAAGTACAACGAGCTGCCCGAGGTCTGGGAGGACGAACAGGTGCAGCACCGCGGCCTGCGCGCCCGCACCCCGCACCCGCATGCCGCGGACGGCTATGTCGACCTGATCCAGAGCCCCTTCGCCAACATGTCGGACAGCCCGGCGACGATCCGCCGCGCGCCGCCGCTTATCGGCGAGCATACCGCAGAAATCCTGCAGGAAATCGGATTCGGCGAGCGTATCGAAGAACTGAAATCCGCCGGCGCAATCTGACGGCTTAGCCGAGCGCCTGCCGGCTCGCCTGCGCCAGCGGGTGATCGGCAGGTTCTCCGGCAAAACCGCGCGGCAGCAGGACGCCAACCGAGCGGCGGAAGTCATAGCCGGAGAGCGGAATCGCCCGCACGCCGGGCCGCGCCAGCGATTCCGGCGCGGTCGTCACGCCCATGCCCATCCGCACCATTTCCATGCAGCGGTCGTCATTGGCCGATCGCAGGAAGAACGGCGGGCGCACCCCGCGGCGCGTGAACCAGCGGCTCGTGTCGCCAAGGATCTCGCAGGAACGGCGCGCGATCATGGTTTCGCCGGCGACATCGGCCGCAGTGAGCAATTCCGCCCCGGCCAGCGCGTGACCTTCATGCAGCATCAGCACATAGCCTTCGTCAAACAGTTCCAGAGCAGGCCGTTCACGGTCCTCGGTCCGCAGCAGCGTGACCACGGCATCGACCTGCCCTTCCGACAGGCGCTTGCGCAAATCGGCATCGGTGCCTTCGACGAGGACCAGCGCCCTTTCGCCCGACCAGGCCGCGGCAATGCGGGCGATCAGATCGGTCGCCAGCGAGGCAAGCACCCCCACCCGCATCGGCGGCGCAACCGGCGCCGAGGCTGAAAGGCTGGCCTCTGCCTGGCGGAACTCGCGTTCGATCGCGCGGGCGTGCGCGAGCAGCCTGTTGCCCGCGTCGGTTAGCCGGATGCGCCGCCGTTCGCGCACGAACAGGCGCGCGCCGGCCAGTCGCTCAAGCTCGGCAATACCGGCGGAGAGGCTGGGCTGCGCCACCCCCACCCGTTCGGCCGCACGGGTAAAATTGCCGGTATCGACCACGGCAAGGAACTGGCGAAGGTGGGTGCGCTTTATCATAGATTTTTTCTATCGCATTTCCTTCGATCAATCAATTTTGCCAGCGAGACTGCTGATGCTACTCTGGAACGGAGAGGAGTTGCCCATGCGCGCCACCCCGCATTTCGACTTCGCCCTTGGCGAAAGCGCCGACATGATCCGCGAGGCTTGCGGCCGCTTTGCCGACGAGCAGATCGCCCCGCTTGCAGCCGAAATCGACGCCAACGACCGCTTCCCGCGCGAACTGTGGGAACCGATGGGCGCGCTTGGTCTGCATGGCATTACCGTGGAGGAGGAGCTTGGCGGCCTAGGCCTGGGCTATCTGGAGCACGTCATTGCGGTAGAAGAAGTCAGCCGCGCCTCGGCCTCGGTGGGCCTGTCCTATGGGGCGCATTCCAACCTTTGCGTCAACCAGATCCGCCGCTGGGGCAATCCGGAGCAAAGGGCGAAATACCTGCCCAAGCTGATTTCCGGCGAACACGTCGGCAGCCTGGCCATGTCGGAAGCGGGTGCCGGGTCTGACGTCGTCTCGATGAAGCTCAAGGCCGATGCGGTGGAAGGCGGTTTTCGCCTGAACGGCACGAAGTTCTGGATCACCAACGGAACCTATGCCGATACGCTGGTGGTCTATGCCAAGACCAGCCCCGAGGCGAAGTCTCGCGGGATCACGGCGTTCCTGATCGAAAAAGGCATGCCCGGCTTTTCCATCGGGCAGAAGATCGACAAGATGGGCATGCGCGGTTCACCCACGGCAGAGCTGGTCTTCGACGATTGCTTCGTGCCGGAAGAGAACGTGCTTGGCCCGCTGAACGGCGGTGTCGGCGTGCTGATGAGCGGGCTGGTCTATGAACGGGTCGTTCTAGCCGGCTTGCAGCTGGGCATCATGCAGGCCTGCCTCGATACGGTGATCCCCTTCGTGCGCGAGCGCAAGCAGTTCGGCCAGCCCATCGGCGCGTTCCAGCTGATGCAGGCAAAGGTCGCCGACATGTATGTGGCGCTGCAATCGGCGCGTGCCTATGTCTACGCCGTCGCCAAGGCTTGCGATGCCGGGCAGACGACGCGTTTCGATGCCGCCGGAGCGATCCTTCTGGCCAGCGAGTCCGCTTTCCGTGTTGCCGGAGAGGCGGTTCAGGCATTGGGCGGCGCAGGCTACACGAAAGACTGGCCGGTGGAGCGGTATCTGCGCGATGCCAAGCTGCTCGACATCGGCGCAGGCACTAACGAAATCCGGCGTATGCTGATTGGACGGGAATTGATCGGGGCATGAGCGCACCAGTACTGACTAGCAATATCGACCTCACTTCCGAACAGGCGCAGGCCCGCGCGGCGCACAATCGTGCGCTGGCGGCGGAACTGCGGGAAAAGGTCGCGAAGGCCGCCCTGGGCGGTGACGAACGCAGCCGCGACCGGCATGTCAGCCGCGGCAAGCTGCTTCCGCGCGATCGCGTGGAACGCCTGCTCGATCCGGGTTCGCCCTTCCTCGAGATCGGCCAGCTTGCGGCGAACGGCCTCTACAACGACGAGGTTCCCGCTGCCGGCATAATCACGGGCATCGGCCGCGTCTCCGGGCGTCAGTGCATGGTTTTCGCCAACGATGCGACGGTCAAGGGCGGCACCTACTTCCCGATGACGGTGAAGAAGCACATCCGCGCCCAGGAGATCGCCCAGGCCAATCGCCTGCCCTGCGTCTACCTGGTGGATAGCGGCGGCGCCAATCTGCCCAACCAGGCCGAAGTCTTCCCCGACCGAGATCACTTTGGCCGGTTCTTCTACAACCAGGCCCAGATGAGCGCGCAGGGCATCCCGCAGATCGCTTCGGTCATGGGGTCGTGCACGGCGGGCGGTGCCTACGTACCGGCGATGAGCGACGAGAGCGTGATCGTGCGCGAACAGGGCACGATCTTCCTTGCCGGACCGCCGCTGGTCCAGGCCGCCACGGGCGAAGTCATCTCTGCCGAAGACCTTGGGGGCGGCTACCTGCATAGCCACAAGTCGGGCGTGACGGACCATCTGGCCGAGAGCGACGAGCATGCCTTGACCATCGTTCGCGATATCGTTTCACACCTTGGCGGCGGCCACCGGCACAACCTGCCACTGAAGGAACCGCGCGCGCCGAAATATGCGGCGGAGGAACTTTATTCGATCATCCCCGAAGACGTGCGCGCACCGTACGACGTGAAGGAAGTGATCGCCCGCATTGTCGACGGCAGCGAGTTCCACGAATTCAAGGCCCTCTACGGCACCACGCTGGTCTGCGGTTTCGCCCATATCTGGGGCATGCCGGTGGCAATCCTGGCCAACAACGGCGTGCTGTTTTCCGAGTCGGCGCAGAAGGGCGCGCACTTCATCGAACTGGCCTGCCAGCGCGGCATTCCCCTGCTGTTCCTGCAGAACATTTCGGGCTTCATGGTCGGCGGCAAGTACGAAGCCGAAGGCATCGCCAAGCATGGCGCCAAGCTGGTGACGGCTGTCGCCACGGCCAACGTGCCCAAGCTGACCGTCCTGATCGGCGGCAGCTTCGGCGCGGGCAACTATGGCATGTGCGGCCGCGCCTATGATCCGCGCTTCCTCTTCACCTGGCCCAATTCGCGCATCTCGGTCATGGGCGGCGAACAGGCCGCCTCGGTGCTCGCCACCGTCCATCGCGATGCCGCCAAGTGGTCTCCCGAAGAGGCGGAAGCTTTCAAGGCACCCGTACGCCAGAAGTATGAGGACGAAGGCAATCCCTATTACGCCACGGCCCGCCTGTGGGACGATGGCGTGATCGATCCGGTCCAGACGCGCGACGTGCTGGGTCTGGCGCTGGCCGCCTGCCTTGAGGCCCCGATCCCCGAAAGGCCGCAGTTCGGCGTGTTCCGGATGTAATCGCGCGATGCACAGCGACATCAAACCCTCTGAAATCTGGCGCTATGAGGAAGCTGGCGGTGTGATCCACCACAGCTTCTTCTTCGATGCCGATGGGGACGATGAATCGCTGTACGCCGCCATTACCTGGCACCTCGCGCGGCTGATCGATCACGAATATGGCACCGGCTGGCTCGATTCCCGCAAGCTGCCGGCGCTTGAGCGCGAGGTCATCGACCGCCGGACCTTCCTGGGCGATTACTACGACATGGAGCGCGAGGCGCTGATCTGGCCGGGCACGGGACTGACCGAATCCGGCGAGATGGTGGCCGATCCGCTCTGGGATGCCACCGATCCGCTGAAGCTGAAGCATTACGAGCCGGACAGCGTCTGGAACGGGAATTATTCCTACGCCTTTGCCCACGCCATCCATCCCCTGCAGATGCCCAAGCTGGAGGTGCAGATCCTGTTCCGGCAGATCGTCGCCATGCTGCTGCCCTATAGCGGTGACGAGATCATCACGGACTGGAGCAGCAAGGCACTCGGCGGCGTGTGCGAACACTTCCTTGCCGGCCTGGAATACTGGGGCGTGTTCCTCTTCACCATCCATCACCCATCTACCCGGCGCCTGATCGTTATCAGCGCCTCGACAACGGACTGAACCGATGATTTCCTCTATTCTTATCGCCAACCGCGGCGAAATCGCCTGCCGCGTGATCCGCACCGCCCGGCGGCTCGGCATCCGCACCGTCGCCGTCTATTCCGATGCCGATGCCAATGCCCTGCACGTGCGCTCGGCAGACGAGGCCGTGCATATCGGCCCGGCTCCTGCGCGCGAGAGCTATCTGGTCGGCGAAAAGATCATTGCCGCGGCCAAGGCGACAGGGGCCGAGGCGATCCACCCCGGCTACGGCTTCCTGTCCGAGAATGCTGAGTTTGCGCAGGCCGTGATTGACGCCGGCCTCGTCTGGGTTGGGCCAAAGCCGCATTCCATCACCGCCATGGGCCTGAAGGATGCCGCCAAGAAGCTGATGCAGGAAGCCGGCGTGCCGACGACACCCGGCTACCTTGGCGACAACCAGGATCCGGCGCACCTGGCCGCAGAAGCAGCAAAGATCGGCTATCCCGTGCTGATCAAGGCGGTCGCCGGCGGTGGCGGCAAGGGCATGCGCCTTGTCGAACAGCCCGAAGACTTTGCCGACGCCCTCGCCTCGTGCCAGCGCGAGGCGGCTGCATCCTTCGGCAACGATGTCGTGCTGATCGAAAAGTACATCCTCTCGCCCCGCCACATCGAAGTGCAGGTATTCGGCGACAGCCACGGTAATGTCGTCCACCTGTTCGAGCGTGACTGCTCGCTCCAGCGCCGTCACCAGAAGGTGATCGAGGAGGCCCCCGCCCCCGGCATGGACGAGGCAACCCGCGAAGCCGTCTGCCAGGCCGCAGTTCGCGCCGCCAAGGCCGTGGACTATGAAGGTGCCGGTACCATCGAATTCATCGCCGACGGTTCAGGCAAGCTTTCCGCCGACAAGATCTGGTTCATGGAAATGAACACCCGCCTGCAGGTCGAACACCCGGTGACCGAGGAAATCACCGGGCAGGACCTGGTCGAATGGCAGATTCGCGTCGCATCGGGTGCACCGTTGCCGAAGAAGCAGGCGGAGCTTTCGATCAATGGCTGGGCCATGGAAGCCCGCCTCTATGCGGAAGACCCTGCCAAGGGCTTCCTGCCCTCGATCGGCACGCTCGAACTGTTCGAGCTTGGCGAGGTTGAAGGCGGCCGCATCGACACCGGCGTTTACGAAGGCGCCGCGGTCACGCCGTTCTATGACCCGATGATCGCCAAGCTGATCGCACGGGGCGAAACCCGCGACGAAGCGCGCGAGCGGCTGTCCGACATGCTGCATGACAGCGCCGTGTGGCCGGTGAAGACCAACGCCGCATTCCTGATCAACGCCCTGGCGCATCAGGACTTCGCGGCAGGCAAGGTCGATACCGGGCTGATCGGCCGTGATGGCGATGCCATGGCCGCCGATCCGGAACCTTCGGACGAAATGCTGCTGGATGCCGCCATGTCGCTCGTGCCCGCCACCCTCGCCCCCGGCCTGCGGCTCAATGCCGCGCCGCGCCGGGTCGCATCGTTCCTGCTGGATGGCGAGCCGGTCGATATCGAGATCGAGGGCGAAGGCAGCGGTACCGGCGAAACGTCCGTGCTGATCGCCGAAAACGGCAAGGTCTGGCAGCTCCAGCCCTGGCGCGTCGATGGCTCTGGCAATCACGGCGCGCATGATGGCGATATCGTCTCGCCCATGCCCGGCAAGATCATCGCCGTCGACGTGACCGAAGGCCAAAGCGTGACCAAGGGCCAGAAGCTGCTCACGCTCGAAGCCATGAAGATGGAACACACCCTGACCGCGCCGTTCGACGGTACCGTGGCCGAGCTGAAGGCCATTGCCGGGGCGCAGGTTCAGGTGGAAGCGCTGCTGGCGCGCATCGAAGCAGTAGAGGAATAAGACATGCCCGGACGCTATTTCGACGAATGGCAGGTCGGTGACCGGATCACCCACCAGCCCGGTCGTACCGTGACCGAAACCGACAACCTGATGTTCTCGGCCATGACGCACAACATGCAGCCGCTTCACCTTGATGCGGAATATGCCAAGGCCAGCGAATTCGGCCAGATACTGGTCAATTCGACCTTCACCTTCAGCCTCGCGGTCGGCCTGTCGATTGCCGACACGACCGTCGGCACTCTCGTCGCCAACCTCGGCTTCGACAAGGTGGTGACGCCGAAGCCGACTTTCATCGGCGATACGCTGACCTGCCACACCGAGGTGCTGGAAAAGCGCGAGAGCAAGTCGCGCCCCGGACAGGGCATCGTCGTGTTCAAGCACGAGCTGACCAACCAGCGCGGTGAAGTGGCGCTGTCGATGACGCGCACCGTCCTGCTCAAGCCCTCGCCCGCCGCCGGCTGATGCCCAGCCGCCGCGACCTGATCCGCATGACCGACGAGGAGGCGATCGCCTTCCTGCGATCAGAGTGCAAGGCGGTGCTGGGTACGATCGGCAAGGACGGCATGCCGCACATGGTCACGCTCTATTACGGCGTCGATCCGCAGGGGCGGATCGTCGTCACCTCCTTTGCAAAGGCGCAGAAGGTGGTGAACGTGGAGCGTGATCCGCGCGCAACGATCTCGGTCGAAAGTGGCGACACATATCACGAGATCAAGTCGGTCATGGCGCAGTGCTCGGCAGAGATCATCCGCGAATATGACGAAGTGCGCGAGGCGATGCAGTACATCCGCAGCGCCAATCCGCGCCCGCATACCGAAGAAGCGCAGGAACAGATCACCGCATCCTATACCAAGCGCGTCGTGATCCGCCTTACGCCGCAACGGCTGATAAGCTGGGATCACAGCAAGCTCGAAGGCAAATACTAGGCATAGAATTACATCGCGCCCGCGCGCGGATTTGCCTTTGCTTCACCTTTGGTCGTCACGCTATCCCGATCCGCAATCGCCTTTCGGGAGAGAACGATGAACCAGCCTACCGCCCTGCTCGATCCGGCGGAACGCTCCGCTCGCGGAGCTGCCCTGCATGAGGACGTGACCGGCAAGAAACCTGCCAGGGCCGCCACCCCTTATGAGGAAAGCTGGCGGGATTTCATCTTCGCCGAAGTGTGGAGCCGCCCGGGGCTTGATCGCCGCGCGCGTTACCTCATCGCCATTGCCGGGTCAGCCCTTTGCAGTGGCGCCGGAGAACACCTCTATGGCTATGTCCACGGCGCGCTGAAATCGGGAACGCTCTCCACGGCCGAACTGCGCGAGGCGGCGCTCCACGTTTCGGTCTATGGCGGCTGGTCCAAGGGCGGCGATATCGACGCTGCGGTGACCAAGGCGGTCAAGGCGCTCAAGATTGCCGAAGAGCCTTGCGCCCCCATCCGCGCCGAGCCCTGGGACCAGAAGGCCCGTGGCGACATCGGCGGCAGCGAGTTCATGAAGGTGATGACCTTCGCGGGCGGCGGCGGCGAGACGCCTTATCTCGAGGCGATCCGCAACTTCGTGTTCGGCGAGATGTGGAACCGCCGCGCGCTCGACGAACGCTCGCGCCGCTGGCTCACGCTGGTCGGCGTCTGTGAAAGCTGCGCGGAAGTGCCCATCAAGAGCCACGTCTATGCCGCCATGGCGAGCGGCAACTGCAAGCCGGCGGAAATGCAGGAATTCGTCCTGGCCTATGGCATCCACGCCGGCTGGCCGAAGGCCTCTGTCATCCAGAGCGCCGTTTTCGCCATGATCCGCAACTTCGAGGCCGGCCTCGGCTGGAACGGGTGAGACGATGCCGACAATCGACATGAAGGGCAAAGCTGCGCTGGTTACCGGCGCGGCTTCCGGGCTGGGCCGCGCCACGGCCCTGCGGCTGGCGCAAGCCGGGGCGGACCTGTTCCTGCTGGACGTGAACGCAGAAGGGCTGGCGGAAACTGCCGGGATGCTCGCTTCCAGCGGAGTTGCCGTGGAAGTGCGGACGGTCGACCTGTCCGACCCAGCCGCCTGTCGTGCCGCCGTGGCAGAGGCGCATGGCCGCTTCGGCAGGCTCGACGCCCTGTGCAACGTGGCGGGGCTGATCTACCTTGCCAACACGCCGCAGATGCCGCTGGACCAGTTCGAGCGGACGATCTCGGTCAATCTCAATGCGGTTTTCCACCTTTCGGCGGCGGCAATCCCGCACCTGCTCGAAGTGAACGGCGCCATCGTCAATGTCGCCTCGTCGGCCGCTTTCATCGGCGAGGCCTATGCCGCGGCCTATTGCGCCAGCAAGTGGGGCGTCGTCGGGATGACCAAGGCGATGGCGATGGAATATTCCAAGAAGCCGATCCGCATCAACGCGGTCGCGCCCGGCGGCATGGTGACCAACATCGCGGCCAATTTCGTTCCGCCGGAGGGCTGCGATTTCGAGCTGATCAAGCGCTTTTCCGGCCTGCGCGGCGTGGTCGAAGTGGACGACGTGGCAGACATGATCGCCCTGCTGGCTTCGGATGCCGGGCGCGGGTTCCACGGCGCCTGCATCAACATCGACGCAGGGATTACGGCAGGATGACCAAGCGCACCGGCTTTATCGGCCTTGGCAGCCAGGGCGGCCCGATGGCGGAACGGATGCTGGCGGGCGGATATCCGCTTGCCGTCTGGGCGCGCCGGCCCGAAGCGCTGGAGCCCTTCGTGGCACAGGGCGCGCAGGCCGCCGCATCGGTGGCGGATCTCGCCGCGGTTTGCGACCATATCGGCATCTGCGTTGTCGACGATGCCGGGGTGGCGCAGATCTGCGACGAACTGATCCCCGCCATGCGCGCAGGCAGCCTGCTGGCCATTCACTCCACGATCCTGCCCGAAAGCTGCGAGGCGCTCGACGCGCGTTGCGCCGAACGCGGCATTGCCTTTCTCGATGCGCCGGTCAGCGGCGGCGGCGGTGCAGCGGCAGCGGGGACGCTGACCGTGATGTGCGGGGGAACCGCCGAAGCCTTCGAACAGGCCCGGCCGGTGATCGAAACCTTCGCGGGCAAGAATGTCCATCTCGGCCCGACAGGCTCCGGGCAGCGGGCGAAGATCGTCAACAACACGCTGATGGCAGCGAACATGGGCCTGGCGCAGGCCGCTCTTTCGGCGGGTGAAGCGCTGGGGATCGACCGTGCCGCACTTGCCGACCTGGTCAAGGCGTCGAGCGGGCGCAGCTTCGGTTTCGAAGTGTTCGCCCGCCTGCCCTCGCCCGCCGCCTTTGCCCAGGGCGCCCCGCTGCTGGCCAAGGATACCAACCTGCTGCGCGATATCCTTCCCGGAGACGATGGCGCAGCCCGGCTGCGCTCTGCGGCAGAACCCTTCCTGACTGCGGCGACCGGCAAGCCGCTTTGACCGCGCATCCTTGACAGTCCTTGCGGGCGTCCGATATAGTTTCATAAGAAACCTTATCGGACGCCTGCCCCATGCCTGACCTTTTCGACAACCCGCTCGGCCTCGAAGGATTCGAGTTCGTCGAATTCTGCGCTCCCGAAAAGGGCGTGCTGGAGCCGGTTTTCCAGGCAATGGGTTTCACCCTGATCGCCCGCCACCGGTCCAAGGATGTCCAGTTGTGGCGACAAGGCGGGATCAATCTGATCGCCAATTACGAGCCTCGCAGCCCGGCCTCGTGGTTCGCTGCCGAACACGGCCCTTCCGCCTGCGGCATGGGCTGGCGGGTGAAGGACGCGCCGCTGGCTTACAAGCTGGCGCTCGAGCGCGGGGCCGAACCGGTCGAAGTCCGCACCGGCCCGATGGAACTGCGCCTGCCTGCCATCCGCGGCATTGGCGGCTCGATCATCTACCTGATCGACCGTTATGGCGACGACCTCTCGATCTATGACATCGACTTCCGCTATGAAGAAGGCGTGGACCGGCATCCGCAGGGCGCGGGGCTGCAGATCATCGATCACCTCACCCACAACGTCTATGGCGGGCGCATGGCGCACTGGGCGGGCTTCTACGAGCGCGTCTTCAACTTCCGCGAAATCCGCTATTTCGACATCAAGGGCGAATATACCGGCCTCACGTCCAAGGCGATGACCGCACCGGACGGACTGATCCGCATCCCGCTGAACGAAGAAGGCGCAGGCGGCGGCGGCCAGATCGAGGAATACCTGCGCGCCTACAATGGCGAGGGGATCCAGCACATCGCCTTTGCCTGTGATGACCTCTACGCCACCTGGGATCGACTGAAGGCGATCGGCACAGACTTCGTCCCCTCTCCGCCGGAAACCTATTACGAAATGCTGGAAGGCCGGCTGCCCGGCCATGGCGAGCCCGTGGAAGAGCTGCAAAAGCGGGGCATCCTCCTCGATGGCTCAACCCAGGCCGGCGACCCGCGGCTGTTGCTGCAGATCTTTTCGCAGCCGGCGATCGGCCCGGTGTTCTTCGAATTCATCCAGCGCAAGAAGGACGAAGGTTTCGGCGAAGGCAATTTCACCGCCCTGTTCAAGTCGATGGAGGCCGACCAGCTGCGCCGCGGCACGCTGAAGTTGGAGGAGCAGGCATCATGAGCGTCCACCCCGTCCAGCTCGGCGGCATCCACCACGTTGCCTACCGCTGCCGCGACGCGGCGGAAACGGTCGCCTGGTACGAGCGCGTGCTCGGGATGAAATACGTAACGGCCTTTGCCGAGGATCACGTGCCCTCCACGGGTGCATACGATCCCTACATGCACGTCTTCCTCGATGCCGGTAACGGCAACGTGCTGGCATTCTTCGAACTGCCGAACCAGCCCGAGATGGGGCGCGATGCCAATACCCCGCAATGGGTCCAGCACCTCGCTTTCCGTGTGCCGAATGTCGAGGCGCTGCTTGCCGCCAAGGCCCATATCGAAGCGCAGGGCATCGAGGTTCTGGGGCCGACCTGGCACGGCATCTTCCAGTCGATCTACTTTTTCGATCCGAACGGCCACCGCATCGAACTGGCCGCGGACATCGGCACGCCCGAGCAATATGCCGAACTGGAAAGGGTCGCCGCGCCGATGCTCGAGGAGTGGAGCCGCACCAGGAAGGCCCCCCGTCACGCCGACTGGCTGCACAGGAAACCGGACTAGGCGACCCGGTTGGGCAATTCTGCACCGGCCAGCCAGGCCGCGATATTGTCCAGGGCCTGCATCCCCATCGCCGTGCGGGTTTCCAGCGTGGCCGAACCCAGGTGCGGCAGCAGTACCGCGTTTTCGCAAGTCAGCAGGCCGGGGTGAACCTTCGGCTCCTGCTCATAGACATCGAGGCCAGCCGCAGCGATCCGGCCTGCTGCCAGCGCATCGGCCAATGCGCCTTCGTCGACCACGCTGCCGCGCGCGGTGTTGATCAGGATCGCCGTCGGTTTCATGCGGGCAAGCAGCCCCGCATCGACAAGATGGCGCGTGGCAGTGCCACCGGGGACATGCAGCGAAAGCACGTCCGCCACCTCTGCCAGTTCGGTGAGGCTGGCAAAGGTCTCGATATCGTCAGCGCTGACGGGAGAGCGGCTGAAACAGGCTATCCGCATGCCGAAAGCGCGGGCAAGCCGAGCTGTTGCCCTGGCAATCCGGCCATAGCCGACCAGCCCGAGGAGCTTGCCGGAAAGCCCTTGCCCCATGATCGCGGTGGGGCCCCAGCCTTTCCACTGTCCTGCCCGCAGGCGTCGTTCGCCTTCCCCGGCACGGCGGGCGGCCATCAGCATCAGGGTAATTGCCAGTTCCGCCGTGGTATCGGTCAGCGCATCGGGCGTGTTGGTCACGGCAATCCCCGCCGAGCGGGCGGCATCCAGATCGACGTGCTCCACCCCTGCGCCAAAGTTGGCGATCAGGCGGGTGCGGGCAGCGCCTGCGATCAGTTCACTGTCGATCCGGTCGGTAATGGTCGGCAGCAGGATATCGAACCGGCCAAGCGCCTCGGCCAGTTCCTCGCGCGGCACCGGGCCCGGCCTGAACTCCACCTCCAGCGGCATCGTGCGAAGGCGCTGCTCGACAGGCGGCGGCATGGTGCGGGTGACGAGCAGGCGTAGGGCAGACATGCCCCAACAATGCCGCAAGGCCGCCGCAAAGCAAAGGGGTGCGGCCGCAGTGCCTTGCAGCCTGCGGGCAATGGCCTATCGACCGGAAACTACTCGAATCGGGAAAGCATCGCGCAATGGAACCCTTCCTGCTTGTCGAACGTGACGGCCCCGTCGCAATCGCCACCTTCAACTGCCCCGAGGAACGCAATGCCATCACCCGGCCGGAACAGGCGGACGAGGTTGTGGCCTTCTGCCATGCGATGACGCGTGATCCCTCTGTCCGGGCCATCGTGCTGACCGGGGCCGGCAAGGCGTTCTGCGCCGGTGGCAACGTCAAGGACATGGCATCGCGCAGCGGCATGTTTGCCGGGTCTCCCTACCAGATCCGCAACAACTATCGCACCAGTTTCCAGATGATCGGACCGGCCCTTACCGAACTGGAAGTGCCGGTCATCGCCGCGATCAATGGACCGGCAATCGGCCTCGGGCTGGACATTGCCTGCATGGCGGACGTGCGGATCATGGCCGATAGTGCCGTGGTGGCCGAAAGCTATGTCAAGCTGGGCATCATTCCCGGCGGCGGCGGGGCATGGCTGCTTCCCCGCCTGATCGGCCCGCAGCGCGCCGCGCTGATGACGCTGACCGGCGACGCCATCGATGCCGCAACCGCACTGGAATACGGGCTGGTTGCCGAAGTGGTTCCGGCAGCGGACCTGCGCAGCCGCGCGCTGGCGCTGGCGGGCCGCATCGCTGCCAACCCCGGCCATGCCACGCGCCTTGCCAAGCGGCTGATGCGCGAAGGCGCGGACGTGAAGCTCGATACGCTCCAGCAGATGTCCTCGGCCTTCCAGGCACTGTCGCACCACACAGCAGACCATCACGAGGCTGTCGATGCCTTTCTCAACAAGCGGCCGGGGCAATTCCGCGGCGAATAGGGCCTAGAAAAGCGGGCGCGCTTGGTGCATAGGCGCGCCGTTCCTCCCCGGAAAAGATCATTGCATTCTGGCCGCCAGTCCGTGCTGGCGCCCGGTGATTCATGTGAGGAAGTTACAGACATGTCTGCATACGTCGATCGCGCCGGACTGAAGATCGCCAGCGAACTCGCCGAATTCATCGAAGGCAAGGCCCTGCCCGGAACCGGTGTGGCTCCCGATGCCTTCTGGTCGGGCCTTGCGGGGATTACCGATCGCTTCGTGCCGGTAAACCGCGCCCTTCTGGCCAAGCGGGATGCCATCCAGGCGAAGCTTGACGATTGGCACAAGGCCAATCCCGGTCCGATTGCCGACATGGCTGCCTACCAGGCCTTCCTGCGCGAAATCGGCTATCTTGTGGCCGAGCCTGCCCCCTTCACCATCGGCACGCAGAACGTCGATGATGAAATCGCCACGATGGCCGGGCCGCAGCTGGTGGTCCCTGCCCTCAACGACCGCTTCGTGCTCAACGCCGCCAACGCCCGCTGGGGCAGCCTGTACGATGCGTTCTACGGCACCGACGCGCTCGATGCCGCGCCGGCGCAGGGCGGCGGGTATGACACCGTGCGCGGCGCTGCCGTGATCGAGGCGGCGCGCCAGTTCCTCAACAGCACCATCCCCGGGTGGGAAGATGCGGTTGCCGGCGGCGAACACGCCGCACTCGTCGCACGCAAGCCGGGCGGCCTCCTGTTCCGCCACAACGGCCTGCACATCGAGATCGTGATCGATGCCGAGCACCCGGTTGGCAAGGACGATCCGCTGCATGTCGCCGATGTCGTCCTTGAGGCGGCGCTGACGACGATCATCGACCTTGAGGACTCGGTCGCTGCCGTCGATGCCGAGGACAAGGTGCTTGGCTATTCCAACTGGCTGGGCCTGATGCGCGGCGACCTGACCGCCAGCTTCGAAAAGGGCGGCAAGGTGATGACCCGCGCCGTGCAGGCAGACCGCACCTGGGGCGAAACCACGCTCCATGGCCGATCGCTGCTGTTCGTCCGCAATGTCGGCCACCTGATGACCAATCCGGCAGTCCTTCTGGCCGATGGTTCGGAAATCCCGGAAGGCATGCTCGATGCGCTGGTCACCTCGCTGTGCGCCATGCATGACCTCAAGGGGCTGGGCACCTGGCGCAACAGCCGCAACGGTTCGATCTACATCGTCAAGCCGAAGCAGCACGGCCCGGAAGAGTGCGCCTTCACCAACGAGCTGTTCGATGCCGTCGAAGACGTGCTCGGCCTGCCGCGCCACACGGTGAAGGTCGGCGTGATGGACGAGGAACGCCGCACCAGCGCCAACCTCGCCGCCTGTATCGAGGCGGTGAAGGACCGCATCGTGTTCATCAACACCGGCTTCCTCGACCGCACGGGCGACGAAATGCACACCGCGATGCATGCCGGCCCGATGATCCGCAAGGCGGCCATGAAGTCCAGCGCGTGGATCCAGGCCTATGAAGCGCGCAACGTGCAGATCGGCCTTGCCTGCGGCCTTTCCGGAAAGGCGCAGATCGGCAAGGGCATGTGGGCCGCGCCCGACATGATGAAGGACATGATGGCGCAGAAGATCGGCCATCCGAAGGCCGGCGCCAACACGGCCTGGGTCCCCTCGCCCACCGCCGCAACGCTCCACGCCATGCATTACCATCAGGTCAGCGTGTTCGACGTGCAGCAGGAACTTGCCAGCCAGCCGACACCCGCGCTCGATGCCCTGCTTACCATTCCCGCCGCGCCCAAGGGCCACAACTGGTCGGACGAGGAAGTGCGCGAGGAACTGGAAAACAACGCCCAGGGCATCCTGGGCTATGTCGTGCGCTGGATCGATCAGGGCATCGGCTGCTCCAAGGTGCCGGACATCCACGATGTCGGCCTGATGGAAGATCGCGCGACGCTGCGCATCTCCAGCCAGCACATGGCCAACTGGCTGCATCACGGCGTCTGCACGAAGGACCAGGTCGATGCCGCCTTCGCCAAGATGGCGGCCAAGGTCGATGCCCAGAATGCGGGCGATCCGCTTTATGAAAAGCTGGAAGGCGACAGCGTGGCCCTGAAAGCTGCGCGGGCTCTGGTGTTCGAAGGGCTGGCACAGCCCAACGGCTATACCGAGCCGCTGCTTCACCGCTTCCGCCAGGAAAAGAAGGCCTCGCGCTGAGGCCGTTATCTGGATCGTACCGCGCGATTCTCCGTATCGGAGCAATCGCGCGGACGATTATGGTATCTTCGCCATTGATCGCGGCAGTGCTGCGCCCGATACCGGGCGTTCAACGCCGATCATAGCCATGGCTGAGGATACCCGATGAACTTCGATCTCACCGAAGAACAGGAAATGGTGCGCGATACCTTCGCACGTTTCCTTGACGAGAACAGCTCCACCATCCGGGTGCGCGCCGCCGATCCCACCGGCTTCGACCCAGCCCTCTGGCAGGGCCTTGGCGAACTTGGCGCCTTTGCCATGCGTGTGCCGGAAGAAGCAGGCGGGCTTGGCCTTGGCCTGCTTGACGCGGCGGTGCTGATGGACGAGGCCGGGCGCACGCTCGTTGCCGGTCCGCTGGCCGAAGCCCTGGTAGCGAACCGCCTGCTGGCCCAGCTTGCCGCGGAATCGCAGGCCGACCTGCTTGGCCGCGCCGTCGCGGGCGAAGCGGTCGTCACCCTCGCCTTTCATGACCTTGCCGCCAGGCCCCTCCAGTGGATTGCCGGCGGTCTGGTTGCCGAAGCCGTGATTGCCCGCCGCGGTGATGACGTGGTTCTCGTCTCGGTACCGGAAAGCGCCCGCAAGGCGGAAGAAACTCTCGCCTCCACCCCGATTGCCGAGATTGACCTTGGCGCGCTTGACGCGGTGGTGCTGGCCAGCGGACCGGACGCGCTCTCCACCTTCGCCGCAGCGGTCGAGGAATGGAAGCTGCTGATCGCGGCCGGGCTTGCCGGCATCGGCCGCGAAGCGCTGAAGCTTGCCTCTGCCTATGCCAACGAGCGCAAGGCCTTTGGCCAGCTGATCGGCACTTTCCAGGGCATTTCGCACCCGCTGGCAGACCGCCTGTGCGAAGTCGACGGAGCCAAGTTCCTTGTCTGGAAGGCCATTCGCGACATCTATGACGGATCGAACGAAGCTGCCCCCGGCATCAGCCTCGCCATGTGGTGGGCCAGCAAGTATGTCGTCGATGCGGCCAGCCAGGCTCTCCACACCTTCGGCGGCTATGGCCTGACCACCGAATACGACATTCACCTCTTCGTACTGCGCGCCAAGGCATGGCCGCTGGTGTTCGGCGATCCCGACCAGTTCCTCGACGAGGCTGGCCGCCGCCTTTACGAAGGCGAGACGGCTCCGCTGCCCGATGCCGGCGAAGTGCCGATCGACTTCGACCTGGGCGATGAAGCCCGTGCCGTCTGCGAAGAGCTTGCGCGCCTGTTCGAGGAAAAGGTGACCCCGGAAATGCGCGCCCGCTTCCACTATTCGTGGGAAGGCTACGTCCCCGAAGTGCACAAGATGCTGGCCGACAACAAGCTGCTGTTCCCCGGCCTTCCCGAGGAACTCTCGGGCCGCAGCATCACCCCCTATGCCAAGATCGCTGCAATGGGCGAGCTGGAGCGGCAGGGCTACAACACGCCCGGCGCCAATGTTGCGGCGATGGTCGCCATGATGATCCACAAGTACGGCAGCGACGAGTTGAAGCGCGATGTGCTGCCCAAGATCATCAACGGCGAAGTCCTGACCAGCCTGGGCTATTCCGAACCGAGCTGCGGTTCGGACGTCTTCGCCGCCCAGTGCAAGGCGACGCCGGAAGGCAACGGCTGGCGCATCGACGGGACCAAGATGTGGACCAGCGGCGCCAACCTGGCCGACTATGTGCTGATGCTCTGCCGCACCAACCCCGATGTGCCCAAGCACAAGGGGCTGACCATGTTCATCGTCCCGCTCAAGAACGAAGGCGTGACTGTTCAGGCGGTGCACACCTTCATGAACGAGCGCACCAACATCACCTTCTACGATGGCGTCCGCATCCCGGATTCCTGGCGTCTGGGCGATGTCGATGGCGGCGTGAAGACCATGTCGGCAGCGCTTGAGCTGGAACATGGCGGCGGCTTCAGCAAGGTTATGAAGCAGATGGTCCATGCCGCGGAAGAACTGTGCGATGAGCTTGGCCTGACCCGTACGGTCAATGCCCAGCGCCGTCTGGCGCGCTCGGTCGCGCATCTGTGGATCTCCGAAATGATGACCTATCGCGCCCAGTGGGCCAGCGTCGAAAAGAAGCCGAACCCCGGCTTCGGTCCGATGGCGAAGATGTGGTCATCGGAGAAGTTCCTCAGCGATTCGCGCGACCTGCTTGACCTGACCGCGCCGCTTTCGCTGTCGAAGCGTTCGGGCCCGGCGCAGCTGCTCAACCAGTGCTTCCGCCACGCGCACGGCACGACCATCTACGGCGGCACCAGCGAAGTGCACCGTTCGATGGTTGCGGAACGCTACCTCGGCCTGCCCCGCACGCGCGGATAAGCCAGACTGCTGGAACTGCAGGCAGGGCGCCCGGCTATCTCTCGCCGAGCGCCCTGTCTTCGTTTGCGCGCTTGATAAGGTACTGGCGGATCGCCTCGGCATCGGCCGGCTTCAGCACCTTGCCGAAAGCGACCATGCCGTTGCCTCCGTTGCGGGGCGACAGGGCTCCGTCGATCACCACGGCCTTCATAATTGCCGCATCATTGAGCACGCCTGAGCGGCGCAGGTCAGGGTTGATGCCTCCAGCCACGGCCGCGTCGCCGTGGCAGACCGCGCAATAACGGGCGTAATGCGCCGCGCCGCTGGCGACCTGCTGCGCCGTGCCGGTAAAGGCTGGCGGATCGAGCGGCAGCCGGTTCAGTGGCTTGGGCGCAGGCAGCTGGCCCTTGGCGCCGAGCTTGAACACCAGCAGGCGGCTGATGTTGCGCACGGCACCGCTCTTGTGCGCCAGCGTGCCCATCGTCGCATCCCACATGCCGCCCCAGCCGACCAGCACGGCGACATATTGCTCGCCATCCAGGGCATAGGTCATCGGCGCGGCCATCACGCCGGTCTGGACCGGGAAGCTCCACAGCCTGCCGCCCTTGTCGGCACTGTAAGCGGAAAAATTGCCCGCCGCATCGCCCTGGAACACCAGATTGCCGGCTGTCGCCAGCGTGCCTCCGTTCCACGGCCCTGTCTGCGGCACGGTCCAGGCCGCCTTCTGGAGGCGCGGATCCCAGGCAATCAGTGCCCCGGTGGTCGCGGCAAGCGCGCCGGCACGAACCCGCGGATCGGCGGGCATGGCCACCACGGCACTGTCCAGCCCGACCTGGAAACCGACCTCGGAAGCCTTCCAGTCCTTTGCCGCGGCATAGGGGAAACCGGTGAGGTTGGCCGGCAGGTAAACCAGTCCGGTCTTCGGGCTGTAGCTCATCGGTTGCCAGGAATGCGCACCCGCCACGCCAGGCAGGCCGACGAACGGCTTGCCCGTCTTTTCGTAACGCGCTTCGGGGTTGATCGCCGGACGCCCGGTCTTCGGATCGATCCCGGTCGTCCAGTTCTGCGGCACGAAGGGACCTGCGGAAAGGAACTCCCCCGTCGCCGCATCAAGCACGTAGAAGTAGCCGTTCTTCGGCGCGTGGAGCGCAACGTGGCGCATCCGCCCGCCGATCTCCATGTCGGCCAGGATTATCTGGGCGTTGCTGTCGTAATCCCAGCGATCCTCCGGCGTTTCCTGGAAGTGCCAGGCATATTTCCCGGTATCGGCGTGCACCGCGACGATGGACGAGGTGTAGAGCGAATCCCCTTCCCGTCCGGCTGCTGCCGGGTTCCACGGTTCGGCATTGCCCGTGCCGAACAGGACAAGGTTGGTGCGCGGATCGTAGGTGATCGAATCCCACACCGTTCCGCCGCCGCCCAGTTCCCACCACTTGCCCGACCAGGTCCGCGCCGCCTTCTCCATCGCTTCGCTTTCGTGCCCCTTGGCCGGATCGCCGGGTACGGTGTGAAAGCGCCAGATCTGCTGGCCGGTATTGTGATCATAGGCGGCGATGAACCCGCGCGCCTTGAACTCGGCCCCGCCGCTGCCGATCAAGACCAGCCCGTTGGCAATGCGCGGCGCGCCGGTGATGGTGTAATCCTTCATGTTCGGCACGACCAGCGCCGACCATTTCAGCCCGCCCGTTGCGCGGTCGAGCGCCACCAGCCGCCCGTCGAGCGTCGCGACGTAAAGGTTGGTGCCGTACAGGGCGACGCCGCGGTTCACGGCATCGCAGCAGGCGCGGGCCAGCGTTTCGCGCGGCACCTTCAGGTCATAGGACCACTTGAGCCGGCCGGTGCGCGCGTCCACCGCCTTGACGATCGACCACGCCGTGCTGACGTAGAGCGTGCCGTCATGCATCAGCGGCGTTGCTTCCTGCCCCCGCGCGGTTTCAAGGTCGAGCGACCAGGCCAGGCCGAGATCGCCGACATTGGCATCAGTGATCTGCGTCAGGGGCGAGAAGCGCTGCTCGGCCAGGTCGCGGCCATAGGAGAGCCATTCACCTTCCGGCGGGTTGGCCAGCATCGCATCGGTTATGCCTTCGCGCGCCGGACCGGTCGGCTGCGGGGCGCACCCGGCCACAAAAAGTGCTGCCGCCAGTGCCGCGATCCATGCCCTTGCCCGCATTCCCGTTTCCCTCAGCAATCAGCCCGATACCTGTGCGGTCCAGCCTGCAAGGTTGCAATAGACGGTGACCCGATCGATCTTTCCGCCCGAAAGCGCACAGAAGGCTCCCGCCGGAAGCTCGTAGGTCTGCCGATGGGCCTCGGGCAAGCCCTCATCGGCTGCAAGGTGCTCGCCATGCACAACGAATTTGGGGCGACGCGCGTCGGGCCGGCCGCCTCTCGGCAACCGGCCCGGTCAATCAGCAGCAATGCGGCAAAATGCGGTTCAGAGGTCGATCCGCTTGAGCCCCGGCGAAAGCAGGTGGATCGCCGCCACGGCAAGGAAATAGACCGCCGTGCAGGCCATGAAGATCACCGTGTAGTTGCCGTTGGTCGCCTCAAGCACCAGCCCGGTGGACTTCGCCATGATCATTCCGCCGATGCCGCCGGCAAATCCGCCCAGTCCGATGACCGAGGCAACGGCGCGCTTGGGGAACATGTCCGGCGGGATCGAGAGCAGGTTCGAACTGAACGACTGGTGCCCGGCCAGGGCAAGGCCGATCAGGAACACCGCCAGCCACATGTTGGACAGGCCGGTGACGAACAGCAGCGGAAGAACGGCAGCACCCGAAATCAGCAGGGTAATCTTGCGGGCAAAGTTCGGGGTGTGGCCGCGCTGGATCAGGCGCGATGAAAGCCAGCCGCCAGCGATCGAACCGATGTCCGAGAGCAGATACATGATGATCATCGGCAGCAGCACCACCTTCAGGTCGACCCCGTAGGTCGTGCTGAAGTACTTGGGCAGCCAGAACAGCATGAGGAACCAGACCGGATCGGTCAGGAACTTTGCGACCGAAAATGCCCATGCCTCGCGCCGGGTGATCAGCTTGCCCCAGCCGACCTGTTCGACCTTTTCCGGCGGATCGTGCTCGATCCAGGCCAGCTCTTCCTCGCTCACCTTGCCGCTTTCGCGCGGATTGGAATAGAATTTCCACCACAGCACCAGCAGCAGCACGCCGAACAGGCCCGACCAGATGAATGTCTCGCGCCAGCCAAGGCCCAGGTAGGTCATGAACAGGGCGATGGTCGGCGCGGTGAGGATGACGCCGATGGTCGTGCCGGAATTGACCCAGCCGATGGCCAGCGCGCGTTCCTTTTGCGGGAACCATTCGCTGCTGGAACGGACGATGGACGGAAAGTGTCCCGCCTCGCCCACGCCCAGCACCACGCGCGCCGCCATGAACCCGGCCACGGACGAGGCAAAGCCGTGGGCGACATGCCCGACCGTCCAGATGGTGATGGCAATGGCATAGCCGATGCGCGGGCCGAAGCGGTCAATCAGGCTGCCCATGATGAGGAAGCCGACCGCATAGGCCGCCTGGAAGGCCGTGACGATGGTGCCGTAGTCGTTTTCGCTCCAGCCCATTTCCTGGCCAAGCGAGGGTGCCAGAAGGCCAAGCATGGTGCGGTCGATATAGTTGATCGTCGTTGCCACGAAGAGCAGCGCGATGATCAGCCAGCGCCGCCTTCCCGCCGGCTTGGCGACAGCTGCGCCCGCAGAAGTGGAAGCATCGACCATCTTTCTCTCCCGTCTGCGGCCGTCAATTGCGAACCGCCCTTATCCTTTTGCGCGAAACGCTAACGCGGCTTCGCGACCGATATACTGCACGAAAGCGCGCCATAGTCGCCAAAGGTAACGGTAACAAGCTGGCTTTGCCGCACCGGGTGAACCCCGGTGATGGCCCCTGTTGAAACCCATAGCCCTTGGGAAAGATCGTATCCGCGCGCGGAGAGGTTGCCTAACAGGAAGCGGACCGCACCGTAAGGCCCGTCGAGCATGGTCGCTGCGGTTGCCTCGCCAACGGTTTCACCATCCACCTCGGTCCGCACCTTGATCGCGCACAGATCGAGCGCCGCCCAATCGGGCAACTGCGCGCCCATCACCACGCCGTGATTGTTCCCGAAGTCCGAAATGGTGACGAGCGGGCCGTCCGCATTGATACCGGGATAGGGGGAGCTGGCGATCTCTATGCCCAGGCGAACGTCATCGATGATGGCCCGGGTTCCAGCATCGTCCGCAGGGATCGTGCCATTCCAGCCCGCGGCAACGTGCAGCAGCAGCTCCGCCTCGCCAGCGGCAAAGCCACCATCGAACACCGGCATGTCGGGAATCTCGCCCTCGGCGATCGCAACCACGCTGTCGGCAAAGATCGGGCCGGACAGGCGGTTGGCGCCAAGCACGGCATCGAGCGGAGCGTTGATGCGGCCCACCTTCCATCCGGCAATGGCACCTCCATCGAAGGCTATTGCCGCATCCTGGATCCGGTAGGCCCCGGCAAGGTCACCGGGGGCCTGCCCGGGATAGACGGGGAGTGCCTGCGCAGCACGGCGTGCGGAAACGAACGCCTTGGCAACGGATTGGGCCTGCTCAGTCAAACTCTGCCCCTAGAATCAGGATGTGCCTGGCCTTGCCGGCCACTTCCCCTGCTGGCTAATGGAAACCGGTGTCATTGGCAAGAGACGGTAGAGTGCGCCGCACCGTTTCAAAGCGTGACGCCGCGTTTCCAGATGGCAATTGCCCGCTGCCCGGCGCGTTCGGCGCAGCTTGATTCCCCGCTGGCAATCGCCGCGATCCGGCTGGCAAAGGCGATATCGGCAGCCTCGGGCCCATCGCGCAGTACGCAGGATGCATCGAAGTCGATCCAGTGCGGCTTGTTCGCTGCAAGCGCCGCGTTGGATGCGACTTTCACGGTCGGCACGGGAAAGCCGAGCGGCGTGCCCCTTCCCGTCGTGAACAGGACCATGGTTGCCCCGGCGGCGGCCAGTGCCGTGGAAGAAACGGCATCGTTCCCCGGCGCTTCCAGCAGTGTCAGCCCGGAATGCCGCGCCTGCTGGCCATAGGAAATGACATCGCAGAGCGGCGCATTGCCGCCCTTCTGCACCGCACCCAGTGATTTTTCCTCAAGCGTGGTGATGCCGCCTGCAAGGTTGCCGGGCGACGGGTTCTCGGACACCGGCAGGCCCTGGTCGAGATAATACCGCTTGAAGCGGTTCACCAGTTCCGCTGCCTCGTCGAAAACCGCAGCATTGATGGCGCGATCGAGCAGAGCCTGCTCCGCGCCGAAAATCTCGGGAATCTCGGTGAGGATGGCGCGGCCACCGGCGGCACAGAGACTGTCGGTCAACCGCCCGAGCAGGGGGTTGGCGGTGAGGCCCGAAAACCCGTCCGACCCGCCGCATTTCAGGCCGATCGTCAAGGCGGAAAAGGGAAGCTCCTCGCGCCGGGCAAGCGCCGCCTCTTCCACCAACTCGTCGATCAGCGAGGCAGCCAGCGCCATTTCGTCGCCGGCGGACTGGCTGGAAAGCAGGCGAACCTTGCCGTGCATATCGGGCGGCACCGCCTCAAGCAGGCTGTCCAGCTGATTGGATTCGCAGCCCAGCCCCAGCAGCAAGACCCCTGCCGCGTTGGGATTGGCGGCGAGGCCCGCCAGCAAGGCTCGCGTCCCGGAAAGATCGTCACCCAGCTGCGAACAGCCGTGCGGATGAGTAAAGGCGTGAATGCCATCCAGCTTTCCGGCATGAAGCGCAGACGCCTCGCGCGCGACTGCCTCTGCCGTGATGCCGACGCAGCCGACAGTCGGCAGCACCCAGATCTCGTTTCGCGTTGCCGCCCGGCCATCGCTTCGGCGGTAGCCCTGCCAGCGGGGCAGCGCGGCGCCAGAGACACCGGCCGGCAGGGCGAGGCCCGGGCGATAGGCCAGTTCCCCCGCCAGAGCCGTCTGGAGGTTATGGCTGTGCACATGCTCACCTGCGGCGATAGGCCGGGCCGCAAGGCCGATCGGCTGGCCGTATTTCACCACGGGCGAACCCGCCGCAATCGCGGCCAATGCCACCTTGTGCCCCTGCGCTATAGCATCGAGCATGGTGAGACCTTCTACCACCTCGCCCGCCTCGATCGGACGCAAGGCAACGGCCACGGAATCGGCGGGATGGATCCGATGCAGGGTCGGGAGCTTGTGCGGCATGGATGCGTACCTTATGGTAACCGGTGTCAGCATTGCCTTTGCAATCAGTCGAAGGCAAGAGACAACAGGCCCGCACTTGAACCGGGCATGACAAGGGGCAGGCATGACGGGCAATTCCGGTCGCGAAGGGAAGCCGACGATCAACGATGTCGCGCGCCTTTCGGGCGTATCGAAGAAGACCGTCAGCCGGGTGATCAACCGCTCCCCCCTGCTCAACGAGGCCACGCGCGAGAAGGTCGAGAAGGTCATTGCGGAGCTGGGCTATGTGCCCAACCCGCAGGCCCGCGCGCTTGCGCTGCGGCGCAATTTTTCGCTGGGCATGATCTACGACAACCCCAATGCGCAGATGGTGCTGAACTTCCAGGAAGGCGTGCTCGACGCGATCAGGGGAACCGAATTCGCGCTGGTTATCCACCCGGTCGATCGCCATGATCCCGGCCTCTTCGCCCAGGTCCGCAAGTTCATCGAACAGCAGCGCTTCTATGGCGTGCTGGTGTTGCCGCCGCTTTCAGAAAACGATGCCTTCTTCGAACTGCTCGACGAGTTGGGCTGCAATTACGTGCGCATGGGTTCGGCGGAGCTCGACGATCCGGCCCACCTCGTCCAGTCGAACGACCGGCAGGCCGTGCGCGATGCGGTGGAATACCTTGTCGCGCAAGGACACCGCCGGATCGGCCTGGTGGAAGGGCCCGAAGGCTTCCGCTCCGCGCACGAACGCCGCGAAGGCTGGCGCGATGCCGTAACCGCGCACGGCCTGCCTGCCGGGCAGGACCTTGTCGCACGCGGCAACTATACCTTCGAGACCGGCAAGGCCGCCGGTGCGCAGCTGCTCGACCAGCCCCAGCCGCCAAGCGCCATCTTCGCCAGCAACGACGTGATGGCGGCAGGTGTCGTTCACGTCGCGCGTGAGCGCGGGCTTGAGGTTCCGGGCGACCTGTCGGTTGTCGGCTTCGACGATACTGCCATCGCCGCGACCATCTGGCCGCCTCTGACGACGGTGCGCTGGCCGATCCGGACCATGGCCCGCTCCGCCGCGCGCAAGCTGATCTTCCCCGAGGCGGCGGAAGGCGAGCAATCGCTGTTCCCGACCGAATTCGTCCCCCGCGCCTCGGTCTCCCCACCGCGAAACTGAGCCAGCGCATCGCCTGGCCGCTTCGCGCTTGATCTGCGCCATGACACCGGTTACCAAAGACGCCAGACCGCCCTTCCCCATGCGAAAGACAATGTCATGAAGATCGCCCTCATCATCGAGAACAGCCAGGCCGCAAAGAACGCCATCGTGCACGAGGCGCTGACCTCCGTCGCCGAACCGCTTGGCCATCAGGTGTTCAACTATGGCATGTATTCGCCCGAGGATAAGGCCTCGCTCACCTATGTGATGAACGGTCTGCTGACCGGCATCCTGCTCAATTCCGGAGCCGCCGATTTCGTCGTCACCGGCTGCGGCACCGGCATGGGTTCGATGCTGGCGGCCAACGCCATGCCCGGCGTATTCTGCGGACTGGTGATCGACCCGACCGATGCCTTCCTGTTCAGCCAGATCAACGATGGCAACGCCATCTCCATGCCCTATTCCAAGGGCTTCGGCTGGGCGGCGGAACTCAACCTGCAGGACTGTTACCGCAAGATATTCGAGAACGAAGGCGGCGCCGGCTACCCCAAGGAACGAGCCGAGATCATGCGCACCAACCGCGGCATCCTGCGCGGGCTCAAGGAAGCTTCGTGCCGCGACATGCTGACCGTGTTGAAGTCGGTCGACCAGGGCTTGCTGAAGGCAGCCATCGCGGGTGAGAAGTTTGCCGAGCTGTTCTATCCGAACGCAAAGGACCAGGCGATCGCCGATTACCTGCGCTCGCTCTGATCGGGAAAGGGGCTGACATGGCGATCTCCTTCTCGCTCGAAGGCAAGGCCGCGCTGGTCACCGGGGCGAACACCGGCATCGGGCAGGCCATTGCCGTTGCCCTTGCCGAGGCCGGGGCAGATGTCGCCCTGGCCGGACGCTCCGAACCCGGCGAGACATTGCGCGCCATCGAGGCGGCGAGGCGAAGGGCCGTTAACATCACGGCGGACCTCTCCTCGACCGAACCGGTCCAGCGCGTGGTCGATGAGGCGCTGGCCGGACTTGGCCGGATCGACGTGCTGGTGAACAACGCCGGGATCATCCGGCGCGACGACTTGCTCCAGTTCTCGGAAGAGGACTGGGACGCGGTGATGGACACCAACCTGAAGACGCTGTTCTTCCTCAGCCAGGCCGCCGCGCGGCACATGGCAGGGCGCGGGTCCGGCAAGATCATCAACATTGCCAGCCTGCTCACCTTCCAGGGCGGTATCCGCGTGCCGAGCTATGCCGCAGCGAAATCCGGGGTTGGCGGCGTCACCAAGGCCATGGCCAACGAACTGGCCGCCAAGGGCGTGCAGGTAAACGCCATCGCGCCCGGCTATATCAGCACCAACAACACCACTGCCCTGCGCGAGGACGAAACGCGCAACCGCCAGATTCTTGAGCGGATTCCGGCGGGTCGCTGGGGCCGGCCCGAAGACATTGCCGGGGCGGCGGTGTTCCTCGCCTCGCCGGCATCGGATTATGTGACCGGGCACGTGCTGGCAGTCGACGGCGGCTGGCTGGCACGCTAGACGATTGGCATGACCAAAACTGTTACCTGCTTCGGCGAACTCCTCATCCGCCTCACTCCGCCCGGCTCGCAGCTCATGGTGCAGGCGCAGAGCCTTGACCTCATCGTCGGCGGGGCAGAGGCCAACGTGGCTTCGGGCCTCGCTGCGCTGGGCCACGATGTGCGCTTTGCCGGGTTGGTGAGCGACAATGCCCTGGGAGACCGGGCGGTATCGGCTCTGCGCAGCACCGGGGTGGACACCCGCCACCTCGCCCGCGCGCCGGGCCGGATGGGGCTCTATTTCATGGAGGCAGGCGCCGGGCCGCGCCCAGCCGCCATCACCTACGACCGCGCCGGCAGCGCCTTTGCCGAGGCCGATCCCGCCAGCATCGACTTCGCCGGCGCGCTTGCTGGCTCCAGCCTGTTGCACACCGGGGGCATCACTCCCGCACTGGGACCGAAGGGCGTTGCCCTCGCCAAGGCAGCCAATGCTGCGGCGGTGGCGGCAGGGGTGCCGGTGTGTTTCGACGGCAATTACCGCGGCCAGTTGTGGTCGGCGTGGGATTCGAACCCTGCAGAAGTGCTGCGCGCTCTGGTGAGCGACGCGACGATCCTGATCGGCAACCACCGCGACATTTCGCTGCTGCTGGGCAAGGCATTCTCCGGCGATGGCGAGGATCGGCGACGGGAGGCGGCAGAGGCCGCCTTCGCCGCTTTCCCCAAGCTTGAACTCATCGCCTCGACCGCGCGGCACCTTGTCACCAGCGATCACCATCGCATTTCCGCGCGGGTCGATGCGCGCGATGTTGCCCACCAGACCGGCGAGATCGACGTCACCGCCATTGTCGACCGGATCGGCACCGGCGATGCCTTTGCCGCCGGCGTGCTGCATCAGTGGCTACTCGGCGGGAACGTCCAGGCAATGGCGGAAAGCGGCCTTGCCCTCACCGCATTGAAGCACACGCTGCCGGGCGACATGTGCTTGTTCGGCCGGGCGGAGCTCGACGCCTTTTCCGCCAGCGGGGGCGATGTCCGCCGCTGACGCCTTCAGCCGCCGCGCCGTTCTGGCGGGGGGCGGACTGGCTCTTGGCGCGCTGGCAGTGCGATCTGGTGCCACGACCATTTTCAGCCCGCAGGTGCGTAGCCCTTCCGGCGAATATGTCGGCAGTTTTATCTACGACCCCGCCGACAGGGTTACCGTGCGCGCCTATCGCTTCGCCGGAATCCGTTATGCCCGCGCCGCGCGCTTCGAGCCTCCGCTGGCAGTCACCTCAACCGCACCGATGGCAGAGCAGGCAGCAGGTTTTGGGCCGGTCTGCCCCCAACCCGGCGACCGTTATCGCCCGCAGTCCGAAGACTGCCTGTTCCTCAATGTCTGGACACCTGCGACCACGGCTGCGCGGCCCCGACCTGTCATGGTCTACATCCACGGCGGCGCCTACACGACCGGCTCTGTCACCGATCCGCTGAATGACGGAGCGAAGCTGGCGGCGCGCGGCGATGTCGTCGTGGTCACGATCAACCACCGGCTCAACGCCTTCGGTTATCTTTACCTGCCCGATCGCTTCCCCAGCAGCGGCAACAACGGCCAGCTTGACCTTGTCTGCGCGCTCCAGTGGGTCCGGCGCAATATCGCCAGCTTCGGCGGCGATCCCGGCAATGTCACGCTGTTCGGCCAGTCCGGCGGCGGTGCCAAGATCGCGACGCTGATGGCCATGCCCGAGGCGAAGGGCCTGTTCCACAAGGCCATCACCATGAGCGGCCAGCAGGTGACAGCTTCCGGCCCGCTCAACGCTGGCAAGCGCGCCGAGGCGTTTCTCGCCAAGCTTGGCAGCGATCCGGCGAAGGCCTCGCAGGAGCAGATCGTCGCCGCGCTCTCGGCCACCGATCCGATCCTTGGCGGCGGCGTTTACATGGGGCCGGTGCTCGACATGAAGCACCTCCACCGCCACCCCTTCTGGCCCGATGCCGCGCCGCAGGGGAACGCGATTCCGATGATGCTGGGCAACACGGTGATGGAAACGCGCGCCTTCTATGGCTCCGGCCACCGGCTGATTCAGGGGCTCGACTGGTCGAACCTGGCCGAGCGCGCAGGGCCGGAAATGCGCGTGGACATTAGCCCCGACTGGGTCGTCGCCCGGTTCCGCGAGCGATATCCGAATGCCGATCCGGTCGAGCTGTTCCACCGGATCGTTACGGCCGGTCGATCCTGGCGGGGGCAAGTGGAAGAAGCCGAGGCACGGGCGAGAAACGGGCGTGGCAACACGTTCGTCTACCAGCTCGATTTCGAACAGGCCAAGCACACCGACGACATCGGCCTGTCGTTCGGCACCTTCGAAAACCCCACGCCCGCGCGGCAGGCCATGAGCGACCGGGTCATGGACGCCTTCGTCCGCTTCGCCCGCACGGGCAATCCCGGCTGGCCAGCCTATGACCTCAAGCAGCGCAGCACCATGGTGTTCGACCAGGACAGCCGGGTGGTGAGCAGCCCGCGCCAGTGGGAGCGCGAACTGTTTGCCCGCGTGCCTTATATCCAGCCGGGAACCTGACATGCCTGCATCCGTAATCGCCTTGCTTGCCGCTGCTGCTGCCGCGCCTGTCGCACCCGCTGCGGAAGCCGTCCGCACGGAAGTTGCCCAGCCGATCACTGCCACCAAGATCATCCTTGTCGGCGATTCGACCACGGCAGTCGGATCCGGCTGGGGTTCTGCTTTCTGCGCCGAGCGGGTGACCCATGGCACCGCCTGCCTCAATCTCGCGCGTGGGGGGCGATCGTCCTCGTCCTACCGTGCGGAAGGATCGTGGGACCTCGCGCTGGGCGAGATGAAGGTGAAAGGCTACCGCGCGACCTACGTGCTTATCCAGTTCGGGCATAACGACCAGCCGGGCAAGCCCGGACGGTCGACCGATCTTGCCACCCAGTTTCCCGCCAACCTTGCCCGATACGTCGCCGAAGCACGTGCGGCCGGGGCCGTACCCGTGCTGGTGACGCCCCTGACCCGGCGGATGTGGAAGGAAGGCCGGCTGGACCGCGATCTTGACCCCTGGGCCGAGGCGGTGCGCCGGGTCGCCCGCGAAACGGGCACCCCGCTGGTCGATCTCAACGCCCGCAGCGCTGCAATAGTCGAGGCGATGGGGCCATCTGTCGGCAACCTGCTGGCGGAAGTGCCACCATCAGCGGAAATCGCCGCCGCCGCTGCGATAGACCGGCAGAGCCTGCCTTCGTCCACCGGGTTCCCCGCTCCGCTCAGCGGCCAGCCCGCCCTGCGCGTGGCCCATATGAACCGCCCGTTCGACTATACCCACCTGGGTGAGCGCGGCGCGGTGCTGTTCGCAACCGTCGTGGCCGATGAACTGGTTCGCGCCGTGCCCGAAGCGCGGCGGCTGATCCTGCCGTGATCGTGGGCCTGCCGGCCCGCCCTAGTTCTTCGGAGTTGCCCGCATCGCCGCATCGCGCCCGCTCAGCACTTCCTGCGCGCCGGCTTTCTGCCCCGGATAGCGGCCCGTCCTGGGCGTCATGGTGGCAAGATCCCAGTCAGCTTCGACAAAGGGCGCGCGCACTTCCTTGATCGCGGGGTAGCCCGGCCCGACCTCGTGCTCATCGTCGATGATCTCGCCCCTGCCCTCGGCGATGAAGAACAGCACGCGGATATCGTCCGGTGCCCGGTCCCAGGGACGCGCGCCGACCGTGGCAAGGACGCTGGTCTCAACCTCGCCCGAAGGCAGCACGGTGTAGCCGGCAAGGCTGGCAAGCGGTGCCTTGGCAGGAAGCAGCTTGGCCCTGGTCTCTCCATAGCGACCGAACTGCGGCAGCGGAACGCCATGCCGGTCCACCGCGCGGTTGTCGCGGCCGTAGTAGGCAAGGTCACCGTCGCCGCCCAGCATCAGGAACGGCAGGCCGGGATTGGTATCGTTGCCCCCGCGCATGACATTGCCCACAGCGGTTATCTCGCCGGTGACATAGGGATAGCCGGCCCACTCCAGGTTCATCAGGTTATAGTGAACCGCGCGGTGGCCGGGATTGTAGATCAGGTTGTTGATCATCAGCGCCTGCGCGCCGCCCTTGATCAGCGGACTGCGTTCAACATTGTGCGCCCAGACATTCCGGTAGAACGTGATGTTGGTGGCATTGTCGTGAATCAGCGAACCCTTGGAGTGCTCACCCTTGGGGTGGCTCGTATCCGCCAGCCCTTCGGCCGCAAGATTTTCCCGGAAGACAATGTTGTGGCTGGTATTGGCGCGCCATTCGGCAAGCGTCTTGCCGTTGAAGCGGGGGCCGGAGGCCGACATGTTCTCGTCGATGCCCCAAAGAAAGCTGCAATGTTCGACCACGACATTGCGCGCGCCCACCGTGGCGAAGGCATCGGCTTCCCAGCCCGAACGCTTGGCCTGCCCGTCAGCCCCTGTCATCACGCGCAGGTGACTGATGATGACATCGTTCGTCTTGAGATCGATGCCGCCGCGGATCAGGGTGACGCCCGGCGAAGGGGCTGTCTGGCCGGCAATGGTGAGAAAGGGCTCCTTGATCTCCAGCGTATCGCGGCCAAGGTCGATCACGCCTGCGACTTCGAAAACGACGATGCGCGGGCCCTTGGCGTTTACCGCCTCCTGCAGCGAACCGGGCCCGTCCTTGGCCAGCGTGGTGACGCGGATGATCCGCCCCCCTGCCCCACCCCTGGTGGGATCGGCTGGATGGGCATAGGCTGGCTGGCCCGGCACCGGCCCGGCCGCCAGGGGAACGACAGGCGCGGCGAGCGCCATGGTTGCAGCCAGGGTCGCGACAAGCAGGTGCCTCATCAACCAGTTCCTCTCTCGGCGGGACTTGCCGCACGCAGCCATGCTGCCGCTTTGCCGTGCATCAGGCAAGAAGCCGGCCACTACCCCCATCCAGCGGCCGGCTTCCCTGCGTACCTCAGTTGAACTTCACCCGCACGCCTGCGCGCAGGATGCGGCCGGTGCTGGCATAGTTCGTGACCGCTTCCTGGCCCTGATAGGCATAGCGCTGGGTGCGCTGGTTGGTCAGGTTCAGGCCTTCCAGCGTCAGCGTGGCATAGGGCAGGATATTCCAGCTTACCGACGCATCGACGTTCAAGGTCGAGCGGCTGTAGGCGAAGTCGTTGATCAGCGGCGAGTTGCAGAGCGTTCCCGCGACCGAGGGATCGGCCGGGCTGTTGGTCAGACCCGGGCTGCAGGCGCCCGCCGCGATCGGGTAGGTGGTGGAAAAGCCCTTGCGCTGCGCGGCGGAAACACGAGCGCGGAACTTCTTGGTTTCATAATAGAGCGTGGCGTTGAACGCCTGCGGCGAGACGTTGAGGAATGGCGCGGTGCCATAGGTCGGCGCCACGGTCGTCGTGCCCGGATCGAGGATGTAGTTCAGCTGCGACCAGATGCGCGTGTAATTTGCCTGCACGCCGAAGTTCTTGAGGAAGCCCGGCAGGAAGGTGAAGTCCATCTGAAACGATGCCTCGATGCCGCGGACATAGCCGCCCGGCGCATCGCGGAACTGGCGGGCAGCGAAAGTGCCGCCGGCGTCGATGTACTGGATCTGCTGCGGCGTGAGCTGGAGCTTCAGCGAATCGATGGCGTCCTTGTCGAGGAATTCCGAAAGCGCGCCTTCGTAGATCACCGTTTGCGGGAAGCTGCCGATCTGCTTGTCGAAGAAGGCCAGGCTGACCAGGCCGCCCGGCGCGAAATACCATTCGACGCTGGCATCGATGTTGGTTGCACGGAACGGGCTGAGCTTGGGGTTGCCGATGGTCATCGTGCCGCCGGTGGTGGTGCCGGTGAAGCTCGGCACGCTGAGCGCAGAGATCGTCGGCGACAGGTTCCCCAGCAGCGGCCGCGCCATGACCTGCGAGATCGAGAAGCGCGTGATCACGTTGTCGATCGGCTCGTAGGACAGGTTCAGCGAGGGCAGCCAGTCGGCATACTTGTTCACGCCGGTAAGCGGACGGCCCGAGGTGGAATTGCCCACCGATACAACCGAGGTTTCGACATAGCGTTCGCCCACGTTGCCGCGCAGCGGACGGCCGAACAGGTCCATGTTGAAATCGACCTGGAAATAGACGCCGGTATCCTCTTCGGTAACGGCATAGTTCTGCGCGCCGCCGTTGCGCTTGTTGGTCAGGCGCCAGTCGCCGTACTTGTTGATGCAATCGCAGGTAAAGCCGTACAGCGTCTCGAACTTCTGCAGGTCGGGCACGATGAAGGCGCTCGTCGTGCCGGCAGGCACATTCAGGCCCTGGCCGAACTGGATCGTCCTCGCGACCGATGCCGTGGTGACGCCCAGTTCCTTCAGCGTCGGGTTCAGCAGGTCGTTGTTGCGTTCGAAGAAGTTGGTGGTGAACTTGTACTTGCGCCAGTTTGCACCGACATTCAGCGTGAACTGGTCATTGACCTTCCAGGCGAGATCGCCCTTGATCTGCCGGTAAGTGTTGGTGACGTTGCGCTTGTAATAGCGGATGCCCGAGAAGCCCTTGACCACTTCCCACTTGGTGGGATCGGTCGCATCGAAGCCCAGGTCATAGACCGGCATGTCGCCGCCGCCGCGTTCGTCATAAGTGAACACCTCGGGCGTATCCATGCGGTTGAATTCGACGAGCTTGCCGACAGAATCGTTCCGCGATTCCGAAAGGCCGCCGACGAAGGAAACCTTCAGGCGATCGGAGAATTCATGGTCAAGCTGGCCGGAAGCCTGCTTGAACTTGGTCACGTAGGACGAATAGTCCACGGCCGACCGCCAATCGACGCCGCGCAGTTTCAGGTAATCGGCCAGGCCGTTGGTGACGTTGGCATCGAGCACTTCGACCGACGGACGCCCGATCAGCGCCCCGCGGAATGCCAGGCGGTTGGTGGAAGGCACATAGCCCACCGAATTGGGGTTGTTGTAGTAATCGTAGGGATCGAGGTTGTTCGGATTGGACGAGAAGATGTTGGCGTTGCTGGGGGTTACCCCTCCCGCCGCAACGGCAGCCAGGCCGAGGATCGAGGCGGTCGAAACGTTGCTCGAATTCAGCGCCGTGGCGAATGCCGGATTGGTTCCGAACAGCGAGGTGCCGCAGTCCTGCGCCGGAACCAGGTCCGATCCGGCATTGGGCGTGCACAGGCCGGGATAGAGCGCGCGCGCAGCCACTGGCGTCAGCGTGTTGCTGGCGGTGTTCAGCGTGGCATTGGTGTTGTTACGGTTCAGGCCGACGGTCTGCAGCTGGTTATAGGCGCTTTCGTTTTCGAACCGCGAATAGACGCCGTCGATCGACAGGCGGGTGCGGTCACCGATCTGCCACTGGTAGCTGGCGGTAATGCCAAGCCGCTCGGACCGGACATCCTGCTGCTCGATATTGGCGAGTGCCGGAATGCGGACCAGCGAATTATCGAAGCGGCCCGGCGTGTTGTAGGGTGCGCCCGGATAGAGCTTGGCATAGGCCGCCGCGTCGGAGCCGGTCAGCAGGTCGATCACCTGCGGGTTGGTGATTGCCGCGCCGAAGCTGGTGCCCGTGGGAGCGGCAAAACCGCCGCGCTGCGGGTTCTCGTTGCCGGTGAAGTCCGACTGGCGATAGAGATAGTCGGACTGGCCCGCCTGGCGGCGATACTGGTCAATCGTGTTGTCACTCTTCGACCAGGCACCGGAAACGAGGATGCCCATCGAATCGTCGAGGAAGCGCGTGGAGACGAGGCCGGCAAGGCGCGGGTTCCACTTCTTTGAGTTCTCGCCGTAAGACCCTTCCGCCGACAGCGCGAGCGCCCTGCCCTTGTAATCAAACGGACGGCCGGTCTGCAGGTCGATCGTCGCGCCCAGCGATCCTTCGTCGGTGCTGGCGGACGGCGTCTTCTGCACCTTGAGCGAGGAGAACAGTTCGGATGCGAAAGTGTTGTAGTCGAACGAGCGGCTGCGATTGGGCGTGGAACCCGAATCGTTCGATCCCGCAGTCGCCAGCGCCTCAAGGCCGTTCAGGCGGGTGCGGTTGAAATCGCCACCCAGGCCACGGACGGTAATGCCGCGGCCGTCCCCGTTGTCACGGTCGATCGAAACGCCCGGCAGGCGCTGGAGCGATTCCGCCAGGTTGCTGTCCGGGAAGTCGGCGATATCCTCGGCCGTGATCGCATCGACCTGGGTCACCGCCTCGCGCTTTTCGTTGATCGCGTTGCGCAGCACGGCGCGGAAGCCGGTGACGACAATGGCGTCGACCGCCTCTTCCTCTGCCGCCGCGTCGCCCGATGCCGGAGCGGCCTCCTGAGCCATTGCAGGCGCCGCAAGTGCGCCCCAAAGCATGGCCGTGACAGAGCTGCCAATCAGCAACTGGCGAGCAGAGAGAGCCTTGCGCATCCTTAACCTCCCATGTTCCGGCACCTTTAGGAAACCGGTGTCAAATCTCAGGAAGCCTTGTCGGAACGTTTGGCTGGCTGTGGCCAGATCTGCTGCACGAATCGCAACCGTGCCGTTGCCCCGGACTCCCTTTCAGCATTTCTTGACAGAGCCGCAGGAGCGGAGCAATAGAAAAATGACACCGGTTACCAAAAAGGCGCATGGGAGGACCGAGCGGTCGCTACCACTGCGGATCCGGGGTGAGGAGGATGCGTGCGAAGGCATTTGGCGATCATGGCTTTTCTCGCGCTGTCCGGCCCGATTGAAGCAAGCCAGGCGAAGCCGGTCGAACCCCGGCTCGCCTTCCCCGAGGCCGAGGGCGCTGGCAGGTTTTCCGCCGGCGGGCGCGGCGGCAAGGTATTCACCGTGACCACGCTCGACGATGCCGGCCCGGGAAGCCTGCGCGCCGCCGTCGAGACAAAAGGGCCGCGCATCATCCGCTTTGGCATTGCCGGTACGATCCGCCTGAAAAGCGAACTGGTCATCCGCGAGCCGCGCATCACCATCGATGGATCAGGCGCGCCCGCTGGCGGCATCGCCATTGCCGACCACGGGCTGGTGGTGAAGGCGGATGACGTGGTGATCCGGCACCTGCGCTCGCGCCTTGGCAACCGCGCTGGCGGAGAGGGCGATGCGATTTCCATATCCAGCGGCAGGCGCATCATCCTCGACCACGTATCAGCCAGCTGGTCGATCGATGAAACCCTCTCGGCATCGGCCAATTACGAGAAGGAGCCGGGGATATTCGACCTGACCGTGCAGTGGTCGATCATTTCGGAATCGCTGCGCTCGGCCGGCCACGCCAAGGGCAATCACGGCTATGGCAGCCTGATCCGGGGCGGAAAAGGATCGCGCTTCAGCTTTCATCACAACCTCTGGGCGCATCATGTCCAGCGCATGCCCAGGCCGGGCAACTACACGCCCGCCAGCCGCGATCCGCAGGGCCCGATGATCGAGTTCCGCTCGAACGTGTTCTACAACTGGGGCGCGGGTGCATCGGGATACAATGCCGACAAGGACAGCGCGGCAACCTATGCCTTCATCGACAACTGCTATGTCAGCGGACCTGACAGCAAGGGCCGCCTGGCCTTCCGCGAGGAGAACCCGCTGGCGCGCAGCTGGTTTGCCGGAAACAGCATGGACGGGGTGATCCCGGCCGAGCAGAAATCGCTTGTCGGCGGCCTGTGGAACCCCCTCCCCGCCGCGCCCGAAATCGCACCCGTCCGCGCCGATCCGGCCCCCGGCGGCTGCGAGGCAGTGCTCGCCCGCGCCGGTGCAGGCCCGCGCGATGCAGTTGACCAGCGTGTCGTCTCCTCGGTTCGGAACCGGAGCGGCAGGATCATCGACAGTCAGGACGATGTCGGCGGCTGGCCGGACCTGGGGGCCAGGCCATGACCATCGACCGCCGCAGCCTGCTGGGCGCAAGCCTGGCCACCGGCCTTGCCGCCGGCACCCTTCGCGCGCAGACGCCGCCTCCGCAGGCACAAAAGGCGCAGGCGCCGGGCCTGCCGCAGCCGACCGAGACAATCGACCTCTGGCCTGCCGGGGCGCCGGGTGTACCCTCCCCCGCACTGGCGGAGAAGGTGGACGAGCGATCGACCGACAGCCTTGTTACGGACCGCGCGGTTTACGGCATCACCCGCCCGCGCATGGCAGTGTTCCGGCCCGATCGGCCCAATGGCGGCGCGGTGCTGATCACCCCGGGTGGCGGCTATCGCTGGGTGGTGGTGGACAAGGAAGGCTATGAAATGGGCCGCTGGCTGGCGGCGCGCGGCTTTACCGCCTTTGTCCTGTTCTATCGCCTGCCGGGCGAAAGGTGGGCAGCAGGCCCCGACGTCCCGCTGGTCGATGCGCAGCGCGCCATGCGGCTGATCCGCCACCGCGCGCGCGATTTTGCCATCGACCCGGAACGTGTCGCCGCCATGGGTTTCTCGGCGGGCGGCCACGTTTGCGCCAGCCTTTCGACGCGTTTTGCCGTGCCGGTTTACCAGCCGGTCGATGCGGCAGACCGGCTTTCCGCCCGCCCCGTCTGTGCCGCGCCGATCTATCCGGTCATCAGCATGGACCCGGCCATTGCCCATCCCGGATCGCGCCGACTGCTGCTGGGAGAAAATCCCTCACCCGGACAGGCCATGGCATGGTCGCCGGACCAGACCGTGCCCGCCGATGCACCGCCGCATTTCCTGCTTCATGCCGAGGATGACGATGTTGTTCCTGTCGAGAACACCCTGCGCCTGCGCGCGGCGCTGAAGGCGCGCGGCGTGCCGGTGGAGATGCACCTTTTCGCGCATGGCGGACATGGCTTCGGCCTGCGCAAATCGCTGGGCAAGCCGGTGGAGGCTTGGCCCGAACTCTGGCGCGCCTGGGCGCGGACTGCGGGGCTGGGATGAGCGTGGATCGGCGCAACCTGATGAAGCTGGGCGGGGTTGGCGGCATTGGCGCGCTGGCGCTCAATGCGTCCCCGGCCCTCGCCAGCGCGACAAGGCGCAAGTGGGGCCGCGGTTACGACAACCAGCGCATTGCCGATCTTGGCAAGGGCACGTTCCGCAACCCGGTGCTTTCGGGCGACCATCCCGATCCGGCGATCCTGAAGGACGGTCGGGACTATTACCTGACCTTTTCCAGCTTCGATTCCTATCCCGGTCTCACCATCTGGCACAGCCGCGACCTGGTGAACTGGCAGCCGCGCAAGGCCGCGCTGAACCGCAACATCGGTTCGGTCTGGGCGGTAAGCCTGGAAAAGCACAAGGGCCGCTATTTCCTCTACATCCCGGTGAAAGCCGCGCCGAACGACATTTTCGTTATCTGGGCGGACCATATCGACGGCCCGTGGAGCGATCCCGTGCCGCTGGGCCTGCACAACCATATCGATCCCTGCCACGCCGTGGGAGAGGACGGATCGCGCTGGCTGTTCCTTTCAGGCGGAGACCGCGTGCGTCTTTCGGACGATGGCCTCAGTCTCGCCGGGAAGGTGGAGCATGTCTACGATCCCTGGCGCTACCCCGACACCTGGGACGTCGAAGGCTTCAGCCCCGAAGGTCCGAAAATCCACTTCCACGGCGGCTGGTTCTACATGATCACTGCGGTTGGCGGCACGGCAGGCCCGCCGACCGGCCACATGGTCATCGCCGCGCGCAGCCGATCTATCCACGGCCCGTGGGAACATCACCCCGGCAATCCGCTGGTCCGCACCACGCGGCTTGGCGAGGCCTGGTGGTCGCGCGGCCACGCAAGCCTTGTCGAGGGACCGGACGGATCGTGGTGGTCGCTTTACCACGGCTTCGAGAACGGCTTCTGGACGCTGGGCCGGCAATGTCTGCTCGACCCCGTCGAATGGACCCGCGACGGCTGGTTCCGCATGACCGGCGGCGATCTCTCCCGCCCGATCCGTTCGCCGCGCGGCGGCGAGCGGTTGCCGCACGGCATGGCCTTGTCGGACGACTTCTCCGCCCCGCTGGCGCTGGGAAGCAAGTGGTCGTTCTTCCGCCCTGCCCCGGATGAGGCATCGCGCGTGCGGATCGCCGATGGCGCGCTGCACCTTGCCGGAAAGGGGCTGGCACCGTCGAGCGGATCGCCGTTGCTGCTGATCGCCGGTGATCGTTCCTATCGCTTCGAATGCGATATCGAAATCCCGGCCGGCGGAACGGCGGGACTGGTGCTGTTCTATGACGACAAGCTCTATTGCGGGCTCGGCTTCGACGAAAAGCGCTTCGTCACCCACCAGTACGGCATAGAGCGCGGGCGACCGGCAAATCCGCACGGCCGCCGCATGAGGATGCGCGTCACCAATCGCGAGCATATCGTCTCGTTCCACACCAGCGGCGATGGCGGGCAGACCTGGCAGCGGTTCGATCGCGGCATGGAAGTGTCCGGCTATCACCACAACGTGCGCGGCGGGTTCCTTATGCTGCGCCCCGGCCTTTACGCCGCTGGCCCCGGCGAGGCCCGGTTCCGCGACTTCCGCTTCACCGCGCTCGACGACTGAGCGGACGCGCTGCCTGTCTGAAAGGACAGATTGAAGCGGCGGGGCAGATCCGACTTGTGTCCGGGATGGCGTTCTCCACCCTCCCCCGTCCGCTTGTGGTCTTCGGACTGGCTGGCCTGCTGCCTCAGGCAGGTTGCCTTGCCCTGATGCTGGTCTGGCCCGATGCCCGCTGGTTCACCATGGCTGCGGCATGTTTCTATGCGGCGATCATCCTCTCGTTCCTTGGCGGAATGTGGTGGATGGCCGGGCTGATGGCTGGCCGCAAGGAGCCTGCAGCCTACCTGCTTGCGGTTGTCGCCAGTCTTTCGGGCTGGGCCGGCCTTCTGCCTTGGGCGCTCGGCTGGAGCTGGCCGGCGCCCTCGCTTGGCGTGCTGGGCCTGCTGTTGCTGGCGAGCCCGCTGGTCGACGGCTTCCTTGCCCGCGACATAGCCCTGCCGCCCGCATGGCTGCGCCTTCGCGTGGCCATGGCATCGGGCCTTGGCCTGCTGACGCTGGCGGTAGCGGCACTCGCCTGACGACATGGCCAAGCGACTGGTCCTCGTGCTGGGCGACCAGCTTTCACCGCGCATTTCCTCGCTGCGGGCGAGCGACAAGGCTGGCACCATTGTCCTGATGGCAGAGGTCGCTGCGGAGGCTGGCTACGTTCCTCACCACAAGAAGAAGATCGCCTTCATCTTTTCCGCCATGCGCCATTTCGCCGCCGAACTGCGCGAGGCTGGCTGGACGGTGGACTATGTCACGCTGGACGATCCCGCCAACTCCAGCACTCTGGCCGGCGAAATCCGCAGGGCGCAGACGCGGCACGGCACCGGCGAGCTGGTGGTCACAGAACCGGGCGAGTGGCGGGTGCTGGCGGAGCTGGAGGCCTGCGGGGCGCAAGTTCTTCCCAACGACCTGTTCCTGTGCAGCCGCGAGGAATTCGCCAGTTGGGCCGAGGGGCGCAAATCGCTGCGGATGGAATACTTCTATCGCCTCATGCGGCAGAAGACCGGCCTCCTCATGGCGGGCAACGCCCCCGAAGGCGGCCAGTGGAATTTCGACCACGAAAACCGCAAGCCCGCCAGCGCCAGCCTGTTCATGCCCCAGCCGCTGCGGGTCGCTCCCGATGCGATTACGCAGCAGGTCCTGGAGCTTGTCGAACGCCATTTCCCCCGCAATTTCGGCGATCTGGAACCCTTCTGGTTCCCGGTAACCCGCACGGAGGCGGAGCGCGCCGCCCGGCAGTTCATCGACGCTGCCCTGCCATCCTTCGGGGACTATCAGGATGCCATGCTGCTGGGGCACAGGTTCCTGTTCCACAGTTTGCTATCGCCGCTGATCAATGTCGGCCTGCTCGATCCGATAGAGCTCTGCCGCATGGCCGAGGCGGCCTATCGCGCCGGCAAGGTTCCGCTCAATTCGGCCGAGGGCTTCATCCGCCAGATCATCGGCTGGCGCGAATATGTGCGCGGCATCTACTGGCGCGAAGGGCCGGACTATGCGCGCCGCAATGCGCTTGAGGCCCGCCGCGCCCTTCCTTCCCTCTACTGGACCGGCAAGACGCGCATGGCCTGCATGGCGGCGGCCATCGGCCAGACCCGGGAAGAAGCCTATGCGCACCATATCCAGCGGCTCATGGTCACGGGCAACTTCGCCCTGCTCGCCGGCATCGATCCCCATGCGCTGCACGAATGGTATCTGGCAGTCTATGCCGATGCCTTCGAATGGGTGGAGGTGCCGAACACCGTAGGGATGAGCCAGCATGCGGACGGCGGCCTGCTTGCATCCAAGCCCTATGCGGCAAGCGGCGCCTACATCAACCGGATGTCGGACTATTGCCGGTCATGCCACTACACCGTGAGCGAGAAAACCGGCGATCGTGCCTGCCCGTTCAACGCGCTCTACTGGCACTTCCTCGACCGGCACCGTCAGCGCTTTGCCGGCAATCCGCGCATGGCCCAGATGTATCGCACCTGGGACCGCATGGATGAGAAACACCGGCGGGCGCTATTGGCGCGGGCCGACCGGTTCCTGCATCACCTTGATCAGCACGGGTCCGATTGCAGCGCGGCCTGATCGGCCCCGATCTTTCGCGCGATGTCCCTGCCGGAAAGCCAGGCGCATTCCACGCGCGGGCCGATCAGCCAGTCACCACAGGCGCCGATCCGCGCGCGCGGGTTCCACATCGAACCGATGCCCAGCCCCGCACTCATCGCATAGCGCCAGCGGTGCGCCGTCGCCGTAACCGGGTGCAGCCCGGCAAGGCCCAGAGCCGTGCCAAGGCCGCGCAACAGGGCCTGCGCCACGCTGTCCTTGTCGTCTTCGATATGGTTTGCGGACCAGAGCGGATTGGCCTGCACCACCCAGCCTTCCGCCGCCTCGCGTCCGGGCTTCGAGGCAGAGCGCGCCGCCCAGGCGACAAAGCCGCGGTCGCGGACGATCTGCTCCGCTGTCGCGAGCGGTTCGGCAAAGGAAAACATCCCCGTCCAGCATGGCTGGGATCGGGCCAGCATGGCCTGTCGCGCCATGTCGAAATCGTGGAGCGAAAGGAAGGGCAGCGCCTGCTCGGCAGGCACGGCGAGGACCACCACATCGAAACCGGCGAAACTTGCGTCCCCGGCACGGACCAGCCACCGGTCGCCTGCCTTCTCCACGCGGTCGACATGCACGTTCCAGCGCACATCGTGGCGTTCGGCCATGTCCTTGATCACGGCGTTCATGGCCGGCACGCCGACCCATGCCTCATGCTCCACTGCGGGCCAGAGCGCGACAACGCCGCGATCCGTCCACAGATCGACCTGCGCCCGGAAGGCAGGGTCTTTCGCGGTGAAGTACTGGGCGCCGTGATCGAAACGCATGTCTCCCAGCGGCGTTGCCATCCTGCGGGTGGACATCCGGCCACCCGGCCCGCGCCCCTTGTCGAACAGGATAACCTCGTGCCCCGCTTCGGCCAGCCCGCCGGCGCAGGAAAGGCCCGCCATTCCGGCTCCGATGATCGCGATTTTCATCTGCTCTTGCATGGACCTGGCTTCGAAATTCGGGGTCGGTATGCGGAACGCAAGGCGGCGGTGCAGGAGAGAGGTGCACCGCCGCGGCTCGGCAAGAGGGCGGGAGGTGCCGAGCGTTTTGCGTTCAGAAGCCCATCAGGGCGAGGATTTCCTTGCGGCTGCTGTCATTGTGCAGGAAGCAGCCCATCATGCGGCTGGTGACCATGCCGACACCGTGCGTACGCACGCCGCGCCCGGTCATGCAGCCATGCTGCGCGTTGATGACCACGGCCACGCCCTGCGGCTTGAGGTGGTCCCAGATCGCCTGCGCCACTTCGGCCGTCAGGCGTTCCTGCACCTGCAGGCGGCGGGCATAGCCGTGAAGCACGCGCGCCAGCTTCGAAATGCCGACAACGCGGTCATTCGGCAGATAGGCGATCGATGCCGTGCCGGTGATCGGTGCCATGTGATGTTCGCAGTGCGACTGGAAGGGGATGTCCTTCAGCAGCACCACCTCGTTATAGCCGCCAACTTCCTCGAAAGTGCGGCGCAGGTGGAGGCCGGGATCCTCGTCATAGCCCAGGCAGTATTCGCGCCAGGCACGCGCGACGCGCTTGGGCGTATCGACCAGGCCCTCGCGGGTCGGGTCATCGCCCGCCCATTCGATCAGCGTGCGGATCGCCTCCTGCACGGGCTGCGGAACAGGAAGCTTGTTCTCTTCCTCATCGCAATGCATATCACTGGCCATGTAATTCATCGTCGAATGCCTTGCCGTTAGCTTGCCCCATCGATGGGCCGCTGCGATCCTCGGCACAACATGACCAAAGGGTCACGTAGAAGCTGCTGGGAAGAACCGAACGCCAATGTCACTTTCCGCCATGATCGATCACAGCGCCGTGGCCGCGGTGATCAGCAATCCTCGCCTGCCGGACAACCCGATTGTCGAATGCAACGCCGCGTTCGAAGCGCTGACCGGATATGGCCGCGACGAGATCATCGGGCGCAATTGCCGCTTCCTTGCCGGGCCGAACACCGAACCGGCACTGACAGCACAGATCGTCCAGGCCGTGCGCGAAAAGCGGCCCGTGCTGGTCGAAATCCTCAACTACAAGAAGAACGGCACGCCGTTCCGCAATGCCGTGCTGGTGGCGCCGATCTTCGATACCAATGGCGAGCTGGAGTATTTCCTGGGCTCGCAGATGGAAATCCAGTCGGTTGACGAGGAAGCCTCGAAGATCCGCCAGAACCAGTCACGCGCCAAGGTGGAACAGCTCTCGATCCGCCAGCGCGAGGTGCTGGTGCAGATGGCAGCCGGCAAGCTGAACAAGCAGATCGCCCATGTGCTGGGCATCACGGAGCGGACGGTGAAGATGCATCGTGCCGCCGTGCTGAAGGCCCTGAACGTGCCCGCCTCTGCCGATGCCATCCGCATCGCCGTGGAAGCCGGCTACTAGGCCGGGAAAACCCCTCCACCGCTAGCGCGGGCCCTGTCAGGAGCGGACGATCCGGCCGTCCAGCAGTTCGATCCGCCGCGGGCACTGGGCCGCGATATGCTCATCATGCGTGGAGATCAGGAAGCTGGTGGCCATCGACTGGTTGATCGAGCGGATCAGGTCCATCACGTGATCGGCCGATTCCCGATCGAGGTTCCCCGTCGGCTCGTCTGCCAGGACCAGCACCGGACGGTTGATCAAGGCTCGCGCCACGGCGACCCGCTGCCGCTGCCCGCCCGACATGGCCGAAGGGCGGTAGTCGCGCCGGTCAGCCAGCCCCACTGCATCGAGCAGCTCCATCGCCCGAGAGCGCATTTCCGCCGTCTCCCTGCCCTGTGCCGCTGCCGCCGGCATCATCACGTTCTCAAGGGCGGAAAGATCGGAGAGCAGGTGGTGGAACTGGAACACGAAGCCCAGGTAGCGGCTGCGGAACTCGGTCCGTTCGGCATCGCTCGCTGCCATCAGGTCCGTGCCCAGCATCACGTGCTGCCCGCCCGTGGCGCGCATGAGCGTGCCCAGGATCGTCAGAAGCGTGCTCTTGCCCGATCCGGAGGGACCGAGCAGGGCAGCCATTTCTCCGGCGTTCAACGCAAGGTCGATGCCCTTGAGCACCTGCGCCGCCGCCTCCCCCTCGCCGAAGGACTTGGTGAGGCCGGTGACGGAAAAGACCGGGTCCGCGCTCATTGGCCGATGGCCTCGACAGGGTCGATACGCGCGGCGTTGCGGGCCGGAAGGATCGAGGCGAGCATGGCGGCGAGCGTGGTCAGCGTGATGGCCAGCAGGTAATCCCCCTGCCCGCGGTCAATCGGCAGGCCGCCGCTGCGCACCTCTGTCACCGGTGGCAGGGGCAGAAGCGCAGCCCAGGCCGCCAGAGCACCCACAAGCGCGCCGATCAGCCCGATCAGGGTGCCTTCCAGCACGAAGACCGAAATCACCAGCCGCTTGCTCGCCCCCATCGCCCGCATGATGCCGACCTCTGCCTTGCGGCGGACAATCGAGAGCAGCATGGCACTCGCGATGCCGACCACGATGGTGATCAGTGAGAAGGCCTTGATGATCGTGCCGGTACGCGCCTGTGCATCCAGTCCTTCGAACAATTGGGTATTGTCCTCGGTCCAGGCCGTGGCCTTCAGCCCCGTAGAGCGGCGCAGGCGCTCGGCAATGCGCGGGGCATCGGTTGCCGGCTGCACCTTGATCTCTATCCGCGAGATACCGGTCGGCAGATCGAACAGCGCACGCGCAGCGGTGAAGTTCATGTAGATCGCCTGCCGGTCTGCGCTGGCGACGCCGAGCGTGAAGACGCCGCCGATGCGAAAGCTGCGCGCCCGGCCGCGATCGGAGCTGAGCCGGACAACCTGCCCGACCCGCAGGCCAAGATCGCTGGCAAGCCGGCTGCCGATCAGGATGCCATCAGCGGGCAGGCTGCTGCTGCCCTCGACAATGGCGCCTTCGATATCGGCGATGGCGGAAAGCTTGCCCGATTGCACGCCGATGATGCCCACCGGGGCAACGGCCTGCCCGCGCTCGACAAAGGCCGACCCCCGGATCTGCGGCGATACTGCGGTAACGCCGGATGTTTTCTCGATGATCGGGATCGCCGGTTGCCAGATGGCGATCTGGTTGCGCCGGCTCAGGTCCTTCTGAAGGACGACCTGGGCACCGCCCGGAACGGGCAGTACTGCCGGGTCGCGATCCGGCATTTCCAGCACGATATGCGGAATGCTGCCCACCGTGCGCAGCGTCAGCAGCGTTGCCAGCCCGCCGATGAGCGCGCTCATGAAGATGAACACGCTGACGCCCAACGCCACGCCCGCCATCAGCAGGGCCGACTGGCCGGGGTGGGCCAGCAGGTGCCGGGTGGCCAGCTTTACCGCATAGGGGCTCATCCTAGCGGCGCGCCCTTACCTTCTCGCCCGGCTTCGCCGCCTCGGGGTCTGCCAGCAGACGGTCGCCTGCGCGCAGGCCGCTGGTGACGATGACTTCCTCGGCAGGCCAGTCGATGAAGCTCACGGGTCGCTCGCTCACCTCGCCATCGGTGCCGACGATGCGAACGCGCGCACCGCCGCCGGACAGGATCAGGGCACTGCGCGGCACGCTGATCGCGCGATCGCGCTTTTCGATGACCAGGTTCACGGTGACGGTAAGGCCGGACGGCGCGTCGACCGATCCGTCCAGCAGGTTCAGGCGCACGTCGCGCGCGCCCGTCGCCGAATCGACCCTGGGCTCGACGTGGACCACCTGGGCGCGCAGCTCTTTCGCGGTTCCCGGCAAGCTGACGCGCGCTTCCATTCCGGGGCGGATTTCGGCGGCATAGATCTCATCCACCTCCACCGTCACCTCCGGTGCGGAGAGGTCTGCCAGCCGGTAAACGATGCTGTCGAGCCCCACAATCTGCCCGGGGTCCACCGGCCGTTCAAGGATGACACCGGCAAAGGGTGCGCGCAGCACCCGGCGGTCCCGCTGCTCGCGCGCCTGGACAACGCCGGCGCGGCGGCGGTTCAATTCCCGCGCGCCCTCCTCCACGGCAAGGCGGCGTTGCTCGACCTCGCGCTTGGTGGCAAATTGGCCGAGCGCCTCGAACCGGGCCAGGTCGCGCCGGGCCTGGGCAAGCGTCGCCTGCTGCGCCATGACCGACGCTTCCGCCTCGGCAATCGCTGCGGTTTCCGGACCGTCATCGATCCGCGCCAGAACCTGCCCGGCGCTGACCCGGTCCCCGACATCGTAAGGCAGCGCGATCAGGGTGCCACCCAGCTGCGGGCGGACATCAACCTGAAGCCTTGGCCGCACCCGCCCATTCACGGCAAGAACGCGGCTGGCCGGGGCCAGCTCGGCGGTAATCGTATCGACCTGCTTATCGCGCGGGGCAAACAGCCAGTAGGCAGCGGCGGCCAGCACCAGAAGGCCAAGGATCGCGAAAATGGTCTGTCGGCGAGTCAGTTTCATTGCAATTCCGATCCCTAGCACAGGCTTTCCGGGCCGGAGAGGGCAATTGCAGTCAACATGTCCAAGAGTGAAGGCCGGGCGCGAACTCCGCCGGACAGGCCACTAGGGGGCCGAAGAATCACGCAGTCGGGATGGAGGAGGACGGCAAAGGCCCTGCGCGGCTGATCGCGTTCAGCTTCTCTCGCCGGTTCAGGGTTGCGATGAGGACGGGGCCGTCCTGTTTGACAAGCAGTGTCGAGCTTCGGACATGGGGGCGTCGATCTGGCCGGAGTTCATGGGGCGCGCGTCGTCAGCGCGGGTTGGGAAGCTTGTCGTGAATCGCATTGATCGCGGACACGAGTTCCTTGTCGAGCGACAGATCCACTGCGCCCAGGTTGCCTGCAAGCTGCTCCGCGCGGCTGGCCGCCATCAGGACCGAAGTGGTGAACGGCTGCTGCTTTGCGAAGGCCAGAGCCATGTGGGCGGGCTCCATTCCTCGGCTTCGCGCCAGATCACCGTAAGCCTTGATCGCCTGCAATCTGGCTTCGGAAAACCTGCTGGCGAAAGCCGGTGAGTTGGCAGAGCGGCTGCCCGGAATTGGCTCCGGCTTGTCCCCGTACTTGCCGGTCAGGGTTCCTCCGGCCAGCGGAGAATAGGCAATCAGGCCAGTCTGCTCGCGCATTGCGACCTCGGCCAGTCCCAGTTCGAATGAGCGGTCAAGCAGGCTGTACCCGTTCTGCACCGAGGCAATGCGCGGCAGTTCTTCGTTCTGGCTGACGGCAAGGTATTCCATGACGCCCCAGGGAGACTCATTGCAGACGCCAATGGCCCTGACCTTCCCTTCCCGGACCATGTCGCCCAAGGCACCCAGAGTTTCGGCAATCGGGACTGTACCAGGAGCATCGGGGACAAGCGAAAAGCGGGAGCGGCCCAGTGTCGTGATTGCTCTTTCGGACCAGTGGACCTGATAAAGATCGATCACGTCCGTGCCGAGACGGCGCAGGCTGTCCTCCACCGCCTGGCGAATGTTCGCCGCGTCGAGCCGCCGATCCTTGCCACGGATGTATTCGAGACCGCCCGCATTATTGCCGGGTCCAGCCACCTTTGTTGCGATCACCACCTTGTCGCGAATGCCCCGGGCTTCGACCCAGCGGCCAAGAATGTACTCCGACTGCCCCTGGGTATCTGCGCTGAGCGGGGTGGGATAGTTCTCCGCCGTATCGAACAGAGTGATCCCGGCATCGAACGCCATGTCGAGCTGACGGAAGGCGTCGTCTTCAGCGGTCTGACCGCCAAATGTCATGACGCCCAGCCCGAAGGCGCTTACCTTGAGGTCCGTCCTGCCAAGTTGCCGGTATTCCAAAACTGGATCTCCCATTTGCTTGGAGCGGAGGTGGCCGGAAAGCGGGCGCGGTAGTCCTCGCTGTGCAGGAGGCCATAGGTATAGTGGAAAAGATCAGCCGCTCAAAATAAGTCCCTTTGTCCCGCTCATTGCGCGAAGCAGCGCGATACTGGGTGAGCAATTGGCGAAGCGGCGTTGTCATTCTACCCCCAGATGGTGCGACTGGCGCAATGCTAGACCGGCCCGCGCCAGCCGCCAACGGTGCGCCGGGCGTTTTTCCTAAATCAATTGAAAAGTTAGCTGTAGCCATCCGCGATCAAAAGCGGAGCCATTGGCTCCTTTAGTTCGTCGACCCGAGCAAACGCCTTTTTGCTTGCTGGAACTCCTCTTCGCTAAGAGCTCCGCTCTCCCTGAGCTCTACGAGCTTCCTAAGTTCGTCGGCAAGCGAGCTGCCCTGCGTCGTCTGGATTGGCTTTGACGTGTCGAATTGGGGCGGTGGCAGCAGCTTAACGGCCTGACTGCATTGCGCGCTGATCAAATCAAAATCTCTTGATTGCCCCATTTCCGTATGCAGGACGTTCCCAACAGGGTCCAAGACCACGACAAAGGAGCTACTGCCAGTATAGCCGCCCATACGGTTCCGGGCGTTGATAGACCCGCAGGTCCAATACCCATTGATCCGTTTCGATAGGACGGGCTTCCAGCTGCCGAGGACAAAGCCATAAGGCCACTCGATTCGCGCTGACTCAGGATCGATGAGCCGTGCCCTTAGAGCCGCTTCCGCGTTCCTGCGGAAGAGCCCCCAGTTTGGCGCAGTCGCATCAAACATCCGCTCTCCGCCTGGCCATGCCTTCGTAGCGGACACAAGCTCTTCGAACCGAGATGATCCCAAATTCTGACTGATCGTTGCTTCTGAGGAGCGCAGCGACTGGATCGCCTCGCCTCTCAAAGCTGGCACCCAGTGCGCATCCTCAATGAACATGCGCATGAAGTCGAAGGTCAACTGTGCGATGTTATAATTTGCCGCATTCTTAGACACCGCCGCGCATTGCAGCATCGTCGCGGCACCGCCTGACCCCATGTCCGAGCGCTGCCGGATCGCCGAAACGCAATCATCAAACTTGCCAAGAGAAACCGCTTTCAAATAACCCACGGCAGCTTCAGTCACCGGGCGTGCGTCGGAACAGGTCAGATCCAACCTCATGGGTTCACCATTTCGTTCCAGAGTGACAGGAATAACCGTGCCCGGTGCAATGCCGCGAAGCAAAGCGACAACGTCCTCTGCACTCTTCCCGGCAACATTGACGTTGTTCAACGTCAGCAGTTCGTCGCCTGGACGAAGGGGGGTCGAGGCAAAGGTGCGCCTAACAATCGGCCCTTGCTCGATATACGCGGAAATCGAACAGCGACTCATAGGCTCGCCCAGCTTCTGCATCTGCGCGATCGCGGCCTTGGCGTCCGTCTTTAGAGCATTCTTATCTTGCGCTTGCGCAACAGGTGAAGCGAGATGCGCCATTGCAGCGGCAATCAGAAGTCGCGAGCCCGGTAATTTCATCGTTGAGCTTCCCCCAAATGCCGCTTCTGACACGCGCTGCTCGCAATTCCACGGCAGCATTGAAGGTGGAATCGCAGCACCTGCGCTGTAGCAGATTTGTTGCACGGAGTTGCTGTCACGACAATGTAACGTGTGGAAATCCGAGGAAAACCGCGCAACAAAATGCAACAATGAGAAGTTGCACCAGGCGACCCGCATGGGTCGGAAAACCGCAGGTTTTCGGGATTTTAGATGGTAGCGGAGGAGGGACTCGAACCCCCGACACGCGGATTATGATTCCGCTGCTCTAACCGGCTGAGCTACTCCGCCCCAAGGGCCTGGCCCGGCATTTCGTCCGGGCAGGCGGCGCACATAGGGTGTGCGGGCTTGGCGGTCAACACCTCACGTGCGGCGAAATGACCATCGTCCCAACGCTTCCCACGGACCGCCCTTGTAGAGGTGCAGGCCAAGGCCGGTGAAGCGGAAATGCCGTTCGAGCGGCTGCCCGGCCAGTTCCTGCTGCAACGCCTTCGCCGCTTCGCGAGCGACCTTGTTCTGCACGGTGATGTGCAGGCGAATCGGGTGGCTGTCCTGCGCGGTCAGGGTGCCGTGGAAGTGATCGGCGATCTCATCGCGGATCGCGACCATGGCCGGGCTCTCGATTCGCAGTGCCGTGCCCTTCCCCAGGTCCATCAGGCCCGTGATGCTAGCATCCGGGGCAGCATAAAGGCCCGCGATCCGCGGCAGGAAACCGAGCACCTCTTCCCGCAGCGAGGGCGCGAGGGCATGGAACAGCGTGACATGCGCCTCCAGGTGGTTGCGCTCGGGCGGGAAATGCGCGCGGCGCAGGCCATTTGCCCACGCGAAGATATCGCGCGGCAGCTCTGCGGTTACGATGAAGGGTTCGAAGGCCATTCAGGTCGTCATAGCGATGCGGGCGGCGGCATTGAAGAGCGGGGGGATGCTTGCCGCCGCCCGCGAGCCGGAACGGTCTGGTGGGATCAGGCCGCTTCGGCGGTCTCGTTGGTCAGTGCGGCAAGCAGCTTTTCAGGGGCCGTCTCGCCATAGGGATCGCCGTTAAGGCCATCGTCGTTGATGCCCGGTTCCTCGAACCAGTGCGTTACCTTGTTGTCGCGCACGATCATGGCATAGCGCCAGGAACGCTGGCCGAAGCCTACGTGATCCTTGTTGATCAGCATGCCCATGCGGCGGGTGAACTGGCCCGAACCATCGGGCAGCAACTTCACGTTCTTGAGGCCCAGATGCTGGCCCCACTGGTACATGACAAAGGCATCGTTGACGGACATGCAGTAGACCTCGTCCACGCCGAGGCCCTTGAAGGCATCATAGAGGCGATCGTAGTTCGGGCACTGCTCGTTCGAGCAGGTGGGCGTGAAAGCACCCGGCAGCGAAAAGACGACGACAGTCTTGCCGGCGAATTCGTCGCGGACATTCACGTCCTGCCAGCGGAACGGGTTGGGTCCCTCGATGGATTCGTCGCGCACGCGCGTCTTCAGGGTAACATCGGGGATTTCACGATTGAGCACGGGGTTCCTCCTTGGTTGGGATAAACGCCGTTTAGCCAATCCGGTTTCATTGGCAAAACCGAATAAAAAATTGACTGTGATCGGATTTGACGATTTTCAGTCCGGCCTAGAAATCGCCGCGCGCCTTGCGGAGCGTGTACCACTTTTCGACGTTGGCGTTGTGCTCGGCCAGAGTCGAGGCAAAAGCATGGCCACCTGTGCCATCCGCCACCATGTAGAGCGCGTCGGTCTTCGCCGGGTTCAGCACCGCCTCGATCGATTCGCGCCCCGGGTTGGTAATCGGCCCCTTGGGCAGGCCGACCATCGAATAGGTGTTGTAATCGTTGATCGCCTGGATTTCCGACTGCCGGATGCGGCGGCCAAGCGGCTTGCCCTTGGTGATCGGGTAGATGATCGTCGGATCGGCCTGGAGCATGATCCCCTGCCGCAGCCGGTTGGAATAGAGCCCGGCAACCAGCCGCCGCTCCGAAGGCTTGCCGGTTTCCTTCTCGACGATCGAGGCGAGGATCAGGGCTTCCTGCGGGGTTTTGGCCACCGTATCGGGCGAACGCTTTTCCCACAGTTCCGCCAACGTGCGCTGCATCGCCGTCTGCATCCGCAGCAGCACGGCCTGCCGGCTTTCGCCGCGTTCAAAATCGTAGGTATCGGGCAGGATCGAGCCTTCCGGCGGCACGGCGACCGATCCGGTGAGCAGCGACTGGCCCATCACCCGCTCGTAAACCATGATCGAGGGCATGCCCTCGGGCACGGTGACGAACCGGCGCACCGCTTCCCCGCCCTGCAGGATCGACAGCACGCGCGAGGGGCTGGCCCCCGCCGGCAGGCTGAATTCGCCCGCCTTGATCGATCCGCCGGCACCGAAGATGCGCGCGCGCATGTAGAAGCCGGAAGCGGACGAGACCGCCCCTTCCCGCTCAAGCTTTTCCGATACCGATTTCAGCGATGCGCCATCGGGCACCAGGAACGATGCATCCTTTTCCAGCGGCCCACCCCAGTACCAGCCACCCAGCAGCCAGGTGAGGCTGCCGAGGGCCAGGACAATGGCGGCGATGATGCCCAGAAGGCAGCCGCGACGCATCATCGGGTTATTCGACTTCCTTGACGATCACCGAGGCATTCGTCCCGCCGAAGCCGAACGAGTTGTTGAGCGCGGCACGCACGCGGCGCTTCTTCGCCACCTTGGGGACAAGATCGACGCCTTCGGTGCCCTCGTCCGGATTGTCGAGGTTGAGCGTGGGCGGCACGATCTGGTCGCGAATGGCGAGGATGCAGAAGATCGTCTCGACCGCGCCGGCACCGCCGAGCAGGTGGCCGATGGCCGACTTGGTCGAGCTCATCGAAGCGCCGGCAAGGTCGTTGCCCAGCACGCGCTTGACCGCGCCAAGCTCGATCGTGTCGGCCATGGTCGAAGTGCCGTGGGCGTTGACGTAGTCGATGTCGCCCGGGCCCATGCCGGCCTTCTTCAGCGCCATGCGCATGGCCAGTTCGGCGCCCTTGCCTTCCGGGTGCGGCGCGGTGACGTGGTAGGCATCGCCCGAAAGGCCATAACCGACGACTTCGGCGTAGATCTTCGCGCCGCGCGCCTTGGCGTGTTCGTATTCCTCGAGCACGACAACGCCGGCGCCCTCGCCCATGACGAAACCGTCGCGGTCCTTGTCATAGGGGCGGCTTGCCTGTTCGGGGCGGTCGTTGAAGCTGCAATTCAGCGCGCGGGCCTGGGCAAAGCCGGCAACGCCCAGCGGATTGATCGTGCCTTCCGCACCGCCGGCCAGCATCACGTCGGCATCGCCGTCGCGGATCATGCGGGCGGCATCGCCGATCGAGTGCGCGCCGGTGGAGCAGGCCGTAACCACCGCGTGGTTCGGGCCCATCAGGCCGTACTTGATCGAGACCTGTCCGGAGATCAGGTTGATCAGGCGCCCGTGAACGAAGTGCGGCGAAACGCGGCCGGGGCCCTTTTCGTGCAGCACGATCGATTCACTCTCGATCCCCGGCAGGCCACCGATGCCCGAACCGATCGAGCAGCCGGTGCGCATCTTCAGGTCATCGTCCATGTCGACCAGACCGGCATCCTCAAGCGCCTGACCGGCGGCATCGATGCCGTAGACGATGAACGGATCGACCTGGCGCTGGATCTTGTGATCGACGCGCTTGTTCGGATCGAAGCCATAGGGGTGGTCCGCCGGCTTCACCTCGCAGGCGATCAGGCACTTCTGGTCGGAGGCATCGAACCGGGTGATCGGTCCGGCACCGGACTTGCTGGCGAGGATATTGGCCCAGGTGGTTTCGACATCGGCCCCCAGCGGGGTGACAAGACCAAGACCGGTTACAACGACACGACGCATTTAGAGCCTCTCAGATCCGAAAATGCGACAGGCCCAGACCCAAGCGGGACTGAGCCTGTCTTCAAATTGCTTCCTGAACCTCCCGCCATGCGCCTTGGACAGGCCCGGGGCGCGGCGGGATGGGGCCCGATCAGCCCTTGTTGTCGTCGATGTACTTGATCGCGTCGGTGACGGTGCTGATCTTCTCAGCTGCGTCGTCCGGGATCTCGACACCGAATTCTTCTTCGAAAGCCATGACCAGCTCGACGATGTCGAGCGAGTCAGCGCCCAGATCGTCGATGAAGCTTGCGTCTTCGGTGACCTTGTCAGCCTCAACGCCGAGGTGTTCGACGACAATCTTCTTAACGCGGTCGGCGGTGTCGCTCATGGGTCAGTCCTTTTGTGAACGATAGATGAAACTTTCAGTCCCGCCCCTAGAGAACGGCGCGCGCGCTGGCAAGGGGGGCGCTACGGTTTGCCTCACCCTTTCTGAGGTTCGACAACGCGCAGGTGCAGTTCGCGGAGCTGCCTCAGTTCGGCCTGCGAGGGCGCGCCCATCAGCAGGTCTTCGGCGCGCTGGTTCATCGGGAACAGCGTGATCTCGCGCAGGTTCTGCACACCGCAAAGCAGCATGACCATGCGGTCGACACCGGCCGCCATGCCCCCGTGCGGCGGAGCGCCGTACTGGAAGGCGCGGTACATGCCGCCGAAGCGCGCTTCGACATCGGCCTTGGACAGGCCGACCAGTTCGAAGGCCTTGACCATCAGGTCCGGATGCTGGTTGCGGATCGAACCCGAGGCGAGTTCATAGCCGTTGCAGACCATGTCGTACTGGAAGGCCTTGATCGTCAGCGGATCCTGCGTTTCCAGCGCTTCCAGCCCGCCCTGCGGCATCGAGAAGGGGTTGTGCGCGAAGTCCAGCTTCTTCTCTTCCTCGCTCCATTCGTAGAACGGGAAATCGACGATCCAGCAGAAGCGGAAGGCGTCCTTTTCGACCAGGTCGAGCTGCTCGCCCACGCGGACACGCGCCTGGCCGGCCAGCTTGGCCGCCTGGTCTTCCTTGCCGGCGGCGAAGAAGGCACCGTCATCGGGGCCAAGGCCAAGGGCGTCCCACAGCGCGGCCATCTTTTCCGGCCCGTGGTTCTTGGCGATCGGCCCGCCGAACTCGCCGCCCTTGCGGGTGGCATAGCCCAGGCCGGCATGGCCTTCGGAGCGGGCCCAGTCGTTCATGTCGTCGAAGAACTTGCGGCTCAGCCCGGCCGTGTTCGGCGCAGGGATCAGGCGCACCGTGCCGCCACTGCCGACGATCTTTTCGAACAGGCCGAAGCCCGAGCTGGTGAATTCGCTCGTCACGTCGCGGATCACCAGCGGGTTGCGCAGGTCCGGCTTGTCGGTACCGTAGTCGAGCATCGCCTTGGCATACGGAATGCGCGGGAACTCGCCCGCCGGGGTCACCTTGCGGCCATCGGCGAAGGTTTCGAAAATGCCGGCCATGACCGGCTCCATCGTTTCCCAGACCTCTTCCTGGGTGACGAAGCTCATTTCCAGGTCAAGCTGGTAGAACTCGCCCGGCAGGCGGTCGGCGCGCGGGTCTTCGTCGCGGAAGCACGGCGCGATCTGGAAATAGCGGTCGAAGCCGGCCACCATCAGCAACTGCTTGTACTGCTGCGGCGCCTGCGGCAGCGCGAAGAACTTGCCCGGGTGGATGCGGCTGGGCACCAGGAAGTCGCGCGCGCCTTCGGGCGACGATGCGGTCAGGATCGGCGTCGAATATTCGGTAAAGCCGATGTCTTCCATGCGCCGGCGCGTTTCGCGGATGATCGCGGTGCGCTTCATGATGTTGGCGTGCAGCGTTTCGCGGCGCAGGTCGAGGAAGCGGTACTTGAGGCGGATTTCCTCAGGATATTCCTGCTCGCCCGCCACCGGCATCGGCAGTTCCTCGGCGCGGCTGAGCACGTTCACGCCGCGGGCAAAAACCTCGATCTCGCCGGTGGACAGGTTGGTGTTCACCGTCGCATCGCTGCGCTTCTTCACATCGCCATCGATGGTGACAACCGATTCCACGCGCAGGCCTTCCAGTACGGGCAGCGCCGGACTGTCGGCATCGGCAACGATCTGCGTCATGCCGTAATGGTCGCGCAGGTCGACGAACAGGACGCCGCCGTGGTCGCGCTTGCGGTGAATCCAGCCAGAAAGCCGGACTGTCTGGCCAACCTCGGCTGCGGAAAGCGCGCCGCAGGTGTGGGAACGATAAATATGCATCGAAACTCTTTCCAATCGGCCGCCAATCGGGCAGGGGCGAAAGCGCGGGCTAACAGGCGAAACCCGCACCGTTGTCAAGCCGCGAGCCCGCACGGGCTCACTTACAGATAAGAAACATGCAAATACACAAGCTCATCACCGATTCCAAATCGCTTGCCGAACTGTGCGAGCGTCTGTCCCGGGCCGAATTCGTCTGCGTCGACACCGAATTCATGCGGGAGAACACCTACTGGCCGGAACTGTGCCTGATCCAGATCGCCGATACCGAGGAAGCCGCGGCCATCGACCCGCTGGCTCCAGGCATCGATCTGTCGCCGCTGCTCGACCTGCTGGTGGATAACGAGGACGTGCTGAAGGTCTTCCACGCCGGCGGGCAGGACGTGGAAATCATCTACAACCTTACCGGCCGCACCCCGCATCCGATCTTCGACACGCAGATCGCCATGATGGCGGTCAGCCAGAGCGAGCAGATCGGCTATTCCAACCTCGTCGAATCCTGGCTTGGCCTGACGATCGACAAGGGCGCCCGCTTTACCGACTGGTCGCGCCGTCCGCTCGATGCGCGCCAGATCGATTACGCCATCGGCGATGTTACCCACCTTTCGAAGATCTTCCCCAAGATCCTGAAGCGCCTGATCAAGACGGGCCGCGGCGAGTGGCTGGATGCCGAGATGGAAAAGCTCGCCGATCCGGAAAACTACCGCAACGATCCCGATCAGGCCTGGCAGCGCATCCGGGCGGCGGGGCGCAATCCGGCCATGCTCGGACGGCTCAAGGCTATCGCCCGCTGGCGCGAGATCGAGGCGCAGGACAAGAACATCCCGCGCGGCCGCATCGCGCGCGATGAAACGCTGGCCGATATCGCCAGCCACCCTCCGCGCCAGCAGTCCGACCTTGCCAAGGTTCGCGGCCTTTCGCCGGCATGGAAGGACAACGAAATCGGCAGGCGCCTGATGGCGGCGATCGAGGGATCTTCGCCGCTGACCGATGCAGAGCTGCCCCCGCGCACCCCGCGCGGCGCACCGCTGGGCAAGGAAGGCGCGCTGGTGGCAGACCTGCTCAAGCTGCTGCTCAAGATCCGCGCCCGCGAGATCGACGTCGCCGCCCGGCTCCTGGCGCGCAGCGATGACCTCGAACTGCTTGCCGCCGGCATTCGCAAGAACATCCCGCTGCTCGAAGGCTGGCGTTACCAGACCTTCGGACGCGACGCGGTCGACCTGGTGGAAGGCAAGCTTGCCTTTGCCGTGGTCAACGGCAAGCTGAAGATGACGCACGTCGATGACGTGGAGGAAGAGGCTGCGGCTGCGCTGGCAGAAGGCGAAGTAGAAGCAGACGAAGCAACGGAATAACCCTGCGCCGGGCTGCCATCAGGGGATGGCTTGCGCTTGCGACGGGTGAAGGCCGTTTTGCCGACTAGCGGCAAAGCTCAGCCGAAAGCGCTTCCGAACCGGGTTTCCATTTTGCCACCAGCGAAGAGCTGGTCCGGTAAAGCGCAAAATACCGTCCATCGGGCCGCTTGATCTCGAAACCTTCGCCCTGGGCGCCGTTCGGGCCACGATACAGATGAGGCAGGGGCTTCGGTGTGCCCCAATCGCCGATCTGCGCCTTCATCGTGGCAGCAATTCGCGCGGTCACCGCAGGGTCGATCGGCTTTCGGTCCGATCGCACGCTATATGCGCCGATCGACATCAGGTTCATGACCCCGGCCTGTTCCGGCTTTTCGGCATAGATGAACAGGTAATCCGCCCCGCCCGCGCCTATCGTCAGCGGAAAGCCGAAGCCCGGCTCCGCTTTCGGCAACTTTTCCAGCGGGAAGCTGGCCGCTGCGGCGAATGCATTGAAAGGCCCTTTGAAGTTCTTGCAGATCCAGGGATGCAGGGGTCCGCGCGCAAATGCTGGGGATGACACCATCGCGAAGGCCGCCATAGCCATGCCTGCCACGCAAATTCGCCCGCCTGTGGTTCCGAACATCATTGACCCTCCTGCGCGAAATCTGCCTGAACCTTGCATAATTCAATGAGAAAGCAACTGCCAGAACAGATAGGCAAATCCGGTGCCAGGTCTTCAGGAACACCCCTTCGTCTGGAAAATGCCGTGCTCACGCACCGGCAAGGCATTTCCTAAACTGCCGGTCTCTGGCATCGAGGGCGGATGGTAAGACGGCCCCCTTCGCTTCCGGCAGCAGCCACGCCCGCTGCCCACCCCACGCCTCCGCTTTTTTGTTTTCTTCGCGCGCACCAATAGGGATAGCCGGCGTGAAACCGCAGAATTTCGTCATAAAAGTGACCGCGCGCGAGGTTTACACAGTGTCAACTTTGTCAACCTCGCCAAGCACGCCTAAGGTCTGCCGATGACCGTCTATCACCCCACGCTGAAACAGCTCCAGTACCTCGTCAGCCTGCACGAGCATGGCCACTTCGGGCGGGCGGCCGATGCCTGTTTCGTCAGCCAGTCCACGCTTTCGGCGGGCCTGCGCGATCTTGAGACGCTGCTCGGCGTGGTGCTGGTGGAACGGACCAAGCGCGCCGTGCGCTTCACCCCGCTGGGCAATGCCGTGGTCGCCAAGGCGCACCGCCTGCTGCGCGAAGCCGAAGAGCTTTCCGACATGGTGCAAAGCGCCGGCCAGCCGCTTTCGGGCGAGGTGCGGATGAGCGTGATCCCCACCATCGCCCCGTTCCTGCTGCCCCGGATGCTGCCGCGCCTGCGCCGCGAGCGGCCTGCGCTGAAGCTTTACCTGCGCGAGGAGACCAGCGCACAGGCCATCGAATCGCTGCACCACGGGCGTGCGGACTGCGTGCTGCTCGCCCTGCCCTTCCCGACGGGCGAGGTGGAGAAGGAGACGATCGAGCTCGACGCGCTTTACGTCGCCTTTCCCAAGGACGATCCGCGCGACCCGCCAAGCGAAGTGCCGCCCGAACTGATCGACGAGAACCGGCTGCTGCTGCTGGAAGATGGGCATTGCCTGAAGGATCACGCGCTTGCCGCCTGCAACCGGCCGGAACTGCGCGCCTCTGCCACGATGATCGGTACCTCGCTGCACACGCTGGTGCAGATGGTGGACAATGGCCTTGGCCTGACCATGTTGCCGGAAATGGCGGTGGATGCCGGAATCCTCAACGGTACCGACGTGGTGGCGCGCCCCTTGCGGTCGGATACGGCGAACCGGGAAATCGCGCTTGTCTGGCGCCGCAACAGTCCTCGTTCCGAAGAATTCCGCCTGCTCGCAGAGGAACTGCGCGCGGGATAGAATTTACCATTGTTGCCTGCGCCTCTCCATGACATCTTCTAGGTAATTGTCAGGGGGATTCGTCATGCTCAAATCGCGCAAGAACCTTGTTCGCAACCTGGTGCTGGCCATGGTCGTGGCAGACGCGGCCGGTATTTACTATCTGCACAGCCGCCTTTCCCAACCGACGAGCGGTGGCGCTTCGACCATCGATGACGAAATGATCGCCGCCGCAGCGAAGGTGGATTTCAAGCCGCAGGTCCAGCAGCCGGAAGCCCCTGCCCTCGCCCGCGAGCTTCCCAAGCCCGCCTTCGGGCAGGAAGAGGCCAAGCTTGCCGCCGCACCGCAGCCGGCCCCGGTCGCGGCGAAAGCGGCAGCCGTGGCAAAGCCGGTGGCCGCTCCTGCCCTTGCCGCTGCACCCGTTGTGGCAAGGCCGAAGGCCGAAGCACCGCGCGCGGCACTCGCGGCACGCACCATCCCTGCTCCGCGCCTCCAGGCCCCGGTTGCCCCCTCGGCGAAGAAGGTTGCCGCGCCGTCGGTGGTCCTCGCTTCGGCCAAGCCGAAGCTCGCCGCCCCGGTTCGCAAGCGCGCCTCGTTCAGCAAGGTCTTTGCCGGCCTTGCCGCGCCGGAGGTTTCGGTGGCCACGGCAAGTGGCTCGCTGGCAAGCGCTGCGCCGGCCATCACCGCGCAGTTCATGCCCGAATCGCGTGAACCTGTGCCCACAGCCATGGGAATCACCACTCAGGCGATGGCGATGGGCCAGGCGGGCGCGCCGGATACCTCGCTTCCGAAGGAACTGGGCGGATCGCAGCCTGCTGTCGCCTCGACCGAACTGCCTCCCTCAGAAGGCGAATGAGCGGCGACGGCGCGGCCTTCAGTCCATGTGCTTGAGGCCGACCCGCAGGTAATCCCAGCCCGTCATCAGCGTCAGCACGGCTGCGCCCCACAGGGTGACCAGCCCGAAGGCCTGCGGCAGGTTCTGCTCCGTGCCGGGGATCATCCACCCCGGCAGTCCGCCTGCCAGGATGAACGAGCCGAGCGCGAGGATCTGGAAGGTCGTCTTCCACTTGGCGAGTCTGGAAACCGGAACGGAAACACTGAGCCCGCCAAGGAACTCGCGCAGGCCCGATACGGCGATCTCGCGCAGGAGGATCACCAGCGCGGCGATCACGTGGACCTCTTCGACATCATGGTTGGCCACCAGCACGACAATGACCGAGGCGATCATGATCTTGTCGGCGATGGGATCGAGGAACTGCCCCAGCTTGCTCACCATGCCGCGCGATCGGGCAAGGTAGCCATCGAAATAGTCGGTGATCCCCATCAGGGAATAGACACACCACGCAGCGAGATAGCCCGTATGCCAGCCCGGCCACCACATCAGGGCAACAAGCACCGGCACGGCAAGGATGCGCGACAAGGTCAGGATGTTGGGCAGCGTCAGCAAATTCGCACTCACTTTCCTGCGGCCGATAGCCTTAGCCGCCTCCCCCTGTCCACAAGCCAACGCCGAGGCGGTGCGTTACAGGCTTGCCCATCGCATCTTGCCCGCTAGGGTCTGCCGCCAAACGGGGGAGCTTTCAAGCAGCGCATGACCACTTCCACACATCTGGTGCGCCAGCGGCGCTTCCTGCCGCTGTTCATCACGCAATTGCTGGGCGCGTTCAACGACAACCTGTTCAAGAACGCCATGGTGCTGTTCGTGGTCTATTCGGTGTACAATTCCGAAGCTGCGGAAGCGCGCTTTTCCGCCATTGCCTCGGCGCTGTTCATCCTGCCGTTCTTCGTCCTTTCGGCGCTGGCCGGCCAGCTTGCCGACATGCGCGACAAGGCGCGGATCATCCGCGTGGTGAAGTTCTGCGAGATCCTGATCATGCTGGTCGGCGGCGCGGGCCTGGTGCTCGCCTGGCAGGGCATGGCGGTGACGACGATCGCCATCCCGCTGATGCTGGCAGCGCTGTTCGCCATGGGCGTCCATTCCACCTTCTTCGGGCCGATCAAGTACGCCATCCTGCCGCAACACCTGAAGAGCGAGGAAGTGCTGGCAGGCACCGGCATGGTCGAAGCCGGCACCTATATCGCCATCCTTGCCGGTACGATCCTGGCAGGATGGATCGGCGTGGAATGGGCGGCGCTTGGCGTCGTGCTGACGGCCTGTGTCGGTTATCTTTCCGGCCGGCAGGTGCCCCCTGCCCCGCCGCAGACCGCCGCCGAACCCATCGACTTCCACTTCCTGCGCAGTTCGGTGAACCTGGTCCGCCAGACCACCCACGATGCCCGTGTGTTCGAGGCGATCATGGCGATCAGCTTCTTCTGGGCGGTCGGCACCGTGCTGTTCATCCAGTTCCCGCCGCTGGCCAAGAACGTGCTTCACGCCAGCAAGGAAGTGGCCAGCCTGTTCCTCGTCATATTCTCGGTCGGCATCGCCATCGGTTCGGTTTCGATCAACATGCTGCTCAAGGGCACGGTCTCGGCGCGCTGGTCGGCACCCTCCGTGATCGTCATGGCCCTGTTCGTCGTGGCGTTTTACCTTGTCTGCCACTCCTGGCCCGAACTCGGCAACGGGCTGCTCGATGTCGGCGCGTTCCTGGCCCAGCCGCTGGCCGTGCCGCTGCTGCTGACCCTGCTGGGGATCGCCATTGCCGGCGGCATGTTCGTGGTTCCGCTCTATGCCTTCCTCACCACTTTCGTCGACAAGTCGCAGACGGCCCGCACCATTGCCGCGAACAACATCGTCAACTCGGGCGCCATGGTGATCGGCTCGCTCGTCGCCATGGGACTCAGCGCCATTGGCGTCCCGCTCAAGGAACAGGTGCTGCTGAGCGCGGTGATGTGCGTGATTTCCGCCCTGCTCGGCGCGCAGCTCTATCGCAGCGAGCGTGCGGCCTTGGCGAAGTCAGCCGAGCCAGGCTGAAACGGCCAGGAAGCAGGCGCTGTAGGCCATCAGGAACTGCTTCACGTCCTCGCTGGAAAGGCGCCATTGCGGACGGGCGGGCTTAGCATCGGAGCCGCGCCGCACATGGGGCGGCAGGCGCATCAGGAACGGGTGACGGGCGGTTTCGTCGGTTAACACCAGGGCTCTTCTCACGGGGCCAATCTCCCTTGCGACTGGCACTTGCGTTAAGAAGTCCTTCACCATCGCACCAGCCCGGGAATCGCCGATTTATCCGCGCTTCCCGTTTCGGCACATTAACCCTTCCCCGTGTTTCCCCTTAGCCTTCGGCAAGCTTGAGGATATATTCCCACTCCGATGGACGGACTTCCGAAACGGAAAGCCGGAATTTCGTCAAAAGGTCCATTTCGGCGAGTGCCGGATCGGCTTTTATTTCCTTCAGCGTCACCGCCCGCTTGAGCTTGCGCACAGGCTTCACCTTCACCGCGGTCCAGCGGCCGGTCTCGTCCGTGGGGTCCTGGAAGCCTTCCTCGCTGATCCGGGCAATGCCCACGATCTCCACCCCAATGTTGGAATGATAGAAGAAAACCTCATCCCCCTGCTGCATCGCGCGCAGGTTGTTGCGGGCGGTGTAATTGCGCACGCCATCCCACGTCCCCTCGCCCTCCGACACGAGGTCGTCCCACGAATAGACGTCGGGCTCGCTCTTCATCAGCCAGTAGCGCTTGGTCGGATTGATTTTGGTCATGAACTTCACCGGAAAAGGGTCTATGCCGCGCGCCATTACCCAAATTTGCGGAACACGCCACATGCCACTTACAACTTTGCCGGTGCTTTCGCTGGCTGACGATCCCGCCAGCTTCTCGGCCGCGATCGGTGACAGCTTCAGGACGTTCGGATTCGCCATGGTCAAGGACCACGGCATCGATGCCGACCTTATTGACCGCGCCTGGCAGCTTACCGAACAGTTCTTCGCCCTGCCCGAAGAGGAAAAGCGCAGCTACCACGATCCCAGGATCGCCGGCGCACGCGGCTATACGCCGTTCGGCACCGAAATCGCGAAGGACGCAAAGGCTCACGATCTCAAGGAGTTCTGGCACATCGGACGTGACCTGCCGCCCGGCAGCCCGCTCGCCGATGCCTCGATGCCGCCGAACGTCTGGCCGACCCGGCCCGAGGGGTTCAAGGACCTGTTCCAGGAGCTTTACCGCCAGTTCGACGCCACCGGCGCGACCATCCTTTCGCGGATCGCCGTCCATCTGGGGCTGGACGAGCATTGGTTCGATCCGGCGATCGAGGACGGCAACTCGGTGATGCGGCTGCTGCACTATCCCCCGCTCGAAGGCGTGACGGGAGAGGCAATCCGCGCCGGTGCCCATGGCGACATCAACCTCATCACCCTGCTGCTGGGTGCCGAGGAAGCCGGGCTGGAACTGCTCTACAAGGGCGAACGCTGGATTTCCGCCTCGCCGCCCAAGGGCGCGCTGGTGATCAACGTGGGGGACATGCTGGAGCGGCTGACCAATCACATGCTGCCTTCCACAATTCACCGCGTGCGCAACCCCGATCCCGAACGCGCGCGCTTCAGCCGTTATTCGATGCCGTTCTTCCTGCACCTGCGCAGCGATTTCCCCATCAAGACGCTGCCCCAGTGCATCAGCGCGGAAAATCCCGATCGCTATCCCGAGCCGATCACCGCGGACGAATTCCTTCAGCAGCGGCTGATCGAGATCGGGCTGAAAAAGAAGGCCTAGGACTTTCCCGCGGCCCGCTCTCCGCTGGAACTTAACCAATATTTCATCGCGAAGACTGCATGATCGCTCATTCATCCGGCAACAGGGGTGTCGGCGATCATGCAGGTGCCGGCGCGGGCCGTAACTCAGACGCGAAAAAGCAGCTGGAACGGACCGGCAGGGATGTCGTCGTCCTGGCCATCAGCTTCGTCGCGCTGGTGCTGTTTGTCGGCACGGGTGGCACGGTCATCCCGCAGGCGATCCGCTGGCTCCAGGGCATCGGCCTGCCGCCCGACCGAGTGCTCAGCAACGCGCTGCTGCTCAACATTGCGCTGATCATCTTCGGCTGGCGGCGCTATCGCGATCTGACCGATCAGGTGCAGGAACGCTCGCGGGCCGAGGAGCGCGCGCGCCTTCTTGCGGAAACCGACCCGCTCACCGGTTGCCTCAACCGCCGCTCCGTCTGTGCGGCAATCGAGGAACTGCGCAACGCCGCTGGCCGCCGCGGGGAGCAGGTGGCGGTGCTCGTGTTCGATCTCGACAATTTCAAGCGCCTGAATGACTGCAACGGCCACGCCGCCGGCGATGCTGTCCTGCGCGAATCGGCGCGGCGGCTGCAGGCAGTCCTGCCCCAGGGTTCGCTGACCGCGCGGCTGGGTGGCGATGAATTCGCCTGCGCCATTCCCTTCGACCCAGCGCGACCCGAAGTGGTCGAACGCATTGCCGCGCAACTGCTCGAAACGCTTTCTGCGCCGGTCGAATCGGCGGGCGTGAAGCTGGAGGGCCTCTCGATCTCGCTCGGCCTTGCGCGGTTCGACATCGCCACGGGCAAGGCGGTGACCGCGCAAGACCTGCTGCACATGGCCGATATCGCCATGTATCACGCCAAGAAGGCCGGCAAGGACCGCTACTTCTGGTTCGAGCCGCAGATGGAAAGCGAACTGCGCTTTCGCAGCGAACTGGAAGCAGGGATCCGCCACGGCGTGGCCCACGGCGAATTCGTTCCTTTCTACGAACCGCAGGTGGACCTGAAGACAGGCACGATCTCCGGCTTCGAAATGCTGGCTCGCTGGCAATCCCCGGAACTGGGCCTGGTCGGCCCCGACCTGTTCATCCCCATTGCCGAGGAAATCGGCGTGATCGGCGACCTTTCGGAAAGCGTCATCCGGCAAGCCTTGCAGGATGCCAAGGAATGGGACCCGGCGCTGTCGCTTTCGGTCAACATCTCGCCGGTGCAGCTGCGCGATCCGTGGTTCGCGCAAAAGCTGCTCAAGCTGCTGGTAGAGGCCAACTTTCCCGCCAACCGGCTGGAGATCGAGATCACCGAAAGTTGCCTGCACGAAAACCTCGGCCTTGTCCGGTCGCTGATTGTCAGCCTGAAGAACCAGGGCGTGCGCATCAGCCTTGACGATTTCGGCACCGGCTACAGCTCGCTGGCGCAGCTGCGCTCCTTGCCGTTCGACCGCATCAAGATCGACCGATCCTTCATCTCCACGCTCGCCAGCAACAGCGATTCGATGACCATCGTCCAGGCCATCGCCTCGCTCGGCAGCGGCCTCGGCCTGCCGATCACGGCCGAAGGCGTGGAGGATTCCGAAGTGGTGGACGAACTGCGCCGCATGGGGGAATTCAAGGCGCAGGGCTATCTTTATGGCCGCCCCGCCGCCGCACCCGATATCGAAAAGCGGCTCGCCGAACTGGGCCTGCTGCGCAAGGCGCAGACGCTGGCCTTCCCCTCGCCCACGAACGCCGAACAGCGGGCAGGAACGGCATAAGGCTGGACCTTGCCCCCGCGCGTCCCTAGATGCCGGGCATGCGCGTACCCTTCGTTAAGATGCATGGCCTGGGCAACGATTTCATCGTGCTGGATGCGCGTGCCGGTGGCGTGCCGGCAATGGATGCGCGCCTCGCCGCCGCCCTGGCTGACCGCAAGACGGGCATCGGCTGCGACCAGCTGATCCTGATCGAACCGTCCGAACTTGCCACCTTCCGGATGCGCATCTTCAACGCCGACGGCAGCGAAGTGGAAGCCTGCGGCAACGCCACCCGCGCGGTGGGCCTGCTGCACGGTGCGGAAGCGACGATCGAAACACTTGGCGGACTGCTGAAGGCCGCGCCCGCCGATGGCGGCATTGCCGTCGACATGGGCGAGCCGCGGTTTGACTGGCAGGCCATCCCGCTGGCCTACGCCATGGATACCTTGACCATGCCGGTCGGCTGGGAAGACCTCGATGCCCCGGCGGCAGTCAACGTGGGCAACCCGCACGTCGTGTTCTTCGTGCCTGACTGCGGGGCGGTGGAAGTCGAACGGCTCGGCCCGCTGATCGAGCACGACCCGCTGTTTCCCGCCCGGATCAACGTCAACATCGCGACGGTCGCCAGCCGCAGCCACATCCGCCTGCGTGTGTGGGAACGCGGTGCCGGTGAAACTCGCGCCTGCGGGACCGGCGCCTGCGCCACGGCCATCGCCGCCATGCGCCGGGGACTGGTCGACCGGCAGGTTACCGTCTCGCTCGCCGGGGGCGATCTTGCCATCGGCTGGGGCGCGGACAACCGCATCACCATGACCGGCCCTGCCGTCGAAAGCTTCCGCGGCACGTTCGATGCGGCGGACTACGGAGTGGCCGGGTGACGGTCGAAGTCGTTTCGCTGGGTTGCCGGCTGAACCTGTCCGAAAGCGAGGCGCTGCGCGGCCTGCTGGCCGATGCCGGAAACATGGTGGTGGTCAATTCCTGCGCGGTCACGGCAGAGGCCGTGCGCCAGACCCGGCAGGCGATCCGCCGCGCCCGCCGTGCCCATCCTGATGCCCGGCTGATCGTCACCGGTTGCGCCGCCGAAGTGGAACGCGACGCCCTTTCCGCCATGCCCGAGGTCGATGGCCTGATTGCCAACCGCGCCAAGCTCGATCCCCGTGCCTGGAACGTGCCGCCCGCGCGGCCCGCACCGTCGGCCAGCTACACCCGCGCCTATGTTACCGTGCAGACCGGTTGCGACCATGCCTGCACCTTCTGCGTGATCCCGCAGGGCCGCGGCGAAAGCCGGTCCCTGCCGGTTCCGCAAGTTCTGGCAGAGGTAGACCGCCACCTTGCCAACGGGGTGCGCGAAGTCGTGCTTACCGGGGTCGATCTCACCTCATGGGGAAGCGACCTGCCCGGCGCGCCGCGGCTCGGTTCGCTGGTCGAGGCGATCCTTCGCGCCTTCCCTTCGCTCGATCGCCTACGCCTCTCCTCGCTCGACGGTGTGGAGATCGACGATCACCTGTTTAACCTGATAGCGGGCGAAGCGCGCGTCATGCCGCACGTGCACCTTTCACTGCAGCACGGGCACGATCTGGCTCTGAAGCGCATGAAGCGCCGCCACAGCCGCGCCGATGCCCTTTCGCTTGTCAGCCGCCTGCGCGACCGCCGCCCCGAAATCGCCATCGGTGCAGACCTGATCGCCGGCTTCCCGACCGAGGACGAGGCGATGCACCGGGCCAACCTGTCGATCATCGGCGAGCTTGGCGTGGTGCACGGTCACGTCTTCCCCTATTCGCCGCGCCCCGGTACGCCTGCCGCGCGGATGCCGCAGGTTGCCCCGCAGGCAATCCGGCAACGCGCCGCCGAACTGCGCACCGCCGTTACCGCGCAACGCACTGCCTGGCTTGCCTCGCTGGTCGGAAAGTCCTTGAAGGTGCTTGCCGAACGCGACGGGACCGGCCATGCGGAAAACTTCGCGAGGGTGCAGCTGCCCCCCGCAACCCAACCCGGATCGATCGTTACCATGGTACCCGAACGCGTCACCGAAGGCCTGCTGGCATGAGCGGCGAAAGCTCATGGACCGACCGCATTTTCGGCGGTTTCAAGAAGACGTCCGAGCGACTGACGGAGAACCTTTCCGGCATCGTCAGCAAGACCCGGCTGGACGAAGCGCAGCTGGACGATCTGGAAGATGCGCTGATCCTTTCCGACCTCGGCCCACGCGCCGCGCGCCGCATCCGTGACCGGCTGGCCGAGGAACGCTTTGAGCGCGGCGCAGACGAGCGCGCGATCAAAGAAGCGGTTGCGGCAGAGATCGCTGCGATCCTGCGCCCGGTTGCCAAGCCGCTGGACATCGTCGCCTTCCCCCGCCCGCAGGTGATCCTGGTGATCGGCGTCAACGGATCGGGCAAGACAACCACCATCGCCAAGCTGGGCCACCTGTTCCAGGAGCTGGACTATGGCGTGCTCTTTGCCGCGGGCGACACCTTCCGCGCCGCCGCCATCGAGCAGCTGGGCGTCTGGGCCGGCCGGCTCGGCATCGAAATCGTGCGCGGGCCCGAAGGCGGCGATCCGGCGAGCATCGTGTTCGATGCGGTCAAGCTGGCGACCGACAAGGGCACCGATGCGCTGATCGTCGATACGGCGGGCCGCCTGCAGAACAAGCGCGAGCTGATGGACGAACTCGCCAAGATCCGGCGCGTGCTCGGACGCCTGAACCCCGAGGCGCCGCACGATGTTGTCCTCGTGCTCGATGCCACGAACGGGCAGAACGCCTTGCAGCAGATCGAAGTGTTCAAGGAGGTTGCCGGAGTGACCGGTCTGATCATGACCAAGCTTGACGGTACGGCGCGCGGCGGTGTGCTGGTTGCCGCCGCCGAACAATACGGCCTGCCGATCCACGCCATCGGCGTTGGCGAAAAGATCGACGACCTGCGCCCCTTCGACCCCGATCTTGTCGCGCGCGTCATCGCAGGAGTGGCATGATGACTGAGGCAAAGGCCCAGAAGCCCGGCTGGCTCGGACTGGTGGTCGATTACGGCCCGATCTTGCTGTTTTTCGTGGTCTACAAGTACTACTCGCCCAGCGATCGCGGCGACATGATCGGCGAGATTGCCGCGGTCGTTCGCGGCACGATTGCCTTCATGGGCGGAGCCATCGTCGCCTTCGCGGTCAGCCTGATCCGCTTCAGGCACGTTTCGCCCATGCTGTGGCTGACAACGGCGATGATCCTGTTCTTCGGCGGACTGACCGTGTGGACGCAGGACCCGGCGTGGATCAGCCACAAGCCCACGGTGGTCTACCTGTTCGGCGCGGTGATGCTGCTGGGCGGCTGGCTGCGCGGCAAGGCGCTGCTGAAGATTCTGCTGGGCGCGGCTTTCGAAGGCCTGGACGATGCCGGCTGGATGAAGCTTTCGCGCAACTGGGGCCTGTTCTTCATCGCGCTCGCCGCGATCAACGAAGTTCTAGCCAATCGCGACTGGTTCACTTTCGAACAGTGGCTGCAGGCCAAGCTGTGGCTGTTCCTGCCGCTTTCGTTCGTCTTCACTTTCGCCCACATGCCCATGCTTCTGCGTCACGGACTGGCCAGCGAGGCGAAGGACGAGGCCGAGGCGACAACGCCGCACGAGTGATGGCGCTGGGGATTTTCCGCAAAAAGCGGTGACAATCGTTCGCAATTAACGCATTTAGAGCGCCGTACCGTAACGTCCGGCGTCAAACGAAAGGACAACAAGGGGGAAGCTATGGCCAAGTTTTTCGGAAACCTGCACCTGGTTCTGCTCGTCGGCCTCGCCGCCGCGATCGGAGTTATGTATTGTTATGACGGCATTGCGCCGGTGACCACGAACTCGCTGTTCCGCTGGTTGCACACCTTCTTCGGCATCCTGTGGATCGGCCTGCTCTATTACCTGAACTTCGTCCAGGTTCCGACCATGCCGTCGGTCCCGGCCGAACTGAAGAAGGGCGTGACGGGCTATATCGCGCCCAAGGTGTTCTTCTTCTTCCGCTATGCCGCGCTGCTGACCGTGATCACCGGCCTGGTGATTGCTTTCGTCAACGGCTACGGCCACCGCGCGCTGAGCTTTGCCGGTGCCACCCGCGCCGAAAACATGATCGGCCTGGGCATGTGGCTGGCGCTGATCATGGCCGCCAACGTGTGGTTCCTGATCTGGCCGGCCCAGAAGAAGATCCTCGGCCTGGTCGAAGCTTCGGACGAGGCGAAGGCCAAGGCTGCGCCGGTGGCCCTTGCTGCCAGCCGCACCAACCTGCTGCTGTCGCTGCCGATGCTCTATTGCATGGTCACGGCAAATCTTGGCTGAGGCGGGGAGAAACGCCTGAAGCCGAACGGCGCTCCTTCGGGGGCGCCGTTCTCGTTTCAGCCCATGGAAAGCAATGGTTGCAGGCTGGCGTGGGCAGCAATGTGGCCAGTCAATCCGGCGAGCCAGCCGTGCCGCCAGCACAGCCAGCCCCACAGCACGCCCGCTGCGCCATGCAGCGAAAGCTCGCGGATCACGGTCAGGGCCGACCATTCCAGCCCGGTGAAATAGCCCCGTGCGACCAGCGGGTAGGCAACGAAAGCCGTGAGCAGAATGGCCAGCCAGTGCACCGCAGGGCCGCGCCTGCCGGTGAGCGCCATGACGCTCCAGGTGATGCCGGTCAGCGCCACCAGCCGCAGCTGCAACTCGTCGATCAGGGCACCGCGCGCGAACCAGGCAATGCGCGCCAGCGGCCCAGCCTCTGCCACCATGTCGCGTTGCACTTGCGGGACGATGGTGGAAAACAGCGTCGCATCGGCAAGCGCCATCCAGGCACCGAAGGTCAGGCCAGCGCCGGCAGCAAGGGCCAGCGAGCGTGCTCCGTGGCGGGGCAGCAAGACCAGGCCGGTATCGGCCAGACCCGGCAGCGGTGCCCCGCCCGGCAGCGTCAGATCTCCACCTGGCTGCCGAGTTCGACGACGCGGTTGGACGGCAGGCGGAAGAATTCCATGGCGCTGGCCGCGTTGCGCAGCATCCAGGCAAACAACTTTTCGCGCCAGATCGCCATTCCCGGCCGGGCCGAGGCGATCAGCGTCTGGCGCGAGAGGAAGAAGCTGGTCTTCATCATGGTGAAAGGCTCGCCGCAGACGTTAGCTTCCTTCAGCGCCGCGGGCACGTCGGTTTCCTCAAGGAAGCCATAGCGCAGCTTCAGCTTGTAGAAGGCCTCGCCGAACTGCTTGCACGTCACCCGCTCTGCGGGATCGACATAGGGCACGTCCTCGATCGACACGGTAAGGATCACCACGCGTTCGTGCAGCACCTTGTTGTGCTTAATGTTGTGCAGCAGGGCCGAAGGAACACCGGCAGCGCTGGAGGCCATGAACACCGCCGTCCCCGGCACGCGCTGGGCGCTGGAATGGGCGCTCTTGGCGAAGACCTCGAAGGGAATGGTTCCCTCGGCCATGGCGGCGCGCATCAGCTTGCGGCCCTTGGACCAGGTGGTGAGCAGGGTGAAGATGAAGAAGCCCATTGCCAGCGGCACCCAGCCGCCCTGCGGCACCTTGATCAGGTTCGCCCCGAAATAAGCGATGTCGACGACGATGAACACGAAGACCAGCGGCAGCGCCTTCCACAGCGGCCAGTGCCACAGCGAGATCAGCACGGCTGCCAGCAGCAGCGTATCGATGAACATCGCGCCCGTAACCGCGATGCCATAGGCAGCCGCCAGCCGGGTCGAGGAGCCGAAGAACAGCACCAGCACCAGCACCATGATCATCAGGCCCCAGTTGATTACCGGAATGTAGATCTGCCCGGCAGCCGCGGCGCTGGTGTGCTTGATCTGCATGCGCGGCATGAAGCCGAGCTGGATGGCCTGCTGGGTCAGGCTGAACGCACCCGAGATCACCGCCTGGCTGGCGATGATCGTCGCCAGCAGGGCAAGCACGATCACCGGAATGCGCACCATGTCCGGGATCATCAGGAAGAACGGATCCTTGATCAGCGCAGCGGCCGCCTCGGGGCTGGTCTGCGAAAGGACCAATGCGCCCTGCCCGACATAATTGAGCAGCAGGCACGGCAGGACGAAGGCCAGCCAGCTGACCCCGATGGGATTGCGGCCGAAATGGCCCATGTCGGCATAGAGTGCTTCGGCACCGGTCACCGCGAGCACCACCGAACCCATGGCAACAAAGGCGCGAAAACCGTCGGTCAGAAAGAAATTGACCGCGTTGAGCGGGTTGATCGCCTCAAGGATGATCCCCGGCATCGCCGTAACGTGCGTCACGCCCAGCACGGCGAGCGTGATGAAATAGACCATCATGATCGGCCCGAACAGACGGCCGACCTTTTCCGTCCCGCGCGACTGGATGGCGAAGAGGCCGAACAGGATCGTCACCGCAAGGGGAACGATCCAGTCCTTGAAACCGGGATGGACGTATTGCAGGCCTTCGGTCGCAGAGAGCACCGACATGGCCGGGGTGATCATCGAATCGCCATAGAACAGCGCCGTGGCAAAGACGCCCAGCAGCACGAAGGGGCCGGTCCACTTGGCGTTTTCCGACTTGCGGTTGATCAGCGCCAGCAGCGCCAGGCTGCCGCCCTCGCCCTTGTTGTCCGCCTTCATGATGGTCAGGACGTACTTGAACGTCACGACGATCATCATCGACCAGAAGACAAGGCTGAGCACACCGTGGATGTGCACCGGATCGACCTGGATTCCCGGCGCACCATGATGCGAGGCGAAGGTTTCGCGGAAGGCGTAAAGCGGGCTGGTACCGATATCGCCGAAGACGACACCGATCGCGCCGATCGCCAGCTTGGCCAGGCCGCCGTGATGACCGCCGGGATGGTGGGATGCGATATTGGCGTCGGCCGAAATGGCCGCGCCGGAATTCTGCGATTCAGCCATGCAGATGCATGCCCCTATTTGCGCTGCCGATTCGGCTGCGCGCGCCTAGCATCCGCGCATTGCCGCCGCAACGCAATCGCTTACGAATTTACGGGCGGGGCATGGCCTTCTGCCGGGCGATGAAGGCATCGAGGTCCTGGAGCTGGGCCGTGAGCTCTGGCCGCCAGGGTGCATCGGCCGGGCTTTGCGCCAGAAGTTCCGCCCAGATCGCGCGCCCTTCCTCAAGCCGGCCCGATCGCGCCAGGGCCAGGCCCAGGAAGAACGGCGGCCCCGGATGGCCAGGAAGCGTCTGCTCCGCCTTGCGGAATGCGAGGACGGAGGCGGGCGAAAGATTGTTGTCGGCATGGGCAACAAGCGCGTTGGCCATCGCCAGCCAGGCCTCGCCGTTCTTCGGATCTTCAGCCACCGCACCGCGCAGCATTTCCGCGGCATCGGCATATTGGCCATGGCGGAACATGGCGTCAGCGGGGGTGAGGTACTTGTCCGTCATCGACGAACCACCCGCGAGCGCGCGGCGTGCCTTCACCTCTTCGGCGGCATCGCCCGAGGCAATCTTCTGGGCCGCTTCCTTCGGCGCGGCCTTCATGCCCGGCTGCCCCTGCAAGGCATAGCCCGCAAGGCCGAGCACCAGCGCCGCCGCGCCGATCTCCCACGTCCGCCGCGGCATCTTCATCACCAGCGCCATGCCGATGAAGGCCAGCACGGCAAGCAGACCGGCAAGCACCCAGCCCATTACGGTTCCTTCCGGGTAAAACGCCGCCGCAACATCAGTGCGGCCAGCAGCAGCAGCACCGCCGGCAGCACGAACAGCGGCCAGGTGAGCGAAGTCACCTGCGGGGCATAGCTGATATAGTCGCCATAGCGCGCAACGAGCCATTGCCGGATCGTCTCGGGCTCCTCGCCCGCCGCCACGCGCTGGCGGATCTGGTTGCGCAGGTCGCCCGCCATCGAGGCATCGGAATCGGCGATCGACTGGCTCTGGCAGGTCAGGCAGCGGATCGTCAGCATCAGCTCGTGCGCCTTGGCCTCAAGCTTCGGATCGTCGAGCTGGCGGTTGGCATAAGGCGCCGGCGGCATCGTATCGTCGGCCAGCAGCGGGCCGGAGAACAGGAGCATCAAGGCGATCAGCAGGCGCTTCACTGTTCCGCCTCCCTCAGCTTTGCCAGCAGCTTGGGCACGTCATCGGCCATGATCACGCCGATGTGCTGGTGACGGATGACGCCCTTGCTGTCGATCACGAAGGTTTCCGGCACGCCCGCCGATCCGATGCCGACCTGCACGACCGAAAGGTTGTCTGCCCCGATGCGGCTGAAGGGGTTGCCGTTGCGGGCCAGGAAGGCCGCCAGTTCGGGCTTGTGATCGCGCAGGGCCACGCCGTGGATTTCCACCCCGGCCTGGCGCAGCGCTTCAAGCTGCGGTGCTTCTGCCGCACAGGGCACGCACCACGAGGCGAAAACATTGAGCAGGCGCGGCTTGCCGCCGACGAAATCGGCGCGCGAAAGCCCCGGCCGGTCATCGCTTGCCGCCGCCAGGTTGAATTCCGGCAGGGGCTGGCCAACGAAGCGGCTTTTCACCGTCTTGTCCGCCGGCCACATCAGGCCGACGACGAGCAGCGCCGCGAATCCCGCGAACAGGCCCAGCGGCAGCCACATCGCCCAGCGCGCACCCTTGGTCGGCGCTTCGCTCATCGGCCCTGCCTTTGCCGGCGATAGCTGATCTTGTTGCGTGCAACGATGCGGCGAAGGTCGCTCGCCACCCGGCCCAGAAGGGCAAGAAAACCGCCAAAGGCGATGAGGATGCCGCCGAACCAGATCATCGGCACGAACGGCTTCCACCACAGGCGCAGCTGCCAGCGTCCGTCTTCCGACTCATCGCCCAGCACCGCGTAAAGCTGGCCATTCCAGCGGGTAACGAGCGCGCTTTCGCTCGTCTGCTGCGGCGGCGACCAGAACGAACGCGATTGCGGATGCAGCGTGATCGCATCTCCGCCGTGGTAGCGCGCTTCCATCACCGCCTCGAGCGCAGTCCAGTTCGGCCCGGCAACCGGATCGATGGACTTGAGCCCGATCTGCCAGGGGCCGACCGCGACCTTTTCGCCGACATTGACGGCAACCAGCTTTTCCGAGGTGAAGGCGCTGTCGCTGGCCATGCCGAACAGCGAAAGGGCCACGCCGAAGTGTGCAAAGACCATGCCCCAAAGCGGCAGCTTCACCTGCCTGAGCTTGCGCCCGCGCAGGGGCAACAGGCTGGCAATACCGATGGCGGGGGCAAGCGCCAGGCCGATGACCGGCAGCACGTGCGCAGGCTTCCACGAGATCGCCAGGCCCAGGACGAGCAGTCCGGCCAGGGCAGGAAGTATCAGCCCCTTGCGCACCCGGCCGAACTCGTCACGCCGCCAGCGCAGCAGCGGCCCCACCGCCATGACCAGAAGCATCGGCACGACGAAGATCGCGGTGAACGGGTTGAAATAGGGCGGGCCGATGGAAACCTGCTGGCCCAGCGCCTCAGCCAGCAGCGGATAGAGCGTGCCGACCAGCACGATGCCCAGCGTGCACGAAAGCATCACGTTGTTGAACACCAGCGCGCTTTCGCGGCTGACAACGGCAAAACGCTCACCCTCGGTAACGGTGGAGGCGCGCAGGCCGAACAGGGTCAGCGCGCCGCCGATGTAGATCCCCAGCAGGGCAAGGATGAACGAGCCGCGCTCGGGATCGACGGCAAAGGCGTGGACCGAGGTGAGGATGCCCGAGCGGACGAGGAAGGTGCCCACCATCGACATCGAAAAGGCGACCACGCCCAGCATCACCGTCCAGGCGCGCAGGGCATTGCGCGCAGCAAGCACCGAACAGGAATGGAGCAGCGCCGTTGCCGCCAGCCACGGCATCAGCGAGGCGTTTTCCACCGGGTCCCAGAACCACCAGCCGCCCCAGCCCAGCTCGTAATAGGCCCAGTAGGAACCGGCCACGATGCCGAGCGTCAGGAAGATCCAGGCGCCCAGCACCCAGGGACGCATGGCGCGGGCGAAGGCGGGCGAGACTTCCCGCGTGATCAGCGCGCCGATGGCGAAGGAAAAGGCAATCGAAAGCCCGACATAGCCAATGTAAAGCGTCGGCGGGTGAAAGGCGAGGCCGGGATCCTGCAATAGCGGGTTAAGGCCCCTGCCCTCTGGCGCCGGAGCCATGCGGGTGAAGGGATTGGAAGAGAACAGCAGGAAAGCATAGAAGCCCAGGCTGACAAAGGCCTGCCCGGCAAGCGTTGCCAGCATGGTCTTTTCGGGCAGGCGCCGCTCAACCAGGGCGACAATGCTGCCCGCAAGGCCCATCACCGTCACCCACAGCAGCATGGAGCCTTCGTGGTTACCCCAGGCACCGGCCAGCTTGTAAAGCATCGGCTTGGCCGAGTGCGAGTTGTTATGCACCAGCTTTACCGAAAGGTCGGTCTGCACGAAGACGATGACCAGCGCGATGAACGAGGCGAGCGCCAGCAGGCCCTGAACCACGGCCGCGGGGCGAACCGCTCCGCCCAGTGCCTCGCCCTTGCGGGTCAGGGCAAGGGCACCGGCAAACAGTTGCAGCGCCGCCAGCGCGGCCGCGAGCCAGAGGGCGGCAAGGCCGAATTCGGCGGTCACTTGGTTTCTTCCACCGTCTGGCGGGCCTGAGCCTCGGTCATGTCCTTCATTTCCCGCGGCACGTATTTCTCGTCGTGCTTGGCCAGCAGGTTATCGGCAACGAAGACGCCATCGGCCCCCAGCTTGCCCTCTGCCACCACGCCCGAGCCTTCCTTGAACAGGTCGGGCACGATGCCCTTGAAGCGCACCGGCACGCGGGCCTTGGTATCGTTGACGACGAAGGCGATGGTCACGCCATCCGCCTCGCGGCGATAGCTGCCGGCTTCCACCATGCCGCCCAGCCGCACGGCCTGGTCAGGAGCGGGACGATTGGCGGCGATGTCTGCCGGCAGGTAGAAATAGGAGGCGTTGCTGCGCAGCCCCCAGATCGCCAGCAGGGCCGCGCCGATCAGCGCCACCATTGCCAGCAGGACCAGGACCAGGCGCTGGTGCTTGGGCTTCAAGGCGGCGTTCATTTCTCGCGGCTCCTGTCACGGCGCGCTTCGGCGCGGCGCATCGAAATCCATGCCCAGGCGGTAAGCCCCAGCACGCCCACAAGCCCGATCGCATAGGCGGCGATCACGAAACTCCAGTGGTCAAGGTTTTCCTGCATCAGTCGAACGCCATTGCCTTGCGGCGCAGCCGTGCCTGCGCCTGCATGTCGGCCAGCAGGGCGCGCATGCGGGCAAGCACGATGCCGCCGAACAGCAGCGAGAAGCCGATCGTCGCCACCAGCAGCGGCACAAGGAAGTCCGCCGCCATGGCCGACTTGCCCATCGAGATGCTGGGCGGCTGGTGCAGGCTGTTCCACCACAGGACCGAATAATGGATCACCGGGATGTTCACCGCACCGACAAGCCCGAAGATCGCCGGAATGCGCGATTCCCCGCCGGCACCGTCCTGCTCGGCAGCCGAGGACAGCGCCATGTAGCCGAAATAGAGGAACAGCAGGACGAGCATGGAGGTCAGCCGGCCGTCCCACACCCACCAGGTGCCCCAGGCGGGCCGCCCCCAGATCGAACCGGTAGCCAGGCAGATCGCGGCGAAAACCGCACCCGGCGCCGCCGTGGCCCGCGCCGCGATGGAAGCAAGCGGGTGACGCCAGACGATCTCGGTCAGGCTGGCAATGGCAATCGCCGTCCAGCCGCCCATGGCCAGCCAGGCAGTCGGGACATGGAGATAGAGGATGCGGACCGAATCACCCTGCAAGGCGTCTGCCGGGCCGACGAAAACGCCCCAGGCCATGGCCCCGCCAGCCAGTAACAGGCCTGTGACCAGCAACAGCGGCGTCAACCACCGGGCGAGGCGCAGGAAACGGGCGGGATTGGCAAAGCCGTGCATGGGTCCGCGGTCTTGAATTTCCGGCCATTTGGCAGGGTGCGCGGCGCTCGGCAAGAGCTAGCTTGCACCGACTTGTATCAGCAGCGCCCGATCAGCCGCTGGGCCATGGCATCGGCCACCTGATCGGCAGGCCGCGCGGTCGCTTCGCTCTCCTGCCAGATGGCTTCGAGCCGGCGGGGAATTTCCTCAAGCCGGCCCATCACTTCGGCCCGCGTGCACGGCTCGCCCCGCTCGCGCGCAAGGTATTCGAGCACTACGGCAATGATGCCGCCGCCGTTGATCACATAGTCCGGAGCATAGAGAATCCCGCGCTCGTGCAGCATCGGGCCGTGTTCCGGCCGGGCAAGCTGGTTGTTCGCCCCGCCCGCGACGATCGGTGCCTTCAGCCGCGCGATTCCCGCATCGTCGAGAATCGCGCCGAGCGCATTGGGGCTGAACACGTCGCATTCGACATCCATGATGGTAGCGGCATCGACCGCCGTCGCGCCCAGTTCGGCGGCAAGCGCCTTGGCCCGGTCGGCATTGACATCGGCAAGCGTCAGGCGCGCGCCTTCCGCTGCGAGCAGGCGGGCAAGGCCGCCGCCGACACTGCCCGTGCCCTGCACCGCGACGTGGACGCCTGTAAGGTCATCGCGCCCCAGCTTGTGCCGCACCGCCGCCTTCACACCGTGGAAGATGCCGCGCGAGGTGAAGGGGCCGGGATCGCCACCGGCAAGATCGGGGTCCGTGGCCGGCAGGCCGCAGACGTGCCGGGTGCGCTGGTGGATCGCCACCATGTCGGCCTCGGTCATGCCGACATCCTCGGCCGTGACATAGCGCCCGCCCAGCGCCTCGATCGCATCGCCGAAAGCGGCAATCTGCGCGGCGGACTTGTTGCGATTGGCATCGGCCAGGATCACTGCCTTGCCCCCGCCCATCGGCAGGCCGGCCATGGCGTTCTTGTAGCTCATCCCGCGTGACAGGCGCAGCGCATCGCGCATTGCGGCGGCCGGCTCGGCATAGTGCCAGAAGCGCGTTCCGCCCGCACCGGGGCCAAGGTGAGTCGAATGCAGGGCGATGATCGCGGTCAGGCCCGATGCGCGATCGCGCACCACCTGCACCATTTCGTGATCATCGAAATCGGGTTCTTCCCAGAATGCACTCACGCCGATCCTCCATAGCGAAGGACGCGGGCGGACTGGGGAAATGGGGCGATCGATGGGGTTCGAACCCACGACCTCCGGTACCACAAACCGGCGCTCTAACCAACTGAGCTACGATCGCCATAGCCGCCAGCGCGTGCCTTGCGGCGGCGCTGTTAGGCAGCACCGGGGAAGCTGACAAGCGTCTTCCGGCGCAGGCGCGGCCTCTTGCACAAGCGGGGCCGATAGGGAAGCGAAAATTTGGCCTGAGGTGGAACGGCGTAATTTTATTACGCGCCCCCGCAAGGTGCCCCGGCCTTGCCCGCGAATCTGCCCTCGGCCATTCTTTTCGCAGGTGCAGCATAAATTCGATTGCATTTGTCCGGCAATGCGGCATCAATCGTGTCAACAGGGAGTCGCAATGCCGTCACCTAAGCCCGTGAATTACGACGAGATGCTGGACGAATCCGGTGCTATCCGTCCTGCCTACACGGCCTTTCGCCAATGGTACGACGAACAGGACCCGGCCTGGCTGAGACGCCAGGATGCAGAGGCCGAGACCTTCTTTCGCCGCACCGGCATCACCTTCAACGTCTATGGCGACGATGCCGGCGAAGAACGCCTGATCCCCTTCGACATGATCCCGCGGATCATCACCGCGGCTGAATGGCGCCAGCTTTCGCGCGGCATCGAACAGCGCGTTCGGGCGCTCAACGCCTTTCTTCACGACCTTTACCACCGGCAGGAAATCGTCCGCGCCGGCAAGCTGCCGCAGCGGCTGCTCGATGGGAACAGCGCCTTCCTGCGCGAGATGGTGGGCTTCACGCCCCCGGGCGGCGTCTATACCCATATCGTCGGGATTGACCTGATCCGCACCGGCCCGGGCGAATTCATGGTGCTGGAAGACAATGCCCGCACCCCCAGCGGCGTTTCCTACATGCTGGAAAACCGCGAAACGATGATGGCGATGTTCCCGGAACTGTTCACCCGGGTGCAGGTCCGCCCGGTTTCGGACTATCCGCGCCGCCTCGCCCGCAGCCTTGCCGCCTGTGCGCCCGATATCGCGGGCGACCGGCCGACCGTCGCCGTGCTCACGCCGGGCATCTACAATTCCGCCTATTTCGAGCATGCCTTCCTGGCAGACCAGATGGGCGCCGAGCTCGTCGAAGGAAGCGACCTCAGGGTGATCGACGGGCGCATCGCCATGCGCACGACCTGCGGTTACCAGCCGATCGACGTGCTCTATCGCCGTGTCGACGATGAATACCTCGATCCGCTGACGTTCAACCCGCATTCGGTGCTGGGCGTCTCGGGCATCATGGACATCTACCGCGCCGGCGGCATCACCATCGCCAATGCGCCGGGCACCGGTATTGCCGACGACAAGGCGATCTATTCCTTCATGCCCGAGATCGTGGAGTTCTACACCGGCGAGAAGCCGATCCTGCAGAACGTGCCCACCTGGCGCTGCGCCGAACCCGATTCGCTGGCCTATGTGCTCGACAACCTGGCCGAGCTGGTGGTGAAGGAAGTGCACGGTTCGGGCGGTTACGGCATGCTCATCGGCCCGACCTCGTCAAAGGCGGAGATTGCCGCCTTCGCCCGGAAGCTGCGGGCGCGGCCGGAAAACTTCATCGCCCAGCCCACGCTCGCGCTGTCGACCGTGCCGATCTTCACCAAGGCAGGCCTTGCGCCGCGTCACGTGGACCTGCGCCCCTTCGTGCTCGTCTCGCCAGAGGGGATAGACATCACCCCCGGCGGCCTGACCCGCGTTGCGCTGAAGAAGGGATCGCTGGTGGTCAATTCGTCGCAGGGCGGCGGGACCAAGGATTCCTGGGTGCTGGAGGACTGATGCTCGGCAGGACCGCAGATGGCATCTTCTGGATGTTCCGCTATCTCGAACGGGCGGAGAACACCGCACGCCTGCTCGAAACCGGCTTCCGCCTCGCTCTGACCCGCGGCCACAGCGCGGCGAGCAGCGAGTGGCAGTCCGTCCTTGTCACCATCGGGCAGGACCAGGCCTTTCACGCCGTCCATGACGAGGTCAACGGGCCGCTGGTGACGGACTGGATCCTGCGCGGCAAGGGGAACCCCGGTTCGGTCCTCGCCATGATCGAGCAGGCCCGCTCCAACGCCCGCGCCGTGCGCACGGCCCTGACCCGCGAGGTCTGGGAAGCGACGAACGAGGCATGGATGGTGCTGCGCGCCGAGCTTGCCCGGCCTATCAAGGCCAGCACGCTGGGCGATGTGCTCGCCGCAATCCGCCGCCAGTCCACCCTGGTACGCGGCGCGATGGACGGCACCATGCTGCGCAATGACATTTACAACTTCGCGCGCATCGGCACCTTCGTGGAGCGGGCAGACAACACGGCCCGCATTCTCGACGTGAAGTATTATGTCCTTCTGCCCTCGATCTCGTGGGTCGGCTCCAGCCTCGACAATGTGCAGTGGGAAACGGTGCTGCGATCCGTGTCGGGCGAGCGTGCCTATCGCTGGCTCAATGCGGGTGAGCTCGATCCACGCGGCATTGCCGATTTCCTGATCCTCGACAGCCGTTTTCCGCGCAGCCTTTCCTCGTGCTACGCCAAGCTGGAGAGCAACATCGAAGGCCTCGCGCGGCAATATCGCCGCTCCGGACCGGCACAGGCTCTTGTCAGCGAAACGGCAATGCTGCTGCGCAAGGCGACGATCGACACGATCCTCGAATTCGGCCTTCACGAATTCATCGCCGATTTCATCGCCCGCAACCGGCAGGCGGCCGATGCCATCGCCGCCGATTACAGGTTCACCGACTGATGCGCCTCGCGATACGGCACACCACCCGCTACCTTTACAGCCAACCCGTGGCGCACGGCCTGCAGCGCCTGCGGCTGCGGCCCAAGCCAACCCACGGCCAGCAAGTGCTGGACTGGTCGATGGTGCTTGAAGGTGCCCGCGTCGAGTCGGAGTACGACGACCATAATCACAACCACACCGCGCTGGTTTCCATCGAGCCGGGGGCAAGCGTCCTGTCGATTACCTGCGCGGGCCTTGTCGAAACGGTTGACCGGGCGGGCGTGCTAGGGCCGCATACCGGCCACGTGCCGCTGTGGCTTTTCCAGCAGCAGACCGCCCTCACCCGCCCAGGCGCGCGGATGCGGGCGCTGGCCGGATCGCTTCAGGGGGGCAAGGCAGACCGCCTCGCCATGCTCCATGAATTGTCCGGCGCGGTCTTGCAGGCGGTGCGCTATGAAATCGGCCACACCGACGTGACGACCAGCGCGGAAGAAGCCTTTTCCGCCGGCCGCGGCGTCTGCCAGGACCACGCCCACATCTTCATCGGCTGCGCCCGCGCGCTGGGGGTGCCGGCCCGCTATGTCAGCGGCTACCTGATGATGGATGACCGCATCGACCAGGAGGCGGGCCACGGCTGGGCAGAGGCCCACGTGGATGGGCTGGGCTGGGTGGGCTTCGACGTGTCCAACGGCATCTCCCCCGATGCCCGCTATGTCCGCGTCGCCAGCGGCTGCGACTATCGCGAGGCAGCGCCGATCACCGGCATATCCTTCGGCGCGGGAGAAGCCGCCCTGGCGGTGAGCCTGGCGGTTGAACAGCAGATCGCCGAACAGTAAGCGGCAGGCGAAGGGGAATTGCCGTGACCTATTGCGTGGGAATGCTGCTCGACAAGGGGCTGGTGATGATGAGCGACACCCGCACCAATGCGGGCATCGACAACGTTTCCACCTTCCGCAAGATGTTCCAGTGGTCGGTCCCTGGCGAGCGCGTGATCGCGGTGATGACCGCCGGCAACCTTGCCACCACGCAATCGGTGATCAGCCAGCTGGAAGAGCGCAACAAGGCCCCATCGGAACGGCACAATTCGCTGCTCGAAGCGCCGACCATGTTCCAGGTGGCAACCCAGGTTGGCAAGCTGCTCAATGATACTATCGTCGCGCAGAAGGCGGAGAGCGGACAGGCCAGCACCGACATGTTCCACGCCTCGATCATCGTGGCGGGCCAGATCGCCGGCATGGAGCCGCGCCTGTTCCTGATCTACCCAGAAGGCAATTTCATCGAGGCGAGTTTCGACACGCCCTATTTCCAGATCGGCGAGACCAAGTACGGACGCCCGATCCTGGTGCGCGGCTATTCAAGCGACATGAGCTTCGAGGATGCGGTGAAGCTGCTGATGGTCAGCTTCGATTCGACGATCAAGGCCAACCTCTCGGTGGGTCTGCCGCTCGACCTGCTGGTTATCGAGCGTGACAAGTTCGAGCCGCTGCACCAGCGCCGCATCACGGCGGACGATCCCTATTTCCGCGCCGTCTCCGCTGGCTGGGGCGAAGCGCTGCGCCGCGCGTTCCATGAACTGCCGGACTTCACCTTCGGTCAATAAACCGCTTGTTTACCGGTGTTCGCTAGCCCTGAGCGTGAAACTATGGGGAATTCCGGGTGACCGGATCACGCGCTATGGCAACACGGGCAACGGCAACCAGGGGCAAGTCGGCTTCGAGCCGCGCTTTCGTCGAACGCAAGGCGGCGCGCAGCAAGGTGCGCGCAATCGCCAGCATCACCAGCGTGGACGGCAAGCGCGAAGGCGCCCGTCTGCGCGACATATCGACGCTCGGCTGCGCGATCCGTTCGGAAGCGGACTGGGTTCGGACCGGCGGGATCGTCTCGATCAGCCTGGGACGCGGCAAGCCGGTGGATGGCATCGTGCGCTGGACGCGCGACGGCGCGGCGGGTATCGAATTCCTGCGCCCCCTCACCCGCGACCGGCAGGACTGGATGGACCAGATCGCCATGCAGGACGAATGGTAAGCCCGCCGGGGCAGATTCGCTAACAGCAACGAAAAAGGGCGACCAATCGGCCGCCCTTTTGCTTTTCCCTTGCGGGGCCAACTTACTTCTTGAGCGTAAGCCCGCCGAAGCGCTTGTTGAACTGGGCAACGCGGCCGCCGGTGTCCAGCTGGCGCGTACCGCCGGTCCACGCCGGGTGCGAGGTGGGATCGATTTCCAGTACCAGCGTGTCGCCTTCCTTGCCCCAGGTGGAGCGGGTTTCGAACACGGTGCCGTCGGTCATCTGCACCTTGATCATGTGATAGTCGGGATGGACATCGGCCTTCATAGTCTCACACTTTCGCTATGGCCGGTTCCGACCGGCCTGAAATGGAAGGCGCGCGCATAGCCATGCTGCGCCTGTTTGTCCAGCCTTTCGGCTGGTTTCTGTTCCGTCCCGCTCCCCCGGCCCGACCACCCATAGGGTATACTGTCGGGTGGTCGGGCCGGGGGAGCGGGGCGGAATAGCAAGGCAAGGACGGACGCCCTTGCCGCACCCGTCAGGAACCGGCGATCATCGCCGTGAAGTTCACCTCGCAGGTCACCTTGCCGTCCACCGAGGCCTTGCCCCAGAACTTGCAGACGCGGGCGCGCTTCTGGACGAAGCCCGCTTCCAGGTTCAGCAGGACGCCCGGTTCCACCGGAGCGCGGAACTTGGCATCCTCGATCGCCATGAAATAGACCAGCTTGCCGGTTCCGGCGAGGCCGAGCGTTTCGATGGCGAGGATGCCGGCAGCCTGGGCCAGCGCCTCGATCTGCAGCACGCCCGGCATGATCGGGCGGCCCGGAAAGTGGCCCTGGAAAAAGCCCTCGTTGAAGCTGACCGCCTTCACCGCGTGGATCTGCCCGTCGGGGACGAGGCTGACCACGCGGTCGACCAGCAGCATCGGATACCGATGCGGCAGGGCCGCGAGAATGCCGGTGATGTCCATCGACTTCGCCTCAACGGCGGTGCCGGTTTCCTCGCTCATGCCCTGCCCCCGTGCTGGCTCTTAGCGGCCCGAAGGCTTCTTCGGCTTGGCATTGGCGGCCGGCTGGGCCGCCGGAGCCTGGGCATTGGCGCCCTGGGCCTGCGCAGCCTGGGCGGCACGGCTCATGTCGATCTGCATGAGACGACCAAGCTGCTGCTGCAGTTCGAGCGTCTGCTGCTGGGGAGCCCAGGTAGTCGGGGCATCGATCGACGGGTTCGGCACAAGCGTATCGAGTTCCGCGGCAATGGCCTGGGTCAGGTCTGCTTCCGGCGGCGCATAGATGAACGAATCCGGCGTCAGGATCACCGACACGCGACGCGCGGCAACCACGCGGTCCTGCGCGGCCTTGTACTGCGCCAGCAGCTGTTCGATGGCATAGGCCTGCGAACGCACGACGGGCGAGCTGAGGCGGCTTATATCAGCCTGGGCGGCCTTCTCGGCATCGTCGATCTGCTTCAGCACCGGATTGTTGGCCTTGTTTGCCGCTTCCAGTTCGGCATCGTCGACCTTCTTGTCCTTGTTGGTATCAAGCTGGGCGAGCAGCGGCTGGATGATCCCCTGGGCCGACTTGCGACGCGCGTCGATCTGTTCGAACGCCGACTTGTAATTCGTGTCGATCTTCTGGTTCGCCGCAGCAAAGGCCTTGGTCCGGCCAACCGCGACGGTCGGGTTGGCAGTGGCGATGCCGGCAACCTGCGCCTGCGCAGGAGCCGCCAGCAGCAGCGCGGCAGGCGAAGCAAGCGCGAGAGCCTTGAGAGTGGTCTTCATCAGAATTGGGTTCCTACGTTGAAAGTGAAGGACTTGGTATCGTCGCCCGGCTGCTTGAGCAGGGTCTTGGCGAAATCGAGGCGGAACGGACCGAACGGCGAGTTCCAGTTGAAGCCGATGCCGATGGCGACGCGCGGCTTCCACGAATTGCCAAGGAAGAATTCCTTGAACGCGGTGTTGCTGCCCAGCGCGATCACGCCATCGCCCGTGCCGGTGCAGGTGCTCGGCAGGCTGGGCGCCGTGGCGCTGCCCGAGGTGGTCGGCGTGCCGTTGCAGGTGACGGTGTAGAGCGGCAGGCCCGACTGCGGATCGCGCGAGGCGATGAACACCTGCCCGGTCGGGTTGTCGATCACGCCATCGCCATTGAGGTCAGCCGTATCGGTCAGCTGCGGGCTGCGGATCGACCAGACCGCGCCAGCGTCGAGGAAGATCGACGGACGGATGCCCATTTCGCGTGCACCCGAGCCCAGCGGGATTTCCAGCTCCATGCGGCCAAGGTAGTAGTACCGGCCGCCGATGGCGTCGTCCTGCCAGGTATCGCGATCGCCGGTAACGCCGCCCGCTTCGAGGAAGGTCTGGTTCTCGGCGCAGTCCTTGATCGAATTGGCCGCCGTGCGAACTGCCGGGATCGCCGCAGTGGTCGAGGTCGCGGGCACTTCGGGCACGTAGCAATAGCTGCCCGAGGTGAAGATACCGGGCGTATCGACATAGGGCTTGCGCAGCACGCGCGGGCCGACACCGCGGATGTCGAAGCCGCGGATCTGCGGTTCGCCGAGGTAGAAGCGGTCGGTCAGGCGCACGTCGCCGCCGTTGTTCAGCCCCTTGATGATGCCGCCTTCGCCCGAGACCGAGAAGATCCAGCCCTTGCCCAGCGGCCAGTACTTGGCAGCATTCAGCGAGAAGCGGGCATATTTCACCGAGCCGCCAAGGCCGGCGAATTCACCGGTAAGCGAAACGGTGTGGCCACGGCTGGGGCGTACGCGGTTGTCCAGCGTGTCGTAGATCCAGGTCAGGCCGAGGCTTGAGGTCGTGCGCTTGCCGATGGCGTCGCACAGGTAGCGGCCGGCGAGCAGCGGGTCGCAGGCACCGCCGGTGTAGAACTGGTTCTCGTCCAGCGTCACGTTGTCGACGTTGAAGGTATAGCGGCCGACCAGGCTGGTATATTCGCTGAGCGGCACGCCCGCGCGCATCTGGAAGCCGGTCGTCGTCTGGCCGTAGAGCGTGTTGCGATCCTGGCCGGAGAAGTTGAAGTTGTTGTAATCGCGCCGGTAGATGTCGGCACCGAACGAGATGTTGCGGTCGAACACATAAGGCTCGGTGAAGCTCAGCTGCGCCGACTTGGAGTAGCGCGAATAGCTGACCGAGGCACCGACCGTCTGGCCGCGGCCGCGGAAGTTGCGCTGCTGGACCGAGGCCTGGAGGATGAAGCTTTCGATCGAGGAGAAACCGGCCGAAAGCTGGAGTTCGCCGGTGGGCTTTTCCTCGATATCGGCCTTCAGCACCACGCGGTCAGGCGCGGAGCCCTGCTCCTGCTTGACCTCGAATTTCTCCTGGAAATAGCCCAGCGAGTTGATGCGGTTGGTCGAACGCTTGACCTGCAGCGAGTTGAACGCATCGCCTTCCGAAAGACGGAATTCGCGACGGATCACCTTGTCCTGCGTCAGCGTGTTGCCGTTGATCTCGACCTTTTCGACATAGACGCGGGGCGCTTCCGCAATGCGGAAGGTAATCCCCATGGTGAGGTCTTCCTTGCTGCGGTCATAGTTCGGTTCGACATCGGCGAAGGCATAGCCGAAGGCGCCGGCGGTCTGGTTCAGCTTGTCGATGGTGTCTTCGACGAGCTTGGCATTATACCAGTCGTCCTTCTTCATCGGCAGCTGCTTGGCCAGCACGTCGCCATCGAAGTCGCGAAGCTGGCTTTCCACCTTCACGTCGCCGAACTTGTAGCGCTGGCCTTCTTCCACCACGTAGGTGATGATGAAGTCCTTCTTGTCCGGCGTCAGTTCGGCCACGGCGGAAACGACGCGGAAATCGGCATAGCCCTGCGTCAGGTAGAACTGGCGCAGCTTCTGCTGGTCATAGGCCAGGCGATCGGGATCGTAGCTGTCCTTCGACGAGAACAGGCGCCAGGTGCGGCTCTGCTTGGTCAGCATCTCGCTGCGCAGCTCGCCATCGTCGAACTTTTCGTTGCCGATGATGTTGATCTGGCGAACCTTCGAGCGCGGGCCCTCGTTGATTTCGAAAACGATGTCGACGCGGTTCTGGTCAAGCATGACCATCTTCGGTTCGACCGTCGCGGCGAAGCGGCCCTGGCGCTTGTAAAGCTCGATGATGCGGGCAACGTCGGCGCGCACCTTCGAACGGGTGAAGATCTGGCGCGGGGCCAGCTTCACTTCGGGGGCCAGCTTCTCTTCCTTGAGGCGCTTGTTGCCCTCGTAGATGATGCGGTTGATGACCGGGTTTTCCTTGACCTGGATCACCACGTTGCCGTTGCCGTCGCTGCGCACCTGCACGTCGGAGAACAGCTCGGTCGCGTAGAGGTCCTTCAGGGCCTGGTCGGCGCTGGCCTGGGTATAGGGCTGGCCAAGGCGCATACGGATGTAGGACAGGATGGTATCGCGTTCGAGACGCTGGTTGCCGGCAACGTCGAGCGAGCGGACGAGCTGCGGCGCGGGCTCAGCCGCAGCGGGGGCTGCTGCCGGGGCCGGGGCAGGCGCAGCTGCCGGAGCCGACTGGGCCATCGCGGCGGCGGGCAGTCCGGCGAGGACAGTGGTTGCCAGCAGGGCCGCCAGACGCGTCGAGTTGCGACGGAAATTCGAGTTCAATGCCATAGTCCGTCCCATCATCGACACGCCGTATTCCGATCAATTGTGGCCGCAGTCAGGCGCACAAGACGCAAGCGCAAGCCCATTAAATCCCAAGCGAGCCCTCTGCCCGATGAAATGCCGGTTATCAAGCAATCAGTCCCTTCCCGCCCCCGCTTTTCCGCTGCCGTCCACCGGCTATTTGCCGATCGGCAGCAGCGAAGCGATGTCGTTGATTGTGACGAACAGCATAAGGGCAAGCACGAAGGCCAGCCCGGTGCGGAACGCCCATTCCTGGCCCTTGGCATCGACCGGGCGACGGCGCACGGCCTCCGCAGCGTAGAATGCCAGGTGCCCGCCATCGAGGGTGGGAATTGGCAAGAGGTTGATGAATGCCAAGTTAATCGAAATGAAGCCGATGAAAGAGACGAAGCTGAGCCAGCCGAGGCTGAGCTGTTCGCCCGAGAATTTCGCGGTTTTCACCGGTCCGCCCAGCTCGTCGAGCGATCGTTCGCCAGTGATGATCTGCTTGAGCCCGACGGTGAGCGTGCGGACGATTCCCCAGCTCTCCTCGAAGGCCAGGGCAACGGCCTTGACCGGCCCGACCTCGATCACCTCGATCGTCGTCGGGCGGATGCCCAGCAGGCCGATGTGCGTCTCGTTGCCGAACTTGTCGCGCTTGACGAAGTCCTGCAGGCGGACCTTGCGCTCGAACTCCTGCCCGTCGCGCCGGATCACCAGCGTCACTTCCTGGCCGGGATAGGGGGCAACCCGTTCGGCGATATCGGGGAATTCCTCGATCTTCGCGCCGTCGATGGCGACAATGCGGTCACCCAGCTTGAGGCCCGCGGCCTGTGCCGCTGCATTTTCCCCGAATTCACCGATCACCGGCGGCGCGGCAATCTTGCCGAAAGCCATGAAGAACGCGGCAAAGATGACCACGGCGACAAGGATGTTCGCCACCGGCCCTGCGGCAACGATCAGCGCGCGCTTCCACAGCGGCTGCGTGGCAAAGGCATGGCTGCGTTCCTCGGCGCTCATGGCCCCGATCTTGTCCTCGTCGGTCTGGCTGACGGCGTTACCGTCGCCTGCGAACTGGACATAGCCGCCCAGCGGGATCGCCGCGAGCCGCCAGCGCGTGCCGCGCTTGTCGGTCCAGCCCCACAGCTCCTTGCCGAAACCGATCGAGAAGACGTCGCTCTTCACGCCCAGCCAGCGGGCAACGAGGTAGTGGCCCAGCTCATGCAGCACGACGAGCGGGCCGATGAGCAGCAGGAATCCGATGATCGACTGGATCAGGGGAGGAAATTGAAACAAGTCAGGCAGGCTCCAGCATCTGCGTGGCGAGCGCCCGCGCTTCGGCATCTACAGCCATCACATCGCCAAGGGAAGCAGGCGCGGCGGGGGAGAAACGGTCCATCAGTCGGCCAACCTCTACCGCGATGCGGGTGAACGCCAGCTTACCGGCAAGGAAAGCCGCCACGGCCACCTCGTTTCCGGCATTGAGAACGGCGGGAGCCGCCCCGCCCGCTTCGGCGGCCTCGCGGCACAGGCGAGTGGCGGGAAAGCGCTGCTCGTCGGGCGCGCGGAAGGTCAGCTCGCCGATGGCGGCAAGGTCGAGCGGGGCGCAGGGCGTATCCATGCGCTGCGGCCAGGCCAGGCACGAGGCGATGGGCACGCGCATGTCGGAAGGGCCAAGCTGGGCCAGCGTCGATCCGTCGCGGTATTCGACCATCGAATGGATGATCGATTGCGGGTGGACGATGATCCGCAGCCGCTCCAGCCCTACCGGAAACAGGTGATGCGCCTCGATCAGTTCAAGGCCCTTGTTGAACATGGTGGCGCTATCGACGCTGATCTTCGCGCCCATGTCCCAGTTAGGGTGCTTCACCGCCTGGGCCGGGGTGGCCGTGGCGAGCTGATCCGCCGACCAGTCGCGGAACGGACCGCCGCTGGCTGTCAGGGTGATTGAGCGGACATGGTCATAGGAATTGCCGGCAAGGCACTGGAAGATGGCGTTGTGTTCGCTGTCCATCGGCAGCAGCGTGGTGCCGTGGCGCTTAACCGCGTCCATCATAACGTCGCCGGCAGAGACAAGCGCCTCCTTGTTGGCCAGCGCCACGGTCCTGCCCTGCTCGATTGCCGCCATGGTCGGCTCAAGGCCGGCGCAGCCGACGATCGCGGCAACGGTGATGTCCGCCTGGCGGGTGGCGGCAGCGGTCAGGGCTGCCTTCCCGCCAGCAACCTCGATCCGCGACCCGGCGAGAGCGGCCTGCAATTCGGGAAGGCAGCCTTCATCGGCTACAACGGCAATCTCGGCGGAAAATTCAGCCGCCAGCCTTGCCAGTTCCCGCGCATTGCCATTGGCGGTAAGCGCCACGACCTTCCACGCATCCCGGTTGCGACGGACCAGATCGAGCGTCGAGGCCCCGATCGAGCCGGTCGCGCCAAGGATGGAAATCGAACGGGTCATCAGTTGAGGCCCAGCAATCCGGCGCCCGCCATCAGCAACCCGCCAATGAAAACAACCGCAAGCAGTCCATCGACACGGTCGAACAGGCCGCCGTGCCCGGGGATCAACTTGCCCGAATCCTTCACGCCGGCGCGGCGCTTCATCCAGCTTTCGAAGAAGTCGCCGGCCTGCGCGATCACCGCAGTGAAGCAGCCGAAGAACACGGCCTCGCTCCAGGCGATGGTGGCAATGCCGCCAAGGCCGGCTTCGGACCGATAGGCCATGAGCGTGGCAAAAGAGAGTGTTGCTCCGGTCATGCCGCCAAACAGCCCGGCCCAGGTCTTCGACGGGCTGATCGCAGGGGCAATTTTCGGCCCGCCGATCGTCCGTCCGGCAAAATAGGCACCGACATCGGTGGCGATCACGCCAAGGATGACCGAAACCGGGGCGATAACCGGGAAGAACTCGCTGCGCAGGAACAGCAGCATGGCCGTGGCAAAGCCGATGTAGACGATGCCGCCGATATTCCACAGCGTCTGCTGCATGGGCGTGGCGGCAAAGCCGCGCACCAGCCCGCGCCATTCCCACAGCACGCCCGTGGCGATTGCGCCGACGAACAGCGCCCAGAGCCATCCGCCCAGCCACAAGGCCGCACCGGCGACCGCAACCATGACCACGGCCGATGCCGTGCGAACGCCCAGGTCGCTCTTCTTCGCCTCAACGCCCGCCATAGCGCCGCTCCCTCTGTGCGAACTGTTCCAGCGCCCCGGCCAGATGCTCGGGCGTGAAATCGGGCCACAACGTATCGACAAACATCATTTCGGCATAGGCCGCCTGCCACAGCAGGAAGTTGGACAGGCGCACTTCTCCCGACGTGCGGATCAGCAGGTCCAGCGGCGGCATCCCGGCCGTGTCGAGTTCAGCCTCGATGGTTTCCGGCGTGATCGGCCCCTTGGCGGCAGCCTTGGTGGCCGCGCGGGCAATCTCGTCCTGGGCGCCGTAGTTCAGCGCCACGGCCAGCGTCGTCCCGGTATTGGCCGCGGTGCGCGCCAGCGCCTTTTCAACCAGTTCGACAACATCCGGCGGAAAGGCATTGTAATCGCCGATAATCCGCAAACGCACGTTGTTGGCTGCGAACTCATCGAGGTCGGCGATGATAAAGGCCTTCATCAGCCCCATCAGGGCGCCGACTTCCTCTTCGGAGCGGCGCCAGTTCTCGGTGCTGAAGGCATAGAGCGTCAGCGCCTCGAGCCCGAGGTCCTTGGCCGCGCGCACGACCTTGCGCACGGCTTCCACGCCCTTCTTGTGGCCCATGGCGCGCGGCAGCATGCGCTTCTTCGCCCACCGCCCGTTGCCGTCCATGATGATGGCGACATGACGGGCGCCATGATCCGCGCGCCTTTCGCCCGAAGCGCGCGACGAACTCACTTGCCGAGGATTTCCTTTTCCTTGGCCGCCGCCGCCTCGTCAGCAGCCTTGATCATGTCGTCGGTAAGCTTCTGCACCTCGGTTTCGGCGCGCTTGCGATCGTCCTCGGAGATTTCCTTCTTGGCTTCATCGGCCTTCAGGTTCTCCATGCCGTCGCGGCGGACGTTGCGGATCGCGATGCGCGCCTTTTCGGCGTACTGGCCGGCCAGCTTGGCCAGTTCCTTGCGGCGTTCCTCGGTCAGGTCGGGGATCGGCAGGCGCAGGGTGTTGCCATCGTTGATCGGGTTGAGCCCGAGACCGGCCGAGCGGATCGCCTTCTCTACCGGGCCGATGTTCGACTTGTCCCAGACCTGCACCGAGAGCATCCGCGGTTCGGGCGCGGAGATCGAGGCGACCTGGTTCAGCGGCGTATGCGCGCCGTAAACCTCTACCGTGATCGGCTCGAGCAGCGTGGTGTTCGCGCGACCGGTGCGCAGGCCGGCGAGGTCGTGCTTCAGCGATTCGACCGCTCCCTGCATGCGGCGTTCCAGATCCGCCTTGTCGTACTTGGCCATGGCCTTACCCCTTCTTCACGATGGTTTGCGTGCCTTCTCCGGCCAGCACTCGGGCGAGGTTGCCCTTTTCGCGGATCGAGAAGACGACGATGGGAATGTTGTTATCGCGGCAAAGCGCCACGGCGCTGGCATCCATAACCTTCAGGTTATCTGCCAGGACCGTGTCGTAATCGACTGTATCGTAACGCTTGGCCTGCGGGTTCGACTTGGGATCGCTGTCATAGACGCCATCGACCGAAGTCCCCTTCAGCAGCGCATCGCACTGCATTTCGGCAGCCCGCAGCGCCGCGCCGGAATCGGTGGTGAAATAGGGCGCGCCCACGCCCGCGGCGAAGATCACCACGCGGCCCTTTTCAAGGTGGCGTTCTGCCCGGCGGCGGATCACCGGTTCGCACACCTTGTCCATCTCGATGGCGGACTGCACGCGGGTTGGCACGCCAAGCTGCTCAAGCGCGTTCTGCATGGCCAGCGCGTTCATCACCGTGGCCAGCATGCCCATGTAGTCGGCCTGGGCGCGGTCCATGCCCTTGGCGGCACCGGCCATGCCGCGGAAGATGTTGCCGCCGCCGATGACCAGGCAAAGCTCCAGCCCGCTGTCCTTGGCCGCCTTAACTTCCTTCGCCAGCTCGGCGACGAATTCGGGATCGATGCCGAACTGCTGGTTGCCCATCAGCACTTCGCCCGAAAGCTTCAGCAGGACGCGCTTGTATTTGCCAGTGGCCATTGCGATGGTGATTCCGGTTTCCTACGAGTGCGGCGGCGTTACCGCCTAGGTGATGCGAGGTAAAGGGAGTGACTGTGCGCAAGGCACTTGGCTGGGTGCGAAACAACAAGATGCGCGCCTTCAGGTACCTGGTGCTTGCGGTCGGCATTCCCTGCTCGATCATTGCCTGGCGCGATACGATGGCCGATCCGGTCGTGCGGCGCACCGAAGTGGTGCTGCCCGGGCTGGCCAAGGATGCTCCGCCGCTGACCATCGCCCTGCTTTCCGACTTTCACGTTGCCGATCCCGACATGCCGCCCAGCCGGCTGGCGCGCATCGTCGCCCAGGTGAATGCGTTGAAGCCCGATTACGTGATGCTGGCCGGCGATTTCATCACCGACCGGACGCTCGCCCTGCACCATTACCAATACCGCGACGCGCTGGCCCCGCTGGCCGCGCTCAAGCCGCGGATCGCGACGATCGCGGTGCTGGGCAATCACGATCACTGGCGCAATGCCGAAGAGGGCATCCGCGAACTGCGCCACATCGGCGCGAGGGTGCTGCTGAACGAATCGGCGCAGATCGGCCCGCTGCACATCGTCGGCGTCGGCGATCACATGAGCCAGCACTCCGATTATCCCCGCGCCTTCGCGAAGGCACCCGCCGATCACGGCGCCATCGTCGCGCTCAGCCATGGGCCGGATGTTGTCCCCAGCCTGCCGGATGACATCCCCCTCACCCTCGCCGGGCATACCCATTGCGGGCAGATCCAGTGGCCGTGGGGCGGATCACCGGCCTATATGTCGAACTATGGCGATCGCTATGCCTGCGGCAGGATCGTCGAGGGGCGCAAGACGGTGATCGTCACCGCCGGCCTTGGCACCAGCGTGCTGCCCTTCCGCTTCCTCGCCGTGCCCGACATGTGGCTGGTGACGGTGCGCGGGCCCAAATAGCAACGGGGCCCGGAACCGAAGTTCCGAGCCCCGCAATCCTGCTGTGCCGAACGATCAGTTCAGGCCGGCAGCCGCAGCCACTTCGGCCGCGAAGTCGCTGACTTCCTTCTCGATGCCTTCGCCGAGCTGGAAGCGGACGTAGTCCTTCAGCACGATCTTGGCACCGGCTTCCTTGCCGGCCTGGTCAACGACCTGCTGGATCGGGGTCTTGTTGTCCATGACGAAGATCTGGCTGAGCAGGGCGTTTTCCTTGGCGTACTTGGAAACCGCACCGTCGACCATCTTGGCCTGGACTTCCGCCGGCTTGCCCGATTCAGCGGCCTTTTCGGCAGCGATCTTGCGCTCGCGGGCGAGCAGTTCGGGATCGAGGTCGTCAGCCGACAGCGCCAGCGGGAAAGCCGCCGCGATGTGCATGGCGATCTGCTTGCCAAGCGGTTCGAGAACGGCAGCCGGAGCTTCCGATTCGAGCGCGACGAGCACGCCGATCTTGCCGAGGTTCGGCGCAGCGGCGTTGTGCATGTAGGGCACGACAACGCCGTTCGCGACCGAAACGGTCTTCATGCGGCGGACCTGCTGGTTTTCACCGATGGTGGCAACGTTGGCGGTCAGCGTGTCGGCAACCGTGCCGCCGCCCGGATAGGCTGCGGCCTTGAGTGCCTCCACGTCGTCCGACGACTGGCCGAGCGCGACCTGGGTGGTCTTGCGCACGAAGTCCTGGAACTGGTCGTTCTTGGCGACGAAGTCGGTTTCCGAGTTCACTTCGACGGCGACGCCCTTGGTACCTTCGACGGCAACGCCGACGAGGCCTTCGGCAGCCGTGCGGCTCGACTTCTTGGCGACGGCGGCAAGGCCCTTGGCGCGCAGAGCGTCAACCGCGGCTTCGAAATCGCCGTTCGATTCGTCGAGCGCCTTCTTGCAGTCCATCATGCCGGCGCCGGTGCGCTCGCGCAGGTTCTTCACGTCAGTGGCGGTGTAAGCCATATGACTAGTCCTCTTGAATTGGAATATCGCGGCCGGGCCCATGGGCCCGGCGCGCTACACTTGTGTGACGAGGCCGATCCGAAGATCAGGCTTCGGCTGCGGGAGCTTCCTCGGCCGGGACCGATACCACGGCTTCTTCAACCGGTGCCACTTCCAGCGCGCCGACATCGACGCCCGAATCGACCACGGCTTCACGGCCACCCTTGCGGGCAGCGGCGGCCACGGCCTCGCAATACAGGCGGATCGCGCGGCTGGCGTCGTCGTTCGCCGGGATCGGGAACGCGATGCCATCGGGCGAGACGTTCGAATCGAGGATGGCGACGACCGGGATACCCAGGACGTTGGCTTCCTTGATCGCCAGCTCTTCCTTGTTGGCGTCGATCACGAACATCACGTCCGGAATGCCGCCCATGTCGCGGATGCCGCCGAGCGACAGCTCAAGCTTGTCGCGCTCGCGGGTCATCTGCAGGACTTCCTTCTTCGTGAAGCCCGAGGTGTCGCCCGAAAGCTGCTCTTCCATCGACTTCAGGCGCTTGATCGAGCCCGAGATGGTCTTCCAGTTGGTGAGCATGCCGCCCAGCCAGCGGTGGTTGACGAAGTGCTGGCCAGAAGCGCGCGCGGCCTGGGCGATCGGCTCCTGAGCCTGGCGCTTGGTGCCGACGAACAGCACCTTGCCGCCAGCGCGGACGGTGGCGTCGATGAAGTCGAGCGCGCGGGCCATCAGCGGCACGGTCTGCGACAGGTCGAGAATGTGGACACCGTTACGCGCGCCGAAGATGTAGGGCTTCATGCGCGGGTTCCAGCGGTGGGTCTGGTGGCCGAAGTGAGCGCCGGCCTCGATAAGCTGCTGCATGGTGACGACAGGAGCCGCCATAGGTAATTCCTTTCCGGTTCGAACCTCCGGGACGCTGGAACCAGGCGGAGCTCCCGCCAAGGCACCGGTATGTGTGCATCCCGTGTGGATTAGCCCGCCTGTCCTCCCGGCCCGAATGGCCGCGATTCCCTGCGAACGGCCGCGCCCTTAGCGTCATTGGCCGCGCAAATCCAGCGCAAAAGCGCATGTGCAGGCGCTGGCAGCCACCCGGCGGGAACGGCGCGCAGAGAGGCAAGCGGAACAAATCGCTTGACACGATGGAACAAATAGAGAACATTGCTTTCAAGAACACGGAAAACCGCCGATCCGCCAAAGCGAATCACCAGGTTGTCCACAGGCTTTCAATAGTCTCGCCACAGCATGGCGAACAGGCAAGAGGTGAAGTGATCATGACTGCCCAGCTGCTGCTTTCCGCCCTGTTTGTCGCCACCGGCGGCTTCGCCCTCGCCGTGATCGCCGCCAGCATCGCGCAGGCCCTGCCCCGCCTGCGGGCACTGCGCGCGGAAATGGCCGCAGGGGATCCGATGCGGGAAGTGACCTGGCGGGTTACGACGGTTGAAGTGCGGCGCCTGCCGGCACCGGTCAGCGTGCTGCCGGTCAGGCGGAAGGCTGCTCTGGTGCCGCAGTCGTGGCGCGCCGCCGCCTGACCTGCGAATAGGACCAGATGCCATAGGGCAGCAGCGCAAGGTAGATCACGCAGATCCCGATCAGGGTGAGCCAGGGTTCGGTCAGCAGGGCAACGCCAATCATGCCCAGCGCCATGACCAGCCACAACCGGATGCCGCGGCGCGGGCGCAGCTTGCCCCAGCCAAGCGTGGCGACGCTGGAGATCATGAGGAAGGCGATCGCCACGAGCCAGATGCCGACGACCGCCGGTTCGCGCAGTTCGGGGCGTTCGGTCACGAACCACAGGAACATCGGCAGCAGGGCAAGCCCCGCCCCGACCGGTGCAGGAACGCCGGTGAGGAAGCCGGCAGACTTGTGCGGCTGCTCTTCCACATCGATCCGGGCATTGAACCGGGCCAGCCGCAGCGCGCAGCAGATGGCGAAGACCAGGCTGGCGAACCAGCCGAGGCGCGGCAGGTCCTGCAAGGACCACAGAAACAGGATCAGCGCCGGAGCGACACCGAAGGAAACGTTGTCCGCCAGGCTGTCCAGCTCGGCACCGAAGCGCGATTGCCCCTTGAGCAGGCGGGCGATGCGGCCGTCGATCCCGTCGAGCAGTCCGGCCAGCAGCACAGCGAGGACCGCCTGCTCGAACTGCCCGGTGATGGCAAAGCGGATGCCGGTGAGGCCGAAGCCCAGCGCGGCGGCTGTAATCGCATTGGGAACCAGCGTGCGGACCGTCAGCCCACGCGGCAGGCGCACGAGCTTGTCGCGCCCCTGCCCGGGCCCGTTCACTGGCGCTGCCCTTCGATCAGTGCCTGCGAGCCGACTTCGGCCAGCACGGTCTCGCCGGCGATCACCTTCTGGCCGACCAGCACGCGCGATTCGGTGCCTTCGGGCAGGAAAACGTCAACCCGGCTGCCAAAGCGGATCAGGCCGATGCGGCCGCCGGCGGCAACCTGCTCGCCCGGCTTGAGGAAGGGCACGATGCGCCGCGCCACCAGCCCGGCGATCTGGGTGAAACCGATGGCAAGCCCGTCGCTGCGTTCTACCAGCCAGTGCTGGCGCTCGTTCTCATCGCTCGCCTTGTCGAGATCGGCATTGAGGAAACGGCCCGGAATATAGGCCACGCGGCGCACCGTGCCGCTGATCGGCGAACGGTTGATGTGCACATCGAACACCGACATGAAGATCGAAATGCGCGTCAGCGGCGCTTCGCCCAGCCCCTCGCCCGTGCCGTCGGTGCGGGCCAGTTCGGGCGGCGGCGGAACCTTGCGGATCAGCGTGACCAGCCCGTCAGCCGGCGAAACGATCAGCCCGTCGCCCTGCGGCGTGACGCGCGGGGGATCGCGGAAGAAGGCGAGGATGCCCAGCACCAGCGCGCCGAGCGGCCAGGCCACGGTTTCCCAGGCCATGAAGGCGGCGAACACCGAGGCGGCCCCGGCAATAAGGGCGAACTTGCGACCTTCGGGGTGAACGCTCGGCCATTGCCACGATGCTTCACCGCGGCCGCGATTGTCAGTCAGGTTAGAAGACATTGGCGTTCATCTAGGCGCTATGGACAAATGTAACAACCCATAGCTGTCGAATGCCGGGAAAGGACCTTGGTGTCGGTTCGCTGGAGGGCGGTGGTGGACAGGGCTGGATTCGAACCAGCGTACGCTTGCACGGGCAGATTTACAGTCTGCTGCCTTTAACCACTCGGCCACCTGTCCACACCAGTGCCGCCGGTGACGGGTTTCCCCGTTAATTCATCCCCGCAAGGGGCTGTCCGGCCGAGAGGCCGCGCCAATGCCCAAGCAAGGCTTGCCTGTCAATGGCCCTGCGGGCATGAGCGGCAGGAATTTCACACAGAGGGACAAATGAACAGGGCAAAAGGCGGGCCGGATGCCGGTCGCAACAAGCGGGCGCTGCGGGGCCGGGCCGGACGGATGCAGGGCGGACGCGGCAGCGGCCGCGCATCAAGCGGCGCGGTGCGCCTGTGGGGTCGCCACGCGGTGGAAGCCGCGCTGAAGAACCCCGAACGCCAGCACCGCAAGCTCTGGGCCACGCGCGAAGGCGTTGCCTCGCTCGATGGCGAACTGCCCAGCGACTTTCCCGTGGAATGGGCCCAGCCGCTCGATCTTGCCCGCCTCGTCGCGCGCGATGCGCCGCACCAGGGCCTTGTGCTGGAATGCGAACCGCTGCCCGAACTGTTCCTCGACGAAGTGCTCGATGGCGATCCGGCCCGGCCGCTGGTGGTGCTCGACCAGGTGACCGATCCGCACAACGTCGGCGCCATCCTGCGCTCGGCGGCGGCCTTCAACGCCTGCGCCATCCTCACGCAGGACCGGCACGCCCCGCCCGAATCGGGTGTCGTCGCCAAGAGCGCATCGGGCGCGCTGGAAGTGGTGCCCTGGGTGCGGGTGGTGAACCTTTCCCGCGCGCTGGAGGAAGTGGCCGAGGCAGGCTACTGGCGCATCGGCCTTGCCGGCGAAGCGCGCGATACCCTGGCAGAGGCCCTGCCCGCCGGGCCGGTCGCCCTGGTGCTGGGCGCCGAAGGCGAAGGCATGCGGCATAATGTGCAGCAGCACTGCGATGCGCTGGCCCGCCTGCCGATCAGCGAGGCGATGGAAAGCCTGAATGTTTCCAACGCTGCCGCAATTGCCCTTTATGCCGTGGCAACAAGAGGATAGGCTGCGCCGAACACAGGCAGGAGGGAACAGGGTGAAAACAGGCATGATGAAGCGCATCGGCGCAGTAGGGGCGATTGTCGCCCTTGCCCTCACCCTTTCGGCCTGCCTGCTCACGCCGGGCCGGTTCGTCTCGGCGCTCGACCTGCGCAAGGACGGGCAGTTCACCTTTACCTACAAGGGCGAGATTTCGATGTTCGGGCTGGCGCAGCTGGCCGCGATGGACAAGCGCAACAGCGAGTTCAAGGAATCGCCCTGCTACGATTACGAATCGCCCGCCCCGGCCAAGTCGAAGAAAAAGGGCGCGGAAGAGGAAGACGACACCTTTGCCGAACCCAAGGAACGGCCCTGTACGGCGGAGGAACTGGCCGAACAGAAGCTCGACTGGGAAGAAGCGCGCAAGGAAAGCGCGGCACGGGAAAAGAAGGACCTTGAAGAGATGAAGGCGGCGCTTGGCGGCCTTGATCCGACCGATCCCAAGTCGATCGAGGAATTTGCCGGACGCCTGCGCCGTCAGGCCGGCTGGAAGGCCGTGACCTACAAGGGCGACGGCCTGTTCGACGTCGACTACGCCATTGCCGGCAAGGTGGACCACGATTTCATCTTCCCGATCATCGAGAAGTTCCCCACCACCAATACCTTCGTTCAGGTACTGCGCCGCAATGACGGCACGGTGCGGATCGACGCGCCGGGCTTCAATCCGGGCAGCACGACCAACCCGATGGCCCAGGCCATGGGCATGGGCGCACTGAGCACGCTCAGCAAGTCCGAGAAGATGCCCAAGGGCCCGGAGATGGAGGGCACCTTCACCCTGACCACCAACGGCCAGATCCTCGCCAACAATACCGATGAGGGCGCGAAGCCGGGCACGACCGGGCAAATGCTGGAATGGAAGGTCAACGTCCGGACGACCGCGACACCGACCGCGCTGGTCAAGCTGGCGAATTGAGGGGGCTCAACCGCCCCTTCCCCTGCCCTGTTGCATTGCCGGTTGACGGCGGCTCTGGCTTGCGCCGGAAGGTGACTGCTGGCGCCAGGCCGGCTTGGCGACAGCGCGAGCGGGCATAGAAAAAGGCCGCAACCGGTTTACCCGATTGCGGCCCGATCCTTGTGTGCAGGCCGAGGCGACGGGCCTGCGAACGCGTCTTAGTTGACGGCGTCCTTGAGGCCCTTGCCAGCCTTGAACTTCGGCTGCGACGAAGCCTTGATCGACATCGGCTCGCCGGTGCGGGGGTTGCGGCCGGTCGAAGCCTTGCGCTTGGCGACCGAGAAGGTGCCGAAGCCGACGAGGCGAACTTCGTCACCCTTCTTGAGGGCACCGGTGATGGCGTCGAAGACGCCTTCGACAGCCTTGGTGGCGTCGCTGCGGGTCAGGCCGCTGGCATCAGCAACTGCACCGATAAGATCGTTCTTGTTCATTTCGGGAACCCCCTACCTTTTCTGGTTGAAACCTGAGCTTCTTGGATTTCGCCTCGAAGTGCGGCGGAATTGAGCGATTTTTGCCCTCGCTGTCAAAGCGAAAGCGCTGTCCTGACCCGCCATTATCCCCGAAAAAACGCCAATTTTGCGCCAATCGGGGTCTTGCAATGCCGCAGAGGGCCGAAATTGCTGCAATCCGGCGTGAGTCGCCGCATTGCAGCAAGAATCAGTTGCATGGCACAATCGGCCCGAAGGCCGGTCAGTGCGCGGTCCGGGTCGCCGTCGGATGGGCGGCTGCGGGCTGGCTGGCGAGGTCGTCTTCCTCGGTCCATTCCACCGGCTCAAGCTTGGCGGTGAGCGCCAGGGCCAGCACCTCGTCGACATGGGACACGGTGATGATTTCCAGCCCTTCCTTGATGTTGGCGGGCAGCTCGACAAGGTCCTTGCGGTTCTCTTCCGGGATAAGCACCGTCTTGATGCCGCCGCGCAGGGCCGCCAGCAGCTTTTCCTTCAGGCCGCCGATCGCCAGCACCCTGCCGCGCAGCGTCACCTCGCCGGTCATGGCAATGTCCTTGCGCACCGGAATGCCGGTGAGCGTGGAGACCATGGCCGTGACCATGCCGATGCCGGCCGAGGGACCGTCCTTGGGCACTGCGCCTTCGGGCAGGTGGATGTGCAGGTCCTTGCGATTGAAGATCGAGGGCTTGATGCCATAGGCCGGGGCCCGCGCCTTCACGAAGCTGAAGGCCATCTGCACGCTTTCGCTCATCACTTCGCCAAGCTTGCCGGTGGTCTTCACCGCGCCCTTGCCGGGAACGGTGACGCTTTCGATCGTCAGCAGCTCGCCGCCAACCTCGGTCCAGGCAAGGCCGGTAACGGCACCGACCTGGTGCTCCTCTTCCGAAACGCCGAAGCGGTACTTCCGCACCCCGGCGAAATCGGCAAGGTTCTCGGGCGTGATCGTCACGCACTTTTCCTTGCCTTCAAGGATGCGGCGCAGGCTCTTGCGGGCCAGCCGCGCGATCTCGCGTTCCAGCGTGCGAACGCCGGATTCGCGGGTGTAATAGCGGATCAGGTCGCGCAAGCCTTCGGTGGTAAGGGTGAACTCGCCCGGCTTGAGCCCATGCGATTCCACCTGCTTGGCCACCAGGTGCCGTTCGGCGATCTCCACCTTCTCGTCCTCGGTATAGCCTTCGAGGCGGATGATCTCCATGCGATCGAGCAGCGGCTGCGGCAGGTTCAGGCTGTTCGCCGTGCAGACGAACATCACGTCCGACAGGTCGAAATCGACCTCGAGGTAGTGATCCTGGAACTTCGCGTTCTGTTCGGGATCGAGCACTTCGAGCAGGGCCGATGCCGGATCGCCGCGATAGTCCTGGCCCAGCTTGTCGATCTCGTCGAGCAGGAACAGCGGGTTGCTGGTGCCCGCCTTGCGCAGGTTGGTGATCACCTTGCCCGGCAGCGAGCCGATATAGGTGCGGCGGTGGCCGCGGATTTCCGCCTCGTCGCGCACGCCGCCCAGCGACTGGCGGATGAACTCGCGCCCGGTGGCCTTGGCGATCGACTTGCCCAGCGAGGTCTTGCCGACACCCGGAGGGCCGACGAGGCACAGGATCGGCCCCTTCAGCTTGTTGGTCCGCGCCTGCACCGCAAGGTATTCGACGATGCGGTCCTTCACCTTCTCGAGCGCATAGTGATCGGCATCGAGGATCGTCTGGGCGCGGGCGATATCCTTCTTCAGCTTCGACTTCTTGCCCCAGGGCAGGCCGAGCAGGACATCGAGGTAATTGCGCACGACGGTTGCCTCGGCGCTCATCGGCTGCATGGTCTTGAGCTTCTTCAGCTCGCCCTGCGCCTTTGCGCGCGCTTCCTTCGACAGCTTGAGCGTGTCGATCTTTTCCTGAAGCTCGGCAATCTCGTTGGTGTCGTCACCCTCGCCGCCGCCCAGCTCATTCTGGATCGCCTTGAGCTGTTCGTTGAGGTAATATTCGCGCTGGGTCTTTTCCATCTGGCGCTTCACGCGGCCGCGGATCTTTCGTTCCACCTGCAGCACGCCAAGCTCGCCTTCCATGAAGGCCAGCACCATTTCCATGCGCTTGATCGGGTCTTCTTCGGAAAGCAGCGCCTGCTTGTCGGCCACCTTGGCGCCGATCTGCGCGGCGACGCCGTCGGCGAGCAAGGCGGCATCGGTGATTTCGCCAAAGTTGGCCCCGGCATCGGCCGAAAGCTTCTTGTTGAGCTTGGCATATTCGCCGAACTGTTCGACCACCGTGCGCATCATCGCCGTGGCTTCGCTGCCGGCGGCGCTTACCGGTTCGAGCTTTTCGACCTGGGCGACCATCATGTCACCCTCTTCGCCGACACGTTCGAGCCGCGCGCGCTGCTGGCCTTCTACCAGCACACGCACCGTGCCATCGGGCAGCTTGAGCAGCTGCAGCACCGTGGCGATCACGCCGATATCGTAAAGGTCTTCGTCCGCCGGATCGTCGCAGCCGGGGTCGAGCTGGGCGACGAGGAAGATGTCCTTGTTGCCGGCCATGGCCGATTCCAGCGCCGCGACCGACTTTTCGCGACCGACGAACAGCGGCACGACCATGCCGGGGAAAACGACAATGTCGCGCAGCGGGAGCAAGGGGAGCAGATTCATTTCCATATCCATACCTGTGCCGGATCACTCATGAACCGGAGCTTGGCGAGGGATATGGGATTGCCCCCCCTGTCACGCAATGGCGCGAAGGCGATGGCTTGTGGATGGGGGCGCAATTCACGCCACGGCGGGCACGATTTCCCACAAAACTCCCAGCAGGCCCCCGGCAAACAGCGCGGCACCCGCACCCTGCGAGGCCTTGGCCAGCTGCTTGTCCTTAGGCAGGGGCATCAGCCCCAGAACGACGAGGCCGCCGGCCATCGCCAGAAAAGAAATTCCAGTCATTGCTCACGTCTCCGGTGGGGAGGCCAGCAATGCGTTCCAGTGGTGAATACCGGGTAAAAACCCCGAGTTACCTGTTGTAAACTTTAACCGGAATTTCCCGCCCGGTTCAGCCCATGCCGGGAAGCTTGAAGCCCGGCGGCAGGCCCATCGAGCCCTGGATGCGCTCCATTTCCGCGCCGCTGGCGGCATCGGCCTTGACCCGCGCATCGTTGAAGGCGGCGGCGACAAGGTCTTCCAGCATCTGCTTTTCGCTCGGCTGCATCAGGCTGTCATCGACGGAAACGCCAACCACGCGGCCCTTGGCCGTGCAGCGGATCTTCACCAGACCGCCGCCGGAAACGCCCTCGACCTCGATCTGGTCAAGCTTGGTCTGGGCTTCGGTCATCTGCTTCTGGATGGTCTCGGCAGCCTGCTGCGCGGCCTTGAGCATCTCTTCCATCGACTTCATGCGTAACGGCTCCGGTTTGCCCGCCCGCGATGGTCGCGGGGCTGGTCCTCTTCAACAAATTCCGCGCCGGGGAAAGCCTTGAGAGCGGCTTCCACCAGCGGCGAAGCGCGCATCGCGGCGTCTTCCGCCTCGCGCGCGGCCTCGGCAATCTCGCGCATGGAGGGCATGGCCTCCCCTTCCCCGCGCGTCACTTCCCAGCGCTCACCCGTCGCACGAAGCAGCCCGTCGCGCAGTTCGCTGGTCGGGTCACCGGGATAGCCTTCTACCAGAGCATAGGTCAGCGAAAGCGGGGCAAAGGCGATGATCCGCACCCAATCGCGCATGATCTGGGCAATCCGCAGCTGGCCGGATTGTTCCACCTTGTCGCAAAGCCCGGCCCAGTCGGTCGAGGCTGCGGGAGCGGCGGCGGCAGGGGCAGAACCGCCACCGGCTCCGGCAGGTGCGGCGATGGCAGCAGCGCCGCGGGCCACGGCATCCTGCAGATGGCGCGCCAGCGTGCCGGGATCGGGCAGGTCGGCAGCGTGCATCACCCGCAACAGCGCCATCTGCGCCGAAGCGAGCGGATCGGGCGCGGACCGCACCTCGTCATGCCCCTTGAGCAGCAATTGCCACAAGCGGTGCAACTGGCCCGGCGAAAGCGCCTGGGCCCATTCCTCGATCGCCGCACGTTCCTCGGGCGAAATGGCATCGGCACCGGTGCGGCCAACCTGCGCCACGGTGATCCGGTGGACGAGGTCCATCTGCGAGCGCATCAGCGAGAGCGGTTCGACCCCCAGCGCAAACTGCGCGTCGACCAGGTCCAGCAGGCTGTTGGCATCAGCAGAGAGCAATGCCCCCAGCAGGCGGCGCTGCGCCGACTTGTCTGCCAGGCCCAGCATGTCCTGCACCTGATCCGGCGTTACCCTCCCCGAACCGCCAAGATCGGCATGGGCAATCGCCTGGTCGAGGATGGAAAGGCCATCGCGCACCGAACCTTCGGCAGCGGCAGCAATCATCGACAGGGCTTCGGGATCGGCGGCCACGCCCTCGGCCTCGCAGACGCGGGCGAAGTGGCTGGCGAGCAGTTCCGCCGGAATGCGACGCAGGTCGAAGCGCTGGCAGCGGCTCAGCACCGTGACCGGCAGCTTGTCCACCTCGGTCGTCGCAAACAGGAACTTCACGTGTGCCGGCGGTTCCTCAAGTGTCTTCAGCAAGGCATTGAATGCATTGCGAGACAGCATGTGGACTTCGTCGATGATGTAGATCTTGTAGCGCGCCGAAACGGCGGCATAGCGCACCGCCTCGATGATCTCGCGCACGTCGTCCACGCCGGTGTGGCTGGCGGCGTCCATCTCGATCACGTCGATGTGCCGCCCCTCGGCAATCGCCGTGCAGGGCTCGCACTGGCCGCAAGGGTCGATAGTCGGCCCGCCCTGCCCATTCGGGCCCACGCAGTTGAGTGCCTTGGCAATCAGGCGCGCGGTGGACGTCTTGCCCACCCCGCGCACACCGGTCATCAGGAAGGCATGGGCCAGCCGGTCGCGCCGGATGGCATTGGCCAGGGTCTGCACCATGGCATCCTGGCCGATCAGTTCGGCAAAAGTCTGCGGACGGTACTTGCGCGCCAGCACGCGATAGGGCTGCGCGGCACTGGTGGTGGTGCTGGTCGCTGCGGCGGGAGCCGAGGCCACGGGGGCGGCTGCCGCAGGTTCCGGGGCGCCGAACATCGATTCCTGTCCCGCCGCCTCCAGCTCGGCGGCAGAGGGCGCGGCCTCGCCTTCAGGCTCTTCGCCGAAGATGTCGGTGGAATCGGTCATCGCTGCCTAGTTAGGCATTCGCCGCCGGATTGTCGAAGGGTGAATCCGCCGCTTTCCGCAGGCCGATGAAAAAGGAGCCGGCCGACCCGCCGCAACCCGTTGTGGCTGCTTCCTTCCGGACCTGACCAGGTTGGCGGACGCAAGCGTCCGACCGACTCCCGGAGGCGCATATGGCTAGAGGCCTGCGATTACGCAAGCCTCAATTCGATCAGCGGAAGTTGTCCGCATAGGCCTGAAGCTTCAGGCGGCGCGGCGGAGTGGCGTGGACGGTGGCGGCAATGCCGTGCTTTTCGGCATAGGCCACGGCCTCTTCCCGGCTGTCGAAGCGCAGGGTCACCTGCGTTTGCGTGTCGCCGGAACCGGCCCAGCCCATCAACGGATCGGGTCGCTTCGCCTCGGCAGGCACGAAATCGAGGATCCACTGGTCAAGCAGGGCCTTGCCAGACTGCATGGCGTTCTTCGGGCGCTGATAGATACGTGCGGGCATGGCGAATGCCCTGCGTCGAATCGGCGGCGGAATCAAGACCGGTTAAACGCGTTCTTCGTCTTCAGGCTCGGCTTTTCCGCCCAGGGCTCGTCGGGCCAGCGGTGCTTGGGGTAGCGGCCCTTCATGTCCTTGACCACATCGCGCCACGATCCGCGCCAGAAACCGGGCAGGTCGCGCGTGGTCTGGAGCGGTTTGCCACCGGGGTCAGTCAGCTTGAGCAGCAGCGGCTGCGGCGGGCGTCCGAAGGTGGGGTGGCGCTCCAGCCCGAACAGTGCCTGGACGCGCAGTTCCACCGATGGGCCGCCGGGATCGTCATAGTCGATGGCATGGCTGGTCCCGGCAGGGCTGGCGAAGCTGGCCGGGGCAAGCTGCTCAAGCGCCTGTTGCGCCGGATAGTCCAACCGCGCGCGCAGGGCGTCGTGAAGCTTCCCGGGATCGAGCTGGTCGAGCCGCCGGCCCAACAGCGGGCCCAGCCAGTCATCGAGGTCTTGCAACAGAGCCGTGTCCGAAAGCACCTCGATACCGGCGTAACGCGCGCGGCGCAGCAGGCTCTCGCTGGCGCGCGAGAGCGGCAACAGCGAAAGCCCCCCTTCGCGCAGCCGGTCGATCAGGAACCGGCGGATTGCGGCGGGATCGGGCGAAGGATCGGGGCCGCTGGCCAGGGTGATCGCGCCCAGCCGCTGTTCCAGCAGGGCCTCCACGCGCCGGTCCGCATCGACCCAGCGCAACGTGGTGCGCCGCTCGATCCGGTGGCCCAGCCAGCGCTGCACCTCTTCGCCGGAAAGGGCGATGGCGCCGGTGATGCGGGCGCCCTTCGCCTCGCCCTGCGCCTCGCCCACGGCAAGCCATTCGGCGCGGACCAGCGACGATGCCGGATCGAGCCGCAGCCCCCTGCCGCCCGCTGCCAGCCAGTGTTCACCGGAAGCATCGCGGCGGCGGGCGATCATGTCCGGAAAGCCTTCCGCCAGGATCGCACCGAGCGGCGGCGCCTCGCCGCTGCCCTGTGCAGATACCTGTGCCGCCCAGCGAGCCGCCAGCTTGCGCGAGGCTTCGGCACGGGGCGAACGATCACGCTGCCAGCGCTCCAGCCGCAGGGCAAGGTCCTCTCCCCGCCCGCCAAGGCCGCGTTCCTGCAGCAGGAGGGCAAGCTGCGCCGCCTCGTCCTCGGCACCAAAGCCGGCCGCGCTGAGCAGCATGTGCGCCAGCCGTGGTTCCAGCGGCAGGGCGGCCATGGCCCGGCCATGCGGCGTAATGCGCCCTTCCCCATCCATGCCGCCCAAGCTTTGCAGCAAGCCGTGCGCTGCGGCCATGGCGGCAGCGGGCGGCGGATCGAGCCAGGCCATCGCCGCCGGATCGCCCGCGCCCCACTGCGCCAGCGTCAGTGCCAGCGGCGCGAGGTCGGAGACGAGGATTTCCGGCGGATCGAAGGCGGGCCGACCGGCATGGGCCGCCTCCTCCCACAAGCGATAGGCCGTGCCCGGCCCCTGCCGAGCCGCACGACCGGCGCGCTGGGCCGCTGCCGCCTGCGAGGCGGTGTGCGTGACCAGCCGGGTCACACCCGCAGCCTTGTCGAACTCTGCCCGCCGCGAAAGCCCGGCATCGACCACGACCGAGACGCCATCGAGCGTCAGCGAGGTTTCGGCAATCGCCGTGGCGAGCACGATGCGCCGGCGTCCTTCCGGGTCACGGCGGATAGCGGCGCGCTGGGCGGCGGGCTCGCACTGGCCATGCAGCGGCAGCACCAGCGCCGATGGCAAGCGCTCGGCCAGCCGCTCGCGCGTGCGCTCGATCTCGCCCACGCCGGGCAGGAAGGCCAGCACGTCGCCCGCCTCCTCGCGCCAGGCGGTCTGGATGGCGGAGGACATGGCATCTTCGATCCGCAGTTCGGGCCGCGAACCCAGCCAGCGGATGGCCAGCGGGTGGGCCTTGCCCTCGCTCTCCACCACCGGGGCATTGCCCAGCAGGCTGGCAAACCGGGTGCCGTCTATCGTGGCTGACATCACCACCAGCCGCAGGTCGTTGCGCAACACCTGCTGGCTTTCGATGGCCAGCGCCAGGCCAAGGTCCGAATCGAGGTGCCGCTCGTGCGCCTCGTCGAACAGCACGGCAGAGGTGCCCGAAAGCTCCGGGTCCTTGAGGATCGTGGAGACGAAGATCGCCTCGGTCATGACGAGAACCCGCGTGCGGGCCGATCGCCTGCTGTCGAGCCGGGTAAGGTAGCCCACCGTCTCGCCCGCCTTCTCGCCCAGCAGTTCCGCCATGCGTTCCGCCGCAGCGCGTGCGGCGACCCGGCGCGGCGACAGGACAATGACCTGCCCGGTGCACCACGCCTCACCCAGCAGGGCTGGGGCAACGGCCGTGGTCTTGCCCGCACCCGGCGGGGCGATGAGCACGGCGCTGCTGCCCGCCGAAAGGGCGGCAAGCAGGCGGGGCAGCACGGCATGGATCGGCAGGCTCACCCGCCCGCCCTAGCGCCTGCAATGGCGCGTGGAAAGCGACCGGACGGGCCGCGGGGAAGACCTGCCCGCGACCCGCCCTTCACGCCATGCGATCAGTGCGTGACCAGCCGCAGGTGCCGGCCGGCGATTTTCCGGCTCGCCCGGCGATAGCCTTCGCGATCCTTCTGCAAGGCGGCGATCCGCAGCCCTGCCACGCCGGACCGGTCCATCGCGCGCTGCCAGCCCGAGAATTCCTCGAGGCTGAGGCCATAGCGTTCGATCACCTCGTCGATGGTCAGCATGCCGCTTTCCACCGCCGCGACGACCTGCGCCTTGCGATGAGCCACCCAGCGGGTGGTATCGGCCGGCGGAAGCATGTCGGGTGTAAGGAGCCGGCTGTCGGGTCCGACGATGCCGGTGGGACGGGAGTTGTGGTATTCAATCATGTGCTCGGACTTTCGACTGTTGGTCTGTGGGTCCCCCTGAGCACTTCCGACCTTCCGTTTTCGTGGTTAAGATTGAGTCAATTCGCCACGCGAACCATCGCGCAAAACCCACGGTTTGCGCCGGTCCGAGGCCTTGCGGCGATAAGGTGCGGGCACGCCCGGGCGGTCAGGCCGGGGCGGTGAACCAGCGCCGTTCGAACCACAGGGCGAGGTTGACCAGCGCGATCAGGGCCGGAACCTCGATCAGCGGCCCGATCACCGCGGCAAAGGCCACCGGCGAGGATAGGCCGAAGGCGGCAATGGCCACCGCGATCGCCAGTTCGAAGTTGTTCGATGCAGCCGTGAAGGAGAGTGCGGCGGTGCGCGGATAGCCTGCCCCGATCGCCCGCCCGCAGGCAAAGGCGATGACGAACATCACCACGAAGAACAGCGCCAGCGGCAGGCCGATGCGCAGGGCATCGAGCGGCAGGGCAAGGATCTCTCCCCCCTTCAGGCTGAACATGGCAACGATGGTGAACAGCAGGGCAGAGAGCGTCAGCGGCCCGATGGCCGGGAGGAAGCGGCCCTCGTACCATTCCACGCCGCGCGCCTTTACCAGGGTGCGCCGCACAAGGAACCCGGCCAAGAAGGGCACGCCAAGGTAAGTCAGCACCGCCTTGGCAATCGTCGCGAATTCGATGTTCACGACATGCGCCTCCAGCCCGAACAGCGGCGGCAGTACCGAGAGGTAGAACCACGCGTAAGGCACGTAGAACACGATCTGGAACAGCGAATTGAAGGCCACCAGCCCGGTGACATATTCGGCGCTGCCCCGCGCCAGCTGGTTCCACACCAGGACCATGGCGATGCACGGTGCGATGCCGATCAGGATCAGGCCGGTGAAATATTCCGGCTTGTCGGGCAGCAGCAGCGCGGCCAGCGCGAACATGAAGGCCGGGGCAACGATCCAGCACAGGAAGAACGAGAGGGCGAGGATGCGGCGATCCCGGAAAACCTGCCCCAGTTCCTCGTAGCGGACCTTGGCGAGCGGCGGGAACATCATCAGGATCAGGCCGATGGCGATCGGCAGGCTGGTCGATCCCACCGACATTGCGCCAAGCGCGACCGGCACTGCCGGGACCAGCGAGCCGAGCGCGATGCCCAGCGCCATCGCGGCGAAGATCCAAACCGTGAGATAGCGGTCAAGGAACGAGAGCCGCGCGCGCGGCGCCTCCAGGGCGAGACTAGCCATCAGTCAGTTCCTTCCATCTGCCCGATGCGGGCAAGTTCGGCGGCCAGCGCAGGCCGCTCCATCGTTTCGAACGGCAGGTCCAGCAGGGCCCGCACACGCATTTCCAGCCAGCGCCAGGTCTGTTCGAAGGCGGCGTCGACTTCGGCTTCATCGCCTTCGACATCGGCCGGATCGGGCAAACCCCAATGGGCCTTCAGCGGCGCGCCCATGAACACCGGGCAGCTTTCGCCCGCCGCATTGCCGCAGACGGTGATCGCCAGATCGACCGGCGGGGCACCGGGCCCGGTGAATTCGTCCCAGCTCTTGGAACGAAATGGCGAACCATCGATCCCCTTGCGCGCCAGCAGCCGCAGCGCGCCGGGATGTGGCTGGCCCTTCGGACGGCTGCCGGCGCTGTGCGCGACGATACGGCCCCCGCCAAGCTGGCCAAGAATCGCTTCACCCAGGATCGAGCGCGCCGAATTGCCGGTGCACAGCACCAGCACGCTGAACGGCCTTCCGGTCATGCTGGCGGCCTTTCAGCAGCAGGATGACTTGGCGGGCTGGGCCACCTGCGGCGCGCAGCAGGCGTCTGCCGCAGCATTGTCCGATGCAAGCCCCGCAAAGTCCGGGCTTTCGCCATAGACCGTGCTGTCGCCGGTGGTGTGGAAGGCTTCCCAGACCACGCCATCGGGATCGGCGATCCAGCTCTTTTCCGAGCGGGCATAGCAGCAGGTGGTTGCGCCCTCTTCCATGACCGGGCCGCCGGCCGTCTTAAGCCGGCCATAGACCTCTGCCAGTTCCCCGGCATCGTCCACCTGCAGTCCCAGGTGTTCGATCCCCTTCGCCGCTCCGCACTTCCGGGAAATGGCGAAGTTGATGCGCGGATCGTCAAGCATCCACTTGGCATAGTCCGCCTTGGTGACCGTCGGCTGCGCGCCGAACAGGCCGGAATAGAAAGCGATAGAGCTATCGAGGTCCGCCACCCCGACGTGAACGTGAAAGCGCTTCATGCTGCATCCTTTGCTTGGGAAACGGGAGGAACGCAGGAGGCTGCCGGCGCGCATTCGCCGCCGCCGCAGCAATTTTCCATCAGATAGGCAAGCACGTCGTTCATCGCGGCATAGTCCGCCGAATAGATGATCGAACGGCTCTGCCGCCGCTGCGAGACGAGGCCGGCATTGGCCAGCTGGGCCAGGTGAAAGCTCATCGACGAAGCCGGCGCGCCAACCGCTTCTGCCAGTGCGCCTGCCGGCATACCTTCCGGCCCGGCCTGGACCAGCAGGCGGAATACCGCGAGGCGGTTTTCCTGCGCCAGCGCGGCAAGCGCCTGGATAACGGTGGCTGCTTCCATGATTCGGCTTTCGATATTTCTATGATTATCGAAATATCGAAATGAGAGGCGCTGTCAAGCCGTGTCACCTGTCCGGCATCCGGTCTGGAGGGGCTTTCCTACAGGGCCGCGCTTCTGTCACACTGCGGACATGCCTCGACCTCCCGGCAGCGCGGTGCGCAGCCAAACCATTTCCCCCGCCCACACCCAGGCCGCGCCCAGAGCGCGGCCTTCGTGCATCCGGGCCGGATTTTTTTATTTACCGCGAACCCCTGGCCGCAATTCCGGCGTTTTTGCGTGTGAATTCAGCGTGATGGGATTTGGACGCGAGGTTTACACGGTGTCAACCTTGTCAACCTCAACCCATGACAAGGCAGGGGCCGCAACGGCCTCAGAAGCGGCGCGAAACCGCAAATTCGGCGGCTTCCGCCATGGCACTGCGCGCAGGACCGGCCGGGAAGCCGGCGATCGAATCGATGGCGCGCTGCGCGAAGTGGCGGGCGCGATCGCGCGTGGCCGAAACCGTATCGTACTTGGCGAACAGGCGGCGCGCCTCGGCAAGGTCGGCATCGGTGTTGCGGAAGCCGGCGATGGCATCCTGCCAGAACTGGCGTTCCTCGGCATTGCCGCGGGCATAGGCCAGGATCACCGGCAGGGTCATCTTGCCTTCGCGGAAGTCGTCGCCCTGCCCCTTGCCCATTTCGGCGGCGTCCGAATCGTAATCGATGGCATCGTCGACAAGCTGGAAGGCCACGCCAAGGTTGCGGCCATAGGCATCGAGCGCCAGCTCTTCCGCCTCGGACTTCTCGGCGACCACGGCGGCGATGCGGGTAGCGGCGGCAAACAGCGCGGCCGTCTTGGCGCCGATGATGTGGAGGTAATGCTCCTCGCTCGTCTCGATCCGGCGGGCGGCAGTCAGCTGGTCCACCTCGCCCTCGGCGATCACCGAGCTGGCTTTGGACAGGATCTTCAGCACCTTCAGGCTGCCGTCCTCGACCATCAGCTCGAAAGCGCGGGTAAACAGGAAATCGCCCACCAGCACGGTGGCCGGATTGCCGAAGACGATATTGGCCGTTTCGCGCCCACGGCGCAGGTCCGATCCGTCGACAACATCGTCATGCAGCAGCGTGGCGGTGTGGATGAACTCCACCGAGGCGGCCAGCAGGTGGTGGCGCGTGCCGTGGTAATCGCACAGTTCCGCGCCCGCGACGGTAAGCATCGGCCGCATCCGCTTGCCGCCGCCGGCAATCAGGTGGCCGGCCAGCGCGGGGATCAGCGGGATTTCGCTCTGCATGCGATCAAGGATGATCGCGTTGACCGCGTTCATGCCCGGTGCCGTCAGGGCCAACAGCGGGGCCAGCGAGGGTTCTGCATTGCGCGGACGCAGCGGGACGACATCGGCAGTCATGCAGCGGCCCTAGCGATTGCGCGGCCTGCAAGGCAAGTGCAAACCGGCTCTTGGCGTTTGCCATTTTCGCATGCTAGCGCAGCCGCGATGTCCGAAAACGCACCCGATCCCGCGCTCGCCTCATTCCGCTCCAGCATCGACAATATCGATGCCGCGCTCGTCCACATGCTGGCCGAACGCTTCCGCATCACCAAGGCCGTCGGCGCCTACAAGGCGGAAAAAGGCTTGCCCGCCAGTGACCCGGGGCGCGAGGAACGCCAGATCGCCCGTCTGCGCGCGCTTGCCGAAGAGGCGCAGCTCGACCCGGATTTCGGCGAAAAGTTCATCCGTTTCGTGATCGAGGAAGTCATCCGACATCACGAAAAGGCAAAATCCGGCGGCTAGTCGCCGGTCAACTGGGGGGTCTGCACATGAACTTGAAGGCAATTGCTGGTTCGGCGGCGCTGATCGTGTCGCTCAATGCTCCGGCCATCGCACAGGACAGCGCCGGCACAAGCGCGGCCACCGCCCCGGCGGCAGAGGCCGCCGCGCTCGATCCCGAGCGGCTCGCAGCCGCACGCATTGCCGCTGCACGCCTGTTCCCTGACGGCACCTTCGTGCGCATGATGGCCAGCACCGACGGCATGATGAAGTCGATGATGGGCCAGATGGACCAGATCCCGGTTGCGGATTTCGCAAGGATCGGCGGCATCCCCGAAGCCGAACTCGCCAAGCTGCCCAAGGCGAGCCTCAACGAGATGATGGCGATCCTCGACCCGGTGTTCGAACAGCGGATGCTGACGATGACCAGCGTTATGATGAAGGAAATGGGCCGGATCATGACGCCGATCGAGCCCGGCTACCGCGAAGGGCTCGCCCAGGCCTATGCCAAGCGTTTCAGCGCGGGCGAACTGGCCGAGATGAACCGCTTCTTCGCCACGCCGGCGGGCAGTGCCTATGCTGCGGATTCGCTGATCCTGATGATGGACCCGGCGGTGATGAGCAAGATGATGGAATTCATGCCCATCATGATGAAAGAAATGCCCGGCATCCTGAAAACGGCAGAGGCCGCCATGGCCGATCTGCCGAAAATGAAGACCCCGGCCGAGCTCAGCCCGGCAGAGCGCAAGCGCCTGGCTCAGCTTATGGGCGTGCCGGAATCTCAGCTCGGCAAGGGAAGCCGCAAATAAGGCGGGCGCCAGCGGTCAGACCCGGGCGCGCGGCAGGCGAAGCTTGACGAGCAGGCCGCCCAGATCCTCGCTTTCGGCAAGCTCCACCGACCCGCCGTAGATCTCGGCCACGTCGCGGACGATGGCGAGGCCGAGCCCGGTACCCGGCTTGCCGGTATCCAGCCGCGCCCCGCGATCGAAGATGCGCACGCGTTCTTCCTCGGGGATGCCCATGCCGTCATCCTCGACCCAGATCTCGCAGTCCGCTGCCTGGGGTGCTGCATCGATGGTAACGAAGACCGAGCCGCCGCCATACTTGGCCGCGTTCTCGATCAGGTTGCCCAGGATCTCGTCGAGGTCCTGCCGCTCGATGGCGACCAGCGCCTCGCGGTTGCCGTCAAGGTCGAAGCGGGTCCGCTCGTAGAGGCGGGTAACGGCGCGCAGCACTGCCTCCACGCTCTCGCCCACCGAGGCGCGCGAATGGCCGACCGCCCGCCGCCCCACCGCCCGCGCACGGGCAAGATGGTGATCGACCTGGCGGCGCATCACCGCCGCCTCGCGGATCACCGTATCGGCAAGGTCCGGCGCCTTGGCCGTTGCGGCGTTCATCACCACGGTCAGCGGTGTCTTCAGCGCGTGGGCAAGGTTGCCCGCATGGGTCCGCGCCTCTTCCGCCTGCTTCTCGGTATGGGCGAGCAGCGCGTTGAGTTCCTCGACCAGCGGCTGGACCTCGAGCGGCAGCGGCTCCGTCAGGCGATTGGCGCCGGTGGTGCGCAGGTCCTTGATCGCCATGCGCACGCGGCGCAGCGGCCCCAGGCCGTACCAGGTCTGCAACACGGCCATGAGGAACAGCCCCATGCCGAGCACGACGAAGGACCACAGCAGGATCGAGCGCACGCGCAGGATCTGGGCATCGAGCGAACTGCGGCTCTGCGCGACGACGAACCACCAGCGCGTCTCGCTGCCGGGCAGGATGATCGACCGTTCGAGCACCCGCAGCGGCTCGCCGGCGAACTCGGTGCTGTCGCGGAAATGCGGCTCGTTGTCGAAGTGGTCCCCGCGAACCCGCAAGGTGCGGTCCCACAAGGAGCGCGAGGGGAAATCCTCATGCCCCTTGCCGCTGATCTGCCAGTAAAGGCCCGAGTTCGGCTCAAGGAAGCGCTGGTCGCCCAGCGGGCGGTTGAAATAGACCTCGCCGTACTGATCGATCTCCGCCGAGGTGATCATGGCGTTGAGCATGTAGGATAGCTGGTCATCGAAGTTGCGTTCGATGAGGCTGTTGATCGTCCGGTCGAGCGCGAATCCGCCGAAGGCCAGCAGGATGAAGATCCACCCTGCGGCGATCAGCATCATCCGCCGCCCCAGGCTGCCGGTATGCGGCGCGGGCGGGCGTTCTTCTGCCTTCGACTCCGGAAGGCCGGACACTATCCGCGCGTGCCCTCGGCAGGATCGTCGAGGCTATAGCCAAGACCGCGGATCGTGGTGATCACATCGGCACCCAGCTTCTTGCGGATGCGGGTGACGAACACCTCGATCGTATTGGAATCGCGATCGAAATCCTGATCGTAGATATGCTCGATCAATTCGGTGCGGCTGACGACCTTGCCCTTGTGGTGCAGCAGGTAGGACAGCAGCTTGTACTCCTGCGCCGTCAGCTTCACCGGCTCGCCATTCAGCGTGACGCGGCCCGAGCGCGTATCCAGCCGCACGTCGCCGGCAGTGAGTTCGCTGGAGGTGTTGCCCGATGCGCGACGGATCAGCGCGCGCAGGCGGGCGATCAGTTCCTCGGTCTGGAACGGCTTGGCCAGGTAATCGTCGGCCCCGGCATCGAGCCCGGCAACCTTGTCCGACCAGCTGTCGCGGGCGGTAAGCACGAGCACCGGGAACTTGCGGCCTTCCTTGCGCCACATGCCCAGCACGGTCAGCCCGTCGATCTCCGGCAGGCCAAGATCAAGGATCACTGCATCGTATTCCTCGGTCGAACCCAGGAAGTGCCCGTCTTCGCCATCGGTGGAAAGATCGACGGCATAGCCGGTCTGCTCCAGCGTGGCCTTGAGCTGCTTGCCGAGAGTGGGTTCGTCCTCGACGATAAGGATGCGCATAACGGTTCCCTGTTAATCCGTGCCAGCCGCAGAGATGCGGCTTGCGGAAGCTTCCGTCAATGCCGCGCCAGGATTGTTCCCGAACGCGCATCGACATCAAGCGAGCTTACCCGCCCGTCCTTGATGAACTTCAGGCGATAGGCGAAGGCTACGGGATCATAGGCGAAGCCCAGGTATTGCCAGCCGGGCATCTGGGGCGTGACAATCCGTTCGATCTCGCTGCTCTTGAGGATGTTGCCGGCGCGCATTTCCTTGCGAGCCTGGCCCTGCTCCTCCGCCGGCTTGGCCGAGGCGATCGGCGCGGCGAAGGCGGGAATGGTGGCAAGAACCATGAAAAACGTACGGATCATGCAGTTCTCTTAAAAAAGCCCGTTTGAACAGCAAGTGAATGCAGGGCGCGCACCGGCAGAGCCGTCACGCCTGCAACAGGCGTTCGACATAGGCCGCGCGGATGGCCCTGGTCAGCTCTCCCGGCAGACCGTCGCCGATCGTGCGCCCGTCCACCTCGACCACCGGCAGGACCAGCGCGCTCGCCGCCGAACAGAAGGCCTCACGCGCGGCATAAAGCTCGTCGGGCGTGAACGGCCGCTCCTCAACCGTCAGCCCCATGCCGCGAACAATCTCCATCACGCAGATCCGCGTGACGCCGGGCAGCACACCGCGGTCAACCGGGTGCGAGATAAGCACGCCGCGCTGATCGATGATATGGGCGTTGGAACTGGTCCCCTCGGTGACACGGCCATCTTCGACCAGCCAGGCATCGTCCAGCCCGGCGGCGCGCGCCTCTTCCTTCATCAGCACGGCATAGAGCAGCTGTGTTGTCTTGGCCGAGCGCAGGTTCCAGCGCAGGTCAGGCTTCAGCGCGATCCTGAGACCGGAACGGGCCTGCGGGTGATCGACCACCGCGCCCGACTGAGTGAATACGATGCGCGTGGGCTGCGGTGCCGGCCGCGGAGAAAGGAAGTCCCGGTCCCCGGCCGATCCGCCAGTCACCTGCAGGTAGACGCGCCCTTCGGTCACGCCGTTGCGGGCCACGGCCTCTTCGAACACGGCCTGCCAATCCGTCGTGTCGGCGATCCCGGCAACGGCTTGCGAGCGGGCCAGCCGGGCAAGATGGTAGGCCATGTTGCACAGCCGTCCGGCGATGACCGGCACGACCTCGTAAACACTTTGCGAGAAGAGCAGTCCGCGATCGAAGACCGAAACTTTCGCCTCGGCTTCGGGGAACCATTCGCCATTGATCCATACGCTGCGCATGCCCCCCCTTCCCGCGCCATGCCGCCCTTGTCAACGCGGGCCGCAGCCAATAGGGCGCGCCCACCATGGCCGCACCGATCCTATCTTACGAAGGCGTCAGCCTGCATCAGGGCTCGGGCTGGCTGTTCAGCGACCTTGACCTGTTCATCGGCGAGCGCGACCGGCTGGCCCTCATCGGCCGCAACGGCGCCGGCAAGACCACGTTGCTGCGCCTGATCGCCAACCAGATCGAGCCGGACAAGGGCAAGCGCTCCGTGCGCCCGGGCCTCAACATCGTGATGCTTGAGCAGGACCCGTTCTTCACCGGCCATGCCACGCTGATGGACTTCGCCCTGCATGGCAAGGATGCGCCCCCCCGGCACGAGGTGGAAGCGATTGCCGGGCAGCTGGGCATCGATATGAGCCGCCCCGCTGACAGCGCCAGCGGCGGCGAACGGCGCCGCGCCGCCCTCGCCCGCGCCCTCGCGCAGGATCCGGACCTGCTGCTGCTCGACGAGCCGACCAACCACCTCGACCTTGCCGCGATCGACTGGCTTGAATCCTGGCTCAACCGTTTCACCGGCGCTTTTGTGGTCATCAGCCACGACCGTACGTTCCTGACGCGCCTTACCCGCTCTACCTGGTGGCTCGACCGCAAGACCCTGCGGCGCAAGGATGTCGGCTTTGGCGGCTACGAGGCGTGGGAAGAGCAGGTCTATGCCGAAGAGGCGCGTGCCGCCGACAAACTCGATGCCAAGCTGAAGATCGAGGCGCACTGGCTCGAACGCGGGGTCACCGCCCGGCGCAAGCGCAACCAGGGCCGTCTGGAAAAGCTGTGGGAGATGCGCGCCCAGCGTGCCGCCATGCTGTCTCCGCAGGGCGTATCGAAGATGAAGCTGGTGGCGGACGGCAACAAGACCAAGTCGGTCATCGTTGCCGAACACGTGACCAAGCGCTTTGGCGATCGGACGATCATCAAGGACTTTTCCCTGCGCATCCAGCGTGGCGACCGGATCGGCCTCGTCGGCTCGAACGGTGCCGGGAAGACCACGCTGCTCAAGCTGCTGACCGGCGAGCTGGAGCCGGACGAAGGCACGGTCACGCTCGCCAAGACGCTGTCCGGCGTGATGATCGACCAGCAGCGCAGCCTGCTCAGTCCGGAAAAGCGCATTCGCGACGTGCTGGCCGAAGGCGGCGACTGGGTAGACGTGCGCGGCGTTCGCAAGCACGTGCAGGGTTATCTCAAGGACTTCCTGTTCGATCCCGGCCTGGTCGATGCCCGCGTCGGCACGCTTTCGGGTGGTGAGCGCAGCCGGCTGTTGCTCGCCCGCGAGTTCGCCCGCTTCTCCAACCTGCTGGTGCTCGACGAACCGACCAACGACCTCGACCTCGAGACGCTGGACCTGCTTCAGGAAGTGATCGCCGACTATGACGGCACGGTGCTGATCGTCAGCCACGACCGCGATTTCCTTGATCGCACGGTCACTGTCACGCTGGGCCTTGATGGCTCCGGCAAGGTCGATGTGGTCGCCGGCGGCTATGCCGATTGGGAAGCAAAGCGCAAGAAGCCGGCGACAGCCGCGGTCAAGCCGGCGGCAAAGTCCGGCGACGAGCAGCAAAGTGCCCCGCCCCCGCCGCCGCGCAAGGGCAAGCTCTCCTACAAGGACCAGCGCGATTACGAGCTGTTGCCCGCTCGCATTGAGGAGTTGCAGGCCGCGATCACCCGCGATGAAGCCGCGCTTTCCGATCCCGCGCTTTACACCCGCGATCCGGCGAAATTCGCGGCCCTGACCAAGGCAATCGAGGCGGCGCGGGCCGAAAAGGATGCAGCCGAGGAACGCTGGCTCGAACTGGCGGAACAGGTCGAAGGCTGAGCCTGCACGGCTAACCGATGCGATAGAAGCCGGCGACCCGATCCAGCGCCAGCTTCAGCACCAGCTTGCCGCTCCGCACCGGCCAGTCGAGCGCCTTTTCGGCAGTCGGCAGGGTTTCTCCGGCGCAGACCACCCGCCACAGCACGTCGGAAAGCCCCGGCCCCGCGGCGGCGACCGCCCCATCGAACCGCTGCCTTGCGGCGATCTGCCGCTCGCTGCGGGTCAGGCCGGCATCCGGCCCGCCCTTGATCCGCACGGGGTCCCACCGCATGGTGACACCGGCGGAAAGCTGCGCCCGTTCCCAATCCGCACGGAGTTGTTCCGCGGCCGCGAACTGCCGGTCACATAGGTGGCCGCGCGCATGAAGCCACGAGAGCGGACTTTCGGCCAGGTTCACCGTAGCACTGCGCCGCCCCCGGCGGGGCGGCCGGCTGCTGGGGCCTTCGCTCGTCAGTTCGCGTTCGACCAGAATCCGCTGCATTGCCGTTCTCCTGTTCCTGCTGCGAATCCGGCTTGCCAAAAGTGGTTGTGTGTAGGAAAGCGGAAAAACCAATTTGGTTACCGGAACCCTGCCATGATCAACCGCATCCGAGACATCCGCCGCGAAAAGGGGCTGACCCTTGCCGATGTGGCCGAACGCTGTTCGCCACCAACCACGGCGCAGACCATCGGGCGTCTGGAAACCGGAACGCGGCAGTTGTCGCTGACCTGGATGAACCGCATCGCGTTGGCGCTCGGCGTCGATCCGGAACTGCTGGTGCGCGGGGAAGAAAGCGCCCAGCCGCAGATGGTGGCGCGCCTGACCGATGCCGGGGCAGAAGCCCTGCCCGCCCCGCGCGATGCCATCCTGCCGACGGCGCTTGGCGGCGATGGTCCGCTGATGGCCATGGCGGTCGATGCTTCCTGCGGCGAATATCGCGCCGGAGACCAGGTGTGGTTCCGCCAGGTTTCCGAGGAGGACTGGCCGCGCTGCATCAATCGCGATGTGCTGGTGCCGCGCCCCGGCGGCCGCTTTGCTTTCGGCCGCATGATCGATCGCGATGCCCGCCGTGTCGCCCTGTTCCCGCCGGGTGCCGGCCAGCGGCAAGTGGTCGTCGATAATGCTGCATGGCTCGCCGTCGCCGAAATGCTGGTGCGCAAGTTGTGAGCTTGCGCGTCCTTTCGCTTTCGACGCTGTTCCCATCTGCCGCGCGGCCGGGCTTCGGCCTGTTCGTCGCCCGCCAGTTCGATGCGCTGGCGGCCCGAGGCGATATCGAGCTTGCGCTTGTCTGCCCGGTCGCCCGGCCTGTCTGGCCGCTCTCGCTGCTGCGCAGGTTGCCGGCAGGCGCGCTTGCCCTGCCGGCAGATCGTAATCCCCCCTTCCCCGTCCATTACGTGCCCTTTGCCTATGTGCCGGGCATCAGCGCGCGGTGGAACCCGGCGCTGCTTGCCCGCGCCGTGCTGCCACTGGCGCGGCGGCTCCATGCCGAACGGCCGTTCGACGTGATCGACGCGCAGTTCTTCTATCCGGAGGGTCCGGCCGCGGCCCGAGTGGCGCACGCGCTTGGCCTGCCGCTGAGCATCACGGCGCGCGGTTCGGACATCCACCTGTGGGGCAAGGCCGCATCGGCGCGCCCGCAGATCCTCTCCGCCGGACAGCAGGCGGCAGGCATGCGGGCTGTCTCCGCTGCCCTGCGCGCCGACATGATCGACCTGGGGCTGCCCGGAGACCGGATCGAGGTGTATCATACCGGGCTTGACCACACACGCTTCAAGCCGGTTCCAAGGCGCGAAGCGCGGCAGCAGGTCGCCGCCGATGCCGAACTGGCGATACCCTGCGAAGGCCCGCTGCTCGTTGCCGTGGGTAACCTGATCCCGCTGAAAGGCCAGGCCCTGGTGATCGAGGCGCTTGCAGCGATTCCGCAGGCGCGACTTGTGCTTGCCGGACAGGGGCCGGAACGGGCGAACTTTGCCTCCTTGGCATCGCGCCTTGGCCTTGAAGAGCGGGTCCAATTCGCGGGATCGGTTCCGGCAGGGAAACTCGCCACGCTGCTCTCGGCGGCAGACGTCATGGTCCTGCCGTCGGAGCGCGAGGGACTGGCCAACGCCTGGGTCGAGGCGATCGCCTGCGGCACGCCCATTGTCATTCCCGACGTGGGCGGCGCGCGCGAGGTGGTGACGGGGCCGGACGCCGGCCGACTGGCGCAGCGCACGCCCGCAGCGATTGCCGAAGCCGTGCGCGAACTGCTCGCCAATCCGCCCTCGCAGGCCACTGTCGCCGCCCATGCGGCGCGCTTCAGCTGGGAAGTAAATGCTGCCGGGCTATCCGCGCATTACCGGCGGATCGCCCGGCCCTGACATTCCGGGCGTTCATCCCTGTTCGCGGGCGAGGCGTTCCTGCCGGTCGAGCGCAGTTTCCTGCGGGATGAAGCTGGTCGGAGTGACCTTCAGCCAGATCAGGATGGGCGCGGCCATGTAGATCGAGCTGTAGGTGCCCACGAAGATGCCCAGCGTGATCGCGGCGGTGAAACCGAAGATCACGTTCGGGCCAAGCAGCAGCAACGCAAGCAGCGTGATCAGCACCGACAGCGAAGTGACAATCGTGCGCGAGAGCGTTTCGTTCACCGAAAGGTCCAGCAGCTCCGGGATCGGCATCTTGCGATACTTCTTCATGTTCTCGCGGATGCGGTCATAGACGACGATCGTATCGTTGAGCGAATAGCCGATCAGCGTCAGCAGGGCCGCCACGATGTTGAGGTCGAACTCCATCTGGGTAACGGCGAAAAGCCCCAGCGTCAGCGTCACGTCATGCGCGAGGCTCCACAAGGCCCCCACGCCGAACTGCCATTCGAAGCGGAACCAGATATAGGCCGCAATCGCCAGCGCGGCGAAGCCCAGTGCCTGGAATGCGATCCAGCCCAGCTCCTTCGAGACCTTGCCGGAAACCGAATCGATGCCGTCGATCCGCGCATCGGGATGCTTTGCCCGGATATCGGCAGTGATCCGCTTTGCCATCGCATCGGAAATGCCCGGATCGGCTTCCGCGCCTTCGGGCAGCTTCATGCGGATCGAAACCTCGTTGGGCTTGCCGTATTGCTGGATGGTCGGTTCGCCATAGCCCAGTGCGCCCACCTGCTCGCGCAGTTGCGCCACCGGCGCTTCGGCCGTCTGGACGAAGGTTACGCGGATCATCTGGCCGCCGATGAAATCGACGCCCATGTTCAGGCCCTTGGTGAATACCAGGAACAGGCTCGCCGCCATCAGCAGCGAGGAGATCACGTAGAACGGCACACGCCACCGCAGGAAGCGGATATTGGTGTTGTCGGGAACGAGCTTGAGGAGTTTCATGTCTGCCGTTCCTTACAGGTTCAGGTCCGCCGGCCGCGCCTTGCGCAGCCAGCCCGCGACCCACATGCGGGTCAGCGTGACGGCGGTGAAGACCGAGGTGACGATACCGATGATCAGCACGATCGCGAAGCCACGGATCGGGCCGCTGCCGAAGTAGCCCATCAGCACCGCCGCGATCACGTTGGTGACGTTGGCGTCGAAGATGGCGCGGCTGGCTTCCTTGTAACCGGCATCGACCGCCTGGACGACGCGCCGGCCCCTTGCCCGTTCCTCCCGGATACGTTCGTTGATCAGCACGTTGGCGTCCACCGCCGCACCGATGGTCAGCACGAAGCCGGCGATGCCCGGCAGCGTCAGCGTGGTATTGGCCAGAGCCATGACGCCAAGGATCATCAGCGTGTTGATCACGAGGCCGACGCAGGCATAGATGCCGAAGCGGCCATAGGTTGCGATCATGAAGGCCATCAGCGCCGCAGTGCCCACCATGAAGGCGATCAGGCCCTTGCGGATCGAGTCCGCGCCAAGGTCCGGGCCGACGGTGCGCTCTTCAACCACCTTGAGATCGACCGGCAGGGCACCGGAGCGCAGGTTGATCGCCAGCTGGTTGGCGGTTTCGGTGGTGAAGCCGCCGGAAATCTGGGCGGTTCCGCCAAGGATCGGCTCGTTGATGTTGGGTGCCGAGAGCACCTTGCCGTCAAGGATGATGGCGAAGGGCTTGTTGACGTTCTCGCTGGTCAGCTTGGCGAACTTGGCGCCGCCCTGCTGGTCGAAGGTGATCGAGACGACCGCCTCGTTGGTCTGCTGGTCGTTCGACTGGACAGCATTGGTGAGCTGGTCGCCCTTGATGCCGCCATAGCGCTTCACGGCAAGCCCGGGGGCGCCGTACTTCGAGGGATCGGCATAGGGCACGAACTGGCTGCCCGGAGGGGCAATGCCCTTGAGCAGGTCGTCGGCAAGCGCACTCTGGTCAACCAGCTTGAATTCAAGCTTGGCGGTCTGGCCCAGCTGGCTCTTGAGCGCGGCAGGGTCTTTCAGGCCGGGCACCTGCACGACGATGCGGTCCGCACCCTGGCGGATGATCGTCGGCTCGCGCGTGCCGAGCGCGTCGATACGCTTGCGGACCACTTCGACCGCCGTGTCCATGGCCTGGGCAATGGCATTGTCGATGCCGCCCTTGGTCGGCCTCAGGACGATGCGGTTGCCTTCGACAACCTGGAAGTCCCATTCGCGCGCACCCGAAGCGTTGGCGTTCAACAGGGGCTCGATCTCTGCGCGCGCCTTGTCCACTTGCGACGCGTCGGCGAGCAGGAAATTCACTGTGCCGTCGCGGGTGGAAATGTCGCCGATGCGGATCTGCGGATTGGCCCGGCGGAGGCGATTCTGGACATCCTCCTCCATGTTGTCGAGCCGCTGGCGGCGAACCTGTTCCGGGTTTGCCTCAAGCAGGATATGGCTGCCCCCGGCAAGGTCGAGACCCAGGTTGATGTGCGGCGCGGGCAGCGCCTTGGGCCAGTCCAGGTTCCCGAGCGAGAACATCGAAGGCATGGCCGCCAGCAGCGCGATGGCTGTCAGCGACCAGTAAAACGCCTGCTTCCAGCGCGGGAAATCCAGCATCGGTCCGTTTCCGCCGCTTGTCAGTCATTCGCCGCGCCGGGAGGCGCGATGACGTCGAGAATCGAATTGCGCAGGGCCTTCACCTTCATGTTCTGGCCAAGCTCGATCTCCAGGTAGTTTTCGTCCGCCTTGACGACCTTGCCGACAAAGCCGCCACCGGTAACCACCTGGTCGCCCTTCTTCACCGCGGCGATCTTGTCACGCAGGGCCTTCTGCTGGCGCATCTGCGGGCGCAGGATGAGGAACCAGAAGATCAGGAACATCAGCACCAGCGGCAGGAAGCTGGTCCAGGCCGGAGGCCCCGAAGCGGCCGAACCGGCGGCCAGGAGCGAAAGGGTTGCGCTGCTCATGGAAGGAATTTTCGCTTTCTGTTCAGACGGTCCTCTTGCCCCGGCGACGATCTTGCCGCCCTCCCGAAGCCACCGGACCCGTGGTGGCGCGCGGGTTAGCAGCAAAGATGGTAAAGGGCAACGCGCGCCGCAAGTCCCCAAGGGGAATGAAAAAGGCGGTGCAAGCCCGCTTGCATCCGCCGGTCAGCCTGCCTATAGGCCGCCTCTCCCCGGCAGACACAGCTCTGCCTTGAAGGAACCGGTCGGGACGTAGCGCAGCCTGGTAGCGCATCACACTGGGGGTGTGGGGGTCGGAGGTTCGAATCCTCTCGTCCCGACCATTTTCCTGAAGGAAGGCATCGAGTTGCCGCCTTCGATCAATTGTCGCACTGGGCGGGCAAGCATGGACGAACTGCCAAAACGTCGGCGGCGCAACCCGGAAGCAACCCGCGAGGAAATCCTTGAGGCAGCGCGCGGCATCCTTGCCGTGGACGGAATCGAAGGACTGAGCGTCAGCGCCGTTGCCGAAGCGGCCGGCGTCAATCGCGGCACGGCCTACATGCATTTCGCCAACCGCGAAGAACTCGTCGCCCTGACCATTTCCTCGGTCTCGGAAATCCTGCTCAAGGCAGTTTATGGCGGCGAAACCGCGCTTGGCGATGCCCCGGTCGAGGAAATCGACCAGGTCGCCCTGACCGAGAACCTGGCGCAGTTCGCCATGCAGAACCCTGACTTGTGCCGGGTCTGGCTGATGCAGGTGCTCGCCTCCGACAATCCCGCCGAGGACGTGTTCTGGAAGAAATATGTCGGCTCGCTGCGCCTGTTTACCGAAACGCGGCTGGCGCAGCCGGGCATCGATGCGGAAGTCCTGTCGCTGATCGGGCTGGCCGGCACGTTCCTGTGGCCCGTCTGGGCCCATGCAACGCAAATGGACGAAGCGCAGCGCAAGGCCTCGGCCGAACGCTTCTCGCGCGAGCTGCTGCGCCTCTCCCTCTACGGCTCACTGGTGGCAGAACACCTGCCGGCCGTGAAGGAGCGGCTGCAGCAGCCCGGCTAGGACGCCTCAGTCAAGCAGCTTGACCGGCGCCCCGCGTCCTTCCAGCACCCGCGCCAGGTTGCGGTGCAGGTTGATCACCTTCTGCTCCTGATGCGGATTGGGCAGCGTGCCGCGGAACCCGCTGGACTTCATGCCCTTCTGGACGAATTCCATGTTCGAGAAGTCCTGCGCCAGGACCGAACCCCAGTTGTCACCCGTGGGATCGGCATAGGTCCACTCGGTCTGCGGCACTTCGCCCTCGGGGAAGCGCTCAAGCGCATAGCTTTCGAACACGCACTTGTTGGGATCGTCGCCATAGGGGCGCACCCGGTAGCACAGCGCAAAGGTCTCGCCGTGCAAGATGTTCTGGTTGGGCCACAGTCCCCAGGCGAGGCCCGATTCCTGCTTGATCTCAGGGGGAACCTCTGGCCAGATCACGCCGCGCGCCGCGTCGTCGGCCTTGGCGCTCTTGAGCCAGTGGGCGATGATTTCGGCGGGAGTGGCGGTTTCCGGAAGCTCGTCGACCAGCCGGCTGGCAGCCTTGACCAGCGTTTCGGTAGAGGCGGAATAGTTCACCGTCTCATAGTTTTCGCGGATCAGCTCATAGGTCGAAACGCGCGCGTCATCGCCCTTGCCGGCGCGGGTGGTGCCGGCGCTTTCGCTCATCTTGAACTTGTCGTCACGCGTGTCGTAGCTGGAAACCGAGTGCCAGCCATACTGCTTGGACAGGGCGTAGTAATCGCCATAGGCCAGCAGCTGGGTGTGTGTTCCGGCCACGTGGTAAGGCTCGAGGAAGGCCTCGATCGCGGTCTTCCAGTTACACGGATAGACTGCCCACTGCCGCCACTTGTAGCGCATTCCGGCAAGATCGAAGTGATCGAGGATTTCACCGGCGCGGCCCATGAATTCCTTCAGCGGTTCGCAATCCGGATCCATGTTGATGTAGATGTAGCCGCCCCAGATGCCCACCTTGACCTGGCTGAGGCAGGTCATTTCGGGCGTCAGGCGATTGTCCCAGTCCTGCGGGTCGAGGATGTAGGTATTCTCGCCTTCGGTGTTGAAGGTCCAGCCATGGAAGCCGCAGATGAAGTTCTTGCGGTTCTTGCCGCGGACCGAATGGACCCGCTCATGGCTGTTAAGCCCCGGCAGGTGATCCGGAACCGAGACGAGCTGGCGACCGCGATGCGGGCAGACGTTGTGGAACGCGCGGAAGGCCTCGGGCTGGTCGCCCTCGGCCACGCGCACCACGACGATCGATTCATCGGCGACGTTGTAAGTGATCCAGTCGCCGACATCGGGGAAATCCTCGAGCCGTTCGACCATCTGCCAGACCTTGGGCCACAGCAGCTTCTTTTCGGCTTCAAGGTATTCCCGGCTGAGGAAGGCTTCGGTGCCGTAGGTCGAGAGGACCTCGGCATCCATGTCCTTGTCGGTGATCGGTTGCTTGCTCACGTATCGTCTCCTGCGACCTGTCTCAGCTTTCCAGCTTCATGCCTTCGAACTTGCCGGCTTCGCGCCAGTCGGCAAGCAGTTTCAGCCAGGCGTCCCAGCCATGGCCATAGGCGCGGAACAGCGCCCACGGGGCTTTCTTCTGGCCTTCGTTGTTGAAGTAGCTCGGCGTACACTCGGCCTGGAAGGCAGAGGTATCGACCTCGATCTCGGCGAAGTGATTGCAATAGGCGTTCATGCCTTCTTCGGTGGTTTCCGCCACCTTGGCACCGCGGCGCAGCGTTTCAGCAATCACCCAGGCGGAATGCTCGCCCTGGCGGCCGAACTGCTCGGTAACCGAACCGTTCAGGCCACCCTGGATGTAGCCGATGTAGAACATGTTCGGGAACCCGTGAGTCATGGTTCCGTGCATGGTCTTGGGGCCTTCACGCCAGTGGTCGTAAAGCGAAACCCCGCCGCGCCCTTCGATCGCATCGATGCCCCAGCGCCGTTCGAGGCTCGAGGAAACCTCGAAGCCCGAAGCGAAGATGATGCAGTCGACCTCGTACTCCACGCCGTTCTGCATGAAGCCCTTCTCGGTGATCCGCTCCAGGCCCTGCGTTTCCGAGGTGTCGATCAGCGTGACGCTGGGCTTCTCGAAGGCCGGGTAGTAGGTGTCGCTCGAAAGCGGGCGCTTGCAGAGGAAGCGGTAGTAAGGCTTCAGCCGCTCGGCCAGGTCCGGGTCGTTGATCAGGGTGTCCACACGGCGGCGGAAGCGTTCCATCACGCGATAGTCGATTACCTCGCGGCGGGCCATGAACTGTTCAGGGGTTTCCTGCGGCCAGCCCTCGGCTTCAAGCTCGGCGAAGAGGCTGCGGTTGATCTCGGTCCAGAAATCGCAGACGAGGTCGGGCTCGCCGGGCTTGGGCACTTCCATGGCGTGGCGCTGGAAATTGGCGATGCGTTCCTGCTGCCAGCCGGGCTCAAGGCTCTTGATCCAGTCGGGATCGGTCAGCGGGTTGGGACGGGTATCGACGCAGCTCGGCGTGCGCTGCACGACGTAGAGGTGCTTGGCATATTCGGCGAGGTGCGGAACCGCCTGGATCGCGGTGGCGCCCGTGCCGACGATGGCGACACGCTTGTCCTTCAGCTTGTCGAGCACAGGGTTGGCACACGAACCGCCGGTGTAATCGTATTCCCAGCGGCTGGTGTGGAACATCTTGCCCTTGAAGGTGGCGATGCCGGGGATGCCGGGCAGCTTGGGCATGTTGAGCACGCCGCAGCCCATCACGACGAAGCGGGCGCGGATCTCGTCGCCGCGGTCGGTGGCGATGCGCCAGCGCTGGATGCTGTCATCCCACTTCAGCGAGGTGATCAGGGTGTGGAACAGCGCCTTGTCGGCAAAACCGAACTTTTCGGCGATCAGGCGGATATAGCCCATGATCTCCGGCCCGGGCGCGAAACGGCGCGAGGGCATGAAGCCGGTTTCTTCCAGCAGCGGCAGATAGCAGTAGCTCTCGTTGTCGCACTGGATGCCGGGGTAACGGTTCCAGTACCAGACGCCGCCGAAATCGCCCGAATGGTCGATGTTGCGGATATTGGTGACGCCCTGCTGGACAAGGTGATAGCTGGCCATGACGCCGCCGAAGCCCGCGCCGAGCACGGCAACGTCCAGTTCCTCGACCACGGGGTCGCGCGGCTGGACCGCCATATAGGGGTCCTTGTTGTAGAAATCGTGCAGGTCGCCGGGGCCGTCCTGCAGGTACTGGTCGCCCAGGCTGGAATTCAGGCGCTTGTCGCGTTCCGCGTAATAGCGGGCCCGCATCGCCGGAATGTCGATTTCATCCGCCGGCGGCAGGTCGGTCAATTCGCAGGTCATGGTTTCTCCCGATCGGTATCGATTCGTTGCGCGCAATTTGCCGCAATCAACAGTCCTGTCCAGCAAGCTCGCCGATAATCGCCAGAGCGCGGGAATTCGCCAGTTGTTGCTTTCCTACATGAGCCATTTTGGTTAGCAAAATTGTTTTTGGAGAACCGAAATGTCCATTCTCGATACCCTGCTCGGCCCGCTTACCGCCATCGTAGACAACATCATCCCCGATCCCAAGGCGCGCGATGCTGCCAAGCTCGAACTCATCAAGCTGCAAGGCACGCAGGAAATGGAAATGCTGCAAACGCGCCTTTCCGCCATCGTCGCCGAGGCCAATTCGCACGATCCATGGACCAGCCGCGCCCGCCCGAGCTTCCTTTACGTTATGTACGCCATGATCCTGTGGGCACTGCCCATGGGGCTGATCGCGGCCTTCCGCCCGGATGCGGCAGCTTCGATCGCCGCGGGCATGAATTCCTACCTCGGCGGGCTGCCGGAGCCGCTCTATGCGCTCTTCGGCACCGGTTATCTGGGCTATACCGCCGCCCGCCAGTGGGGGAAGATCGCGGGCAGCGATCGCTGAACAAAGGCGGTTAGGGATCGGTAAAGCATCCTGCGCTATCCCGGCGTCCGAACCTCGAGAGAACGCAGGAAACCATGATCCAGCGCCCGTCGCATATTCTTCGCATGACCCTTGCCGGTCTTTCGCTGGCCCTTCTCGCCGGTTGCGGTTCCGGCCGCTCCGGCGATCTGGAAGAGAAGCTTGCCCGGGCCGAACAGGCCGCCCAGCGCGCCGAGGCTGCCCAGAAAGCGGCAGAAACGGCCGCCCAGAAGGCCGTTGCCTTCGGTTCCAAGAGCGGCGGCTTCGGCCCGGACGACAACCCGCCATCGGAGGCCGAACGGGCTGACGAAAAGGCCTCGATGGACCCGAATTCCGCCTATTTCGATAACAGCGTCGGCAGCCCGGAAGGCTGATCGCCGGCCGCTGCGGCATCGGTAATCCCCATAAAGTCCGCTTAGCCCCTTGCCAGCCGCATCGCTCCGGCGATAGGGCGGCCTCCGGTCGTGAACTTGCAAGGGGGCCCGCATGGGCGATGAAAAAGGCGCCGCCGCGCGCCGCAATGGCATGAATATCGATACCGCACTGGTGCGCGAGCTGGCGGAAATGCTGGCCGACACCGGTCTGACCGAAATCGAGGTGGAAGACGGCGATCGCAAGATCAAGGTCTCACGCGCTGCATCTGTCGGCACGGTCTATGCCGCACCGGCTGTCGCGCCGGCACCGGTTGCCGCCGCTCCGGCAGCAGCTGCCACGGCCGAGGCAGCGCCCGCCGCCGCAGCCGCCGCACCGGTCGACGCCGTGAAGAGCCCGATGGTCGGCACCGCCTACCTCGCGCCCGAACCCGGCGCGGACGATTTCGTCTCCGTCGGCAAGCAGGTGAAGGCAGGCGATACCCTGCTGATCGTCGAGGCCATGAAGGTGATGAACCCCATCACCGCGCCCAAGGGCGGCACGATTTCCGCGATCCTGATCGAAAACGGCCAGCCGGTCGAATACGACCAGCCGCTGGTGGTGATCTCCTAAGCCATGGCCATTACCCGCCTGCTGATCGCCAACCGCGGCGAAATCGCGCTGCGCATCCACCGCGCAGCTCACGAGATGGGCATCGAAACAGTGGCCGTGCACTCCACCGCCGATGCCGATGCCATGCACGTCCGGCTGGCGGACCATGCCGTCTGCATCGGCCCGCCGGCCGCGCGTGACAGCTATCTCAACATTGCCGCGATCATTTCGGCAGCGGAAGTGACCCATGCCGACGCGATCCATCCCGGCTATGGCTTCCTCTCCGAGAACGCCCAGTTCGCCGAGATCGTCGAGACGCACGGCATCACCTGGATCGGCCCCAAGCCCGAACACATCCGCACCATGGGCGACAAGGTGGAGGCCAAGCGCACCGCCGGCGCGCTGGGCCTGCCGCTTGTTCCGGGCAGTGACGGGGCGGTTTCCGATCCCGCGATTGCCGCCAGGATCGCCGAGGAAATCGGCTATCCGGTGATCATCAAGGCGGCATCGGGCGGCGGCGGCCGCGGCATGAAGGTGTGCAACAGCCCCGACCAGCTGGAAACGCTGATGCAGCAGGCGGGCAGCGAGGCCAAGGCCGCTTTCGGCGACGCCACGGTCTATATCGAGAAGTACCTTGGCAACCCGCGCCACATCGAATTCCAGGTGTTCGGCGATGGCGAAGGCAATGCCATTCACCTGGGCGAGCGCGACTGCTCGCTCCAGCGCCGCCACCAGAAGGTGCTGGAAGAGGCCCCCTCCCCCGTCATCAGTCCCGAGGAACGGGCGCGCATGGGCGGCATCGTGGCCAAGGCCATGGCCGACATGGGCTATCGCGGCGCCGGCACGATCGAGTTCCTCTGGGAGAACGGCGAGTTCTACTTCATCGAGATGAACACCCGCCTGCAGGTGGAACACCCGGTTACCGAAGCGATCACCGGCGTTGACCTGGTGCGCGAACAGATCCGCATTGCGGAAGGCAAGCCGCTTTCCGTCACGCAGGACGATATCGAGTTTTCCGGCCACGCCATCGAATGCCGAATCAACGCCGAGGATTCGTGGACCTTCGCCCCCTCCCCCGGCCTGGTTGAGATGTACCATGCGGCCGGCGGCATGAACGTGCGCGTCGATTCCGGGCTCTACACCGGCTACCGAATCCCGCCCTACTATGATTCGATGATCGCCAAGCTGATCGTTAAGGGCCGCACCCGCGAAGGCTGCATCATGCGCCTGAAGCGTGCGCTGGAAGAGATGGTGGTGGCCGGCGTCAAGACCTCGATCCCGCTGCACCAGGCCCTGATGAAGGAGCCGGATTTCATCCACGGAGACTATACTATCAAATGGTTGGAGGAGTGGCTGGCCAGCCGCGACGGTTAAACCGCCGCGCGGCGGACCTGCCCGGCATGCAAAGGCCCGCTCCGTATTCCTAACCTGCGATAAACCAGGATCGTTCATCGTCCTTGGGTAGGGTTGGAGCCATACTCTGCCCATGACCTATGAACGGCCTGCAGCCCTGTTTCAGGATACCGACGACCGCGTAGGCCGTCGGCGCAGCCCGCGTCAGTACGTGCAGGCAGAGGTGCAATTCGGCCAGAAGGGCCGGCGCACGCGGGTGCGGCTGCTCGATCTTTCCTGCCACGGCGCAAGGCTCAGCCTGTTCCACAAGCTGACGCCGGGAGAAACCTTCTGGCTGACGCTTCCGGGCCTTGCCCCGCTCAGCGCACGGATCAGCTGGTCGAACGGACACCTCGCCGGCTGCGAATTCGTCGAGCCGCTGCATCCCGCAACCTTCGACGACCTGCTTAACGGCTCGCCCCGCTCGAAGCCGATCGACCGGCGCAGGCTTTCGGTCTGAGCCGCTCAGTCGAGCGGAACGCCCGGCACCTGCTTGGCAGTGCGGATGGTCAGCGATGTCTTCACGCTGGCCACGTTGGGCGCAGGCGTCAGCTTGCTGGTGAGCAGTTCCTGAAAGCTCTGCAGGTCCTTGCTGACAATCTTCAGGATGAAGTCGATCTCGCCGTTGAGCATGTGGCATTCGCGCACTTCAGGCAGGGCACGCATGGCGTCTTCGAACTGGCGCAGCGAATCCTCCGCCTGGCTCTTGAGGCTGACCATGGCGAAGACCGTGATGGCAAAGCCCAGCTTGGAAGCATCGAGATCGGCATGGTAGCCGCGGATGACGCCCGAATCCTCAAGCCCGCGCACGCGGCGCAGGCAGGGCGGCGCGGTCAGCCCGACGCGGTTGGCCAGCTCCACATTGGTAATGCGGCCATCCTCCTGCAATTCGGCAAGCAGCCGCCGGTCGATCTGGTCGAGATTTGCCATAGCCTGCCCTCTGGAATTGCCGAGTCTTGAAACAGAAGCCGCCGATTCGGCAATTAACCTGCCGCCCGACGCAAGAGATGGCAATATTATTGTTTCGTTAAGCAACCGTCCCGCTTTGCGACGCAGTTGTCCACAGCGCTTTTTCCGTGGAACGATCCTGCTAGCCAGGGATTGACGGTATGGAGGCCTCCCCCCTTCGTCCCGTTAAGGGAAGTGCAGCGCAGATCCATGCAGTTCGATGACCGCCTCGCCACCGTCTTGCGCGTCCGCGCGGGCAGCGATGCGATTGCGCGCACGCAGTTCCGGCAATTGATTGATTTGCTTGGCACCCTGCCCGTATCCGCGCGGGGTGCGGAAGTGGACGCGGCATGGGTGCGGCTGGCAGAACTTTCGAAGGTCATTCCGTCCGAGGACCGTGCCGCCGTGCTGTCCGAATCGGGCCTCAGGCTGCGGTCGGCCCGTCTGGTGGCGGAACTGGCCCGCACCGATCTGCGCGTGGCCGAGGCTGCCCTGGCCGCTGCCCAGCTTGGCGAAGACGAATGGCTGGACCTTGTCCCCGCCCTGCCCCCGCAGGCTCGCCTGCTGCTGCGCCGGCGCGCCGATCTGGGCGAGCGGGTGGATACCATGCTCGAACGGCTGGGGATTGCCCGGCAGAGCCTGCCGCCCGCCGGCAGCGCCGCGCGGCATCCTGCAAACGACACCCATGGCGAACGACTGCCCGAACCGCGCGAAGGCATCGGCGCGATCGTCCAGCGCATCGAAGCCTACCGCAAGCGCCGCGCCGAACTGGTGGAACATGGCGCGCCCGCCCCGGTCCGCTCGGAAGCACCGCTCCTGTCCACGGCCTTCGCCTGCGATGAACGCGGGTTCGTCACCTGGGCCGAGCCTGCTGCGGCACCGGGGTTGACCGGTATCCACCTGATTTCCCGCGATGGTACCAGCGCCGCCGCCTGCGCGCCGGGCGTTGCCGATGCCTTCCGTCGCCGCGTGCCGATCCGGGGCGAGGCGGTCACGGTCAGCGGCGCTCCCGCCATCAGCGGCGAATGGCAGATGGATGCCTATCCGCGCTTCGACGCCTATGGCCGCTTCACCGGCTACGAAGGCCGGCTGCGCCGGGCCTGCCCGCCCGATCTCGTTCCGGCCGTCCCGCAGCATGGCGAGGCGGACCGGCTGCGCCAGTTGCTTCACGAACTGCGCACCCCGGTGAATGCGATCCAGGGCTTTGCCGAGGTTATCCAGCAGCAGTTGTTCGGCCCCACCCCGCACGAGTACCGCGCCCACGCCGCCGCCATCGCCGGCGATGCAGCGCGGATGCTCGCCGGGTTTGACGATCTCGAAAGGCTGGCCAAGCTGACCACGGGCGCCATGCAGCTGGAGCCGGGCGAGTGCGACCTTGGCGAAGTGGCCCTCGTTATCGCCCAGCATCTTGAGCCGCACACGGCGACCCGCGACTGCGGCTTTGCCCTGGGTGAGGAAGCGCCTGCCCTGCCGGTCGACCTGGCGCGCGAGGAGGCTGAGCGCCTGACCTGGCGGATGATGGCGACGCTGGCGGCAGCGGCCGCGCCCGGCGAGCGGCTGGCGCTCGGCCTGCAGAAGCATGGCCAGTCGGCAATCCTGACCATTGCCCTGCCCAAGTCGCTGGCCGACCAGACGGACGTGTTCCACGCCGCCGCCTCGCAGGGCTCCACGCCGATCAGCGCAGGAATGTTCGGTTCCGGCTTCGCGCTGCGCCTTGCCGCCAGCGAAGCCCGCGCGGCGGGCGGGCGGCTTGAGCGGCTGGGCAACCTGCTGCGGCTGGAACTGCCGCTGGCCCTCGATGGCATCGGCGAGCCGGATAACACCGAAAGTAAAGGAATTGCCGTTTAAGGAAGGTCCAACGGGGCGCGCAGAGTAACGGGGAAAGGCGCAAGCGTTTGGCCGAACGGCAGATAACCGACCAGCCGACACTGGCCAGCAGGGTGCAATTCGCGCCCGGCTTTGGCCAGCGCTTCGTCGTGACAATCGATACCGAGGAAGAGTTCGACTGGCGCCGCCCGCTCGACCGGACCAGCCACGGCCTCAACCACGTCCCCCGGCTCGCCAAGTTCCAGCAGTTCTGCGAAGGCTACGGCATCGTCCCGATCTACCTCGTTGACTATCCCATCGCCACCTGCCCCCGCGCCGCCGAAATCCTGAAGGAGCCACTGGCCATGGGCCGGGCCGAAGTTGGCGTGCAGCTGCATCCCTGGGTCAGCCCGCCTTTCGAAGAAGAACTGGGCGAATTCAATTCCTTCTCCGGCAATCTTCCTGCTGCGCTGGAGCGCGAGAAATTTGCCCGCCTGCATGAGGCGATCACCCGCAACTTCGAGGCCGCGCCGCTTGGCTATCGCGCGGGCCGTTACGGCGTGGGTCCGAACACGCACAAGGTGCTCAAGGAGTTCGGCGTACCGATCGATACCTCGGCCCGCAGCCGCTTCGACTACAGCGCCACCGGCGGCGCAAATTTCCGTGACCTGCCGCTCGATCCCTGGTGGATCGACGAAGAGCGCACGCTGATGGAGCTGCCGCTGACCACGCTGTTCTGGGGCCTGCTGCGAAGGCAGGGTCCCTGGCTATATCCCCGCATGTGGCGCGCCCCGCGCCTGCGCGGCGCCCTCGCCCGCGTCGGCATGCTTGAGCGCATTCCGCTCACCCCCGAAGGCGTCGCGCTGGACGAGGTTCTGAAGGGCATCGATATCGCCATCGATGAAGGTGTGCCCGTGCTGGTCTTCTCGTTCCACAGCCCTTCGCTGGCGCCCGGCTACACGCCCTATGTCCGCAGCGAGGAAGATCTGGATGCGTTCTACGACTGGTGGCGGACGGTGTTCGACTATCTTGCCAAGCGCAATATCCTTCCCACCGGCCTTGCCGGCGTGATGGATTCCGTCGCGCTTGCCTAATCGCCCCCGCCAAGCTAACCCGCGCCTCCTGCGGGCGGGCCTGTAGCTCAGTTGGTTAGAGCTGGCCGCTCATAACGGCTAGGTCGCGGGTTCGAGTCCTGCCGGGCCCACCACCGCAGGAAAACCCCGGTCGGGGAGTAGCGCAGCCTGGTAGCGCATCTGCTTTGGGAGCAGAGGGTCGCAGGTTCGAATCCTGTCTCCCCGACCATTCAATACGCGCGAATTCAAAACTGCCCCAAGGGGGCCGAAAAACGGCAGAATTCTGGGGTTTTTCAGAACGGAGAAATTTGGAGATTTTCCAATTTCACCCCCAAAACAGCCAATATTTTTTCCACAACCTCTGGACCGGAGATGGGCTAGGTCACAGAATTCTGCTGTTTCTAGAACCCGGAACGGGCAATCACAGTTTCCAAAACGCGACGGCTGACCCCAGACTTCAGACTGCTATTGCCTCCCGTCAGCTAGCGGGGAAAAGTGCTGCAATTACAGTGGCGGGCACAGGCAATGTTACTACGCCATTGACGTAGTTTGGGACGCAAAATAGCAATCGGGAATGAAGCAAAAGCGCAAACCATGGAAAGCCCTGAAGGTCTCTGTAAGCGTCGCATCACCTGACGATCTGATAACCCGCCCGCCTCGTGCCCACGTGCCAGTTGTCAACGTATCCGCGATTAGGGCCAAGGCCGGAATGTCACAAAGCGCTTTCGCGGCAAGCATCGGGGTGCCTCTGGGCACCTTGATAAACTGGGAACAAGGCCGCCGACAGCCGACAGGAGCCGCCAAGGTTTTGCTCGCATTGCTTGCAAAGAAGCCCTCTCTTGTGGGTGATCTGTATCCAGCGCCCCGCCCAAAGACGCTTCATTGGACCCCCGGCAGCCCAGACCCCAACGAAATGACCGCCAAGGAGAGGCTGGCTGAGGTCGGTGAAATATTGGCCAAGGGCGTTGCTCGAATGCTGAAAAAGTCAGCGGAGCATTCTTGATCATATCAGCGCGATCTCTTGGGGCGTGCCGGCTCGCCACATAACCGGCACGCCCATTCATACATCATGCGCGGCAACACCGCGCATGCGGCCGGTCCTTATGACGGCCGGCCTAGTGGGCTCCGAGCGGGTTCGCCGCCATCCCCACACCCATGCTCGATCCGCCCCACAGTGCGGCTTCTCCCATGGTCCCCGCGCTTATCGGGTCCGGGTCCCCATCACACTCAATCTTGAATTGCCAGCGTGGCTGAGGCCGGCGCGATCGACTCCATTTCCGCGATCCGCTGGAACTCGCTGAGATATTCCTGGTGATGCTGAGAAAGCCACCGAACGATGAGGGCATTACTTAGGAGCTTGACTATGTATCCGCGCGCTACGGTAAGGTGCAGGTTGTCGATGCCGTAGCTGTCCTCGACCGATTTCACCTGCGTCTGCAGGGCTGCGAGCTCCCGCTCCATTCGGGCGATCTGCTGGGCCGTCGGGCCATTCGCATTGGCCTTCTTATCTTTCTTCGGTTGCTTCGCGAGCTGATCGTCCGGCGTTGCGGCCAGAAGAGCTTTTGCGAACATCAGGCTGAAATTGTTCTGACCGACCATCAGATCTGCCGCTTCGATTTGCCGCGTGGGTGACATGCGGCGCAAAATGTCGAAAGCGTTCATAGGACAGATGGTGTCTTTCAGTATCTCCGCGGCCTCGGGGCAGATTCCATCCAGTAAGCGAAATTTGCGGTGTATCGACGCGACATCAAGCCCTAAAGCCTCGGCTATCACGGTCGGCGCCACCCCTCGCTCTACTGCTCGCGCGATCATGCGATGTTCCTGAAGAGGCGGCAGGCGATTTACACGCTTGTTGTAGGTGTAAGTCTCATCGTCGGTCGCCACGAGACAATCGACCATTTCGGCGCCGAGCTCTTTGAGTGCCTCGAGGCGCAAGTGCCCATCGAGCAGGAAATACCGCCCAGAATGCTGCGTGTCAGCGATGATGACTGGCGCTTCAACCAACCCGATCGCTTTGATCGAATTTACGATTTGGGCATATTTCTTGCTCTCGCGAATACCTTCGCGGAGCGATTTCAATGGCACAATTACAGAAATCGGGACCGAAACGGTCTGGCGCTCAAAAGCCAGATGAACGTCTGGATCGTCAGAAGCTTCGATAACGTGCTGAGGGAGCCAGTCAGCCATCCAAGCCTCCCGCGATCTTGATAGCTAGCGCCCGGGGCATGGTTTCCAGACCCTCAGCCCTTAATAAGGTGGTAAACCCCTCGTCGCTCAGGAGATCTTTGATAGCCTCGACAACGAAAAGAAGGCGGGTCTGGGTGAAGTCAGATTTCTTCACGAGCAGGCGCTGTTTCTCGGCTTCGCGTTGATAGACCTGCAGCAGGTCGTTTGCCGTTATGCGGCGGTTGCCACCACGCGAAGCCGACCGGCCTGAATGAATTCCTTTATTCCTGCTCCGCAGACGCCGATCAAGCAAGCGTCGTACAGATGCGAGCTTTTTGCCTTTCAGTTTCCCCGTTTCATAGGCTTCGAGCAGAAGGTTCTGAGCCTCTTCTGTTTCAGCCTTTGCTACCTCCATGGCCATTGTTATCGGTATCAGACCAGTTTCGACTGCCGACAAAAGTCGATCCTCGCCGCGCTCGAGCAGCGATACGACCATGCTGACCCAAGAGTTATGGACACCGATCTTCCGGGCGATATCAGCCTCGCTGTAGCCGCGTTTCCTGAGTTCGCCGATTTCGCGCATCACATCGATCGGTCGTTGCACCCGTCGTGCAATATTCTCGACTAGGCTCATGACGAGACACTCGTCCTCTGCCGCCTCGATCACGACGGCTGGGATTTCCTCCTGTCCGAGCATCTGAAACGCCTCAAGGCGCCCTTGCCCGCAGACCAAGTCGTATCTTGGCCCGCCCGGCCCCTGCCGCAAGCTGACTGTGATCGGCCGTTTCAAACCGATTGCCTCGATATTGTTCACGATTTCGCGGTGCTGCCGCTTGTTGCGGGAACGGGGGTTGAGCACGTTGATCCTTGAAATCGGGATCATCTCGATCTGTTGCGAGCCCACTTCGGTCATCAGGCAGCCTCCGCAATGCTGACTGGAGCGGCAATTTCATAGAGGTAGTCCAGGGTGTCGAAACGATAGGCGTCGAGGCTCAGGCCATTGTCTTCGGCCATCCTTAGCCGCTCGGAGGTTACGTCGATCCGCGGGAACAGGTAGAAATCGAGCGGCGCCCTATTGTCTATGTCCATGCGCACCACGATCGTGATGTCTGACATGGCTGATGTGTCGAAGCGCATCTTCCAGCGCAGCAGGCCCGTTGGCGTGACCAGGCATCGGACTATGACGATCGACAGGCTGAACTCGCCATTGACGATGACGCTGTCGGAAGTGAGATCCTGCCAGGCATCGCTGCCCTGCCCACGCAGCCCGTCCAGGACCTGCCTCAAAACATCGGGATGCATCTGGCGCAGGGTTCGATTGATCGCGACGTACCGGTAGTCCCGGTCTGGCGTGAACCCCACCAGGCTATAGGCTCTCAGCAGGCTGCCGAAACGGGAGCTATAAGCACTGCTGGAGGGCAAACCATCGCACTCGTCGATGACGATCCCCGAGAGCAGGCCTTTGCTGGCATAGAGCCCGCGCAAGGCTTCCAGCATTTCATCATCTGACAGTCGGAACGAACGCGCCGCAATGATCGAATGGGCAGCTTCAAACAGATCCCGCTCTACGATGCCCTCGAACGCACCCTGAGACCGAATCCACATCTCGGGCGCATTCTGTACGCGCTTCTTCTTCAGTTTGAACGAGCGGCGGTTCCAAACGTTGTCGCCGACATATTTCTCATTGATCAGTAGCTGGTGAACGGTACCGCGGGTCCATGGGCGGTCGAGGTCGGTCAGGATTCCCCTGGCGTTGAGGTCTTCCGCGATCTCGCGCTCACTGCGGCCTCCATGCACGAAGGCGTGATAGATCTGACGAACAGTATCTGTTTCCTCTTCTGGGCCCGGCGTCAAAATAACCCGGTCGGTTTGGATGCTCTTGTGCTCGCCGCGCCCCAAAACGCCTTTGATTGCTCCACTCTCGTCGATCAGGGTTCGGCGAAGTCCAAAGCCCGCAGGGCCACCCTGGCGGTAGCCTTTCTCGATCAGCCTGCCCTGCCCAGCGAACACCTTGGTTGAGAGCTCTCGGCTATATTCCCCTGCCATGGCGCGTTTGACGCCTTTGACGATAGTCGAAACTGGACTGCCATCGTTCTCGAATTGCTCCGCGCAGTACTGGACTGCGATCCCAGCGCGCTTGCAGATGTACTCGTAGTAGGCGCTTTCATCCGCGTCCTGGAAACGCCCCCAGCGACTAATGTCGTAAACGAGAATCATGGTGTAGTCGGCTAAGCCAGACTGAACATCATCGATGAGTTGCTTAAGGGCGTCGCGCCCTTCGATCTTCAGGCCGCTCTTACCCGCATCCGCATAGGTACGAACAATGTCGATACCCCGCGCAGTGGCGTAGTGGCGGATCGCATCTGCCTGGTTCTCGGTCGAGTATTTCTGGTGGTCCGTGGACATACGGACATATTCAGCCGCCCTTACATTGCGCCCTGTTTGTTCAGGGCGCTTCCCCCCGTCCTCGTAGTGCCAGTCGCTCAACTCACGCCCTTTCAAATTCAGCCGCCGCAGCAGTCCAGGGCGTCCACCAGCTGCAGTCCGATCAGCGCCTCTGCCTACCGTTCCGCACACACGCGAATGTAACGGGGGAAAGGACGGAGGATGTTGCCGAAAAAGGGCAAGATGTTGCACCTGTGGGTGGGGCTGGCGAAGTCGCCAAAGGACTATGCCGAGTTGATCGCGGACGCTTTGAAAGAGGAGCATGGCGACACGCATCGATCAGTCAAAACGATCATGCGCTGGACCAACGCAAGTGAGCGCAGCGTCAAGAATTGGCTGAGCGGCGAATCCGGGCCAAGCGGTTATTTCTTGATGAGACTTTTCGCAAAATCGGCGGCCGTCCAGGCACTGGTTTTGGAGCTTATTACCGATGCGAGCGCCCAGCCGCCAACGCCGCAAGTGGCCGCTAGGATTGATCTTAGAACCGATGATCGACCGGGCACAGAGGTCGAAACCGGCACTGATTATGGTGACATTATTGGTGACATTTATGGTGACATCGATGTCACCATAAATTGTGCCGAGTTTTCCGGACTTAACCCGAGACAGGAATGGTTTCTGGAGCGAGTCGCACGAAATGGGAAATGCACCGCCGAGGACCTCGCCAACCATTGGGAGGTCACACTGAGAACCGCGAAACGTGACATAGGGGTGTTGCGGGACAACGGTAGAATCATCTTTGTCGGATCGCGTCGCCTGGGACGGTATGTAATGCTGGAATGAGGTGACAGCGCGTCCAACCATACGTCATTGACGTATGGTTCATTGACGTATAAACAAGGGCTCATGACCACTTTACAGACCGTCGTGGAGCTGCCCGAGTTCCTTCGACGGGCGAAGGCCATCATGACCGAGGCCGAACGCCTTGGTCTTGTGAACTATATCGCGGCAAACCCGAATGCGGGAGTGTCTTTGGGCGGTGGCCTGCGCAAGGTAAGGATCCCCCGCGAAGGCGGTGGCAAGAGCGGCGGATACCGGACCATCTACGTTTTTGGCGGCACGCACATGCCCATATTTCTGGTCACAGTGTTCGCCAAAAACGAGAAAGACAATTTGACCAAGGCCGAACAGGCAGCAGCGATCCAGCTAAGCAAGATCCTAGTCGATACCCATGGAGGCAGCCAATGAACGCACATGACAGCATTATGCAGGGTCTTAATGAGGCTCTTGCCTTTACCCAAGGCCAGCATGTCGGCTCGAATGTCCATCACGTCGAGGTGCCTGCCGTCGATGTCGCCGCCATCAGAGCGAGAACAGGGCTGTCGCAAGGCGCATTCGCCCGGAGCATTGGTGTAGCCAAGGGCACATTGCTGAATTGGGAGCATGGCCGACGTCGCCCGACTGGTCCGGCCCAGGTGCTGCTAGCCATGATTGAGAAGAAGCCATCGTTGGTAGCAGAACTACTGCGTTAGGGCCGGCCAGTCAGGGCACCAGAACCTTCTCACTGCCTGCACTAACACGGGCATGCCTATCTCTTGGCTACAATCCAGACGGTTAATTTTATTACACCATTGTTATTATTGAACTTTTTACTGGAGACAGTTCGCTATCGGGCTGCTATCCACGACCATTTTTCCGCCATCAGGCGCCGGCATCGACGATCGATTCCATCACCACGAAGGTCGATGTGCTCGCCACGTGCGGCAGGCTGGAAATCTTCTCGCCCAGCACCCGGCGATAGCTGTGGATGTCGGCAGTGCGGACTTTCAGCAGATAGTCGAAGCTGCTGGCGATCATGTGGCATTCCTCGATCTCGCGCACTTGCAGCACGGCCTTGCGGAATTCCGCCAGTGCCGGCTCGCGCGTGTCGGACAGCTTCACTTCGGCAAAGGCGATGTGACCAAGGCCAAGCCGCACCGGATCGATCACCGCGCGGAAGCCGCGGATGATGCCATCGGCAATCAGCCGCCTGAGCCTGATCTGGCAGGGCGTTTTCGACAGGCCGACGCGGCTGGCCAGTTCCGTGATGGTAATGCGACCGTCCGCTTGCAGAACTTCCACGATCCTGCGGTCGATCTGGTCCATTTGACCAATTCCGTTCGAAGAATGCATGATCTTTCCTGCCTTTCCGATCTTAAACAGGCATTTTTGTCTGCCTTGATCTGAAAAATAGTCTGAACGACCTGCCGTGTCGAGTTATGCTGCGCTTCCCGGCCAAGCAGGAAGCCAAGCCATGTCCGACCCGACCATTCCTTTCGCGCAGTTCGCTCCACCGGTGCGTCCGCAATCGACCCTGCGCCGGCAGATCAGCGCCGCGACACGCCTGCCCGAAGAGGACGCAGTGGCGCGCCTCTTGCCGCAGGCCGAGATCGACCCTGCCCTCGCGCAGGAAATCGCCGCGACTACGCGGCAGCTTGTCACCGCGCTGCGAAGCAAGGGCCAGCGGGGTGGCGTCGAGGCGCTGGTGAAGGAATATTCGCTGTCCAGCCACGAGGGTGTCGCGCTGATGTGCCTGGCCGAGGCACTGCTGCGAATTCCCGACCGCGAGACGCGCGACGCGCTGATCCGTGACAAGATTGCCCGAGGCGATTGGCGCGCCCATCTTGGCGAGGGCAATTCGCTGTTCGTCAATGCCACGACATGGGGGCTGATGGTTACCGGCAAGCTCGCCGCCAGCCATGCCGAGGATGGCCTTGCCGCCGCCCTCACCCGCCTGATTGCACGGGCCGGCGAACCCGTGATCCGCCGCGGCATCGATATGGCCATGCAGATGATGGGCGAACAGTTCGTCACCGGCGAGACCATCGGTGAAGCCCTGCACCGCGCCCGCCGTCTGGAAGCGCGCGGCTTTGCCTACAGCTATGACATGCTGGGCGAGGCGGCGACCACGCAGGCCGATGCCGACCGCTATTACGCCGACTATGAAAACGCGATCCACGCCATCGGCAAGGCGGCGGACGGGCGCGGCCTTTATGCGGGGCCGGGAATTTCGATAAAGCTGTCGGCGTTGCACCCGCGCTATTCCCGCGCACAGGCCGCGCGGGTGATGGGTGAGCTGCTGCCTCGCGTCCATTCGCTCGCCATGCTGGCGCGCGGCTATGGCATCGGGCTCAACATCGATGCCGAGGAATCGGAGCGGCTGGAGCTGTCGCTCGACATCCTGGAAAGCCTTGCCCTTGCCGATGACCTTGCCGGCTGGAATGGCCTGGGATTCGTGGTCCAGGCCTATGGCAAGCGCTGCCCCATGGTCATCGACTGGCTGGTGGACCTCGCGCGCCGGTCGGGCCGCAGGCTGATGGTACGGCTGGTCAAGGGTGCCTATTGGGACAGCGAGATCAAGCGCGCGCAGGTTGAGGGGCAGAACGGTTTTCCCGTCTTCACCCGCAAGGTGCATACCGATGTTTCCTACATCGCCTGCGCACGAAAGCTGCTCGCAGCCCGCGAGGCGGTGTTTCCCCAGTTCGCCACCCACAACGCCCAGACGCTGGCGACGATCTACCACATGGCAGGGCCTGATTTCACGGTCGGCGATTACGAGTTCCAATGCCTGCACGGCATGGGCGAGGCGCTTTACGAGGAGGTTGTGGGCTTCGAAAAGCTTGACCGTCCCTGCCGCATCTATGCCCCGGTCGGTACGCACGAAACGCTGCTGGCCTACCTGGTGCGGCGCCTGCTGGAAAACGGCGCGAACTCTTCCTTCGTCCATCGCATCTGGGATGAGCAGGTTTCGGTTGGCGAACTGGCGCAGGACCCTGTCACGGCCGCGCGCGCCATCGTGCCGGTCGGCGCAGCACATGAAGCGATCGCCCTCCCCCGCGACCTTTTCGGCACGCGGCGCAATTCGCAAGGGATCGACCTGGCGAACGAGGCGGTACTCGAAGACCTGTCGCAGCACCTGCGCGAAAGCGTGGCGCAGGACTGGTCTGCCGCGCCAAGCCTTGCCGGGCTCACCGATCACCGCGAGATGATGCCAGTCCGCAATCCCGCTGACCGGCGCGATGTGGTGGGCCATGTGGCCTTCGCGCTGGACAGCGACGTGCGCCATGCCACCCGCGCTGCGCAGGACGCCCTGCCCGCTTGGTACGCAAGGCCAGCCGTAGAGCGCGCAGGCTTGCTTGAGGTTGCCGCAGACAGGCTGGAACAGCAGATGCCGCGCCTGCTGGGCCTGATCGTGCGCGAGGCAGGAAAGTCGATCACCAATGCCGTTGCCGAAGTGCGCGAGGCGGTGGACTTCCTGCGCTACTACGCCGATCAGGCTCGGCAGTCGCTCGACGCTTCGCACCAGCCTCTCGGTCCGGTGGCCTGCATCAGCCCGTGGAATTTCCCGCTTGCCATCTTCACCGGCCAGATTGCTGCGGCGCTGGCTGCCGGCAACACCGTCCTCGCCAAACCGGCCGAGGAAACGCCGCTGATCGCAGCAGAGGCCGTACGCATCCTCCATTCCGCCGGCATTCCCGCCGACGTGCTGCAGCTCCTGCCGGGCGACGGGACGATCGGCGCCGCGCTGGTATCCAGCCCCGATATTGCCGGAGTGCTGTTCACCGGCTCTACCGAAGTTGCGCGCCTGATCCAGGCGCAACTGGCCAGCCGCAGCATTGACCGGCTGGTGCCGCTGGTCGCGGAAACCGGCGGGCAGAACGCGATGATCGTCGACAGCTCGGCACTTGCCGAACAGGTCACGGCCGATGTCATCGCCTCGGCTTTCGACAGCGCCGGGCAGCGCTGCTCGGCACTGCGCATCCTGTGCCTTCAGGAGGACATTGCCGACCGCCAGCTGGCCATGCTGAAGGGCGCGCTTGCCGAACTGGGCATCGGCAACCCGGATCGCCTTTCCGTCGATGTCGGGCCGGTCATCACCGCCGAGGCGCGCGATGCCATCGAGTCCCACGTCGATCGGATGCGGCAGGTCGGTTGCGCGATCCACCGCGCGCCTCTCGCCGAGGCTGCGAAGCACGGCACCTTCGTGGCCCCGACGATCATTGAGATCGAGGATATTGCCCAGATCGGGCGCGAGGTTTTCGGCCCGGTGCTCCACGTCCTGCGCTATCGCCGGGAAGAAATGGGCGCGCTGGTCGAAGCCGTGAATGCCACCGGCTACGGACTGACCTTCGGGCTGCACACCCGGCTGGACGATACGGTTGAGCACGTCACGTCCATGGCCGCAGCGGGCAACGTCTATGTCAATCGCAACGTTATCGGCGCGGTCGTGGGGGTGCAGCCTTTTGGCGGGCGCGGGCTTTCGGGCACCGGCCCCAAGGCGGGCGGTCCGCTGTACCTCGGGCGGCTGGTGCAAGCCATGCCGCAGGTGGAAATCGGCGGTGCACGCATGGAGGATGCCGCGTGCCGATCCTTCGCCGCATGGCTCGAGTCACAGGGCGAAGCCAGCACCGCCGCCATGGTGCGCCGGGCTGCGCAAAGCCAGATGAACGGCCTTGCCTGTCAACTGCCGGGACCGGTGGGCGAGCGGAACCTCTATGCCCTGCACCCGCGTGGCGAGGTGCTGCTGGTGCCATCCAGCGAGCAGGGCATGGCAGTGCAGATCGGCACGGCGCTGGCTGCCGGAAACCGCGCCAGTGTGGTCTGGAAAGGTGGGCGGCCCGGCAGCTATGACGGCCTGCCCGCCGAAGTAGCGAGCAGGATCGCATGGCTCGACAAGATACCGGCCATGTCCCGTTTCGCAGCCGTGCTGGTCGAACCGCGCGCCGAAGGGCTTGGCGAGATCGCCCGGCAACTCGCCGCCATGGCGGGACCGATCCCGATCGCCCAGGTTGCCGGGAGCGACGGACACTATCGCCCGGACTGGCTGGTGGAAGAGGTTTCCGCCTCGATCAACACCACTGCGGCTGGGGGCAACGCCAGCCTGATGGCAATGGTGTGACGCCAGCCTAGGGCGCGATCAGCGCGCCGCCTTCGGTGGCAACGATCTTCAGCACGGCCGTCCAGGCATCGACGTTCTGCTGCAGCTGGGCCGGGTCAACCTTGTCCAGCGTATCGTCGGGTGTGTGGTGCAAGTCGAAGTAGCGCGTGCCGTCCTGGGCAAGATCGATCACAGCCAGCTTCTGCGCCTTGATGATCGCATCGACGTCTGCCCCGCCATCGGCGGCACCGGCGTTCGGCACGATGCCAAGCGGATTGAGCGCCGTCTTGATGCTTTCCGCAACTTGCGGGGCAAGGCGCGTGAACTTGACGTTCCACACCCTGTCAGCGCCGAAATCGCTCTCCATGGCAAGGGCGTGCGGCTCCTTTGCGTGAGCCTTGGCATAGGCCTGGCCGCCCAGTCCGCCGAGTTCCTCTGCTCCCGCCCAGAGCACGCGGATCGTGCGCAGGGGCTTGCCGCCTTCCTGCACCTTCAGCGCTGCGGCGGTGACGATGGCGCAGCCCGCGCCGTCATCGATCACGCCCATGCCCAGGTCCCAGCTATCGAGATGGCAGGCGACGATGATCATCGGCAGCGAGGGATCGCGACCCGGCAGGTCGGCAATCACGTTGCCCGACGGCATGTTTTCCTGCGTCCGTCCTGTCAGCGTCAGCGAAAGCCGCATGAGCTTGCCGCTGCGGGCGACCCGGGCGATGATGTCTGCATCCGGATTGGAAACCGCGCCCGCCGGAATGGCCGAAACACCCGCCGGCCAGCTGATCGCGCCGGTATGCGGGTTACGGTGGTTGTCCGTGCCGATCGAGCGGATGACCACCCCGATCGCGCCCTTTGCGGCAGCGATGCCCGGCCCCTGCCGGCGGACATTGCCATAAGGGCCATATCCCGAACCGTCCTGATTGGCCTTCATGGCATGGTCGATGAAGGCGATCTTGCCCGTGAGCGAAGCGGCTGGCGCAGCCTTGATCGCATCGAGCGTCGGGAAATAGACAACATCGCCCGAAACGCCGCCCTCGGGCGTGGTGCCGCTATAGCCCAGTGCGGTTATCGCCAGCTTGTGCGGATAAGGAGCAGTCAGCCAGGCGCTGTCATGGCCGCGAACATAGCCGCGGATCGTGAAGGGTTCGTTCTTCACGTTCTGGAAGCCCAGCGCCTTCAATCGCGTCACGGCCCATTCGCGCGCCGCCGCCTCCTCGGGCGATCCGGCAAGGCGCTGCCCGGTTTCGACCGTCAGGTCTTCCATGATGGTCCAGGCCATGCCCTTGCCTACCGACTTTTCATCGGCGTGGGCGGCACAAACGGAAAGGACAAGGGCGGCAGCGCTGGCAAGCGCACGACAGGCAGTTGGTTTCATGGGCAACATTGCTAGCTGCCCGCGCGCGGCACTTCAATCCCGCTCCACGCAGGCCGGAAATTCCTGCGTGACATTCGTTCAGCCTGCGATCAGGTTCGAGGCGTTTGGATGGCGCGAGGGAGGACGCGATGCCGCAAATCCAGATAGCTCTCAATCGCTTCGGCCTGGGCATTCGCGCCGGGGAAACACCGCCTGCCGATCCGCGCCGCTGGCTGCTGGACCAGCTGGAGAGGTACGATCCCGCACCGGCCGCCGTCGCCTCTTTGCCGGGCAGCCGCCAGCTCGTCACACAACTGGCCGCCGTGCGCCTAGACCGGCAGGAGCGCGAAAAGGCCATGGCGGAGCAGTCCGGCCAGCAAATGGCAGCCCAGGCGGACAATCCCGAGCGGGAAATCCTGCGTCCGTTGCGCCAGAGCTATGTAGAGGCCGCTGCCGCGCGCAACATGGCCGCCTTTGCCTCTGCCACGCCGTTCATGGAGCGGCTGGTTGCCTTCTGGTCCAACCATTTTGCCGTCTCGATCGACAAGCCGGCGACTTTGGGGCTGGCCGGTGCATTCGAGAACGAGGCGATCCGGCCGCACGTAATGGGCAAGTTTTCTTCCATGCTGCTCGCGGTCGAACGCCACCCGGCCATGCTGCTCTATCTCGATCAGGCGCAGTCGATCGGGCCAAACAGCAAGCTCGCCGAGGCCGCCCAGCGCCGCGGTGCACAGCGCCAGCCGGGGCTTAACGAGAACCTCGCGCGCGAGATTCTCGAACTGCACACGCTGGGGGTCCGCAGCGGCTATTCGCAGGCCGACGTCACCGAATTTGCCAAGGCGCTGACCGGCTGGACCGTGACCGGCCTTGGCAGGATCGCGCGCCTGCTGCCCTACACCAGCGGGGAATATGCCTTCGTGCCCCAATTGCACGAACCGGGTCCGCGCACGGTCGCCGGAAAGCGCTATGCCGATGATGGCGAGAAGATGGGTCAGGCCATCCTCATGGACCTTGCCGCCCACCCCGCCACCGCACGCCATATCGCCACCAAGCTGGCGCGCCACTTCGCTGCCGACGATCCGCCCGCACCGCTGGTTGCCCGGCTGGAACAGGCGTTCCTGAAAACCGGCGGAGACTTGCCGGCACTTTACCGCATCCTCATCGACGCGCCCGAGATCTGGGAGGCAAAGGGCAGCAAGTTTCGCCAACCCTGGGAATGGCTGACCGCCGTCCAGCGGGCCAGCGGCGTCCCCTTCCCTGCCCAGGCAACGGTGTTCACGCTCAACCAGCTTGGCCAGAGCCCGTGGAAGCCCGGATCGCCTGCCGGGTGGGACGATATTGCTGCCAGCTGGGCCGCACCCGATGCCCTGCTGCGCCGGGTGGAAGTGGCGAACCGCTATGCCCGCTCGCTCACCGCGCTTGATGCCCGGGCGCTGGCGCCAAAGCTGTTTCCCGATTCGCTGAGCGAGGCCACCCGACAAGCCATCGCCCGGGCCGATTCCGGGCAGCAGGCGCTGGCGCTGCTGTTTGTCTCACCCGAAATGCTGCGGAGGTAATGCGATGACCCTGCTTTCCTTCGATCGCCGCCACCTGCTCGGAGCCCTGGGAGCCAGCGCCCTGTTGCCCGCGCGGATCGCCTTCGCTGCGGCCGGCCAGACCGAAAGGCGGCTGGTGTTCATCATCCAGCGCGGCGCGGCGGACGGGCTGGCCACGCTCGCGCCCATTGGCGATCCGGCCTTTGCCAGTGCCCGCGGCGCACTAGCGGAAGAGTTCGCCGGGCTGAACAAGCTTGACGGGATGTTTGCCCTGCACCCATCGCTTGCCGGCATGGGCAAGCTCTATGCAGCAAGGCAGGCGCTGTTCGTGCACGGCGTCGGCATTCCCTATCGCGACCGGTCGCACTTCGATGCGCAGAACGTGCTCGAAACCGGCGGCACCAAGCCCTATGAGCACCCCGATGGCTGGATGAACAGGCTGCTTGGCCTGCTGCCCGGCGGCACCCGCGCCATGGCGGTTGCGCCAACCGTGCCCGCCGCCATGCGCGGCCCGCGCGAAGTGGCCAGCTATGCCAATTCGCGCCTGCCCGATGCCACCGAAGACCTGATGCAGCGCGTCTCGCAGCTCTATGCAGCAGATCCGCAGCTGCACGGTTTGTGGGAAAGCTCGATGCAGGCACGCCAGATGGCGGCCGGGAATGACGATTCCGGGGCCGATCCCGCCGCCACCGGCAAGCTTGCGGCCAGCCTGCTCACCGGACCGCAAGGCGCGCGTGTGGCGATGATCGAGACGGGCGGCTGGGATACCCATATCAACCAGAAAGGCCGGCTGGAGCGCGGCCTGAAAGGGCTGGATACGATGATCGGCGCGCTGCGCGACGGTCTCGGGCCTGCCTGGAGCGAGACATTGGTGGTCGTGGCGACAGAGTTTGGCCGCACCGTGGCGCCCAATGGCACGGGCGGCACCGATCACGGCACCGGATCGCTGCTGATGCTGCTGGGCGGCACGGTCGACGGCGGGCGGGTCGTGGCCGACTGGCCGGGCCTTGCCCCGCGGCAGCTGTTCGAGGGGCGAGACCTGAAGCCCACCCTGCCGATCGATGCCGCGCTCGCCGGGGCGCTGGGCGGGCACTTCGGCGTGGACCCTGCTCGCGTCCTGGCCACCTGTTTTCCCGGCGCTACCGGCAAAGCCAGCAGTGGACTGATCCGGGCCTGAACTTGCGGAAAATGGCAAGCGCTGGCAACAGCTTGCCATGCTCCGCACGCTGTCACCGCTGCAAGCCCGCCTGCTGATCGCCTTCGTGCTGCTGTTTGCTGGCTGGTGCGCGGCGCAGACCGCCCAGCCCGCGCCGCAGGTCGTGGTGACGAGCAGCAGCTATTCGGACATCGACCTCTATCACGACATCGCCCGGCAGGTGAGCGCGGGGACCCCCTATCATCAGGCCGCGCATGACCTGCAACGCGCGCATGACTATCCGACCAGCCCCTTCGTGACGATACGCCTGCCAACGCTCGCGCACGTGGCGGCGGCGCTTGGCTGGCCTGCGCTTCAGGCGCTGCTCGCCGCCGTGCTGTTGCTTGCAGTGGTGCAGTGGTATCGCCTTGCCGCCACGCGTGCCAATGGCGCGGGGGGGCTGGCAAAGGCTGAGCCGGTGCTGGTTGCCCTGGCGATCCTTGCGGGCGGCATGATGGTCACCCAGATCGGCCTGGTCGCCATGCATGACCTGTGGGCCGGCGTGCTTGCCAGCGCGGCCATGACCCTGCGCGGCACAAGGCGCTGGCCATGGGCACTCCTGCTCGCGGGCTGCGCCATCCTGATCCGCGAGATTGCCGTGCCTTTCGTCTTCCTCGCGCTGGCTTTCGCGCTGTTGGAGCGACGGCGGGGCGAGGCGCTGGGCTGGATCGGCCTATTGCTGGTTTTCGCGGTCGCCATGTGGCTTCACGCCGAGGCCGTACACGCCGTGCTGGCACCCGGTGACAAGCAATCGCTGGCATGGACCGGGCTGCGAGGAATTGCCGGGGTGCTTGCCGACCTGACCGACAATTCGTTGCTTAACCGCCTGCCCCAGCCAATCGCCTTTGCGCTGATCCCGCTTGCCCTGCTCGGCTGGGCCGCCGCGCCGCGCGGCACGGCGCTGTTCGGCCTGCTCCATTGCCTGGGCATGGCGGCGATGATTGCGCTGTTTTCCCGCCCGGACAATTTCTACTGGGCCTGCCTGCTGCTGCCCGCCTGGTTCATCGGCTTCGCCTTCCTGCCGCGCGCGGTAGGCGAGCTGTCGCAGGCCGCGCTTGCGAGGCGCGCCCGCGCCCTGTAGAGGCGCGTCAACTTTCCAGCACGCACGATCAAAGAGGTTCCCCGTGGCCGCTCAATACGCCTTCGTGATGAAGGACATGACCAAGACTTTCCCCGGCGCGCAGAAGCCGGTGCTGAGCAACATCAACCTGCAGTTCTACCAGGGTGCGAAGATCGGCATCGTCGGCCCGAACGGTGCGGGCAAGTCCACGCTCATGAAGATCATGGGCGGGATCGACACCGATTTCACCGGCGAGGCCTGGCCGGGCGAGAACATCACCGTCGGCTACCTTCCGCAGGAGCCGGAGCTCGACAAGAGCAAGACCGTCCTCGAAAACGTCAAGGACGGTGCCCGCCACATCGCCGACATGGTTGACCGGTTCAACGAGATCAGCGCCCTGATGTGCGAAGAGGACGCCGATTTCGACACCCTGGGCGCCGAAATGGGCGAACTGCAGGACAAGATCGACGCGGTTGACGGCTGGACGCTCGACAACCAGCTCGAAGTGGCGATGGAGGCCCTGCGCTGCCCGCCGGGCGACTGGTCGGTGGACAACCTGTCGGGCGGTGAAAAGCGCCGCATCGCGCTGACCCGCCTGCTGATCCAGAAGCCCGATATCCTGCTGCTGGACGAACCGACCAACCACCTCGATGCGGAAAGCGTCGAGTGGCTGGAAAACCACCTCAAGGACTATGCCGGCGCGGTGCTGATGATCACCCACGACCGCTACTTCCTCGATCACGTGGTCGGCTGGATCCTCGAACTCGATCGCGGCCGGTACTTCCCCTACGAGGGCAACTATTCGACCTACCTCGAAAAGAAGGCCAAGCGCCTTGAGCAGGAGGATCGCGAGGAAAGCGGCAAGCAGAAGGCCCTGCAGCGCGAACTCGAATGGATCCGGCAGACCCCGGCTGCCCGCCAGACCAAGTCCAAGGCACGTATCCGCAAGTTCGAGGAACTGCAGAACGCGCAGGACAACCGCCCGATCGGCAAGGCCCAGATCGTCATCCAGGTGCCCGAGCGCCTTGGCGGCAAGGTGATCGAGGCCAAGAACATCTCGAAGGCTTATGGCGACAAGCTGCTGTTCGAGGACCTGAGCTTCACCCTGCCCCCCGGCGGCATCGTCGGCGTAATCGGACCGAACGGCGCGGGCAAGTCCACGCTGTTCCGCCTGATCACCGGCCAGGAACAGCCCGACAGCGGCACCATCGAGATCGGCGAGACCGTGCGCCTTGGCTATGTCGACCAGAGCCGCGATCACCTCGACCCGAAGAAGAACGTCTGGGAGGAAATCTCCGACGGGCTTGATTACATGAAGGTCAACGGGCAGGATACCTCGACCCGCGCCTATGTCGGTGCCTTCAACTTCAAGGGCCAGGATCAGCAGAAGAACGTCGGCAAGCTTTCCGGCGGTGAGCGCAACCGCGTCCACATCGCCAAGATGCTGAAGACCGGCGGCAACGTGCTGCTGCTCGACGAACCGACCAACGACCTTGACGTGGAAACGCTGGCGGCGCTGGAAGAAGCCATCGAAAACTTCGCCGGCTGCGCCGTGGTCATCAGCCACGACCGCTTCTTCCTCGACCGTCTGGCCACCCACATCCTCGCTTTCGAAGGCAACAGCCACGTCGAATGGTTCGAAGGCAACTTCGAAGCCTATGAGGAAGACAAGCGCCGCCGCCTGGGCGACGCTGCCGACCGCCCGACAAGGCTGGCCTACAAGAAGCTGACGCGCTGACCTTCAGGAACTTGCCGCCAAACCTGAATGGAAGGCTACCAAGTCCATTCAGTTTGGCGACAGTCGAATAGGGTTAACTCCTGAGTCATGGTCGCCGCGAAGGGTCGCGGTGCGGGTTCTGGAGTGACGGCCATGGCCGTAAAGCAGTTCATGAAGACGAGCGGACTGGCCGCGCTTGCGGCCTCGATGTCGCTGTTCGCCCTGCCGGCCTCGGCCGACGCACAGGAAGGCGGCTGGGGCCGTCGCAGTGGCGAGGCAGCAGGCACGATCGGCAGCAGCAACAGCGAAGGCCGCCGCGGAAGCTGGTCGGGCGGCAGCGGCAACAGCCGCAGCTGGGGCCAGCGCCAGCAGTCTGCCCCGCAGGCGCAGGTCCCCGTTCAGGCGCAGGCGCAGGTTCAGGCAGCGCCTGCCGCACCCGCGCAGCGCAGCTGGAATGGCGGCGGCAATCGCGGCAGCTGGAACGGCGGAGCGACCGCCGGTGCGGGCGAATACCGTCGCCAGTGGACGCCGCGCGCGCAACCTGCCCCGCAGGCCCAGGCTCAGACTCAGGCTCAGGTCCAGACACAGGCTCCCGCTGCGGGTAGCTGGAACGGACGCAGCACCTGGCAACAGCGCCGGAGCGGCAATGGCGGACAGGCTACCACCACCACCACGCCGCAAGCCCCGGTCGCCCAGGGCCAGTGGGGCGGTCGCAACAGCGATGCGCGCGATCGTGATCGCCGCAACGACAACTGGACCGCTCAGACAAGGCAGACCCGGCCCAGCTGGGAAGGCCGCAGGCAAGACGATCGCAACTGGCGCGACAACGATCGTGACCGGCGCGACAACCGCTGGACGGACCGCAACTCCGGCTCGAACGATCGCTGGCGCAACCACAACAACACCCAGCGCTGGGGCTATTCGGGCGACTATCGCCGCTGGAATCGCGACTGGCGACGGGACAACCGCTACAACTGGTACTCGTGGCGCAACAGCAACCGCGACGTGTTCCGCTGGGGGTACTACAACCCGCCTTACCGGAACTATTCGTACCGGCGCCTGTCTGTCGGCTTCTTCCTCGACAGCCTGTTCTTCGGTTCGAACTACTGGATCAACGATCCGTGGCAGTACCGCCTGCCGGATGCCTACGGACCCTATCGCTGGATCCGGTATTATGACGATGCCTTGCTCGTCGACATCTACTCCGGCGAAGTTGTCGACGTGATCCACAACTTCTTCTGGTAAGCATTCGTCTCCGGTCGAGTGGACCGGCAAGAGGGCCCTCGCTTCCATGCAGGCGGGGGCCCTTCGTCGGTTTGTGCTTGCCCTTGGCGGCAAGCGCGATAGGCAAGCGCTGGAACCTAAATTGAAATCAGCGCCATGGCCTCTGCCCCCGATCCTTACCAAGACGCCCCGAATCCCGACAAGCTGGCCCTGAAGCGCGTAGGCGAAGCCGTGCGGCGAAGGCTGGATGCCGATCCCGGCGCGCACCGCATCCCGACCGATCGGGCGGAAATCTATGGTATTCAGAACTTCCTCAGCCCGGCCGAATGCCAGCGGATGATTGACCTGATCGATTCCGTCGCCCGGCCTTCCACGCTTTATGACCACGGCTATACCGAGGAATACCGCACCAGCTATTCCGGCGATGTCGATCGCAGCGATTCCTTCGTCCGCATGATCGAACGGCGGATCGACGATTGCCTGGGCATGAAGCCCGAATTCGGCGAGACTGTGCAAGGCCAGCGCTACCGGGTGGGCCAGCAGTTCCGCGAGCATAACGACTGGTTCTGGACCAAGGGCGGATACTGGGAAGGCGAAGCCGAGCGGGGCGGCCAGCGAAGCTGGACGACTATGGTCTACCTCAACGAAGTGGAAGAAGGCGGGACGACCGATTTCACCCGCATCGGCCTATCGGTTCCGCCGCAGCCCGGGGTGCTGCTGGTGTGGAACAATGCGCTGCCCGATGGCACGCCGAACCCCGATACGCTGCATGCCGGCACGCCGGTGATCAAGGGGGTGAAGTACGTGATCACCAAGTGGTACCGGACACGTCGATGGGGCTGAACCGGGCGCAGATTGCCCCCCTGATCGCGCTGCTGGCCAGTTCGGCGATTGCCCCATCTGCCCTGGCGCAGGAGGCTCCGCGCCTTGCGACTGCGCCGATGGCGACAGCGTCGGTCACCGCGCGCAGCGAGGACCAGAAGCTGATGCTGCTGTTCGCGCACGATGCCAAGCGCGACCGGCAGCTGAACCCGTTGCAGGCGATCTATCGCGGCGAGGCAGCCGATCCGGCGCTCGTGGCACAGACCTTTACCGATGCGCTGGACCGGCGCGAACTGGCCGCAGTCCGGCTGAGCCTTTCTGCCCTCTCCCGGATCGACCGTCGCCGGCTGAGCCCCGAACGCCAGATTTCCTTCGACGTGTTCCAGGGCGACAAGCGCACCGAGCTGGAAATGCTCCAGCCCGATGTGCTGGCGCTCACCTCGGTGCGACCGCTCACCCATTTCGGCGGGCTGCACGTGGAGTTTCCCTCGCTTGTCGCCGGGGCCCTGCCCTTCCGCAACGAGGCTGATTACCGCGCCGCCCTTGCGCTCGAAAAGGTCATGCCGAAGGTGCTTGACCAGGCCGTGACGAAGTTCCGCGAGGGACTGTCCAGCGGCGTGGTCGATTCCAGGCTGACCACCAGCAACATGATTGCCCAGATCGACGCGCTGCTGGCGCAGAAGCTGGAAGATTCCCCGTTCTACGCGCCGATCCTCGAATTCCCCAAGGCGGTGCCCGAAAGCGCCCGGCCACAACTGGCCAGGGCCTATGCCGATACCATCCTCAATGAGGTTTATCCGGCCTATCGCCGCCTGCGGAACTTCCTCGCCAACGAATACCTGCCCGCTGCCCGCACGCAGCCGGGCATCTCGGCCATGAAGGGCGGCGCGGGGCTTTACCGCAAGCTGATCAAGGTCCACACCTCGCTCTCGCTCGATCCGGAGGAAGTGCACAGGCTCGGACTTGGGGAAGTGGCCCGCATCCAGCGCGAGATGGAGGATGTGAAGGTCCGCCTCGGCAACTCCGGCAGCCTTCGCCAGTTCTTCGACGTGTTGCGCACCGATCCGCGATACCACCCCAAATCGCGCGAGGAGCTGGCCAAAGGGTTCGCCTTGATCGCCAGGACCGTCGATGCGCAGATCCCGCACTATTTCTACAAGGTTCCGCGGACCCGGCTGGAGATCCAGCCCTATCCCGCTTACCGCGAGAAGTACGAGGCCGGCGGTTCCTACAACCAGGGATCGGCGGACGGCAGCCGGCCAGGCGTGTTCTTCTACAACGCCTATGACCTGCCCAGCCGCTTCCTGACCGGCATGGCGACGCTCTACCTGCACGAGGGCGCGCCGGGGCATCATTTCCAGATCAGCCTTGCGCAGGAAAACACCTCACTGCCCGATTTCCAGCGCTTCGGCGGCAACACGGCCTTCGTCGAAGGCTGGGCGCTTTATGCCGAGACGCTGGGCTATTCGATGGGACTCTACAAGGACCCGATGCAGCACTGGGGCACGCTGGATGACGAGATGCTGCGCGCCATGCGGCTGGTTGTCGATACCGGCATCCACGCCAAGGGCTGGAGCCGGGAACAGGCCATCGAATACATGCTCGCCAATTCGGGCATGGGCCGCACCGATGCCACGGCAGAGGTGGAACGCTATATCGCCTGGCCCGGCCAGGCCCTGGCCTACAAGGTGGGCGCGCTGACCATCCAGCGCCTCCGCCGCAAGGCGGAGGCTGACCTGGGGCCGAAATTCGACCTGCGCGCCTTCCATGAACAGGTGCTGGGATCGGGCGCCCTGCCCCTGCCCGTGCTGGAAGCGAAGATCGACCGCTGGATCGCTACCAGCCGCTGAGCTCTATTCGAAGGGAACGATCGACAGGTCCTTGGGCGAGGCCAGCTCGACCTGTTCGTTGCGCGTTCCCGGGCGATAGCCGATGCGCTGCAGCACCTTGGTGATGTCCTTGCGATAGAAATCGAGGCCATGGCACGCCTTCATGTAGGTGCGCACGGACGACGTGTTGTAGCCGTAGGTATCGTAGGGATCGATCAGGTGGCCGATCCACCCGCCCTCGCCCCAGCGGTCCTTGAAGGCAAGGCCCGGCTGCTTGAGCGAACAGAACACGTAGGTCTGCACCACCGGCTTTTCCCAGGAAATCGCCAGCTTCGGCGAATAGGCCCCCGTGCCCGTGCCATCATCGCGCGATGAGCCGACGTAGCTTTCGGTGATCTTCAGCTCGCCATCCGCCGTCGTCTGGATCGTGCGAACCGAAAGCACTTTTTCCCACGAGCATTCGCCCTGGCGGCATTGGACCAGTTCGGCCCCGGCATAGGGATCGGCGGCGGCCGAGGGCGCGGCGGATGCGGCCTCGCTGGCCTCTGCGCTTGCCGAAGCCGATGCGCTCGCTTCGGCAAGCGCGGCATCCGCCTTTTCGCCAAGCTGGCTGGCATACCACCAGCCGCCCAGCGCCACGACCAGCGCCGCCGGAATGCCGATGCCGGCGATCAGGCCCCAGTTCGTCGAACCGCCTGCATCCTCTGCGCCCGAAAGCAGGCGCTGCTTTTCCGCCTCGAACTCCTGCTTCGTCAGTGCCCCCGAAGCATGCAGCGCCTGCAACCGTTCCAGCGCTTCCAACCTGTTTGCCATCGTATTCCCTGTCCCTGTGCCTCTTGGCCCTTGCTTATGCCGCTGCGGCAAAAGGCTGCAAGGTTTCTCCGTTCGCTAACCGGCGGTAAACCAATGTTACCTAGGGTACCCCTGCAATTGTGCGGGAGTATCACGGGTGGATTCCATCACCATCGACGGGTTGCACGAAGACGCATTCCGGCTGGCCATCGAAGACCAGCTGCGCCGGGGCTATGCCGATACGGCAGCGCGGCGGCTGCGGACCTTGATCGAGCCCTTTGCCGGCGACCACAAGATGCTGCCTGCGCGGTTTCTTCATGTATCGCACGAGGATATCGAGATTTCCGGCTGGGAAGAGCTCGATCAGGGCTTCCGCAAATACGACCGCGCCGAACAGCCGGTAACCGCGATCTGCCTGTCCTTCGGCGATCCGGAAGGTGGCGGCCCGGCGCCCGACGGCGCGGGGCTGCTCAGCCTGACGGTGGAAACCAGCTACTTCTCCGACGAAGCATTCCCCTTCTCCGAATCGGACAGGAACGACCTGCTCGACGGCTATTCCTCGTTCGGCTGCCAGTGGGCAGGAGACTGCGAAGGGGTGGACCACGCGCTTTCCTTCCGCGGCGTGGACGATCTTTACGGCGCCCTTGCCGGGCTTGAGCAGCGCCTGCTTTCCACCTCCAGCCCCGATCCGGACGAGATCAAGGCCGGCACCATCGCATCCTGCTATCTTTCGGTGCTGTTCCACCAGGCCCTGCGCGATACCGCCGCCCGGCGGCGCCTTGGCCGCCCGCTTTGCGTGATGACGGCCAACAACGGTGTCTATCCCTCGTTCGATGCCCCCGTGCTGAGCTGCGACGAATATCTGGCCGGAGGCAAGATCGTGCCGGTTCCGGCGACGCATGTCTCCCAGCCGGTGGCAGAGGACAGCATTGCCCATGCCCACGTCAGCGCTGACGAAGACGGGGTAGAAGCGGTCGAAGAGGCCAGCCTGCTGAGCATCGGCATCAAGCGCACGGCCAAGCAGCCGGTCCTCGCGCTCGCCGAGGGAGAGGCCGATTCCGGCATGGATGCCATGGCCAGCGCCGCGCTGGGCGGCACAGCAAGCCCGCCGCCTGTTTCGCCGCTGTCGCCGCAGTGGGACGAGGAGCCTGCCGAATACGATCCCCTGCCGGCGCCCGCCGACGTATTCGAGGACCCCGCAAGCTTCGTCGAGATCGAAGCCGCACCCGCCAGCGCAGTCGAGCCGGAGCCCGAACCCGCTCTCGATCAGGCACCCGAGCCATCGCCTGAAGCGTCTGAGGAAGAGGAGTCGGTGAGCTTCGCTGTGCAACCGGCGAACGACATCGAACCCGATGCTGGGGAACCGGCTGAAGAGACAGCCGCCGAAATCACGTCCTTTGAGGAAACGGCCCAGGCCCAGGCCCAGCCTGCCGCCTTCGATCCCGACACCTGGGAACCGGACCTGCCGGTTGCACCCGCGCAGCCGGAACGCGCAATGGGCGATACCGAATGGCCCGCCCGGCCCGAAGAGCCTGAAGTCCAGCCGCTGCCGGAGCTGTTCGAGGTGCCAGAAGCCGCTGTCGCCCCTGCCGCGCCGCCGCCACCGGCGCCGGAGCACCAGGGCCACAGCCTGCGCGCACGCCTGAGCGTGGCAGAAGACGAGCCGGAACCCGGCGAAGGACTGCTCAGCCGCCTTGTCAGCCGGCTGCTCGCCTTGTTCCGGCGTTAATCGCCGAGGGCTTCGGCGATCAGCTTGCGGGTATTCTCGACGCCGTAGAGCGCGATGAAGCTGCCCATGCGCGGCCCCTGGCTCGATCCCAGCAGGGTCTCGTAAAGGCACTTGAACCAGTCGCGCAGCTGTTCGAAGCCGAAGTGCGGATCCTTGCCGATCTCGTAGACCATGTTCTGCAATTCTTCCGCAGTCGCCTCGGCAGACGCGTTCGCCAGTTCCTCGTCAAGCGCGGCCAGGGCCTTGGCCTCGCTCTCGTCCGGCTTGCGGCGCTGGAGCGTCGGGGCAATGAAATCGCGGTTATAGGCCAGCGCCGAGGTGACCAGAACGTCCACTTCGGGATGGGCCTCGGGTCGCGCATCGGCCACGTAATTGGCAAGGTATGACCACACCTGGTCGCGCGTCGCCTTGGGGCCGAGCACGCCAACGAGGTTCAGCAACAGGCCATAGGTTACCGGCAGGCGATCACCATCGCCGCCCTTGTAGCCGTTGGCGCGCAGCAAGTGCCACACCGGATTGCCCAGTTGCTGCTCCACCGGCTGCGTCGCGAGCTTCTCGCGGAATTGCCAGTATTCATCGACCGCGCGCGGCACGACACCGACATGAAGCGACTTGGCGCTCTTGGGCTCGCGGAACAGGTAGAAGCCAAGGCTCTCCTCGCTGCCATAGGTCAGCCACTGGTCGATGGTCAGGCCGTTGCCCTTGGACTTGGAAATCTTCTCGCCGTTCTCGTCAAGGAACAGCTCGTAGATCAGGCCTTCGGGAGGGCGCCCGCCGAGCGCGCGGGCAATCTTGCCGCTTTCGCGCACGGAATCGGTCAGGTCCTTGCCGCACATCTCGTAATCGACGCCCAGCGCAACCCAGCGCATGGCCCAGTCCACCTTCCACTGCAGCTTTGCCTGCCCGCCGAAGATGCAATGTTCGACCATGTCGCCGTGGTCTTCGAAGCGGACCACGCCCGCCTCGGCATCGACCACTTCCACCGGCACCTGCAGCACCTGGTGCGTGCGCGGGCTGACGGGCAGGATTGGCGAATAGGTCTTGCGACGTTCTTCGCGCAGGGTCGGCAGCATGATGTCCATGATCGCCTGGTAATTGCGCAGCACGCCGCGCAGCGCCTCGTCGAAGGCACCGGAATTGTAGCGATCCGATGCCGAGACGAATTCGTAATCGAACCCGTAGCGATCGAGGAAATCGCGCAGCATCGCGTTGTTATGGTGCGCGAAGCTTTCGTACTTGTTGAACGGATCGGGAATGCGGCTGAGCGGATGGCCAAGATAGGCCGTCAGCAGGCCCTGGTTGGGCACGTTGTCCGGCACCTTGCGCAGGCCGTCCATGTCATCCGAAAATGCCACCAGCCGCGTCGGCGCGCCATCGGTGAGCACTTCATATGCCCGGCGGACCAGCGTGGTGCGCAGCACTTCCTGGAAGGTGCCGATGTGCGGCAGGCCCGAAGGACCATATCCCGTCTCGAACAGCACCGGCGATCCATCGGGCTTGCCGTCCGGATAGCGCTTCAGAAGCTTGCGGGCTTCTTCGAAAGGCCATGCCTTGGATACCTGTGCGGCGGCGAGAAGGGCTTGATCGGTCATGCCGTGGCCTTTCGCGGACTTGCGCCCTTTTCGCAAGTGCGAAGCGGCACGGAGTGCCTGCAGGTGAACCCGATGGTAACCTGAAGCCGGTAAAACCCAGACCATGCTGGAGCCGTCGCTCGACCAAGCCCTGAGGCGCGAATTGCTCGTCGGAGAACGCCTGCTGTGGAGCGCCAGCCCCAGCGCTGGCAAGCTTACGCGCGGACTAAGCCTATGGCTGTTCGCCATCCCCTGGACCGTCTTTGCCCTGTTCTGGGAATCGGCCACCTTGCTGCCCTGGTTCCTTGACGATCAAACGCCCGATGCCGCGCAGATCGGTTTCGGCATCGTCTTTCCGATCTTCGGCCTGCCGTTCGTCACGATCGGGCTATGGATGCTGTGGCGACCGATCAAGGCGATGCGCCAGGCCCGTCAGACCGCCTATGGCCTGACGGACAAGCGGCTGATCCGTCTGGTCGATGGCAGGACGCGCGCGGTTGAGACCGTGCTTATCCACCAGATCGGGCCTGTCAGCCGCACTGCGGGCCCGGATGGCTGGGGCCACCTGTCGATCCAGACGCACAGCTATGTGGATAGCGATGGCGACCGGATTACCGAACGCTTCATGGTTGAAGGCGTGCCCGAGGTCGCCACTCTCGAACGTCTGCTGATCGACGCCGCCGCTGCCAGGGCCGGTTCCCCCGCCTGATCATCGGCGCGCGCTTGCCCGCTGTTCCATTTCCGTTCTAAGCGGGGCCGAGATGCCCGAACCGCTTCCCCTGCCCGCGATTCACGCCAGCCACTCCGGCTGCTGGCTGCGCGATGGTGCCGGAACCACGCGGGTTGCGGCCAAGGGTGAGGCGATCATGGCGGCGGCCGATACGCCGCTGATCATGCTCAATGCCCCGCTGGTGGCCAGCCGCCTCGGCTATCCCGACCTTTCGGGGCTGGACCTGCTGGAACTGTTCGCCTTCATCCATCCCGCACGGTTCATGGTGCCGACGCCCAAGGGGCTTGCCCACGCACTCGGCCTTGCCGAGCCGGCCGGCGACGATGGCGTGCCTGCCCTGCTACAACAGGCTGCGGGAGTGCTGCTCGCTACATGCGAATCCGCCGAATGGCGTGAGCGAGAAGGCGCGTGGTCTGCCCTGCAATCGCTCACCCGACTGCGCTGGCCCTGGGCGCCCCTGCTTGCCCCGCGCGTTGTCCGGCCCGAACGCAACGAGCGCGGCCTCTTTGCCCGCCTGCCGGAATGGGACGAAGCGCCCGAGCGGCCTCAGCCCGGCCAGGTCCAGCTTGCCGAGGATGCGGTGACTGCCCGGCTGGCGCAGCTCACCGGCAGCGGGGCGGAAGTGCGCGCCGGCCAGCAGGCCTATGCCGCCAATGCCGCCCGCGTCTTCGCCCCGCGCCAGCGCGAAGGACGCCCGCACCTGTTGCTGGCCCAGGCCGGCACCGGCATCGGCAAGACGCTGGGGTATCTCGCCCCGGCATCGCTGTGGTCCGAACTTTCGGGCGGAACGGTCTGGGTATCGACCTATACCAAGGCCCTGCAACGCCAGTTGCGGCGCGAAAGTGCGCGCGCCTGGCCGGCAACGCGCAGTGACGGCAGCCGCCCTGTGGTGGTGCGCAAGGGGCGCGAAAACTATCTGTGCCTGCTGAACCTTGAAGATGCCGTTCAGGGCGGTTTTTCCGGCCGCGCGGCAATCCTGGCGCAGCTGGTGGCGCGCTGGGCGGCCTTCAGCCAGGACGGCGACATGATCGGCGGCGACCTGCCGGGCTGGCTCGGCACCCTGTTCCGCCAGCGCGGCATCGCCGCCCTTACCGACCGGCGCGGCGAATGCGTCTATGCCGGGTGCCCGCATTACCGCAAATGCTTCATCGAGCGCGCGGCCCGGGCCTCGGCGCAGGCAGACCTGGTGATCGCCAACCACGCGCTGGTCATGGTCAACGCAGCGCGCGGGCGGGACCATGCCCAGCGGCCCACCCGGCTGGTCTTCGACGAAGGCCACCACGTGTTCGAAGCAGCCGATTCCACCTTTGCCGCCGCCCTCACGGGAAGCGAGCTGATCGAACTGCGCCGCTGGGTGATCGGCCCTGAGCGCGGGTCGAAGGGCCGCCGCCGGGGGCTTTCCGCACGTCTTGCCGATGTTGCCAGCTATGACGAAGCCGGGGGCAAGGCGATTGCCGCCGCCCGCCATGCGGCAGAAGCCCTGCCAGGAGATGGCTGGCTGCAGCGGCTTAACGATTCGATGCCTTCGGGTCCGCTGGAAGAGCTGCTCAACGCGGTCCGCACCGTGACTTACGCCCGCGACGAGAGCGGCGGCCAGGAAGCCGGTTATGGCCTGGAAACCGAGGCGGCGCAGCTTGACGGGTCCTTCATCGAACTGGCCGGGGCGGCGCAGTCCGCACTGGCGGAACTGCGCAGCCCGCTGATCCGGCTCGGCGTGCGGCTCGAAGCGATGCTCGCCGAACCGCCCGACTGGCTGGACGGCCCCGGCCGGGCCCGGATCGAGGGCGCGCGCCATTCGCTTGCCTGGCGGGTGGACTTGCTTGGCGCATGGGAAGCCCTGCTTGAGCGGCTGGGCGGGCCGGCAGACCCCGAATTTGTCGATTGGCTCGCGGTCGAGCGGGGCGATGCGCGCGAATTCGATGTCGGCATCCATCGCCATTACCTCGATCCGATGAAGCCCTTTGCGCGTGTGGTACTCGAACCCTCGCACGGGGTGATGCTCACCTCCGCAACCCTGCGCGATGGGGATGACTGGGAAGCCGCGATCAGCCGGTCTGGCGCGGGCCATGTCGATGTCCAGCCGCACCTTTCGTTGGCGGAAAGCCCGTTCGACTATGCCCGGCAGGCCGAGGTGCTGATCGTTACCGACGTACCCAAAGGCGATATCGCCGCACTGGCCGGGGCCTATGGCCGGCTGATCGAGGCGTCGGGGGGCGGCGCGCTGGGCCTGTTCACCGCGATCCGCCGCCTGCGCGCGGTGCATGGCCGGATCGCCGATCGCCTGGCTCGCGGCGGGCTGCCGCTTTACGCCCAGCACGTCGATCCGATCGATACCGGCACGCTGGTCGATATCTTCCGCGACGATCCCCGCTCCAGCCTGCTCGGCACCGATGCCCTGCGCGACGGGGTGGACGTGCCCGGCCATTCGCTGCGGCTGGTGGTGATGGAACAGGTGCCCTGGCCCAAGCCTTCGATCCTGCATCGCGCCCGGCGCGCGGCAAACGGCGGCTCTGCCCATGATGACCGGATCATCCGCGCCAAGCTGGCGCAGGCCTTCGGCCGCCTGATCCGCAGCAAGCAGGACCACGGTGCCTTCGTGGTGCTCTCCGCCGCCTTTCCCAGCCGCCTGCTCTCGGCCTTCCCGCCGGGCACGCCTGTCACGCGGTTGACGCTGGACGAGGCTTTACAACGGGTCGCTGTGCGTGCTTCAGGCGTGCAGCAAGATAGCGAGCCCGTGATCGAATGAAGCGCTGCGAATGAAACTGCTCGGACTGTTCCGCCACGCCAAATCGGACTGGCACGATGCCCGCGCCCGCGATTTCGACCGCGGCCTGAACGAACGCGGCCGCAAGGGCGCGGCGCTGATGGGCAAGCACATCGTCGAACACGGCGTGGGCTGGCAGCGCATCCTCGCCTCGCCCGCCGTGCGCGTCACCGAAACGATCGAACTGGCGGGCAAGGCCGCAGGGCGCGACGTTCCGGTGGTATGGGACCGGCGCATCTACCTTGCCAGTTCGGTCATCCTTGCCGAAGTCCTGCACGAGGTACCCGACAGCATCGACAGCGTGCTGATGGTTGGCCACAATCCCGGCCTTGAAGACCTGATTTTCGATCTTGTTCCGGATGACGGATCCTGTCCGCTGCGGGCCATCGTCGAGGAAAAGTTCCCCACCGCTGCCTATGCCGTGCTTGAGTGCGATATCGATCGCTGGGCAGACCTGGAAGACGGCTGCGCGCGGCTGGTGCACCTTGTGCGGCCGCGCGATCTCGATCCTGAACTGGGGCCGGAGCCGGCGGACTGGTAAATCAGGCGTCGAGCGCCGCTGCCAGCCTGTCGCGGATTGCCACCAGCTGTTCAACCGGCACGCCGCCTTCCGCAGGCTGCGGCGCAAGCGGGATTGCCGGGGCTTCGCTCGAAATGGTGACGGGCGTTGCGGCCAGAGCCACCTTAGCCCCCTTGCCCGAAAGCACGCCCTTGGCGCCCTTCAGGGTATAGCCTTCCTTGTGGACCAGCCGGTCGATCGTCTCGACGAGGGCAATATCCTCGGGCCGGTAATAGCGCCGCCCGCCGCTGCGCTTGAGCGGCTTGAGCATGGGAAACTGCTCTTCCCAATAGCGCAGGACGTGCTGCCGGATGCCCAGCGCCGCGGCGACCTCGCCAATCGTGCGCAGCGCGTCAGGCGCCTTGCCATCCCGGACCAAGGTATCGCCGGCGTCGCTCATCCCTTGGCGACGCGGTCCTTGAGCATCTGGCTCGCACGGAAGGTCATCACGCGGCGCGGCGTGATCGGCACTTCCACGCCGGTCTTCGGATTGCGACCGATCCGCTGCGCCTTGTCACGCAGCAGGAAAGTGCCGAAACCGGAAATCTTCACGTTTTCACCCCCGGCCAGAGCATCGCTCATATGGCCGAGAATCGATTCGACCAGTCCAAGCGATTCCGCTCGGGACAGGCCCATCTTGCGGTTGATGGCGTCGGCCAGGTCAGCTCGCGTCAAAGTGCTCATGGAGCGCATCTGCTCCTTTCCCCTTGTGATGTGCGACCCCCACGAGTCGGACGATACGCCAAATCATGCGAAATGCAACGCAATCGCTTGGAGGATTAGCAGAAAATCGATTTCGAAATGGTGGTTCTACATCCGAACCAGGCTGGCGCCCCAGGTAAAGCCGCCACCCATCGCTTCCAGCACGACCAGCTGTCCCGGCTTGATCCGGCCATCGCGCACTGCCGCGTCGAGCGCCAGCGGAACCGAGGCCGCCGAAGTGTTGGCATGCTGGTCCACGGTCATCACCACGCGGTCCATCGGCAGGCCGAGCTTCTTGGCCGTGCCTTCGATGATGCGGGCGTTGGCCTGGTGCGGCACGACCCAGTCCACTTCGGAAGCATCCGTTCCGGACATATCCAGCACTTCCTTGAGAACCGAGGAAAGGTTCTGGACGGCGTGCTTGAACACCTGGTTGCCCGACATGCGAATCTTGCCGATCGTGCCCGTTGTGGATGCACCACCATCGGTGAACAGCAGTTCGTTGTGCGCGCCATCGGCGTGCAGCTTGGTCGCCAGGATGCCGCGCGGCTTTTCCCCGTCGTTTTCCTGCGCTTCGAGCACGATGGCCCCGGCCCCGTCACCGAACAGCACGCAAGTCGCGCGGTCTTCGAAATCGAGCAGCCGGCTCATCGTCTCCGCGCCGATCACCAGCGCGCGATTGGCCATGCCCGAACGCAGCATCGAATCGGCAACGCCCAGGGCATAGAGAAAGCCCGAGCAGACGGCCTGAACGTCAAAAGCCACGCCGCCATTGCAGCCGAGCGCCTGCTGCACGGTGGTAGCGGTGGCGGGAAAGGTCTGGTCCGGCGTGGTCGTGCCCAGCACGATCAGGTCGATGTCGCAGCCCTTGATGCCGGCCGCTTCAAGCGCCTTGCGGGCGGCCTCGGTCGCCAGCGAACCGGTGGTCTCGCCCTCGCCCGCGAAATAGCGGCTGCGAATGCCCGATCGCGTGCTGATCCATTCGTCGCTGGTATCGACGATCCGCGCCATTTCATCGTTATCGACGCGGCGCGCGGGCAGCGCCGATCCGGTTCCGGTGATGACCGACAGCCGGGTCATTCGCTCACTCCCTTCGGTGCGTGTCCATTACGCAGGTTATCGGCGCCGAGCCTGGCCAGGTCACCTGAAATACGCTCGATCAGGTTTTCCTCAAGCAGGCGCGCGGTGACGTGGACGGCATTGGCGACACCCAGCGCCGAAGCCGAGCCATGGCTTTTCACCACCACCCCGTTGAGGCCGAGGAATACCGCGCCGTTATGATTGTTCGGATCGAGATGCCCCTTGAGCAGCTCGGTCGCCGGACGAGAGACGAGGAAGCCGAACTTCGAACGCAGCGAGCTGGTGAAGGCGCGCTTCAGCAGGTCACCGACAAAGCGGGCCGTACCTTCCACTGCCTTAAGGGCGATATTGCCGGAAAAGCCGTCGCTGACGACGACATCGACATCGCCCCGGCAGATCTTGTCGGCCTCGGTGAAGCCGTCGAAGGTCATCGCCAGTTCGTCAGAGGCGCGGTTCAGCATGGCTGCCGCTTCGCGCAGCGATTCGGTGCCCTTGGTCTCTTCCGTGCCGATGTTGAGCAGGCGGACGCGCGGGCTGTCGAGGTCGGTGACGATCCGGGAATAGGCCGCGCCCATGATCGCGAACTGGACCAGGTTGCGGGCGTCGCACTCGGTATTGGCGCCGAGGTCGAGCATGATGACGTCGTTTTCGCCAAGGGTCGGCAGCAGGGCGGCAAGCGCGGGCCGGTCAATCCCCGGCATGGTACGCAGCGCCAGCTTGGAAATGGCCATCAGCGCGCCGGTATTGCCGGCGCTGACTGCGGCGCCGGCATGGCCGGCCTTCACGGCGTTCACCGCCATGCCCATCGACGTGTTTTTCGCGCGGCGCAGCGCCTGGCTGGGCTTTTCCTCGCCCGAGATCGTCTCGGGCGCGTGGAGGATTTCGCTGGCGGCGCGCAGGTTGGGGTGATTTTCAAGCGCGGCCTTGATCCGCACCTCATCACCCACCAGCAGGAACTTGAATCCTTCGTGGCGACGACGGGCCAGTGCCGCGCCTTCGACCATCACGCGCACGCCCTCATCGCCGCCCATCGCATCGACGGCGATACGCGGCAGGCTCATGTGCGGAATTCCCCCCGGATTTCGGGCTTAGAGCCCGGCAGCGACGATCTCGCGCCCGTTGTAGTGGCCGCAAGCATTGCACATGTGGTGCGGACGCTTCAGCTCACCGCAGTTGCCGCATTCGTGGAAGGCTTCGGCCTTCAGCGCATCGTGGCTGCGGCGCATGCCCCGGCGGGACGGCGAAACTTTTCTTTTGGGGACAGCCATTGCGGCACCTGTTCCTGCAAATACGAATATGGGTCGGTTTGCCGCCCGTGGACCAAAGGACCGGCGACAGCGAAGGCGCGCCTATAGACTATTTCAGCGCCGTTGCAACCCGCTTGGATTGGGCTAGGTTCGAGCGACCTTTCGGGTAACGACTAAGGGGGAGAATATCCATGAACGTTTTGCTTCCGACCACGCTGTGCCTTGCGGCTGCCGCGCTGGTCGTCAATTTCTGGCTGGGCATGCGCATCGGCAAGCTGCGCCACGCCCACAATGTCTCGGTCGGCGATGGCGGCAATGAAATGATCATGCGCCGGATGCGCGCGCAGCTGAATTTCGTCGAGCAGACGCCGCTGATTCTCATTGGCATCGGCCTGGTGGAGCTGGCCGGCAAGGGCGGCGCCTGGCTCGCCCCGGCAGGCGCGGTCTTCATGATCGGGCGCATCTGTCACGCCATCGGCATGGATGGCCCGTTTAAGGCTGGTCGCCCCATCGGCGTAATCACCGCCATGCTGATGAGCATTGTTCTCGTCGTCGTCGCCGTGATGGCGTCGCTGGGCAAGATGTAGGTCAGCCGAAGCGCTTGTCGGCCACGAAGGGGTTCGTCAGCCTTTCGTGGCCGAAGGTGCTCGTCGGGCCATGACCGGGGATGAAGGTGACATCCCCGCCCAGTGGCCAGAGCTTTTCGGTGATCGAGGCGATCAGGTCATCGTGGTTGCCTCGCGGGAAATCGGTACGGCCGATCGATCCCTGGAACAGCACATCGCCAACCACCGCCAGCCGCGACGGCTCGTGGAAGAACACGACATGGCCCGGCGTATGCCCCGGGCAGTGGATCACCTGCAATTCGATCTCGCCGAAGCTCACCGTGTCACCGTCGACCAGCCAGCGGTCCGGCTCGAAGCTTTCCCCTTCCAGCCCATAGCGCTTGGAAGGATCGTCGAGGCTTTCGATCCAGAACCGGTCATCCTCGTGCGGGCCTTCGATCGGCACGCCAAGATCGCGCGCCAGCACGCCGGTCATGCCGCAGTGATCCATGTGGCCATGCGTCACGAGCAGCTTTTCCACCGCGATGCCGGCTTTCGCCACGGCTGCCTTCAGCCGGTCAAGATCGCCTCCCGGATCGACCAGCACCCCTCGCATCGTGCTGGTGCACCACAGCAGCGAGCAGTTCTGCTCGAACGGCGTGACGGGAACGATGGCGGCACGAAGCGGCGGCTGGCTTGCATCAGGACTGGTCATGCACCTGCTCTGCCGTCGCTCGGGCCGCAGGGCAAGCCGTCAATTGCCCGAAGGTGCGGCCCCTGCCCCGTTGGCCTGCGCGGGCTCCCTTGCCCCGATGGCGGCTGCTACAGCCGCGCCTGACAGGATCGCTGCGGCAATGAAGAAGCTGAGCCCCGGCACGCTTTCCGCCGAGCGCGCGTAGACCCAGCCGAAGAATACCGGCCCGGTGATCCCGGCGATGCTGGCAAGGCTTTGCATCGCGCCCTGGAAGCGGCCCTGCTCGTTCTCCGGGACACGGCCGGAAAGCGTGGCCTTCAGCGTCGGCTCCGCCAGCCCCATCAGGGCGGCTGGCACCATGGCGGCAACGAACCACACCGGGCCGGGCGCAAGGCCCATGGCCAGGAAGCTGAACGCGCCGCCGCACAGGCCGACAATGGTCACCCGCCGGTTGCCGAAGCGCGCCGTTGCCGGGCCGACGACACCGCCTTGCATGGCGAGGTCGAGCAAGCTCGAAAAGGTGAGGAGTACGCCGACTTCCAGCGTTGAAAGGCCGTGCCGGTGCCCGGCGAACAGCACGAAAACGGTCAAGAACAGGCGATGCGAAAAGGTCAGCAGCAGCACGCTGAGCGCCAGCGCCGAAAGCTCGCGGCGGGAGCCCAGCATGTGCAGCGCGGCCAACGGGTTCGCGGCGCGCCAGACGAACGGCTTGCGGCGCGCCGGCTCAAGCGATTCGCCAAGGACGAAAAGGCCGTAGACGAAGGCGGCCGCGGAAAAACCGGCCGCGACCCAGAACGGCAGGCGCGGAGAAATATCCCCCAGAACGCCGCCCAGCGCAGGGCCGAGGACAAAGCCTGCCGAGATGGCCGCGCCGATCAGCCCGAAGGCGCGGGCGCGCTGCTCCGGCGCGGTCACGTCTGCCATATAGGCGAACAGGGCGGTGGCGCTGGCGGAGGTAATCCCGCCGATGATGCGCCCTGCGACAAGCCACCACAGATTTGGCGCCAGCGCCATCAGCACCCAGTCCAGCGACAGTCCGGCAGTGGAAATGAGAATGACCGGCCTGCGCCCGAAACGATCGGAAAGGCCGCCCAGCACCGGCGCGCAGAGGAACTGCATCAACGCCCACAGGCTGCCGACGATCCCCGTCCAGACGCTCGCTGCGGCAACCGATCCGGTCAGATCCTCGATCAGGCCGGGCAGCACGGGCATGACGATGCCCATGGCCATCATGTCGAGAAAAGCGGCAACCAGCACCATCCAGACGGCTGCCCGGGTGCGGGTGCGCGGCGCGGTCAAATCCGGCCGCCCTTCCAGACGACGCGACCGACCACTTCCACCTCGTCAAGCGACAGCTCGATCGGGCGATAGGCGGGATTGACGCTTTCCAGCACGATTTTCCCCCCCGCCCCAGTCTGCACGCGCTTTACCAGCAGCGATTCTCCCACGCGAACCACGTGGATGCCATCGTGTAGCGGGCGCGGGGTATGATCGACAAGAATATCGTCTCCGTCGCGCAGCAACGGCTCCATCGAATCGCCGACCACGGCGATCGCGCTGAGCTTGCCCGGATCGAAGCCCTGCGCCCGCAGCCATCGGGTGGAAAAGAAGATCGTGTCCACCGGCACTTCCTCGCCCACGAAAGCCCCCTGCCCCGCCGATGCATCGAGCGGCAGGCGCGGCACGGCAACGTGGCTGGCGACTGAAGCGGCGGACCGGCTGGCGGCAGGAGCGGGACGGGAAATTTCCTCTGGCGCGCCAAGCTCCGATTCGGGCACGCCGAAATAGGCGGAGAGCTTGCGCCGGTCATTCTCCTCCAGCTTGCGCGGACTGCCCTTGCGAACAAATTGCTGCAAATACGTAGTGTTACGCCCCAGCATTGCGGAAAGCGCCGAAAGGCTGGTGCCCGAAGCCTCGGCCAGTTCAAGCAGTCGCCTGCGGGGATCGACGCTGTTCATGCGATTTTTCCTAGACGATGTATTTTTCCTAGACAAGTAGGATTTCGACCGGCAGCTACAGGATTATTCCTACACCGACTCGTCGCAGGAGAAAGTGATGCTGATACGCCGGATCGAAAAATTCCTTCGCCAGACGGGCATGCCCTGGACGAAGTTCGGGCGCCTTGCCGCCCACGATCCGCGTTTCGTCAGCGACCTGCGCAATGGTCGCACACCCCGGCCGGAAACGGAAAAACGGGTGGAACATTTCATGAACACTTATGGAGAATCGGCCAATGCAAATTGATCTCGACGCGGCGCGCGGCATGCAGGAAACCATCGGCCGCCAGCGTCGGCGCGGCCCCTGGGTGCGCCTGCTGGACAGCACGATCACGCTGGCCGGCCGCCATGCGCAGCTGCTTCGCCATGCTGAGCGGCCCTGGGCCAGCGCCACCTTCTGCGGATCGCGCCACACCGCCGCGCTGCTGTTTGATGGCGCAGAAGCAATCGTTGCGGCCGAGCATTTCATCGAGGCCCTTCCCGAGCACGAATTCGACATCTCGGGCGTGCTCGTCGCCGATGCCGCCGTCACCGAGGTGCGGATGACCATGCTGCCCGTGCCGCAGTGCGAGATCGAGGTGGAATTCCTGCTGCTGGACGAGGTGTGATACCGCCCGATTGCGGCGATGCAGGCGCGCTGCTAGGCATTTTTCCGCAAGCGCATCCGGAGGTTCCGTGGCGAAATATCCCCCGCACCTGGTGATCGACGGGTTCCTGCCGCAGGACCTGCACGATCGGCTGCTGGCCCATACCCTTGCCAGCGAGGACCGGTTCCTGCCGACCAGCGTGCGCAATGCGGGCGGCGATGGCTACAAGCCGGGAACGCGCCAGTCATGGGCCTGCGAAGCCGGCCTCGGCCCGCTGAAGGAACGCTTCGCGACCATTTTCGAGGCGCAGCGCGAAGACCTGTGCGGGCAGCTGGGCATCCCCTCGTTCGAACTGCGCCGGTCAGAGCTTGAACTGGTCGCGCACCGGCAGGGGTCGTTCTTCCTGCCGCATCTCGACACCTTCACCGCCGCCGACCGGGCGGACCAGAAGAGCGACCGCGTGCTGACCATGGTCTACTATTTCCATGCCGCGCCGCGCCGGTTCACCGGGGGCGAGATTGCGATCTATCCCTTCGGCCCGGGAGAGCCGCTGGTGATCGATCCCGCCGACAACCGGCTGGTCGCCTTCCCCAGCTTTGCCATGCACGAGGTAAAGCCGATCTCGACGCCGGAGGGTGACCGTTTCGAAGATGCGCGCTTTGCCGTGAACTGCTGGTTCCACCGCCCGCGCGGGCAGGCTCAATAGCCTGCCGCCAGGTCCACGACATGGTGCAGCGGTTCGCCGCGGTGCCAGCGATCAAGATTGGCAAGGAACCGCTCTGCACTGCGGATAAACATCATGTTCTGTGCCCGGCCCGAAAGGTGCATGGAGATATGCGCGTTCTCCACGGTCCACAGCTCATGGCCCGGCGGCAGCGGTTCGGGATCGGTCACGTCCAGCCATGCCCCGCCGATGCGCCTGCCCTTCAGCGCCGCAACCAGCGCTTCCTGATCCACCAGATCGCCGCGCGCGAAGTTCATCAGCACGGCGGTGGCCTTCATCGCGGCCAGTTCCGCTTCGCCGATCATGTGCCGCGTTTCGGCGGTGGAAGGCGCGGTCACGATTACCCAGTCGAACTCGCCAAGGTGGGGGCGCCAGTCGTCCGGGCCAAGCTCTCCCTCGCCGGGATGCCGGCGGACCTTCGTCACCGCGACGCCAAAGGGCGCAAGCCGTTCGGCAATGCCGCCGCCGATGGCCCCCGCGCCGATCACCAGCGCCTTGCTGCCCTGCAGTTCGGCCTTGCCCGGTGAATCGGTCAGCCATTCCTGCCGGTCAGCCGCGCGGATCACCTGGCGGTAGCCCTTGGCCATCACCAGCATTCCCATGACCGCATATTCGGCGATGGTCACCGCGTTGATCCCCGCCCCGTTGGTCAGAATCACGCCATTGGTGCGGAACACGTCGAGCGGCAGTTCTTCCACTCCGGCGCCCAGGGTGTTCATCCATCTGAGCTTCACTGCCCGCCGCGCGGATTCGGCGCGGGCCGGCAGGTCATAGGTATCGAACCAGCCGATCTCCGCCTCGGGCGCGAGGGCGAGCAGCTCTTTGGTGGAGAGGAACCAGCGCGGTTCGACCCAGTCCGGCAGCCGCCCTTCAAGCAGCGGGCGGATCAGGCCATTGAGCACCGCGACGGTCATTGCCCCCTCACCCCAGCTTCCATTCCCAGCCCAGCGGATCGCCGTCCATCACCTCGACCCCCTGGGCGGCAAGCGCGTCGCGCAGGGCATCGGAACGGGCAAAGTCCTTCTCCGCGCGCGCTTCCTTGCGGGCGGCGAGCGTGGCCTCGATTTCGGCTTCGTCTATGGTGGCAGACTTGGGACGGATGCGCAGGTCTTCACGCGCCGTGGCCATCAGGTTCAGGCCCAGGACGGCATCCATCGCCGCAATTGCAGCGAGCTTTTCAGCCGCGTCCACCTTCTTCAGCGAAACGACGTCTTCCAGCACCGTAAGCGCAACGGCGGTGTTCAGATCGTCGGCAACAGCGGCATCGAAGCGTTCGAGGAACGGGGTGAACTTCGCTCCGGCCACGTCGGCGGGCACAGTCTGGGCGCGCAGCCCGGCAACAGCCATGAGCAGGCGCTTCAGCCGCACCAGCGCCGCCTGCAGCCCTTCCCAGCTGAACTCCAGCTCGCTGCGGTAATGCGCCTGCAGGCACATCATGCGGTAGGCGAGCGGGTGATAGCCCTTGTCGATCAGCAGTTGCAGCCGCAAGAACTCGCCCGACGACTTGCTCATCTTGCCCGAGCGCTCGACCAGGAAGTTGTTGTGCATCCAGATCTTCGCGCCGGAATTGGCGGCTTCGTCCAGCCCATTGGTGCAGCAATGCGCCTGGTTCTGGGCGATCTCGTTGGGGTGGTGGATCTCGCGGTGGTCGATGCCGCCGGTGTGGATGTCGAACGGGAAGCCCAGCACCTCGCCCGACATGACCGAGCATTCCAGATGCCAGCCCGGCGCGCCCCGGCCCCAGGGTGAATCCCATTCCATCTGCCGCTTCTCGCCCGCCGGGGTCTTGCGCCAGATGGCGAAGTCAGCCGCGTTGCGCTTGCCTTCCACCTCGTCGATCCGGCCCTCGCCCTCTTCGGTGACGGCGCGCGCAAGGCGCCCGTAATCGGCGACGGTCGAGACATCGAAATAGAGGCCCGATTCCAGCTCGTAGCAGTGCTTGTCGGCAATGCCCTTGGCGAACTCGATCATCTGCGGAACGTAATCGGTGGCGACGGTCCACTGCGCCGGCTGGCGGATGTTGAGCGCGCGCACGTCTGCCCAATAGGCCTGCTTGTAATGCTCGGCGATGTCCCAGATCGACTTCGCGCTCGCCGCCGCCATCTTCTCCATCTTGTCCTCGCCGGCGTCGGCGTCGTCGGTCAGGTGGCCGACATCGGTGATGTTGATGACATGGGTGAGCTTGTAGCCCTTGAAGCTGAGCGTGCGGCCCAGCACGTCGGCAAAGACATAGGCGCGCATGTTGCCGATATGCGGGTAGTTATAGACCGTCGGCCCGCACGAATAGACCCGCGCCTCTCCGGGATGGACGGGCTGGAACGGTTCAACCTGGCGTGTGAGGCTGTTGAACAGGCGGAGAGGTGCTGGATCGGTCATGGCGGCGCCGGATTACGGCAGGCGCGCGAAAGGTCAAGCGGGGCGCTGCCATCGAAGACCAGCACCCCGCCCGGCTCGCTCTTCGATCAGTTGGCGGCCGGTGCCTGTGCGGCCAGCGCTGCCTTCACCTCGTCAGGGCGCAGAGCACCCGGCCCGGGGCCCATGTCTTCCGCATCGACCAGCCTGTCCGTGCCCGCCTTGATGAAATCGGCCTCGGTCGAAGGTTGCAGGTCGGGCCGGCCCGCCATGATGCCCATCTTGATCTTGCACATAGCGTACTGGGTCTCGTCCGGCTCGACCTGGAGTGCCAGGAAATCCTTGGCTTCGCTCTTCACCATGTATTCGTGACGGCCCGGATCGGTGACGAGGATGAAATAGCGCCCTGCGCCCAGCGAGCTGATCTTCTGGCCCTTTTCATTGACCGAACAGCCCATGGCCGCGCCCATGATCGTGCCGGTGCGATAGAACACAATCTGGCCCTTGCCCGCCGGCGGCTTAGGGATGACGACTGGCTCCTTCTTGTCTCCGGCAAGCGCGGGGGCGGAAACCAGCCCCCCTGCAAGCAGCGCAACCGCCGCCGAAATGCCCAGCATCCTCATATCCTTCATTCCCCTTGTTTGGCGGGATCGGCAGGCGCCGGTTCCGCATTGATTTTTGGCGCCGCAGTGGCGTCAGGCCCCGGTGGCGAGAGCGGAAAGTCCGCCGCGGTCTTGGCCTCGGCCACCGTTCCCTTGGTCACCACGACATTGCGTCCGCTCATGAAGAACCCGACGAGCCCGATTGGCAGCAGGCTCGCCGCCGAAGCGGCATTGATCGTATCCACCGTATGGATTGCATCCTTGCCGGCCATGGCCATGCGCATCGAGCGCAGCCTGAGCGGGCGACCATCGACCGTGATGAAGCGGGCGGCCAGAACCAGCTCGCCCGCAGCCCCCATGCCCCCGGCCTTCTTGGCGTGGATCACCTCGCCCTCGCCCACTGCCCCGGCGGCGACCACTTCGCGACCGGCGATGACAATCGGCTTGGCCAGATGCAGCGGAAAAACCGCGCCCGTGGTGCTCAGCTTGCTGCCCAGGTGCGCGTCGATCATCAGTTCGACCGGGGTCAGTGCAGGGACGCAGTCCGTGCAGGATACGGCAGAAGGATCAGCCGATGCCTGCACGCTGCCCGCGTCCACGGCCAATGCGGCCAGAACCGCGCCGATGGCAAACCTGTGCACCCCTGCCCCCCCGATCATTCCCTCTGGCAGTCTGCCAGACGCCCCGTTCAATGCAAGAGCAAGTGCTTGTATGACTGGTGATTTCCCGACCTGCCAGCCAACAACCGTCAATCGCTTTCGAACAGGCCAGCCAGCTGTTCGATCATCGTGCCGCCCAGTTGCTCCACGTCCATGATCGTCACGGCGCGGCGGTAATAGCGGGTCACGTCGTGCCCGATGCCGATGGCGACCAGCTGCACGGGTGACTGCCGCTCGATCCAGTCGATCACCTTGCGCAGGTGCGCCTCAAGGTAGCCGGCCGAGTTCACGCTCAGCGTCGAATCGTCCACTGGCGCGCCATCGGAGATGACCATCAGGATGCGGCGATCCTCGGGCCGGGCGAGCAGCCGGGTGTGCGCCCACAGCAGCGCCTCGCCGTCGATGTTTTCCTTCAGCAGGCCTTCGCGCATCATCAGGCCAAGGTTGCGGCGGGCGTGGCGATAGGGCTCGTCCGCCTTCTTGTAGACGATGTGGCGCAGGTCGTTGAGGCGGCCGGGCTGTGCGGGCTTGCCGCCGGCCAGCCATGCCTCGCGGCTTTGCCCGCCCTTCCACGCGCGGGTGGTGAAGCCGAGGATCTCGGTCTTCACGCCGCAGCGCTCCAGCGTGCGGGCGAGCACGTCGGCACTGATGGCGGCGATGGAAATGGGGCGCCCGCGCATCGAACCCGAATTGTCGATCAGCAGGGTGACGATGGTGTCCTTGAACTCGACATCGCGTTCCACCTTGTAGGACAGCGACGATCCGGGCGAGATCACCACGCGCGCCAACCGCGCGGCATCGAGCAGGCCCTCTTCCTGGTCGAAATCCCAAGAGCGGTTCTGCTGCGCCATCAGGCGGCGCTGGAGGCGGTTGGCGAGGCGCGTGACCACCGATTGCAGGCCCTTCAGCTGCGCATCCAGATAGGCGCGCAGGCGGGTCAGTTCTTCCTCGTCACAGAGTTCGCCGGCGGCAATCACCTCGTCGAACTTGTCGGTCCACACCTTGTAATCGAAGGTCGAAGGATCTTCGGTCCACGGCCGGTTGGGGCGAACGGGAAGCATGCCTTCCTCGCCCTCGTCGCCGGGTTCGGCTTCTTCGGGCTGGTCGCCTTCCTCGCGCTGCGAATCGCTCTCGTTCTCGTCCTCGCCCTCGCTCGGCTGGGCGGCGACTTCCTGCGGCTGCTGCTCGGCACCGCTTTCGCCGCCGTCCTCTTCATCTTCGGTCTCGTCCTCGCCATCCTGGTCATCAGGCTCGTTCGGTTCCTGTTCGAGCGGTTCGGCGCGGGTGAGTTCGAGATGCTGGAGCATGTCCAGCGCCAGGCCCTGGAAGGCCTTCTGATCATCAAGCGTTGCGGCGAGCGCATCGAAATCGCCGCCGGTCTTCTCCTCGATCCAGGCACGCAGCATTTCCACGCCGCCACGCGCCGCATCGGGCACGGGCTGGCCGGTCAGGTGCTCGCGCAGCATCAGCGAAAGCGCGGTCTGGATCGGCACTTCGGACGATGCCGTGGCACGGGTGATCGGATCGCTGCCCACGCGCACGGCCTGTGCGGCATCAAGGTTGGCGCGCATGCCCGGATAGGCTCGCGCGCCCAGCGCCTCGTACCGCACCGCTTCGATCGCATCGTAGCAGGCGCGGGCTGAAGGCTCGGAAGGCGCAGCGCGTGCGTGCAGCACTTCGTTGTGGTGCCTCAGCTTCAGCGCGAAACTGTCGGCAAAGCCGCGCACTTCGGCAACCTGCCCCTTGGGCAAGGCGCGTCCGGGCATGGGCACGCGCATCGTATTGCCCGCCATGACGGGATTGTCGGCCGTCCAGGCAACTTCCAGCTCCGGCTCGCGCGCGATGGCGCGGCTGGCGCCGGTAAGGACGGACTTGAACCGGTCGAGAGGGGATTCGTCTGCCAAGGTCGTCCCTTAGATCGACTGCCCGGTCTTCGCCCAGTCGGCCAGGAAGCCTTCGATGCCCTTGTCTGTCAGGACGTGCTTCACCAGCCCCTTGATGACCGAAGGGGGCGCCGTCATCACATCGGCGCCGATCTTGGCGGCTTCGAGAACATGGATGCCGTGACGGACCGAAGCGACAAGGATTTCGGTGCCGAAGTTGTAGTTGTCATAGATCAGGCGGATGTCGCTGATCAGCTGCATGCCGTCGAAGCCGTTGTCATCGTGACGACCGACGAAGGGCGAAACGAAGGTGGCCCCCGCCTTGGCGGCAAGCAGCGCCTGGCTGGCAGAGAAGCACAGCGTGACGTTGACCATGGTGCCGTCCGAGGTCAGCGCCTTGCAGGTCTTCAGGCCGTCAATCGTCAGCGGCACCTTGATGCAGACATTGTCGGCGATCTTGCGCAGCACTTCCGCCTCGCGCATCATGCCTTCGTGGTCCAGCGCAACCACTTCGGCGCTGACCGGGCCGTCGACGATGCCGCAGATCTCCTTGGTCACTTCCATGAAATCGCGGCCCGACTTCATGATCAGCGAGGGATTGGTCGTCACGCCATCGAGCAGGCCGGTAGCAGCCAGTTCCTTGATGTCGGCGATTTCGGCGGTGTCGGCGAAAAATTTCATGGCGCAGGTTCCATCGTCTCGAATCTTGTGGATGAGCCTATAGCCCTGTCGCAGCCTCGCGCCACCCCATATAGGGGATGCCGATGTCTCGCGTTCGCCTCCTTGTCTTCAACCAGGCCTTGCCGGTGCTCGATTACCGCGTGCCCGATGGCATGGTGGTGGAACCCGGCAGCGTAGTCGTCGCGCCGCTGGGACCGCGGCAGGTGCTTGGAATCGTCTGGGAACCCGAACGCCTGCCCGGCGACCAGGTTGCGGAAAGCCGGCTGCGCGCGCTGATCGAGGTGCTGCCGGTGCCCCCCCTGCCCGCGCCCCTGCGCCGCCTGATAGAGTGGATAGCAGACTATTACTGCGCCTCGCTCACCTCGGTTGCCCGCATGGCGCTGGGCTCGGCGGCTGCCCTGCGCGGCGGCGGCACGATGACCGAATACCGGCTCACCGGCGAAGTGCCCGCGCGCCTGACCCCGCAGCGCGCCGCCGCGATCGAAGCGCTGGAGGGAGAGCAGGCAACGATCCGCGAACTGGCGGAGAAGGCCGGCGTTTCCGAAGGCGTGCTGCGCGGCATGGCAGGTGCCGGGCTGCTTGAACCGGTCGTCGTCGATCTTGACCGCCCCTACCCCCGCGCCCGCCCGGAATTTGCCGAGCCGGTGCTCAGCCCGGACCAGCAGGCTGCCGCCGATCGCTTCATCGGGGCCATTCGCTCCGCCGGGTTCCGGCCCTTCCTGCTCGACGGTGTAACCGGATCGGGCAAGACCGAGTGCTATTTCGAGGCCGTTGCCGAAGCCATCCGGCGGGGCGAGCAGGTGCTGGTCCTGCTTCCCGAAATCGCGCTTACCGAGAACTTCCTGCGCCGCTTCGAAGCGCGCTTCGGCGTGCCTCCTGTCCTGTGGCACTCCTCGTTGAAAAGCACCGAGCGCAGGCGCGCCTGGCGGGCGATCGTCTCGGGCGAGGCGCAGGTGGTGATCGGCGCGCGTTCGGCGCTGTTCCTGCCCTATGCGCGGCTGGGCCTGATCGTCGTGGACGAAGCGCACGAGGTTTCCTTCAAGCAGGATGACGGGGTGCGCTATAACGCGCGCGACGTGGCGGTGATCCGCGCCCGGTTCGAACAGATCCCGGTAATCCTTGCCAGCGCAACCCCGGCGCTTGAATCGATGCAGCTGGCAGAGGCAGGCATTTACGAGAAGATCGACCTGCCCGCCCGCTTCGGCGGCGCGACCCTGCCCCATGTCGAAATCGTCGACCTGCGCAGCGAACAGCCGGAGCGCGGGCGCTGGCTGGCGCCCAGGCTGGTCAAGGAACTGAAGGAGCGGCTGGAACGCGGTGAGCAGAGCCTGCTGTTCCTCAACCGCCGCGGCTATGCGCCGCTGACGCTCTGCCGCAACTGCGGCCATCGCTTCCAGTGCCCCAACTGCACGGCCTGGCTGGTCGAGCATCGCCTGTCGCGGCGGCTGGCTTGCCACCATTGCGGCCATGAAACCGGCATTCCCGAAGCCTGCCCGGAATGCGGCACGGCCGATTGCCTGGTTGCCTGCGGCCCCGGCGTGGAACGCATTGCCGATGAGGTGCGCGAACTGCTGCCTGAGGCCCGCATCGCCGTGGTAACCTCCGACACGCTGAACAGCCCGGCAAAGATCGCCGAATTCGTCGAGGCAGCCGAAAACCGGATGATCGACGTGATTGTCGGCACCCAGCTGGTCACCAAGGGCTATCACTTCCCCGAACTGACGCTGGTCGGCGTGGTCGATGCCGATCTCGGGCTGGAAGGCGGCGACCTGCGGGCAGGCGAGCGGACCTATCAGCAGATCGCCCAGGTTGCCGGGCGTGCGGGCCGCGGCGAAAAGCCGGGCGAAGTCCTGATCCAGACGCGCCATCCCGATGCACCGGTGATCGAAGCCCTGGCCAGCGGCGATCGCGATTCCTTCTACGCCGCAGAGGCCGAGGCGCGCCGCGATGCCATGGCACCCCCGTTCGGTCGCTGGGCCTCGATCATCGTATCCGCCGAGGAAGAGGCAGAGGCGCGCGATGCCGCCCGGGCCATCGGCGCATCGCGGCCAGACCTGCCCGACGTTCTGATCCTCGGCCCCGCCCCAGCCCCGCTCAGCCTGCTGCGCGGGCGCTATCGCTATCGCCTGCTGATCAACGCGCGCCGATCGGCCGAATTGCAGCACGTGATCCGCCAATGGCTTGAGCCGCTGCGGTTTTCCCGCGACGTAAGAGTTGCGGTGGATATCGATCCTTACAGCTTTGTTTAAACTGGAAACCTGCTTAGAACCTGCTGCAGGGTTATCGCATCGGGGTTGTCCAGCATGAAGCTCATGAAATTTGCCGTCGTCGCCACAGCTGCACTGCTTTCAAGCGCAGCAAGCGCGGAATGGTACGAGGCACGCACCAACCACTTCATCATCATTTCCGAAGGCACAGAGACCGAGACGGTCGCTTTCGCGCAGCGGCTCGAACGTTTCGACAATGCCTTGCGCAACTTGCAGAACCTGCCCGCCGACAAGGCCGTGCCGGACGCCAGCAAGGTCATGGTCTATCGTTATGGCGACACGCGCACGATCGGCAACCTGGCGGGCAGCATGGGCGTCGCGGGCTTCTACATCCCGCGCGCGGCCTATCCCGTGGCCTTCACGCCGGCGCGCGAATATTTCGAACCGGGCCGCCGCGAACGCGGGAACGAGCGCACGAAGCTGAAGCCGGAAACCGTGCTGTTCCACGAATACACGCACCATTTCATGCTGCACACGTTCCCGGCTACCTATCCGAGCTGGTATATCGAGGGCTTCGCCGAGGTGAACGCCACGATCGACCTCAACCCGGACGGCACCTTCATGGTCGGCCTGCCGGCGAACCACCGCTCGACCGAGCTGTTCCGCCTGCCGCAGCTGCACGTACGCAAGCTGCTCGATCCGAACTTCAAGTACGAAGACTTCATCGCCGTCGTCCAGAAGTACAGCGTCGGCTGGCTGCTGACCCACTACCTGACCTTCAACAAGTCGCGCAGCGGCCAGCTCAAGACGTACCTGCGCCTGCTGGGCGAGGGCAAGCCGGGCCTCGAAGCGGCAGAACAGGCCTTCGGCGATCTCGAAAAGCTCAATGCAGAGCTGATCAAGTACAAGACTACCAACATGCCCGCCGCCCGCGTGGTGCCGGCGAACACGCGCATGCCCGATGTGAAGGTGCGGCGACTGGACGCGATCGAGGAGAAATATGTCCTCAAGCGCATCCAGCTGGCTCGCGGCGTGTCGCGCGCGCAGGCAAAGAAGCTGGCACCGGACCTGCTTGCCACCGCCGCGGCAGAACCAAAAAGCCTGCCGGCACAGCTGCTCGCCGCCGAATCCGGGCTCGATGCCGAGGATTTTGTCGGAGCCGCACAGGCCGCCGATCGCGCGCTTGCCATCGATCCCAACTCGATCGAAGCGCTGATCTACAAAGCCCGCACCCTTATCGAACCCAAGGAAGGCCCGGCCGAACGCTTCAAGCAGGCGCGCTCTTACCTCGTCAAGGCGCGCGGGGTGGACAAGGACGATCCGCGTCCGCTCATCCAGTACTATGCCTCGTACCGCCGTGCGCCGGAGCGTCCGATCCCGGATTCGGCCGCAGCCGCGCTGGACAATGCCTATGACCTTGCCCGGCACGATTCCTACTTCCGCATGATCCTCACCCGCCAGCTGCTTGAGGAGGGTCGCGTTCCGCAGGCCATTCAGGTGCTGGGACCGCTCGCCTATTCGTTCGACGGGCGCGACCAGGAACGCAACATTCCCGGCAAGGTGATGGCCAAGCTGCAGGCCAACGAAGCGGCCGAGGGCCTCAAGATCCTGAACAAGGAGATCGACAAGATGGAAGGGCTTGTCGACGAAAAGGGCAAACCCAAGGACGATGACAAGGATAAGGACAAAGGGAAGGACAAGGGCGGCGAGGACTAACTCCTTGTCGGGCAATTCCGGGGCGGCTTAACGCCCCGGTTTCACCCACATCGGCCGGCGCAACTGGCCCTGCGCGATTGCCTTGCGCAGCAGCCAGAGCCCGGCCAGCGAGGCCACGCACAATGCGATCACCGATGCCTCAAGCCCGAAAGCGCCGCCGGAAAGCAGTTCCGGCCCGCTCAGTTCCGATTCAACCAGCCCGCGCACGGGGTGGCCGGAAACGGGAACCGCAAACAGGTAGCCCTGGGTCACGTTCCAGCCCATGTGCACCCCGATCACCAGCCACAGCGACCGCGTCAGCATATAGCAGGCGCCAAGAAGGATGCCGGCTTCGAGCGCGATGGCGACCGAGGAAAACACTGTCGCATTGGCATTGCCCAGATGCGCGATGCCGAACAGCGCCGAAGTGATCGCCAGCGCCGCCCAGGACCCGAGCATTTCCTCGATCCAGCGGAACAGGACGCCGCGGAAGATCACCTCTTCGACGAAGGCGGCGAACAGCCCGGCCTGCAACAGGATCCGCACCGCGTCCTCGTTGCTGCCCCAGCCTGTTATCCGGTAGGCGCCCAGCACGGCCGCGATGCCCACAACCAGCGCCATCAGGCCAAAGCCCAGCGCCACGCCCCGGCCTAGATCGCCCAGCGCCGGGGCCAGCGGCAGGTCATCGTGCTTGCGCTCGCCAAGCCGCGCAATCATGAACTTGGTGACGAAGAACACCAGCCCCACTGCGGTGATCGTCTGGACCAGCATGGCAACCGCCGGGCTGGCAACCGCAGGCATCCCCGAAAGCAGCTTGCCCACGCCGACAATCACCCCGGCAAGCAGGCCCAGCGCAACGATCATCGCCACGAGCGGGAAATCCCAGATGGCGCGCCAGATGGAGCGGCTGGCCCCTTGCGGCTGGACATGATCGATCTGCGGCATGGTCATGGCCCTCCCCTTGGCCGCAGTCTTGTCGAGCGGCGCCAAAATGTCGAGAGGCGCCTATTCCTTGCCCTCGCGCGCCAGCAGCTTGCGCTTGATGTCGAGCCCCCAGGCATAGCCGCCCAGGCTGCCATCGCTGCGGACCACGCGGTGGCAGGGGATCAGCACGGCAACATTGTTCGCCCCGTTGGCCGAACCACAGGCCCGCACTGCGCGCGGTGCGCCCACGGCGGCGGCGATTTGGGAGTAGGATCGCGTCTCGCCCGCCGGAATGCGCCGCAGTTCCCGCCAGACCGCTTCCTGGAACGCCGTTCCGCGCACGTCGAGCGGCACCGAATGCGGCTGGCCCGGTGACTCAACTGCGGCCACCACCTGCGCGAGCAAGGCGGCAAAATCGTCACCGCCCTCAACGAGCTCTGCCTGCGGAAAGCGCGCGGCCAGATCATCGACGCCCTCGTTGAACGAAAGCCGGCACACGCCCCTGGCCGTCGCCGCGACCAGCATGGTGCCAAGGTAGGTTTCAACCTGCGCCCAGCGGATGGTCACGCCCCTGCCCCCGTTGGCCCAGGCCGAAGGCGCCATGCCCAGTCTTTCGCTCGCATCGTAGAAGCGGGACGGGGCGGAAAATCCTGCATCATAGATGGCATCGGTCACACGTTCGCCGGACGTCAGCGCGGCCTGTGCCCGCTCAAGCCGCAGGGCACGGCTGTAGGCCGCAGGGGAAAGGCCGGTCATCCGGGTGAATATCCGCTGGAAGTGCGACACCGAATAGCCGGCATCGGCGGACAGCCCGGCCAGTGCGGGCACCTCCTCGCTGGCCTTGATCGTCTCGATGGCCGCCAGCACGGCCTTTTCGTCGCGGCTGACATCGTCAGGCAGGCAGCGCTTGCACGGCCTCAGTCCCGCCTGCCGGGCGGCCGCGCCATCGGCAAAGAAGCGGACATTGCCTCGTTGCGGGTGCCGCGCCGCACAGGATGGCCGGCAATAGATACCGGTTGAAAGAACGCCGGTAACAAAGCGCCCGTCATAGGCGCGATCGCGGGCGAGCACCGCCGTCCAGCATTCGTCATCGGCAAGCGGATTTGCGGCGGCGTCCATTGCATGGTTCATGGCAGGTCTCCTAGCGAAGACAAGCCTTGGCAGGTGGCCGCCGGTTCCGCTTCCCGATGCTTGCGTTCAAACCGCCTTTACAGCGCGCGGACGCTGGCCGCGATGAGGCCCGCCTTCGTCTTCAGATCCTCAAAAGCCGGCTTGGCGCGGAAGTCGTATACATAAACGGCAAACATCCGCTTCGCGGCAACCGTCATGCAGCCCGTCCAGGCTCCGTTTACCGAGCCCTGGGCGGCAGACACCGTGACGGTCCCGCCGATGTAAACGCAATCGGCATCGGTGCCCATGTAGCCCATCTGGCCGCCGATCTTCGCTTCGCTCCCGATCACCTTGCTGATGCCCTTCTCGGCCTCCCGCTGTGCGGGACCATCGAACTTCGGGGCATTAGGCGCGGTCATCACCTCGCTCAGCGCGGCAAGCGCCGACTGCTTTTCCCTTTCGACCGACATGAACATCTTGGGCACCTTGATCAGGACATATTCCTCAGCCGAGATCGTGCCCGCCTGGTTGCACCGATAGAAGGTTGCGAGCGTGATGTTCTGTTCGTCCGCCAGGGCCGTCTGCCTCGCCACTTCCGCGGATAGTCCGCTGGGCTTGCAGTATCCTGCCGGCACCGGAAGGGTGAGATTCTGGGTGCCAATGCTGAAATCGTGCCGCGCCGGATCGGCAGAATCGACCGGCTGCGCCATGGCCACGGCACCATGGAGGGCGAACCCGGCAAACAACGCGACCTGACCGAACACCCTGACCATATGACTCTCCGCATCCAAGATTGAGTGAACAGGCATAGCGACGCCGGACAGTGCGGTCACGGGCGTTAAGGATTGCCGGAGCAGCCACGATTGGGGCAAGCCGTGATTCGCGCGGTCGGCGGAGGTCCAGCAATCGCAGCAGCGATTGCGCCACGAAACCGGCAGGATTACGCAAGGATTTCCCCCGCCAGTGCGGTGATCCGCACTTGCTGGCCCACTTCGCGCCGCCGCCACCTTGCATCGCAGCAATTTCATGCTATGCGCGCCCCCGTCGACAGGGGGTTCGCCTCTCGCGGGTGCTCGTTATCGCTCCCTGTCCGTCACCCGGTATGAAGGAACCGACGCGCGTGGAAAATTCCGGCGGCATTACGGCGAGCTTGCAGGGGCGCTATGCTTCTGCGTTGTTCGACCTGGCCAGCGAACAGGGCAAGGTAACCGCGGTCGAGGGCGACCTCGACAAGCTGGGAGAGGCTGTGAAGGTCTCCCCTGAACTCGCCGGACTGATTCGCAATCCGCGCGTCACGCGCGAAGCGGCAGCGGCGGCCATGGCCAACCTGGCCAAGGCACTGAAGCTTTCGCCGCTCACCCAGAACTTTCTCGGCGTTCTCGCCGGCAACCGCCGCCTTGGCGCACTGCCCGAGATCGTCCGCGCCTTCGGTGCGATCGCTGCTGCCCAGCGTGGTGAAGTGACCGCCGAAGTGACCAGCGCCCACCCCCTCTCCGATGCCCAGCTCAAGGCGCTTTCCGCCAAGCTGAAGGAGCGTGAGGGCAAGGCCGTCAAGCTCAAGGCCAGCGTCGACCCCGCCATCCTCGGCGGCCTCGTCGTGCGCATCGGCTCCCGCCAGATCGATAGCTCGATCCGCACCCGTCTGAACACTCTCGCAAACGCGATGAAAGGCTGAACATGGAAATCCGCGCGGCAGAAATTTCGAAGGTCATCAAGGACCAGATCGCCAGCTTCGGCAATGAAGCCCAGGTCTCGGAAGTGGGCTCGGTGCTCTCGGTCGGTGACGGTATCGCCCGCATCCACGGCCTTGACCAGGTCCAGGCCGGTGAAATGGTCGAATTCGCCAATGGCGTTAAGGGCATGGCGCTCAACCTCGAAGCCGATAACGTCGGCGTCGTGATCTTCGGCTCGGACGCCGAGATCAAGGAAGGCGACACGGTCAAGCGCACCCAGACCATCGTGGACGTCCCCGTCGGCAAGGGCCTGCTCGGCCGCGTCGTCGACGCGCTCGGCAACCCGATCGACGGCAAGGGCCCGATCAAGGCCGAAGCCCGCATGCGCGTGGAAAAGAAGGCTCCGGGCATCATCCCGCGCCAGTCGGTCAACGAACCGGTTCAGACCGGCCTCAAGGCTCTCGACGCGCTCGTCCCCGTCGGCCGTGGCCAGCGCGAACTGATCATCGGTGACCGCCAGACCGGCAAGACCGCCGTCGCCATCGACACCTTCATCAACCAGAAGGAAGCGAACGCCGGCACCGACGAATCGAAGAAGCTGTACTGCATCTACGTCGCCGTCGGCCAGAAGCGCTCGACCGTGGCGCAGATCGTGCGCCAGCTCGAAGAAAACGGCGCCATGGAATACTCCATCGTCGTCGCCGCAACCGCTTCGGAACCGGCTCCGCTGCAGTACCTCGCGCCCTACACCGGCGTGACCATGGGCGAATACTTCCGCGACAACGGCATGCACGCCGTGATCGTGTACGACGACCTTTCCAAGCAGGCCGTTGCTTACCGCCAGATGTCGCTGCTGCTGCGTCGTCCTCCGGGCCGCGAAGCTTACCCGGGCGACGTGTTCTATCTCCACAGCCGCCTGCTTGAGCGCGCCGCGAAGATGAACGGTTCGCTGGGTGGCGGTTCGCTCACCGCTCTGCCGATCATCGAAACCCAGGCAGGTGACGTTTCGGCCTACATTCCGACCAACGTGATCTCGATCACCGACGGCCAGATCTTCCTTGAAACCGGCCTGTTCTACCAGGGCGTCCGTCCGGCCATCAACGTCGGCCTGTCGGTGTCGCGCGTCGGCTCGGCCGCGCAGACCAAGGCGATGAAGAAGGTTTCGGGCTCGATCAAGCTCGAGCTGGCGCAGTACCGCGAAATGGCGGCCTTCGCCCAGTTCGGTTCGGACCTCGACGCTTCGACCCAGAAGCTGCTCAACCGCGGTGCGCGCCTGACCGAGCTGCTCAAGCAGCCGCAGTTCTCGCCGCTGCCCTTCGAAGAGCAGACCGTGTCGATCTTCGCCGGCACCAACGGCTACCTGGACAACATCCCGACCGACGCCGTGACCCGCTACGAAGCCGAAATGCTCAGCTTCATGCGCGACAAGCACGCCGACGTCCTGAAGCTGATCCGCGACAGCCGCGATTTCGGTGACGATGCCAAGAAGCAGACGGTCGCCGCGCTCGACGCTTTCGCCAAGCAGTTCGCCTGAGCCCTGAAGAACTAAGTTAGGGAGCCGTCATGGCCTCGCTGAAGGAACTCAAGGGCCGGATCAACTCGGTCAAGTCGACCCAGAAGATCACCAAGGCCAAGCAGATGGTCGCGGCGGCGAAACTGCGCAAGGCGCAGGCCGCTGCCGAGGCTGCGCGCCCCTATTCGGGCCGCCTGGCTTCGGTCATGGCTTCGATCGCCGGCAAGGTCGCCGGATCGGACAGCGCGCCCAAGCTGCTTGCCGGCAACGGCAAGGACCAGGTGCACCTGCTCGTCGTCGCCAACAGCGACAAGGGCCTGTGCGGCGCGTTCAACTCGAACATCGTCAAGGCCGCCAAGGCCAAGGCTCTCAGCCTGAAGGCCGAGGGCAAGACCGTGCTCTTTTACCTCGTCGGCAAGAAGGGCCGCGCCGTGCTGCGCCGCGAATTCCCCAAGGATATCGCGGCCATGTTCGACACCTCCGACGTGCGTGAGCCCGGCTTCGAGGAAGCCAGCTCGGTCGCTGCCGAACTGATGGCGATGTACGACGAAGGCAAGTTCGACGTCGCACACCTGTTCTACGCCAAGTTCCGCTCGGCGCTGGTGCAGGAACCGACCGAACAGCAGATCATCCCCGTCCCCGCCCCCAAGGCGGAAGCGGCTGCATCCGCCGGTGCATCGGTTGAATACGAACCGGGCGAAGCGGAAATCCTCGCCGAACTGCTGCCGCGCTACCTGCGCACCCAGCTGTTCGGCGCGCTGCTGGAAAACGCGGCTTCCGAACAGGGCGCCTCGATGACCGCGATGGACAACGCCACGCGCAACGCGGGCGAGCTGATCAACAAGCTGACCATCCAGTACAACCGCAGCCGCCAGGCCGCGATCACCACCGAACTGATCGAAATCATCGCTGGCGCTGAAGCGCTCTAAGCATTTCAAGGCAAGGAAGAGACCATGGCCACCGCAGCCAAGACCAAGACCACCAAGGCCCCCGCCGCCAAGGCTCCGGCCAAGAAGGCCGCCACCAAGGCTGCCGCGAACGTCGTTGCCACCGGCAAGATCAGCCAGGTCATCGGCGCCGTCGTCGATGTGACCTTCGAAGGCGAACTGCCGGCGATCCTTTCGGCGCTCGAAACCGACAACAATGGCTCGCGCCTGGTTCTCGAAGTGGCGCAGCACCTCGGTGAGAACACCGTGCGCACCATCGCCATGGACTCGACCGACGGCCTGACCCGCGGCCAGCCGGTGGTCAACACCGGCGCGCAGATCTCGGTCCCCGTCGGTCCGGCGACGCTCGGTCGCATTCTCAACGTCATCGGCGAGCCGATCGACGAGCGTGGCCCCATCGCCACCGACATGACCGCGCCGATCCACGCCGAGGCACCGGCCTTCGTCGACCAGTCGACCGAAGCTTCGATCCTCGTCACCGGCATCAAGGTCATCGACCTGATCGCGCCTTATGCCAAGGGCGGCAAGATCGGCCTGTTCGGCGGCGCCGGCGTGGGCAAGACGGTTCTCATCCAGGAACTGATCAACAACATCGCCAAGGGCCACGGCGGCGTCTCGGTCTTCGCGGGTGTCGGTGAACGTACCCGTGAAGGTAACGACCTTTACCACGAATTCCTCGAAGCCGGCGTTATCGCCTCGGACGCCGACGGCAACGCCGTTTCGGAAGGTTCGAAGGTGGCGCTCGTGTTCGGCCAGATGAACGAACCCCCGGGCGCCCGCGCTCGCGTCGCTCTCTCGGGCCTGACCATGGCCGAATACTTCCGCGACCAGGAAGGCCAGGACGTTCTGTTCTTCGTCGACAACATCTTCCGCTTCACCCAGGCGGGTTCGGAAGTGTCGGCTCTGCTCGGCCGCATTCCTTCGGCCGTGGGTTACCAGCCGACCCTGTCGACCGACATGGGCGCGCTGCAGGAACGCATCACCTCGACCACCAAGGGCTCGATCACCTCGGTTCAGGCCATCTACGTGCCGGCCGACGACCTTACCGACCCTGCGCCGGCTACCTCGTTCGCTCACCTTGACGCGACGACCACGCTGAACCGCGCCATCTCGGAACTGGGCATCTACCCGGCCGTCGACCCGCTCGACTCGACCTCGCGCGTGCTCACCCCTGCCGTCGTCGGCCAGGAGCACTACGAGACGTCGCGTCGCGTTCAGGAAACGCTGCAGAAGTACAAGTCGCTTCAGGACATCATCGCCATTCTCGGCATGGACGAGCTTTCGGAAGAAGATAAGCTCACCGTTGCCCGCGCGCGCAAGATCCAGAAGTTCCTGTCGCAGCCGTTCCACGTCGCCGAAGTCTTCACCGGCATCCCCGGCAAGTTCGTGCAGATCGAAGACACGGTCCGCTCGTTCAAGGCGGTTGTCGATGGCGAATACGATCACCTTCCCGAAAACGCCTTCTACATGGTCGGCGGCATCGACGAAGCGATCGAAAAGGCCAAGAAGCTGGCCGAAGAGGCGTAATCACTCATGTCCCTGCACTTCGAACTCGTCACCCCGGCAAAGCTCGTCCGCTCCGAGGACGTCCACATGGTGGTCGTCCCCGGTTCCGAGGGCGACTTCGGCGTGCTGGAAGGCCATGCCCCGGTGATGTCCACGATCCGCGACGGTGCCCTGCTGGTCTACAAGACCGCCGGCGCCGCGCCTGAAGAGATCCGCGTTCAGGGTGGTTTCGCCGAAGTTGGCGACACCGGCCTGACGGTTCTTGCCGAGCACGTCGAGGGCTGATCCCTCAGACAGCACGGGATAGGGAAAAGGCGGCTCTCGGGCCGCCTTTTTCGTTTTCAGTGTCCCGGCCTCCCGGCCTTTGCGGCAAGAATCAGGGCACAGCCGGTGGCGGCGTTTCAAGCACGGGGGCCGCAACCGGGCGGTAATTGAAGCGCACGGCCTTCGATCCGTCGATCTTCGAGATTTCGGCCATCAGCAACTGGCCCTGCCGCCAATACCGGATGCGCTGGGGATAATCGTGCGCCGGGTTGGCAAACTCGATCGCATTCTCGCTTTTCACCGCCAAGGGAAATTCCGAGGGCGGGCGGCCGAACGGCTGGGCAAAAAAGGCGATCGTGCCGTCCTTCTTGCGCTGGATGCGGGTGACTTCCCAGGTGTCCAGCTGCGCGCCGAAACCGATGCGGGCCATGCCGATCATCACGCCGCCGCGCGGAGACATCCACACCTCGTCCCCCCATATCGATCCATCCTGCATCGTCCAGGTACCGGCCATCCATTCGGGCAGGCCATCGTCTGCCGATTGCGCCAGCGCGGGACCGGCCGGAACCAGGGCCAGGGCGGCAAGCGCTGCGATCATCGAACCGGTTTTCATCGGCATCCCCCTGAAACAGATGGCAGGAACATAGGCACTGCGGGCACGGCGATAAACCCGGCCTTAACGACGGGGAGAAGTGCGCGCGTGGAAATCTGGCGGTTTGTTCTCGATCCACTTGAGGAAGCCGGCGATTGCCGGATTGAGGCACAGCAAGGCGCGCTCTGCGCCCATGCGTTGAAGTTCGGTATTGCTGAAGGTGGCGTGGAGCGTGCGATGGCAGATCGGGTGCAACGCCACCGTTTCGCGCCCGCCCTTGCTCTTGGGAACCGGGTGGTGCCATTCGATGCGGTGGCCTAGGTCGCGGTTGCAGAGCCAGCAGCGCGCGGGATCCGCCCGGCGATCACCGGGCTTCATGCGCCGCCTGCCGCGCTCCTGCCCGCCACAGCCACAGCCCTGCCCCGACAATCAGGGCAGAACCGAACAGGGTGGGTCCGTCAGGCCAGTCGTTGAACAGCACGATGCCCAGCACGGTGGCGACGAGGAGCTGCACGTAGGTCATCGGTGCGATCGCCGCAGCCCCTGCCCTTGCCGTGCCCTTGAAAATCGCCCAGTGCGCCGCGCTGGCGGAAACGGCAACCACGGCGCAGCGGGCAAGGATGGTCCAGTCAGGCACGGCCACGGCCAGCCGCGGCTCGCTGGTGAAGGTGCCCAGGAAGGTCGCCACGACAAGCAGCGGCGCGGCCATGATCGCAACGAAGAACTGCGAGGCAAGCGCGCTCGCCTTGCCCGCCACGGCCCGGTTGCCGATCATCAGCAGGCTCATGCCGATGGCGCTGAGCAGGGGCAGCAGCGCCGCCAGACCCAATTCCGCGAGATTCGGCCGCAGCACGATCAGCATGCCGACGAAGGCCAGGACGCTCGCCAGCCACGTCTCGCGGCGGGCGGGCTCGCCCAGGAACAGCGCGGAGAGCAAGGCGGTGATCATCGGGCTGGTAAAGGTGATTGCCGTTGCCTCGGCCAGCGGCATCAGGAAAACCGCCGAAAAGAACCCCAGGGTCGCAATCGCCACGCCAAAACCGCGCAGCGCCTGCAGCGCCGGGCTTGGCATGGCGAACCCCTCGCGCCCCTCACGCCAGGCCAGCAGCAGGCCCAGCCCAGCGGCCCCCAGAACATAGCGCGTCGCCGCGATCGCCGTGGGTGCCCAGGCGCCCGCGATGGACTTGATCACGGCATCGCCGGTGGAAAGCAGGACGAAGCCGGCCAGCGCCCAGGCCAGGCCGCTGCGTTCGGTATGGTGCAGGCTAATCGGCAATCTCCCGGAGGCCCGGGGCCCCCAAATTTTCACCCGTTTACAGCCAGCAAACCATATCGGGCAACTCTTTGGCCGGGCATTTAGGAAGTTTTCAAAGTTTCAACCATATATCGCCACCCATCATATGGGCTTGCTGCATCCCCGTGCGCGGTGGTGCCGGCAGGCAGCAAGGACGGGCAGATGAGTGCATTCGGGCGGAAAACTGGTGTAGGCGCGATGTCGCCTGGGGCGCGGCCCCAGTTCGGCGTGGCCAAGCCGATGCGCGGCGGAGCCGGCGGAATGCCCGATTCGGGCATGGGCGGCGTGCCCGGCGGCCCCGGAGGCATGGGTTCGGTGCCGATGCCGGGTGGCCTGCCCGGTGGCGATCAGTTCCCGCCCCTGCCCTCTGCGGAAGAATCGCGCCCTGCCGATACTGGATCGCTGAAGGCAGACGCGATGACGCGCCTGGCCGATCGCGCCAACGGCATTGTCGAGAACCAGTCCCAGCTCGAAGGCTTCGAGGCCTCGGTCCACAAGATCAAGGAACAGGTGCTGCCGCGCCTGCTCGAACGCGTCGATCCCGAGGCGGCGGCCACGCTAACCAAGGACGAGCTTTCCGAAGAATTCCGCCCGATCATCCTTGAGGTGCTCGCGGAACTGAAGATCACCCTCAACCGCCGCGAACAGTTCGCGCTGGAAAAGGTGCTGATCGACGAGCTGCTTGGCTTCGGACCGCTGGAAGAGCTGCTGAACGATCCGGACGTGTCCGATATCATGGTCAACGGCCCGGACCAGACCTACATCGAAAAGAAGGGCAAGCTGACCCTTTCGACCATCCGCTTCCGCGACGAACAGCACCTGTTCCAGATCGCCCAGCGCATCGTCAACCAGGTCGGCCGCCGTGTCGACCAGACCACGCCGCTCGCCGACGCCCGCCTCAAGGACGGCAGCCGTGTCAACGTCATCGTACCGCCGCTGTCGCTGCGCGGCACCGCCATCTCTATTCGTAAGTTCTCCGAGAAGCCGATCACCCTTGATATGCTCAAGGACTTCGGCTCGATGAACGAGAAGATGTGCACGGCGCTGAAGATTGCCGGCGCGTGCCGCATGAACATCGTCATCTCGGGCGGTACCGGTTCGGGTAAGACGACCATGCTTAACGCCCTGTCGAAGATGATCGACCCGGGCGAGCGCGTGCTGACGATCGAAGACGCGGCCGAACTTCGCCTGCAACAGCCGCACTGGCTGCCGCTCGAAACCCGCCCGCCGAACCTTGAAGGCCAGGGCGCGATCACCATCGGCGATCTTGTGAAGAACGCCCTGCGTATGCGTCCTGACCGCATCATCCTGGGCGAAATCCGCGGCGCGGAGTGTTTCGACCTCCTCGCCGCGATGAACACCGGTCACGACGGTTCGATGTGTACGCTGCACGCCAACAGCCCGCGCGAATGCCTTGGCCGTATGGAAAACATGATCATGATGGGCGACATCAAGATCCCGAAGGAGGCGATCAGCCGCCAGATCGCGGAATCGGTAGACCTCATCGTGCAGGTCAAGCGCCTGCGCGACGGCTCGCGCCGCACGACCAACGTGACCGAGGTTATCGGCATGGAAGGCGATGTGATCGTGACGCAAGAACTGTTCAAGTTCGAGTATCTGGACGAATCCGAAGACGGCAAAATCATTGGCGAATTCCGCAGTTCGGGCCTGCGCCCCTACACGCTGGAAAAGGCCCGCCAGTTCGGCTTCGACCAGGCTTACCTGGAGGCCTGCCTCTAAGGCCTGAGCCAGCTTTTCAGCGCGGCAACCAGCAGGACGCAGCCGATCAGCAGCGTCCAGAAGAACAGCGTTGTCCAATCGATGACGCCGACGGCATCGGGATTGGTCCGGTGCCGACGCCGGTAATCGCGCCACCATGCAAAGGCAGCGAGGCCAAGCGCCAGCAGGCCGGGCAACAGCAGCCAGCGCACGCGATCATCATCCAGCCAGTCAGGCACCATGCCAGCGCCCTGCACCAGCACGGGCCGGTGCGCCACAGGGAATTGCGACGGGCGAATTTGCTTCGCAGGCCCGTGCCGCTATGGCCGGGCCATGGAACGTCCGCAGCGCCCGCTTTATGCCCTTGTCCTGCGGCTGGGGGCGGCCTTCGTCTTCGGCACGATGTTCATGGTCATCAAATATGCCGGAGAGGCCGGCATTTCCGTGCCCGAGATCATGTTCTGGCGGCAGGCCGCCTGCCTGCCGGTGATCGCGCTGTGGCTGGGGCTGACGGGGCACTTCCACGAAATCCGCACCAATCGCATCGGCAATCACGCCGGGCGCGCAATGGTGGGCATGACCAACATGTCGCTGATTTTCACCGGCACCGTCCTGCTGCCGCTGGCCGAATCGACAACGCTGAGCTTCGCCTCGCCGCTGTTCGCCGTGCTGCTCGCCGCCCTGTTCCTCAAGGACAAGGTCGGCCCGTGGCGGTGGTCGGCCGTCCTGCTCGGGTTTGCCGGGGTGGTGATCGTCGCGCAACCGGGGGGCGAGCCGGTATCCTCGCTGGGCGTCGGGCTGATGCTGACCGGCGCTTTCCTGATCGCCATCATCAATTTCCAGATCCGCGATCTTGCCCGCACCGAAAGCTCTGCCTGCATCGTCTTCTGGTTTTCGCTGTTCGGCACGCTGCTCATGGCGCCGCTGATGCCTTTCTTCATGACCGATTACACACCCTTCGAGTGGTTCCTGGTCCTGACGATGGGCGTAACCGGGGCAATCGGCCAAATGCTGCTGACGGCATCGCTGCGTCACGGCGCGGTCGCCAGCGTGATCGTGATGGATTACAGCCAGCTGATCTGGGCAACGATCTATGGCTGGCTTGTCTGGGACCGGTTCCCCAATGCCACGCTGTTCCTGGGCGCGCCGCTGATCATCGCTGCCGGGGCAATCATCGCCTTTCGCGAACAACGTCTGGCCAAGCGGCGGCCGGACGAACCGTCGGCCCTTTCGGATTAGCGATTGGCGGAAAGGGCCACTGCCCGGCGCCACATCTCCAGCCGCATGCCGATTACCATGCCCAGGGCAAAGCCCAGCAGGGCATCGGTAAACAGCGGCAGCGCCGGCGGCCCGGCGTAGGCGCCAGAAGGCTGACCACCTCCCTGCGGCAGGAACAGCCGCTTGAGAAAGAACAGCGCTAGGATGAACAGGAAGGCCGCGGGTGACTGCCGCACCATGATCTGACCGCTACCCGGATCAACCTCCATCCGCATCATCCGCCCGCGCTGCCAGCCCACCGCCAGCCCCAGCACGATGCCGAGCGCGAAGACCGCCCAGCCCTGCCCTCCCGGCGGCACGACATAGAGCGCGAAACCGACCAGAGCAGCCAAGACGACCGGCCCCAGCCACATTCGCTGCGGATGCAGTGGCACTGGCGTCTTGATGCTGCGCCAGCGAAGGATCATCACAAAAGCGGCAATCACCAGCGGTATCAGCGATCGCAGAATCTGGTGCTTGTCCATGCGCCGCTATTCCCCCGCCGACTCCTTCCAAGTCAGCACAGGCTTACGCGCCGCCAGCGTCTCGTCAAGTCGGCGGCGCGGGGCATGGTGCGGCGCGCTCTTCAGGCTCGGATCGGCGTTGCGTGCGCGAGCGGCAAGGCTGCGCATCGAACCGATAAAGCGATCCAGCCCGTCCTTGCTTTCCGTTTCGGTCGGCTCGACCAGCATGGCGCCGTGGACAACCAGCGGGAAATAGACCGTCATCGGGTGGAAGCCCTCGTCGATCAGGCCCTTGGCGATGTCGAGCGTGGTGAATCCTTCGGGCAGGCCATCGTCGCTGAACAGCGCTTCGTGCATGCATGGCCCCGCCTTGGCGAAGGGGGCATTCAGCACATCTTCCAGGCTGCGCAGAACGTAGTTGGCGTTAAGCACCGCGTCTTCCGCCGCCTGCCGCAGTCCATCGGCCCCGTGGCCGAGGATATAGGTCAGCGCGCGGGTGAACATGCCCATCTGCCCGTGGAAAGCAGCCATGCGCCCGAATGCCTGCGAATGGCCAAACCCTTCCGCGTCCTCTTCCTCGACGAGATGGACCACGCCATCGGCAGTCTTCGCGGTGAACGGCAGCGGTCCGAAAGGCGAGAGGGCTTCTGACAGCACCACCGGCCCCGAACCCGGACCGCCACCGCCGTGCGGGGTGGAGAAGGTCTTGTGCAGGTTGATGTGCATGGCATCGATGCCCAAGTCGCCGGGGCGCACCTTGCCGACCACCGCGTTGAAGTTCGCGCCATCGCAATAGACATAGCCGCCGGCCGCATGGACCGCGTCGGAGATCGCCTTCATGTCGCGCTCGAACAGGCCGCAGGTGTTAGGGTTGGTGATCATCACCCCCGCAACATCCGGGCCGAGGCGGCCGATCAGCGCCTGCAGGTCAACGCGGCCATCCTCGGTCGCCGGGATGCTCTCCACCGAGAAGCCGGCGAAAGCGGCAGTCGCCGGATTGGTGCCGTGCGCGCTTTCCGGCACGAGGATCAGCTTGCGGTCCTCTCCGCGCGCCTCGATCGCGGCCTTGATGCACAGCAGCCCGCACAGTTCGCCATGCGCGCCGGCCTTGGGCGTCATGGCAACGCCGTGCATGCCGGTCAGCTCGATCAGCCAGTGGGCCAACTCGTTGATCGCCTCAAGCGCGCCGCGCACGGTCTGCTGCGGCTGCAGCGGGTGAACGTCGGCAAAGCCCGGCAGGCGGGCCATCTTCTCGTTCAGGCGCGGGTTGTGCTTCATCGTGCACGAACCGAGCGGGAACGGCCCGAGGTCGATGGCGTAGTTCTGGCGGGAAAGGCGCGTGTAATGGCGCACGGTTTCCGGCTCCGACAGGCCGGGCAGCGCGGGTGCCGCCTTGCGCAGGAACCTGGTCAGCCCGGGCAGGACTTCGCCCCGGGGCTCGTCCATGTCGACACCGCAGGTGCCGGGGCGGCCTAGTTCGAAGATCAGCTTTTCCTCAAGCGCAAGGCCCCTGTCCCCGCTCGCCGTGGCAAGGTTCAGGTCTTCGCCTGCTGCGCCCATCTCGGGGCGCCAGCCGGATGCATTCACGGCGTTCATGCGGGGACTCCTTCCAGCACTTCGCTGAGCGCCGAGGCCAGCGCGGCAATGTCTTCATCGGTGGTCAGCTCGCTGGCGCAGACGACCAGCCCGTTCGCCAGCGACGTCTCCCCGGGATAGAGGCGACCCAGCGAAACGCCGCCCAGGACGCGCCGATCCGCCAGTTCGCGCACCACTTCACGCGCATCGCGCGGCAGCACGACGGTGAATTCATTGACATAGGCATCGTTGAGCACGCTCACGCCCGGAATCGCCGCCAGCGCATCGGCGGTGCGGCGCGCGGCCTGGTGGTTGAGCCGGGCCAGCTTCGCCAGCCCTTCTCCGCCCAGCAGGGTCATGTGGATGCTGAACGCCAGCGCGCAGAGGCCCGCGTTGGTGCAGATGTTGCTCGTCGCCTTTTCGCGGCGGATATGCTGCTCGCGCGTCGAGAGCGTCAGGACAAAGCCGCGCTTGCCCTCGGCATCGACAGTCTGGCCGCAGAGGCGCCCGGGCATCTGGCGGACATACTTTTCGCGGCAGCCGAACAGGCCAAGGTGAGGTCCGCCGAAATTAAGCCCGACGCCAAGCGACTGCCCCTCGCCCACGACGATATCAGCTCCGATATGGCCCGGCGCCTCGATCAGGCCGAGGGCGACCGGCTCAGTCACCACAGCGATCAGCAGCGCACCCTTGGCCTGGGCAGCCGCGGCAATCGCGGCGAGATCGGGAATGCGGCCCAGCACATCGGGATACTGGACGACGACGCAGCTTGTCTCGCCATCGATCGCGGCGATCACCTCGGCATCGTCGGCCGAGCCTGAAAGCTGCGGCGCACGGGCATCGATCACGTCGCCGGTGAAGTGCGCCATGGTGCGGCAAGTTTCGACGTAATGCGGATGAAGTCCGCCCGAGATCACGGCCTTCCTGCGCCGGGTGACGCGGGCGGCCATGGCCACGGCTTCCCAGCACCCGGTCGAGCCATCGTACATCGAGGCATTGGCCACATCGGTGCCCAGCAGGCGCGCGACCTGGGTCTGGAACTCGAACAGCACCTGCAAGGTGCCCTGCGCGATTTCCGGCTGGTAGGGCGTATAAGCGGTGAGGAATTCACCGCGCTGGATCAGGTGATCCACCGAAGCCGGCACATGGTGGCGATAGGCCCCTGCCCCCAGGAAGAACGGCGCCGCGCCGGCCGAAAGGTTCTTCGCCGCAAGGGCCGACATGTGCCGTTCCACCGCCATCTCGCTGGCATGGAGCGGAAGCCCGGGCACGGGTCCGGGAAGGCGCGCGGCGGCTGGAACATCCTCGAACAGCGCATCGACGCTGTCCACGCCGATCACGCCCAGCATTTCGGCGCGTTCGGCCGGGGTCAGGGGAAGGTAACGCATTGGCTCAGAGCCCCTTGATGAAGTCCTTGTAGGCGGCCTCGTCCATCAGGCCATCGAGCTCGGCAGCATCGGACAGGGTCAGGCGAAACAGCCAGCCACCCTGCTCGGCATCTTCGTTGACCAGTTCGGGCGCATCGGAAAGTGCGCCGTTGACCGCGCTGACCGTGCCGCTGACCGGCGTGTAGACGTCGCTCGCCGCCTTCACCGAATCGACGACGCAGGCGCTGTCGCCCTTGGCGAAGCTTGCACCCTCTTCGGGCAGGTCGACGAAGGTGATGTCGCCAAGCTGGCCTTGCGCGTAATCGGTGATGCCAACGGTGCCGAGGTCTCCGACAACGTCGATCCATTCGTGTTCTTCAGTGAAATAGCGGGCCATGGAACTGCTCCTCAGCGATGATAGCGATGGGGTACGAAAGGCATGGGAACGACACGGGCAGGCAGGCGCTTGCCCCGTACGTCGATCTCCACCGCCGTGCCCTCGGCCGCGAATTCGCTGGCGACATAGGCGGTGGCGATGGGGTGGTTGAGGCTGGGCGAAAAGCCGCCCGAGGTCAGCTTGCCGACAAGCTCGCCGCCGGCATAAACCTCCGCGCCCTCGCGCGCGGCCTGGCGGCCTTCAAGCGCAAGTCCGACCCAGCGGCGCGCAGTGCCTTCGGCCAGCTCGCGCTGGATGCGCTCCGCGCCGGGAAAACCGCCCTCGGCACGGCGGCGCTTGTTGATGCCGAAAATCAGCCCTGCCTCGATCGGCGAGGTATCCGGCCCAAGGTCATGGCCGTAGAGCGGCAGGCCAGCCTCAAGCCGCAGGCTGTCGCGCGCACCAAGGCCGATGGGCTTCACTTCCGGCTCGCCGCACAAAAGGCCCGCCACTTCTGCTGCCGCCTCGGCCGGGATCGAAATCTCGAACCCGTCCTCGCCGGTATAGCCCGAACGGCTGATCGTGGCGGGATGGCCGGCAATGGTGAAATGGCCAAGCTTCATGAAAGTCAGCGCCGAAACGCCGGGAGCATGGCGTTCCAGCGCTGCGGAGGCCTTGGGCCCCTGCAGCGCCAGCAGCGCCTGCTCGTCCAGGTGGTTGATCGTGACTTCGTCCGGCAGGGCCTCGCGCAGGGTGCCGATATCGTCCCACTTGGTCGCCCCGTTGACCACCATGTACAGCTTGTCGGGCCAGCGCTGGACCATCAGGTCGTCAAGCACCCCGCCCTCCTCGTCGAGCAGCAGCGAGTAGCGTTGCTGGCCAAGCTTCAGGGTCGAAAGGTCGATCGGCAGCACCGCTTCCACGGCGGCTTCAAGGCCTTCGCCCGAGAGCAGCAGCTGGCCCATGTGGGAAACGTCGAACAGGCCGGCGTTTTCACGCGTCCAGAGGTGTTCGGCGATGATGCCTTCGTACTGGACGGGCATCCAGTATCCGGCGAATTCGACCATGCGGCCGCCCTTGTCGCGATGCCAGGCATCGAGCGGCAGGGTCAGTACTTCGACCGCATCTTCATCAATGTTATCGTTAGCTTCGCTCAAGACACGGCTCCGCAACAGTCAGCACACCATTCGGTGCCCCCTCTGTCACGGAAGCCTGAGAGCATTACCCCTTCGGCGCCCCGGATCAGGTCCGGGGTCTTTCCAGAGCGTCGCTATTGGCCGGCGCGGTCCCTTGTGCCTGAGAGTTTCCGGGGCGGTTGCTCCTTCGGCGTCCGGTGACGAATCACAGGATCTCTCCCGCGCGTCCAGCGACGGACCGGCTCTGGCTTCCCGCGCGGTGAGAGTCAACCGCGCGCCGGCCTATTCCACAGCCACCCCGTGGACCGCGCGGCGCACACTCTGCTCCAGCGCCTGCCGGCGGATCGCGCGCAGGATCTCGTCATGTTCGTACATGAAACGACCGCGCACCTTCTGGTGAGCCAGGGCCAGGATGGCCTGCGACAGGACATCGACGTGGATCGAGCGGAAGCGGCGGTACTTGCCCTGCAACAGCAGATCGAGAACAGGGCTGAGGAACTGCGCGATCCGTTCCAGTGGGCGCAATTCCTTGCGCGGACCGATCAGCAGGCCGGGGCGCAGCACGTCGACACGATGGAATCCGATGCGGGCCAGCTGGTCTTCCACTTCGCCCTTCACGCGCGGGTAAAGGTACTTCGCATTGCGGGCCGCACCCGCCGAGGAAACCAGGATGACCTGCCGCGCACCGGCGGCAAGGCCCCAGCGGGCGCAATCGAGCACCAGCTTTTCATCGACCAGGCGGAATTGCGCCTCGCTCTTTTCGGCCTTTTTCCAGGTCGTGCCCAGCGCGATCACCAGCACGTCCGGCTGGGCCGCGGCAATGGCGTCCTGCCAGCCGGTCGTGGGCGCCAGCAGCACTTCCATCCGCGCGCCCTTGGGCAGATCCGCCTCGTTGCGCGATACGGCCACCAGCCGCACGTCGGTGCGCCCGACACAGGCTTCGATCAGCGCCGATCCGACAAGCCCCGTCGCGCCGACCAGACAGATGCGCACCTGCCTAGACATTGCTCAGGCCCTCCGGGGTCTCGCCGAAGATGCGGGCATAGGCGGAAATGGCAAAGCGGTCGGTCATGCCGGCGATGTAGTCGGCAATATGGCGGCTGCGATCGGGCTCGGCCTCGTGGCTGCGCTGCGCCCAGGCAGCGCCCATCAGCGCCGGATCGGCGGAATAGGCGGCAAACAGACCGGCTGTTACGCGGCGGGCGCGCTCTGCGGTTTCGATCTGTTCGGGGTGGTAATAGAGACGCTGGTACATGAACTCTTTCAGCTGCCGTTCCTGCTCGGCCACCTCGGGTGAGAAGCAGGCGAGCATCCTGCCCGATTTGCGCACGGCATCGGCCGATTCAAGCCCCTTCACGTTCTCTCGCGTGGTCGCGACAAGATCGTTTACCATCCAGCCGATCTGGCTACGCACCAGTTCGCGCAGCTGTCGGTCGCGCGGGGCACCGGGATAGCGGGCCTCGACCGCGCGCCAGTGGTCGGCCACGAAATCAAGCGTCAGCAGGTCGTCAAGCTCGAGAAAGCCAGCGCGCAGGCCATCGTCGATATCGTGGTTGTCATAGGCAATGTCGTCCGACAGCGCCGCCACCTGACCTTCAAGGCCGCACCAGTCCGAAAGGCCCAGCGGGAATGCGGCATCCAGCTCGGCCAGGGCCCAGTTCGGCTCGCTAACCGGGCCGTTGTGCTTGGCCAGCCCTTCAAGCAGTTCCCATGTCAGGTTCAGCCCGTCGAACTCGCAATAGGGGCTTTCCAGCCGCATCAGCGTGCGCAGGCAATGGGCGTTGTGATCGAAGCCGCCGTGCTCCTTCAACGCCTCGTCCAGCGCGTCCTCGCCCGAATGCCCGAAAGGCGGATGGCCGATATCATGGGCAAGGCACAGCGCCTCGGTCAGGTCCTCGTCCACGCCGAGCGCACGCGCGACGGTGCGGCCGATCTGCGCCACTTCCAGGCTGTGCGTAAGACGGACGCGGTAATGATCGCCATCGGGTGCGATGAACACCTGTGTCTTGTGCCGCAGCCGGCGGAAGGCGATCGAATGGATGATCCGGTCGCGGTCGCGCTGGAACGGCCCGCGCGGCCCGCGCGTCAGCCCATCCGCCGCAGCGAATTCGCGACCCCGGCTATGCGCCGGATCGCAGGCATAGGGCGCGCGCTGGCTCATTCCCCTCCCAGGATCCACTCCGCCGCCGCCTCGGCATGGATGCGGGTGCAATCGTAGACCGGCAGGACCGAGGCATCGACGTCAACCAGCATTTCCAGTTCCGTGCAACCCAGGACCACGGCCTGCGCGCCATCCTGGCCCAGGTTGGTAAGGATCGTCTTCAGCTCGCGCTGCGCATTGCGGCTTGCCTTGCCGAGCACCAGTTCATCGTAGATCACGTGATCGAGCGTATCGACGAATGCCATTTCCGGCGGCAGCAGTTCGATATCGCGCTCGATCAGCTTCTGGCGATAGAAGCTTTCCAGCATGACGTTGCGCGTGCCGATCAGCGCCACCTTGCGCCGGCCATCGCGCGCTACGCGATCGGCAACGCATTCTGCGATGTGGATCACCGGCACTTCGACGGCGGCGGCTACCTGGTCATAGACCTTGTGCATCGAGTTCGCGCCGATGACGATGGCACTCGCGCCGGCCTTTTCCAGCCGGCGCGCGGACTTTGCCAGCACTTCTGCGGCGCGCTTCCATTCATCGGCGGTGGACAGGCGCTGCAGGTCTGCGAAATCGAGGCTTTCGATCAGCAGCGGCGCGGAATGGCGCTGCCCCGCGCGCTTCTGCACGATGCGGTTGATGTGTTCGTAATAGGTGCGGGTCGAGAACCACGACATGCCGCCAATAAGGCCGAGTTTGCGCAACGCCAATTCTCCCAGGGCTGATTGGATAGCCCCCCGTTGCGGGCGGGCATTAGGCAAAGGTGCGCCACCCGTCCAGCCATGGCCGGGCGCATTCCACCGCCTATGAAGGGTTGCTTACCGCTTTTCCTTGGCGAAGCCGGTCATGCACAGGGCGGCGGCACTGCTCGTCACCTGCAACAGCTCGCTGTCGGACAGGCGCTTCACGGCCGCGACGTAATCATAAAGGCTGCGCTTCTCGGTCTTGAGCGCTTCCAGCCGCTTGAGCTGGCCCAGGGAAAGGCGGTCGCTCATCCGTTCGGCCATGCACGAGGCATTCGCCTGGTCCAGCCCCGCATCCATCAGCGCCGACCGCACCCGCCCCTCGCCGAGCTTGCCAGTGGAGCAGGCCGCGAGGGAAAGGACCAGGACCGGGATCAGAATGCGCTTCATGGATACCTTCGACAATTCAAGCCTTCAGGCCCCGCCATGCAGGGCGGAGCCTGAACCCGCAATGAGCGCCGGCTTCAGTGCGCCAGACCCTTGTTGATGTCTTCCACCATCTTCTTGGCATCGGCCAGCAGCATCAGCGTCTGGTCCATGTAGAAAACGTCGTTGTCGACCCCGGCATAACCCACGCCGCCCATCGAACGCTTGATGAAGAACACCTGCTTGGCCTTGTCGACGTCGAACACGGGCATGCCGTAGATCGGCGATGACTTGTCGGTCTTGGCGGCGGGGTTCACCACGTCGTTCGCGCCGATGATGAAGGCAACGTCAGCGGTGGCGAATTCGGAGTTGATATCCTCCAGCTCGAACACCTCGTCATAGGGGACGTTGGCTTCGGCCAGCAGCACGTTCATGTGCCCCGGCATGCGGCCCGCGACCGGGTGGATCGCATACTTCACCTCGACGCCCCTGGCCTTCAACAGGTCAGCCATTTCGCGCAGCGCGTGCTGGGCCTGCGAAACCGCCATGCCGTAGCCGGGGATGATGATGACCTTCTCGGCCTCGCCCAGCATGTAGGCCGCGTCTTCGGCCGAGCCGCGCTTCCACGGGCGCTGTTCACGCGCCGCGCCGTCGCCCGCTGCCGCTTCGGCTCCGAAGCCACCAGCGATGACCGAAAGGAAGCCGCGGTTCATCGCCTTGCACATGATGTAAGAGAGGATCGCGCCCGACGAGCCGACCAGCGCGCCGGTGATGATCATTGCCGTGTTGTGCAGCGTGAAGCCCATCGCCGCCGCTGCCCAGCCCGAGTACGAGTTGAGCATCGAGACGACCACCGGCATGTCCGCGCCGCCGATCGGGATGATCAGCAGGAAGCCGATGATGAACGAGAGTGCCGTGATCGTGGCGATCACCCACAGGCTCTGGTCGGTCATGAAGAAGCCGGTAAGCCCCACGATGGCGATCAGGGTGCCAAGGTTGATCACATGGCGCAGCGGCAGCAGGATCGGCGCACCGCTCATCTTGCCGGCGAGCTTGAGGAAGGCGATGACCGAGCCAGAGAAGGTGATCGCGCCAATGGCGATGCCAAGGCCCATTTCCAGCCGCGAGACCGGGTTGATCGCTCCGTCAGGCCCCGCAATGCCGAAAGCCTCGGGGTTGAGGTATGCCGCCCAGCCGACGAGCACTGCGGCAAGGCCGACAAGGCTGTGGAACGCGGCGACGAGCTGCGGCATGTCGGTCATCGCGATCTTGCGCGCGATGATCCAGCCAATCGCGCCACCGATGGCGAGCGCGCCGACGATCTCGGGCAGGCTGGCAATCTCGTGCGTGACGAGCGTCGTGACCACGGCGATCAGCATGCCGATCATGCCATAGCGGTTGCCCGCGCGGCTGGTGGAGGGGCTCGACAGCCCGCGCAGGGCGAGGATGAAGAGGACGCCCGAGGCAAGGTAGGCGAGCGCCACCCACGGGTTCACCGCATGGGCCGCATCGGCAGCGGCAGCAGCCAGAAGCGCAAGGCTCATCAGTTGCGCTCCTTCTTCTTGTACATCGCCAGCATGCGCGCCGTCACGGCAAAGCCGCCGAAGATGTTGACGCTTGCCAGCACCACCGCAAGCAGTCCGAGCCACTTGCTGGTCGCAGAGCCCGCCGCCGCCGAAGCAATCAGCGCGCCGACGACGATCACCGAGGAAATCGCATTTGTCACCGCCATCAGCGGCGTGTGCAGCGCCGGGGTAACCGACCAGACGACGTAATAGCCGACAAAGCAGGCCATGACGAAGATCGAGAGGATTGAGATGAAGTCCATGTTACGCCCCCAGAAGCCTCTCGTTCACCACCTTGCCGTCGCGCGTCAGGCGCACGGCATCGCCGATTTCCTCGTCGAGGACCGGCTTGCCCTGTTCCTTGTCCCAGAAGGCGGAGAGGAAGTTGTAGAGGTTGCGGGCGTAGAGCGCCGAGGCGTCCGCCGGCAGCTTGGCCGGGGTGTTCGAATAGCCGAGGATCTTCACCCCGTGCTTCTCGACGACCTGGTCCGCGGCCGAGCCTTCCACGTTGCCGCCCTGCGCCACTGCGAGGTCGAAGATCACCGAACCGGGCTTCATCGAGGCGATCTGCGCGTCGGAGATCAGGCGCGGAGCGGGGCGACCCGGGATCAGGGCCGTGGTGATGACGATGTCCTGCTTGGCGATATGGCTTGAGACCAGCTCGGCCTGCGCCTTCTGGTACTCTTCCGACATCTCGGTGGCATAGCCGCCTGCGCCCTCGCCCTCGATGCCTGCCACGTTCTCAACGAAGATGGGCTTGGCGCCGAGCGACTGGATCTGTTCCTTGGTGGCCGAGCGCACGTCGGTGGCCGATACCTGCGCGCCAAGGCGGCGGGCGGTGGCGATGGCCTGGAGGCCGGCAACGCCGACACCCATGACGAAGGCCTTGGCGGCGCTCACCGTGCCTGCGGCGGTCATCATCATCGGGAAGGCGCGACCGTAAAGGTTCGCTGCCTCGATCACGGCCTTGTAGCCTGCAAGGTTCGACTGCGAGGACAAGACGTCCATCGACTGCGCACGGGTGATGCGCGGCATGAACTCCATCGCCAGGGCTTCAAGCCCGAGGCTGGCATATTCATCGACCCGTGCCCGTTCCCGGAACGGATCGAGCGTGGCGACGATCCAGGCCCCGGCGCGCACGCCTGAAAGGTCCTTGGGTTCCGGCCCCTGCACGCCGAGCACGATGTCCGCGCCGGTCACGGCACCGGACTTCACCTCGGCGCCGACAGCGGCATAGTCGGCATCGGGGATCGATGCCCCCGCGCCTGCGCCCGCCTCGACGGCGACCGCGGCCCCCAGGGCGATGAACTTCTTCACCGTTTCCGGCGTTGCCGCGACGCGGGTTTCCCCGTTCGCGTGTTCCTTCAGAACCGCGATCCGCAAGGCTTCGGCCATGTCCGGATCAGGCGACCAGCGCGATGACGATGATGGTGATTACGGTGAGTACCGGAATCGAGACCTTCAGCATGCCCAGGAAGCTGCCGTAGGTCGCTTCGTGAGCCTTCATGTTGTTACCGGATGCCATTTTCCAGCCAATCCCCATGTTTGCCGCCCGTGACGGGCTATTGAATTGAGAGCCTGCCTCTATCGCCCCTGCACTCAGGGCTCAAGCGCTAACAGGCTTAATCGGCTCTTTACCCACACGCGTTAAGTCGGTGCCGAACGAGCGTGCGGGTATGGTCCTGCGCGCGTGGGGTTACGCACGGGGAACGAATGGCCGAGATCGAGCAGCGCCTGCTGATGCTGATCGACGACGAGCCGGCGCAGTGCCGGCTGATCTCTGCGCTTGCCGCGCGGGAAGGCTGGCGCACGATCGTCGTGCGCGACAGCGAGACGGCCATCGCCACGCTCGGTACGCGCCAGGGGATGCAGCTCAATGCCATCATCCTCGACCAGTGGGTTCCGGGGGATGATGCCTGCGAACTCATCGCCGAACTCAAGAGCCGCCGCCCCGCCCTGCCGATCCTGATGCTGACCACCAGCGCATCGCCGCTGCTCGCGGTCGAGGCCATGCGCGCAGGGGCAACCGACTACCTGATCAAGCCGGTCGCGCCAGACCGGCTGATGCAGGCCCTGCGCGCCGCGACCACGCGCGAGACGCCCCAGGACGAGCTGGCCCCGCTGACCGAGAAGATGGCGGCCAGCCTCGACTTCGATTCGATGATCGGCGCCGCTCCCACCTTCCGCGCCGCGCTTGCCGTTGCGGCCAAGGCGGCGCGCGGCCATGCCCCCGTGCTGATCGAGGGCGAGAGCGGCACCGGCAAGGAGATGCTGGTGCGCGCCATGCACGCCGCCTCTCCGCGCGCCCGGATGCCGATGCGGATCGTCAACGTGGGCGGTCTGCCGGCCAACTCGGTCGAATCCGTCCTTTTCGGGCACGAGCGCGGGGCCTTTCCCGGCGCCTTCGACCGCCAGATCGGCGCGCTGCAGCATTGCGACGGGGGCACGCTGGTGCTCGACGAGATCGACCGCCTGCCCGATCACGTGCAGGAGCGGCTGGCCGAAGCGATCGCCCGCAGCGACGTGCGCCCGATCGGTGCCCGCCACTCCTTCCGCGTCGACGTGCGCCTGATCGCGGCGAGCAACCTGCCATTGCGCGACCTCGTATCGGCCGGCCACTTCCTGCCCGAACTGCACCAGGCGCTGGCCCACACCACGGTGGTGCTGCCCCCCCTGCGCGAGCGCGCGGGCGACATCCCGGCACTGGCTCGCCACTTCCTGGCCCGCATCGGCGAGCAGCCGGGGCTGCGGCCGCTGGGCATTACCGACAGCGCGCTGGCGCTGCTGGCCGCCTTTGACTGGCCCGGCAATGTCCGCCAGCTCCAGGCGGTGCTGTTCCGCGCCGCCGTGTTCTGCGATGGCGATGCCCTGACCAGCGAGGACTTTCCCCAGCTGTCCAACCTCATCGGCAGCGAGCCGCATGCGCCGCTCAACCCGATGCAGGAAGGCTCGGGCGTCCTGCTCTATACGCCGGACGGCAACCTGCGCCCGCTCGAAGAGATCGAGGCCGACGTCATCCGCCTTGCCATCGGCCACTATCGCGGCCGCATGACAGAGGTTGCCCGGCGGCTGGGGATCGGGCGCTCGACGCTTTACCGCAAGCTCTCCGACCTCGGGATAGACAGCGCCGCCTGATCGCTGCGCCGGGTGCCGCCCTAGGCCGGCAACTGCGCGAAATCGGTCAGCGCCGCATCGCGCATCCCGCGCCACACATCGCGCGCCTGCACCGTCTCGGGCACATCGTGGACCCGCAGCAGGTGGACGCCGGCATCCATCGCCTTCATCGCCAGTGCCAGCGAGCCGCCCAGCCGCTGGTGCGCCGGTGCCTCGTTGGACAGCGCGCCGATCATCCGCTTGCGGCTGGCTCCCACCAGCAGCGGCTGGCCAAGCGCGTGGAACAGCGGCAGGGCATTGATCAGCGCCAGGTTTTCCGCCAGCGTCTTGCCAAAGCCGACCCCGGGGTCGAGCACGATCCGCTCGCGCGCAATGCCCGCTGCCAGCGCCGCATCACGCCGGGCCTTCAGCCAGTCGAACACGTCGAGCACGACATCGCCATAGGTGCCGCCCTCGTGCAGGTTCTCGCCCTCGCCCGGCGCGTGCATCAGCACCACGGGTGCGGCGGCCGCTGCGGCGAGTTCCATGGCTCGCGGATCGTGGCGCAGGCCGGACACGTCGTTGATCACGTGGGCGCCGGCTTCCAGCGCCGCCTCCATTACCCCGGCCCGGCGGGTATCGACACTGATTGCAGCGCCCATGGCGGCAAGCGCTTCTACCGCCGGGACCACACGCTTCACCTCGTCCCCTTCCCACACCGCCGCCGCGCCGGGCCGGGTGCTTTCGCCGCCAACGTCGATGATCGCCGCGCCTGCCTCAAGCATGCGGGCGGCGTGGGCATTGGCCACTTCGGGCTTGTCGAGGAATTCCCCGCCATCGGAGAAGCTGTCCGGCGTGACGTTCAGGATGCCCACGACCTGCGGCTGATCGAGCCGCACCGTCCGCCTGCCGCATTGCAGGGGCGCGTGGGCCCGCTTCAGGTTCTCCCACTGCTCTGCCGCTTCGGCGGGCAGGCCGGGCAGCGCCGCCTCAAGCTCGCGCACGCCATAGCGCTCGCGCCGCACCACGCGGGTGCCTTCGCGCTCGATCACGGCAAAGCGGCTGGCCCAGACCATGGCCCCGCCGAGCCGCACGGCATCGCCCTCCTCGCTCTGCGGGCTTTCGGCAAGGGCAATGGGGCGAAGGTAGATCGACTGGGACATTCAGGCCTTCCGCGGCTGGATTGAGGTTGACAAGGTTGACACGGTGTAAACCTCGCGTCGAGGTCGTGCAGCGCTGCAATTCTGCGCCTTTGCAGGGGTTTGGCAAGCTTGCCGGCGGCGGAAAAAATAAAAAAGCTGCGCAAAGCCGCAAGGCCGGTGCCGCATGGCGGGCAGCGCAAAGGCGTGCGGATGAGATGGAACGTGCATGCGCGCAGGGTATCAGCCCCGCCGCCTGTAGGACAGCCGTTCCGCCGCCTAGCAATCCTCCGGACGGTGATCGAGCAGTTCGTCGACAGAGGGGTGCTCGCTATCCGGTTCACCCCCCGATGTCTGGAGCACTTCGCGCTCCAGCGCGCTCCTGATCTGCTCGATTTCCTCCTCGGTAAGCCGCTCGATACCGACAAAGCCGGACCGGGCATCGGCCACGGCGCGCAGGATCTCGTCCAGCTTGGCCTGGATCGCCGCGCCATCGCGGTTCTGGCTGTTCTGGATCAGGAACACGGCAAGGAAGGTCAGCACCGTGGTGGCGGTGTTGATCACCAGCTGCCAGGTATCCGAATAATGGAACAGCGGCCCCGTGACGGCCCAGACCAGACAGGCCGCCGAAGCGCCAAGGAAGGCGGCGGGATGGCCCATCAGGAATGCACTTTTCGAAGCGATGCGCGCAAACAGCCGCTGCATCCATCCATCTCCGTCAGCTTGTTTGCACGGATAACCAGCGGCGCGCACGCCCGTTCCTGATGCCTCGCAGACGGTGGACAAACCCGGATGGGAAACGCGCGATTCTCTCAATTTATTTATGGCATTGCGTGGACATTCAACGCCCGCTGCGCCACGAGACGGCGCGCGTTTATCTCGCCGCGATTGGAAGGATGCCGGCTTGCTTAATACCCCTCTGGTTGCCCTGCTGCTGACATCGGCCAGTCCTGCTGGCACGGCCCAGGCCGCCGCCTCCCAGCCTGAAGCCGCTGCGCCCTCGACCGCGCCGGAAGCCAAGGCGCAAGCGCCTGTCCCGGCCACCCCGCCTGCCACCGCAACGCCGGAAGACACTGCCGCGCAGGGCCAGGACGCGATTGTCGTTACCGCCCGCCAGAACGTGCCGGAAGACCCGGGCCAGGCGATCAATGTTGCCGCATTCGAAGCCGTCACGGCCGTGGACGATGCCGTCGTCGCGCCGCTGGCCATGGGTTACAAAAAGGCCCTGCCGAGCCCGGCGCGGACGGGGCTGAGGAACTTCCTGCGCAACCTCACCGAACCGGTGAACTTCCTCAATTTCATGCTGCAGTTCAAACCCGGCAAGGCCTTCGAAACGGTGGGGCGGTTCGGCATCAATTCCACGGTGGGCGTTGCCGGGCTGATCGATGTCGCCAAGACCCCGACGATCAACCTGCCCTATCGCGCCAACGGCTTTGCCAGTACCTTCGGCTATTACGGGATCGGGGCCGGCCCCTACATGTTCCTACCGGTGATCGGCCCGACCTCGGCACGCGACCTTGTCGGCTGGGTGCTCGACAAGTCATTCCTGCCTGCGGCCGTGGGCGAGCCTTTCGCCAATTCGGCCTATGCGCTGGGCACCGGCGTGGTCAAATCGCTCGACGACCGGGTGGAGCTGGACGAGAAGTTCCAGGAATTTCGCGCAACCGGCGATGCCTATGTCGCCGAGCGCGAATGGTATCTGGGCAAGCGGCGCGACGAGATCGAGGCCTTGCACGGTCGCGGCCCGCTCGCCGATGCGAAGAAGACGCCGCCCGACGCCCCTTCGGTCCCGGCACTGCCGGTGCCGGCAGCCCGGCCGGAAACGCCCGCAGCATCGCCTGATGGCGGCGCGGCTGCGGAGAGCGCCTCCCCGCAGCCCGCCAGCCCGGATCAGTCCTCGGTCGCCAGCAGGTAAAGCTGACGGATCGCATCGAGCGGCTTGACCTGCCCCTCGTGCTCGATGTGCCAGAAGGTCCAGCCGTTGCAGCTGGGCGCGCCTTGCAGCTTGGCCCCGACGCCGTGGATCGAGCCGGTGTGTTCACCCGAGACGAGCGAGCCATCGGCGCGGACCGTGGCGCTCATCCGGCGCTTCTTGTCGGTCAGCACGGTACCCGCCTGGATCCAGCCGGTTTCGATCAGGGTGCCGAAGGCCACCTTTGGCGCGGCGCGCGGGCTCTGCATCGTCTTGAGCGCCGATTCATCGAGCGGCAGGGCCATCTCGATGCGCTCAAGCGCAGCTTCGCGATAGTCGCTTTCGCGCTCGCAACCGATCCATTCGCGCCCGAGGCGCTTGGCAACCGCGCCGGTGGTGCCGGTGCCGAAGAAGGGATCGAGCACGACATCGCCCTTGTTGGTCGTTGCCAGCATCACGCGATAGAGCAGCGCTTCGGGCTTCTGCGTCGGGTGGACCTTGTGCCCGCCCTTCTTCAGCCGCTCCTGCCCCGAACAGATCGGCAGCACCCAGTCAGAGCGCATCTGCAGCTCGTCGTTGAGCGTCTTCATCGCCGTGTAATTGAAGGTGTAGCGCGCCTTTTCCCCCATGCTCGCCCAGATCAGCGTCTCGTGCGCGTTGGTAAAGCGGGTGCCCTTGAAATTGGGCATGGGGTTGGCCTTGCGCCAGACCACGTCGTTGAGGATCCAGAAGCCCATGTCCTGCATCATCGCGCCCAGGCGGAAGATGTTGTGATAGGATCCGATCACCCAGATCGCGCCATCGGGCTTGAGCACGCGGCGCGCTTCGGTCAGCCACTCGCGGGTGAACTTGTCATAGGCGGCGAAGCTGTCGAACTGGTCCCAGTGATCGGTCACAGCATCGACATGGCTGCCATCGGGGCGCGAAAGGTCGCCGCCAAGCTGGAGGTTGTAGGGCGGATCGGCAAAAACGAGGTCGACCGAGGCGGTCGGGAGCGAGCGCATGGCCTCGACGCAATCGCCGGGAATGATCTGGCCGAGCGGCAGCGATGCGCGCACATCGGCCTTCAACTGCGGCTCCGCGCGCCTTCTCAACAATGCCTGCGCCATGAAATTCCTTGCCCCTGATCCTGAACACGAACCCCTAGGGTGAGTTATCCACAGGCCCACGTCAACCCGCGACTCGCCGGGAATCCTTGCGATTCATGGATTTCGCGCGGCTTGCGAAAGCGGAACGAAAGGAGTCCGGCACAGGATATGGAGTCCGTCGATTCAACCGGGACTCCAGATGTAGTGGTGTGGCTGTCAGGACTCGGCGGCGAATTTTTTTTCGCCCGGCCCGCCGAGCGATGGCCTTCCTCGCGATTGCGCAAGCCGCGGCCTCATAACTTAAAGTAATTTCAGAGGTTTTAAGTCAAACAGTTATAACACAAAGACAACTGTGCCGTAGTCATCGCGTTTTCCGGTCCGGGCTGCGCCGCCTATCGCACGATCGATGCGAAGAACGGTTCCGCCTATGGCTGGGGTGCCGCGCCGACGCAGGCTGCGGCAGAGGCCCGCGCAGCTTCGGAATGCTCCAGCTATGCCGGCGGCGCGGCCACCTGCAGCAACAGCGTCTGGTCGTGCAATTCCGCCGAGCCTGCCGCCTTCAAGGTACTGCGCATGGATCCGGTCAAGCGGGCGAAGAGCCCCAAGGACTGCCTCATCCAGTACGAGGTCCAGCTGGATGACATGCAGGACAACTGGAAGACGCGCATCTACAGCCCGGTCTATCGTCTTGCCGCGCAGGATTGCCCGCTGGCCGGCAACACGCAGTATCACAGCTTCCATTACAGCGTCTGGCCGAAGGACGGCATCCGCTCGGGCCAGTCCAACGAAAGCTCTGCTCCGAAGAACCCTGCACTGCGCGAAAAGGGCATCGGTATGGCGAGGGACTTCTACAACTGGTTCTCGGCCCGCCGCTCGCCGGTCAACGGTCTGAAGCTGCGTCCTTCCGCCAGTGTCGGATCGGCCATGGCCACCGACAAGCTGCTGGCCGACATGCTGGACGATACCGGCGGCCACGATGCCGGTGACAGCGCCGGTTACGGTGACGGCCTGTGCATCGCCTTCGCGCCTCCGGGCGTGGCGCCACTCGAGGTCCACGGCGCGGAAAAGTGCCGCCGCTGGATGCGCTGACCCTGTCCGGCCTGCCGCCGCGTCAATCGGCTGGCGGCAGGCCCGGATCGACGCCGGACAGTTCGATCGACCTGTCCCACAGCTGCCGGGCAACTGCCGCATCGGTGGCGCCGGCAGAGCGGCTTGCCGGGCCGGAAGGGCCAGCCATTTCCGAACGCAACTGCGGCCCCCAGTAGGAGCCGCCCTGCACCGCCGGATCGGTCGCCGCCTGCAAGGCAGGCCAGGCCCCCTTGGCTGACGAGTTGAGGAATTTCGACAGCAACCAGCCGCCGATGGCATTGCCCATGGGGATGTGCCGCACCAGTTCGCTCGCCGCCACGCCGGGATGACAGCCCACGGCCGTCACCGGCGAGCCTGCCGCCCGCAGGCGCCGGTCCAGCTCGAACATGTGCAGGATGTTGGCCAGCTTGCTCTGGGCGTAGAAACGGCCGCGGCCATAGCCCTTGCCGGCATCGAGGTTGCCGAAATCGATCCGCCCGCGCTTGTGCGCGAGGCTGGCGGTGATGACCACGCGCGATCCTGCGGTTTCCGCCAGCTTGGGCAGCAGCAGCCCGGTCAGCGCGAAGGTGCCGAGGTGGTTGGTGGCGAATTGCAGCTCGAGCCCCTGCGCCGAAAGCGATAGCGGTGGCATCATGACACCGGCATTGTTGAGCAGGACATCCAGCCGCGCTTCCCGCGCCGCCAGGTCCGCCGCCTTGCGCACCGATGCCAGGTCCGACTGGTCGAGCGGCAGGAACGCAAGGTCCGCCCCCGGTACGACCGCGCCGATGCGCGCCATCGCCGCTTCGGCCTTGTCGCGGCTGCGGCAGGCCAGCAGCACCCGTGCGCCCTTCGCCGCCAGCGCCCGCGCGGCTTCGAAACCGATGCCGGTGTTCGATCCGGTGACGATGATCGTGCGGCCCTGCTGGCTGGGCACGTCGGCCTCGGTAAATCCTGACACTCATCCCCTCCAAGTTTGTCAGTTCGTCATGGATTTCGACGTCGCCAATCCCAATAAAGCGTGCTAAAATCAGGAAAGCTGACATCCTTCGATGGCAACTTACGTAAACAGACAGCTCTATACGCTGCAATCTCGACATCTTGTCCAACAAGACCAGCGCGTGGAGCGAAATTTATTGGATATTGGGGGTCGAATACGTTCATGCCCCGCATCTCGGTACTGCCAGGATACATCATTAGCCCGTATGTTGTGGCATGGGTCTTTGCCGCACAGTCGATGTGTTTGACGTCGATCCATACCGTAACGAGTGCTCGAGGTGAAGATTCCAGTCTCGCAACTCGAACTTCCGATTTGGCATAGTCAATGGAGGCTACGTCAATATATTTTTCCTCTGTGGCAAATTTGCCAGTCGGACGCCAATCGCCGGAAAGGTTAACTTGGGCAACCGCAGGCGTGAAACATGCGCTGACTATCATTGTCGTGATCGCAGCCCTGAGCATTGCTATACTCCCTTTTTTCTCTCCAGAAGAAGAAGCACTATTTAACCCAGAGCTCTTTCCCGTCAGGTTAAATCGCCAATTCCAGTTGCGCAACGGGGGCGAAGCTGCGCCGATGCAGGGGCGTGGGGCCGTGCAGGCGCAGCGCGGCGAGGTGTTCGGGGGTGCCGTAGCCGGCATTGCGCTCCCACCCGTAATGCGGGTGCTGCTGCGCCGCTTCGCGCATCAGCCGGTCACGGTGCTCCTTGGCGATGATCGACGCGGCGGAAATGCACGGTTCGATGGCATCGCCGCCAACGATGGCCCGTGCCGGCCAGCGCCATTCCGGGCGGCGGCCATGCGGCGTGAGGTTGCCATCGACCAGCACCTCGTGCGGGTCTTCGTCCAGCTGCTCGCACAGTGCCGTCACCGCCAGGGTCATCGCCAGCATGGTTGCGCCGAAGATGTTCAGCCGGTCGATATCCTCCACATCGACCACGCCCACGGCCCAGCGGCAGCGGCGCTTGATGCGCTCTTCCAGCACGGCGCGGGCATCGCGGGACAGCTTCTTGGAATCGTCCAGCCCCGCCGGACGCGGGCTGCACAGAACGACTGCGGCGGCAACCACCGGCCCGGCGAGCGGACCGCGCCCGGCCTCGTCCACGCCGATCAGCGGCCCGCGCCGGTCATTCGTCGAGCCGGTCTTGGCAAGCAGGATTGGCTGGCCCATCTTCGTGTCCATGAAACGTCAGAACCTCATCCTCATGCTATCGCCCCTGCTCGTCCCCCTCGCAAGCTGCGGCGCGACCGCCGCTGGGGATAGCACCATCCAGGGATCGACCGATTTTGCCGAGGCCAACCCCTTCACCGCCCGGGAGGTGGCGAAGCTCGACGAGCCCTGGGCCCTTGCCCTGCTGCCCGACGGCAAGGCGCTGGTTACCGAAAAGATGGGCAAGCTCAAGCTGGTTGACCTGGCCTCTGGCGCGGTAAGCGAGGTTTCCGGTGCGCCGCAGGTCGCCTATGCCGGGCAAGGAGGGTTTGGCGATGTCGTGCTGTCGCCCGATTTCGTGCGCGATGGCCTGGTCTACCTGACATGGGCCGAAGCGGGCGATGGCGATACGCGGGGTGCTGCGATGGGTCGCGGCAAGCTGGTGCGCGAGGGCGGCTCCGCCCGGATCGAGGGGCTGGAGGTGATCTGGCGGCAAAGCCCCAAGGTGACCGGCCGCGGCCACTATGCCCACCGCATCGTGTTTTCGCCCGATGGCCAGCACCTGTTCCTCACTTCGGGCGATCGCCAGAAGATGACCCCGGCCCAGGACCTTTCGGTGACGCTGGGCAAGGTGCTGCGGCTGACCCGCGACGGCAAGCCCGCGCCGGGCAACCCCTTTGCCGACAAAGGCGGCGTATCGGCGGAAATCTGGTCTTACGGCCATCGCAACCCGCTGGGCATGGCTTTCGACGGATCGGGCCGGCTGTGGGATCTTGAACACGGCCCCGCTGGCGGTGACGAGCTGAACCTGGTGCAGCCCGGCAAGAACTATGGCTGGCCTCTGGTATCCAACGGCGATCATTACGATGGCCGCGCCATCGCGCGCCATGCCTCGCGGCCTGACCTTGCCGCCCCCGCGCTCAGCTGGAACCCGGTGATCGCGCCGGGCGGCATGATCGTCTGCAAGTGCACGAAGTTTGCCGCTTGGCGGGGTAATGCCTTGATCGCCGCGCTGGGTGCGCAGGGCCTTGTCCGCGTCAGCCTGGATGGCGAAACGGCGCGCGAGGCAGAGCGCTTTAACATGGAGCACCGGATGCGCGGGATTGCCGAAGGCGCCAACGGCAGCCTGTGGATGATCGAGGATGGCCCCGGCGGCCGCCTGCTGGAGCTGCTGCCGCGCTAGGGCGATAGCGCCATTCCGCAATTGCAACCTGTGCACTTTGGCCCTATCGGCCCGCGCTTCATGGCAAACCTCATTCCCCTTGCCGATGTTGCGCCCGAACTGGTCGAGGAACTGCTCGACCGGGCCTTCGAGCCTGAGCGCAAGACGCGCACCGCCTACAAGGTGCGCGAGGGGACCGAGTGGCTGCCCGGCCTTTCCTTCGCGGCGCTGGACGATAACGACCTGCTGGCGGGCACGATCCAGTGCTGGCCCGTGGCGCTGACCACGCCCGAGGGGCGCAAGGTGCCGATGATCATGGTCGGCCCGGTGGCCGTGCTTCCCGAACACCAGGGGCGCGGCTTCGGCAAGGCGCTGATGACGGCCAGCCTGACCGCGATCGACCCGCGCGCGCCCTTGCCGCAGGTGATGATCGGCGATCCCGAATATTACGGCCGGTTCTGGGGCTTCTCCAACGAGGCGACCGGCGGCTGGAAGCTTCCCGGCCCGTTCGAACAGCACCGCCTGCTGGCCCGCTGCGAAAACCACGCCGTGCTGCCGCGCGAAGGCATGCTGGGGCCTTGGCTCGGCTGACGCGATCTGGCATCGGTTTTTGCAGATGCCCTACGAACCGCCGCCAGAACTTGCCGGACTTTCCCTGACGCAGATCGCGACGCTGGTGGCCGAGCGCAAGCTGCCGCCGGTCGACCAATGGCAGCCGGAAAAGCGCGGCGACAGCGAAATGCGGATCGCCGCCGACGGCCGCTGGTTCCACCAGGGCGGAGAGATCACCCGCCCGGCCATGGTCCGCGCCTTTTCCACCCTGCTGCGCCGCGATGCGGACGGGCAGCACTGGCTGGTCACGCCGCAGGAAATGCTGACCATCGCGGTGGACGATGCCGCCTTCATCGCGGTTGACCTTGTGCAGCAGGGAGAGGCGCTGGCCTTCCGGCTCAATAGCGATGATACCGTGATTGCCGATGCCGCCCATCCGATCATCGCGCGCGGCGATGCAGAGGTGCCCGCGCTTTACCTTGGTGTGCGCCACGGCTGCGAGGCGCGACTGAACCGTTCCACCTATGCCCAGCTGGTCGACCTCGCCCTCGCCAGTGATGACCTCAGCGTGACCAGCATGGGGCAGCGCTTTTCGCTGGTGCCGGCATGAGCCGGGTGCACGAACGGCTCTCGGCGCTCTATCGCGCCGGTTACGACGGATCGCCGCCGCCCCGGCTGTTCGAGGACTGGAGCGCCGTGGTGGTGGAGGAGTTCCGCCCCGCCGCCGTCCTCGTCGCCATGACCGAGCGGGATGAGCCCGGCATGCTGCTGCTGCACCGCCCCTCGAACATGCGCGCCCATCCCGGCCAGATCGCCTTTCCCGGCGGCAAGATCGACGGCAACGAGACGCCCGAGGAAGCCGCCCTGCGCGAAGCGTGGGAAGAGCTTGGCATCCGGCCGGAAAAGGTGCGGGTGGTGGGCAAGGGCGATGTCTATCGCGCCCATTCCGGTTTCGAGATCACCCCGGTGCTGGCAACCGTTCCCGCCGATATCGAAATTGTCCCCAACCCCACCGAAGTCGCGCAGTGGTTCGAAGCGCCGGTCTCGCATATGCTGCACGACGACAACCACCTTGAACGCTGGGTGCAATGGGAAGGCGGCATGCGGCCCTATTACGAAATTCCCTGGCAGGACCATAACACCTGGGGCGTGACGGCGGCGATCATCGTCAACCTCGCCAAGCGGCTGCGCTGGCATGGGTGAGCGGCTGCCCCCTGCCGGATGGACCCGGCGCGACGACATCGCCGCTCTGGTTGCCGTGCTGGGCGAAGGCAATGCCCGCTATGTCGGCGGAGCGGTGCGCGATACCCTGCTGGAGATCGCGGTGAAGGACGTGGACATCGCCACGCCGCTGCTGCCCGACGAGGTGATCCGCCGCCTTTCCGCCGCCGGCATCCGCAATGTGCCGACCGGGATCGAACATGGCACGATCACCGCCGTCCTGCCCTTTGGCCCGGTGGAAATCACCACGCTGCGCCATGACGTCAGCACCGATGGCCGCCGCGCCACGGTGGCCTTTGCCAGCGATTGGCAGGACGATGCCGCGCGGCGCGACTTCACCATGAACGCGCTTTACGCCGACCCCGCTACGCTTGAGATCTTTGACTGGTTCGGCGGCGTCGCCGACCTCAAAGCGCGCCGTCTGCGCTTCATCGGCGATGCCCGCCAGCGCATCCGCGAGGACCACCTGCGCATCCTGCGCTATTTCCGTTTCCAGGCGAGGTTTGGTTCGCAACCGGCTGACAAGGAAGCAGAAGAAGCCTGTGCGGAACTGGCGGCAACACTCAAGGGCCTGTCGCGCGAGCGGATCGGCATGGAGATGCTGAACCTGCTCGGCCTGCCCGATCCGGCACCGACCGTTGCGCGCATGGCAGAGCTGGGGGTGCTGGCGGTCGTCCTGCCCGAAGCAGATGTTCCCGCGCTTGCCGCACTGGTGGCGCAAGAGGCTCGCCAGTCCATTGCCCCCGATCCCGTGCGCCGCCTTGCCGCGCTGCTGCCCGCCGATGCGGCGCTGTCCGAACAGGTGGCAAGCCGGTTCCGCCTGTCGGGCGCGCAGAAGAAGCGGCTGGCAACCGCGGCGGCGCGCGATGGCGCGGTGCAGGATGCGCGCGCGCTGGCCTATCGCCTCGGCATGGACAGCGCGCTTGACCGGCTGCTGCTTGCGGGGGCTGACGCGAAGCCGCTCGAGGGCTGGACCATTCCCGTCTTCCCGCTGAAAGGCGGCGAGATCGTTGCCCGAGGCGTAAAGGCCGGGCCGGAGGTGGCCCGCATCCTGCGCGGCGTGGAGGCGCAGTGGGTTGCCGCCGGCTTTGCCGACGACCGGATCGAAGCCCTGCTCGATGCCGCGATTGCCTCGGTCAGCTAAGCGAAAGCCGCAGTCTGGCAGGATGGCACGATGACCCCGGCCGGCCTGCTCGAATTCCTCAAGTCGCAGCCGCTGCTCAGCCTTGCACTGGCGGCAGTGTTCGTCACCGTGCTGGGCGGCATGATCCGCCGCAGCCTGCCCCGTTTCGGTGGCTTCGTTCGCGGCATCGGCAACCTGGGACTTGTCGCGGCGCTGCTGCTGACGATCGCGCAGGTGGCGCGGCTCAATCCCGGTGCGGAAATCACCCTGCCCGGCGTCGGCATGCCCGAACAGGTGGTCGAAGGCCGCGAAACCCGCGTGCAGATGTCGCGCGACGGGCATTTCTGGATCCGCACGCGCGTGAACGGCACGCCGGTGCGCTTCATGGTCGATACCGGCGCGACGCTGACCGCCCTGTCCCCCGGCGTGGCCGAACAGGCAAGGCTGGAAAGGCAGCCGATGCGCGCACCGATCGTGCTGCGCACCGCCAACGGCCAGGCCATGGCCGAACTTGCGACAATCGGTGAGCTGCGCTTCGGCAATATCGTCGCGCGCGATCTCGACGCGGTGATCGCCCCCGGCCTGGGCGAGACCAACGTGCTGGGCATGAACTTCCTCTCGCGCCTCAAGGGCTGGCGCGTGGAAGGCCGCACGCTGGTTCTGGAACCGAAAAACCCGCAGGCCGCGAGCCCGGCAGACCCGGCCTAAAACTTGTTGTCGCGCGGGAAGCCTGTGGGCGGCAGGCGGCCGGCTGCGCCGCGGGCGACCTTCCACAGGCGCATGTCGCTTTCGGTGCGGGTGCGCCCGGTTTCGCCGCCCATCTTCCATGACAGGCCTTCATCGAGCTTCAGCGTGGTCGCATCGGCCAGCCCGCCGTCGCGGTAGCGTTGCAGGGTCACGCCCTGGCCCTTGGCGAGCACCGGCAGCTCTTCAAGGCTGAAGATCACCAGCTTGCGGTTCTCGCCCACCACGGCGACGTGATCGTGCTCGGCCGGGATTTCGCGGACCACGGCCAGCTTCACGCCGGGCTTGGTGGTCATCACCCCCCTGCCCTTGCGTGTTTCGGCCAGCAGTTCATCGGCTTCTGCCGCAAAGCCCCGGCCGATGGTGGATGCCAGCAGCAGTTGCGCCTTGGGCTTGTAGACGAGCAGGCCGACGATCTCCGCCCCGGCGTCGATATCCACCATGGTGCGGATCGGCTCGCCAAAGCCGCGCGCGGAAGGCAGCTTGTCGCAGCCCAGCGTGTAGAACCGCCCGTTGTCGCAGGCGACCAGCAGCTTGTCGGTGGTCTGCGCGTGGAGCGCGAAGGCAGGGCCATCGCCTTCCTTGTACTTGAATTCCTTGTCGAGCGCCTCGTGCCCGCTGGCGCCCCTGATCCAGCCCTTGGCCGAAAGGATTACCGTGACCGGCGCCTTCTCGATCATCGCGTCCATGCTGAATTCGACCGTCGGTGCGGCCTCGGCAATCGTGGTGCGGCGGCGACCCAGCGCGGTATCCTCGGCATAGTCCTTGCGCAGGGCCGCCAGATCGCGCTTCAGCCGGGTGCGCTGGCGGGCCGGGCTTTCCAGCAGCTTTTCCAGCTCTTCCTTCTCGGCCAGCAGGTCATCGCGTTCGCGGCGAAGCTCCATTTCCTCAAGCTTGCGAAGCGAACGCAGCCGCATGTTGAGGATCGCTTCGGCCTGCCGGTCGGTCAGCAGGAATTCGGCCATCATCATCGGCTTGGGCTCGTCCTCGGTACGGATGATCTCGATGATCCGGTCGAGGTTGAGATAGGCAATGATGTAGCCTTCGAGCAGTTCGAGCCGGTCGGCGATCTTGGCCAGGCGATGCTGGCTGCGGCGCACCAGGATATCGATCTGGCTCTTGACCCATTCGAGCAGCAGCAGGCGCAGCGAAAGCACGCCGGGGGTGCGGCTATCATCCAGCACGTTGAGGTTGAGGCTGAACCGGTTTTCAAGGTCGGTCAGCTTGAACAGCGATTCCTTCAGCAGTTCGGGATCGACGTTGCGGCTCTTGGGCACGAAGACAATGCGGATCTGTTCGTCCGATTCATCGCGCACGTCTTCCAGGATCGGCAGCTTCTTGTCGGCGATCAGCTGGGCAACCTGTTCGATCAGCTTGCTCTTGCCGACCATGTAGGGGATTTCGGAAATCACCAGCTGCCACTGCCCGCCGTGCAGCTTTTCGATCCCCGTCTCTTCCCAGTTGCCTTCCGCGTCCTTGCCCGTCGAGAAGCGGCCGCGCACGCGGATGGCGCCCTTGCCCGTCTCGTAAGCGGCGGAAATCACCGCCGGGCTATCCACCACGACGCCGCCGGTCGGGAAATCCGGCCCCTGGAAGATTTCCATCAGCGCGCTGTGCTCGGCATGGGGGTTGTCGATCAGCAGCAGGGTGGCATCGATGATTTCATGGACGTTGTGGCTGGGGATGCTCGTCGCCATGCCGACCGCGATGCCGGAAGAACCGTTGGCCAGCAGGTTCGGGAAAAGGCCCGGGAAGATCTCGGGCTCTTCTTCCTCGCCGTTGTAGGTGGGAATGAAGTTGACCGTGCCTTCATCCAGCCCGGCCATCAGCTGGATTGCTGTCTTCGTCAGCCGCGCCTCGGTATAGCGATAGGCGGCGGCATTATCGCCATCGATGTTGCCGAAGTTCCCCTGCCCTTCGACGAGCGGATAGCGCAGCGAGAAATCCTGCGCGAGGCGGACCATCGCATCATAGACCGACTGGTCGCCGTGCGGGTGGTACTTGCCGATGACGTCGCCCACCACGCGCGCCGATTTCTTGAAGGCGTCGTTGGGGTTGAGCTTCAGTTGCCGCATGGCCCAAAGCAGGCGGCGGTGCACGGGCTTCAGCCCGTCGCGCAGGTCGGGCAGCGAACGCGCGGTGATGGTGGACAGCGCATAGACCAGGTAGCGCTCGGAAAGCGCGGAATCGAACGGCGCATCGACGATGGCGTCAAACGGATCGGGTTCGGTGGTCTCGGTGGTCATTGCGCCAGAGCCTTAGCAACCTGCTGCACTGCGAACCACCTCGGGAACAGGATTTTCCGCCATCTGTTTTCACCGGCGGGCCCGATCGCTCCAGCCAGAGGAGAAATGCCATGCAATCGGTGAAGGACCGCCACTACCACGAGGAACTGTATCACGGCTTCGTCAAGGGCGTGGGCCTGTTCGCGGCCCATGCCCTGGTGATCGCGCTGATTGTGATCGCGATCATCAGCTAGGGCTTCACAGCCGCTGCAGGTCGCGGCTTTCGCCCGGTATCCGCACCTCGATCCCGTCGAGCGCCTCGCTCAGCGTGATCTGGCAGGAAAGCCGGCTGGTGCGCGCGACACCGGCGGCAAGATCGAGCATGTCCTCCTCGTCCTCGCTGGCGGGGTCGAGCTTGTCGAACCAGTCTGCCCCCACGATGACGTGGCAGGTGGAACAGGCCATCTGGCCCTCGCAAGTGCCTTCCAGCGGCATGCCGGCGGCCTGGCCCACCTCAAGCAGGCGCGTGCCTGCCGCCGCTTCGGCTTTCACCTGATCGCCTTCGGGGGTGATGAAGGTTACGCGGACCATGAACGTCAAACTCCCTGTGCCTGCGCGGCGGCTTCCAGCGCCCGGCATGCGGTTTCAACCTCTTGCGCCGTCGTATAGCGGCCGAAGCCGATACGGATCGAATTGCGCGCTTCCGCCGGCTGCAGGCCGATGGCGGAAAGCACGCGGCTGGGCGCCCCGGTGCCGCTGCCACAGGCAGAGCCTGCCGAAAAGGCGATATCGCGGCAATCGCTGAGCAGGCGCGGGAAGTTCAGGCCATCGAGCCGCAGGTTGAGGTTGCCCGGCCAGCGCGCTTCCTCGCTGCCGTTCACCGTCCAGCGATGCAGGATGGAACGGGCCAGGCCGGCAAGTCCGGAAAGGTGCTGGAAATCGGTATCCATGCGCTCTTTCGCCAGGGCCGCCGCCGCGCCGAACCCGGCACAGAGCGCCGGGCTGAGCGTTCCCGATCGCAGGCCGCTTTCCTGCCCGCCACCGGCCATGAAGGGCGCAATGGCCACGCCGTCGCGCACCCACAGGGCGCCGATCCCCTTGGGGCCGTAAAGCTTGTGCGCGGTGATCGCGATCAGGTCCGCGCCTTCCGGCGGGGCGATCTTGCCTGCCCCCTGCACCGCATCGCACAGGAACAGCGCCCCTGCATCGTGCGCGCGCTCGGCGAGGCGGGCGACCGGCTGGATCGTGCCGATTTCGTTATTCACCTGCATCACCGCGACAAGGCCGACGCCCTGGGGCAGGTCCACTTCGGGATCGACCAGCCCTTCAGCGCTGACCGGCAGCTCGTGCAGCGCAGCCCCGGTCGCCACGGCGGCATTGATCACGGCGGAATGTTCGATCGCCGAACAGGCCACATCGCCCCGCGGATTGGCGCGGATCGCCTGGTTGATCGCCTCGGTCGCGCCACTGGTGAAGATCACCCGGCCGCCCTTGGGCAGCAGCGCCGCGACCTGTTCGCGCGCCACCTCCACGGCAGAGGCCGCCGCGCGGCCTGCGCGGTGCATCGAATGCGGATTGGCAAAGCCCGGCGCTTCCGGCCCGGACAGCCAGGGCAGCATGGCGGCCAGGGCTTCGGGGGCGAGCGGCGTCGTCGCCTGGTGGTCTAGGTAGATGAAATCGGAGGCCATGTTCGCAATCGTTGCTTTTCCGAGCCTGGTTTCTATATAGCGCCTGCTTCCATATCATAGCCCCCAGCGGGCCGGCATCCGACAATTTCCCGGGACGCCGCGCAAAGGGCCCCTAACGCAAGGTGACAGCGCTATGCCAGCCGTGATTTTCCCCGGCCCCGAAGGTCGTCTCGAAGGCCGTTTCCAGCCTGCCAGCCGCCCCCGCGCGCCGGTCGCCATGATCCTTCACCCGCACCCGCAGGCGGGCGGCACGATGAACGACCGCATCACGATGGCCATGTACAAGACCTTCGTGGCCCGCGGTTTCGCCGTTCTGCGCTTCAACTTCCGCGGCGTCGGCCGCAGCCAGGGCAGCTTCGACAACGGCATCGGCGAACTGTCCGACGCCGCCGCCGCGCTTGACTGGGTGCAGTCGATCCACCCCGAAGCCAGCACCACCTGGATCGCGGGCTATTCGTTCGGCGCGCTGATCGGCATGCAGCTGCTGATGCGCCGCCCGGAAATCCGCGGCTTCATCTCCATCTCGCCGCCGGCGAACATGTACGATTTCAGCTTCCTGGCGCCCTGCCCGGCTTCGGGCATCATCGTCCAGGGTGCGGCCGATACGGTGGCAACGCCCAACGCCACGCAGAAGCTGGTGGACAAGCTGCGCACCCAGAAGCACATCACCATCCACCACGACGAAATCCCGCGGGCCAACCATTTCTACGAAAACGAAATGGACGACATGATGCTCGCCGTGGACAAGTACCTGGACTTCCGCCTTTCGCCGGATTGCCCGATCCGCTGATCGGGTACCGGCCCGGCGCGGCCTATTTCGACTGGTCGACCGGCGCCTTGCCGGAGCTGTCGGGCAGCGTCCAGATGCCGACATTGACGCCCAGCACCATCGCCAGGAACAGCATGAGCAGTGCCTGCTTCTTCGCGCCGCCCCGGCGCAGCAGGTAAACGGCGCCAAGGACCAGCGCGATGATCGCCAGCATCATGAGCGAGAGTGCAGTGTTCAGCATGGCGGCTCCGTATCACCCAACATTCTCAAGGCAAAGCAGGACATTGCAAGGCTTGCCGAATTGCAGAGCGACTGCTAATTTCAAACTTTAATTTATTTAATCAATAGGTTATGCAAAATGGGTCAAGTTGTTGGAGGCATTCTTGCTGTCTATATTCTCCAGCTGATTTGGGAAAAGCTGGTCTTTATGCGGCTTGCCAATGATCCCATGAAAGGAAAATTGTTCAGTACTGTTGCAGGATACCTTACCGCAGTCGTCCTCTTCGGCTTTGGCTCTGCTGATGGCGGGGCATGGCGTCCGGACGGGGCATTGATTTACCTTCCAGGCTTGTTGATCATTGGAGTCTTCGCTTGGCGACGAGCAAAGGTCCTCCGCGAGGAAGCTTCCAAGCAAACCCGTATAGATGCGTTTGATTGACGTCGATAATCAATTCATCCGCACATACGAATAGCCTTTCGTTTATCAAAACGGATTTGCATTTGACAGCGCCCGCGCAGCTTTCCAGACATCGTTGCATGAGCAACCAGTCCCTTACCCGACGCCAGGCGCTGGGCGGCATCGCCGCCGCCTCGGCTGCCTTCACCCTTCCCGCATCGGCCCTCGCCGCGCCCAAGGCCACCGTGCAGGCGCGCGCGACGAAGCTGCTCGATGACATTGCCTGGGGCCTGCTGAAGCTTTCGCCCGAGGGCGCAACTTCGCTGGGCATCGATACCGGCGCCCATGCCGCGCTGCGATCGCAGCTTGAGGATCGCTCGCCTGCGGGCGTGAAGGCCCGGGCAGACCTGCTGCGCAGCTCGCTGCGGCAGGTTTCCGCGATCCCGGTGAACAAGGTCGATGCCTCGACCCGCACCAGCCTCGCCGTTGTCACCAGCGCTTTCAGGACCGCGCTGGACGGCTTTGCCCTGCCCTATGGCGATGTCGCCATCGGCGGCTGGCGCAACACGCCCTATGTGGTGATCCAGAACGTCGGCGCCTATCTCGATACGCCGCGCTTCCTCGATGGCGATCACCCGGTCCGCAATGCCGAGGATGCCGAGGCCTACCTCAAGCGCCTCTCCAGCATGGGCTCGGTGCTCGATGGCGAGCTGGAGCGCCTGAAGGATGCCGGATCGAAGGGGCTGGTCGCGCCCGATTTCCTGCTCGACAAGGCGATCGCCCAGATGGAACGCTCGATCGCCGATGCCGGCAGCGGCAACAGCGGCATGGTGCAATCGCTGGTCAGCCGCACGCGGATGTTCCCCGGCGACTGGGAGAAGCGGGCACAGGGCATGGTCAGCGCCTCGGTCCTGCCCGCGCTCCAGCGCCAGCTTGAGGAGCTGAAGAAGCAGCGTACCCGCGCCACGTCCGAGGCGGGCATGCTTCACCGCCCGCATGGCGAGGAATGGTACGCCTGGGGACTTCGCGCTTCCACCACTACGCGCCTCAGCCCGAAGGAAATCCACGAGATCGGCAAGGCCCAACTGGCCGAACTGCAGGCCCGGATGGAACCTATCCTGCAAAAGCTTGGCCATACCCGCGGCACCGTGGGCGAGCGGATGAAGGCGCTGGGCGAAGCACCGGAATACCAGTTCCCCAACAATGACGAAGGCCGCCGGGAAATCATCAAGCTGATGGAGGACAAGATCGCCTTCATCCGCGGCAAGATGCCGCTCGCCTTCCGCAAGGTCATGCCCGGCCGCATCGAGATCCGCCGCCTGCCACCGGCAGAAGAAGCCGGCGCGCCCAACGCCTATGGCGGGGCGGGATCGATCGATGGCACCATCCCGGGCAAGGTCTGGGTCAACCTTTCGAGCACGGACCGCCACAGCCGCTTCTCGGTGCCGGACCTGGTGTTCCACGAAGGCATCCCCGGCCACGTCTGGCAGGGCGAATATTCCAACCAGTTGCCGCTGATCCGCTCATTGCTGGCGTTCAACGCCTATTCCGAAGGCTGGGCGCTCTATGCCCAGCAGCTGGCGGACGAACTGGGCGCCTATGACGATGATCCCGTCGGCCGGCTTGGCTACCTGCAGGGCATCGCCTTTCGCTGCTGCCGCCTCGTCGTCGATACCGGCATCCACGCCATGGGCTGGAGCCGCGACAAGGCGCTGCACTGGTTTGCCGAGGCGAACGGTTCGGGCCTGGCGGAACTGGCACCGGAAATCGATCGCTATTGCTCGTGGCCCGGACAGGCCTGCGGCTACAAGATGGGCCACACCGAGATCAACCGCCAGCGCGACCGCGCGCGGGGCGCATTAGGCGGCAAGTATGACCTGCGCGATTTCAACCAGGCGGTGGTCGATGGCGGCAACGTGCCGCTCGACGTGCTGGCGCTCAATGTCGATCGCTATGTCGCCGGGGCAAGGGCCTGATCGACCTGCCCTGCCGACGAGTGCCGAAAAGGAAAAAGGCCGCGACACCACCAGGTGCCGCGGCCTTTTGTTCAGGCTGGAAAATCCGCCTCAGGACTTGCCGCCAAGCAAGCCGCCCGCAAGCCCGGCCAGATCGTCGAGCGGATTGCCATCGCCATCGCGGTCCAGGATCCCGGAAAGGCCGGACAGTGCGGAATTGCCCTTGAGCAGTTCGGAAAGCTGGCCAACGCCGCCCTCGCCACCCAGGCTGCCAACGATCTCGTTCAGCGTGCCGGCATCAAGACCGGTCCTGGCGGCAGCGCCTTCGATCGTGTCGCCCGGCTCGGCATGGCTTGCGCCAAGCGCCGCAACCGCCTTTTCGGCCATGGCCGGATCGATGCCGAACTTCTCGGCGATGGAGCCGATATCGACATCGCCACCCAGCTGGCCAAGGATTCCATCAAGCAGACCCATTGCAAAAACTCCCACTGCAACAAGCGTGGGAGTCTGCGCCGGATCACCCGGAAATAAAAGTAAATTCGGGGAAACACCCGGGCCGGCAAGGCAGCCGGCCCAGGCCGTTTCAGTGCCGGATCAGGCGGCGACGAGCGCTGCGGCCTTCACCTTTTCGTCCACATAGTCTTCGAACTGAGCGAAGTTATCGGCGAACAGGCGAACCAGATCGGCTGCGGTCTTGTCGTATTCCGCCGCATCGGCCCAGGCGCCGCGCGGATCGAGCAGCTTGGTGTCGACGCCCGGAACCGAAACCGGCACTTCGAAACCGAAGTTGGGGTCCTTGCGGAATTCGACATTGTTCAGGCTGCCGTCGAGCGCGGCGTTGAGCAGGGCGCGGGTGGCCTTGATCGGCATGCGCTTGATCCCCGGCATCGTGGCCTTGCCGCCCGACCAGCCGGTGTTGACCAGCCAGCACTGCGCGCCGCCCTTGGCGATGCGCTCCTTGAGCAGGTTGCCATAGACCGACGGGTGACGCGGCATGAAGGCAGCGCCGAAGCAGGTGCTGAAGGTGGCTTCCGGCTCGGTCACGCCGATTTCGGTGCCGGCCACCTTGGCGGTGTAGCCCGACAGGAAGTGGTACATCGCCTGTTCCGGCGTTAGACGTGCGATCGGAGGCAGCACGCCGAAGGCATCGGCGGTGAGGAAGATGATGTTCGACGGCGGCGGGCCGAGGTTCTTCTCGCTGGTGTTCGGGATGAACTCGATCGGATAGGCGCCGCGGGTGTTTTCCGTCTTGCTGGCATCGGTGAAGTCCAGCTCGCGGGTTTCCTCGTCCATCGCCACGTTCTCGAGGATCGTGCCGAACATCTTGGTCGTCGCGTAGATTTCCGGCTCGCCTTCGGCCGAAAGGTTGATCATCTTGGCGTAGCAGCCGCCTTCGAAGTTGAACACGGCCTGGTCGGACCAGCCATGTTCGTCATCGCCGATCAGGGTGCGGCTGGCGTCGGCCGAAAGCGTGGTCTTACCCGTGCCCGAAAGGCCGAAGAAGATTGCGCTGGTGCCGTCGGCGCCGATGTTGGCCGAACAGTGCATCGGCATCACGCCCTGTGCGGGAAGCAGGTAGTTCAGCAGGCCGAACACGCCCTTCTTCATTTCGCCCGAATATTCGGTGTTGCCGATCAGGATCAGCTTCTCGGTGAAGTTGACCGCGATCACCGTGTCGCTGCGGCAGCCGTGGCGTTCCGGGTTCGCCTTGAAGCTGGGCAGGTTGATGATGGTGTATTCGGGCGCGAAGTTCGCCAGTTCGTCCGCCGTCGGACGGACCAGCAGGGTGCGCACGAACAGGCTGTGCCATGCCATCTGGGTGATGACGCGCACGTTGACGCGGTATTCCGGCTGGCTGCCGCCGAACAGGTCGGCAACGTAAAGCTCGTTCTGGCCCTTCAGCGCTTCGAGGAAGTCTGCCTTGAGGTTCGCCCAGTGATCGACCGACATGGGCTGGTTGATCTTGCCCCAGTTGATCGAGTCTTCGGTGGTGGCATCGCGGACCACGAACTTGTCCTTCACCGAACGGCCGGTGAACTTGCCGGTATCGACCAGCAGGGCGCCGTTCTTGGTGAGGCGGCCTTCGCCCTTGCGCAGTGCATGTTCAACCAGCGGGGCCGTGCCAAGGTTGGCATGGAGGGTTGCGCCGGTGGTGAGGCCCTGTTTGTCGAGCGAATAGGCAAGGGTCATGGTCTGGTCTGGCTCCCTTGTGGCCGGACAGCCCGAATTCAGGCGGTCAGACCACTATTGCGTGCGGCTGGATTCGGGGCGGCGCATAGTCCACCAAGGGGGTCCCGTCAAATTGGAGAGGGGGCAAAAACCGCAGAAATCCAATTGGTCTGACCTGTTTGCACGATGAATTGTCAGTCAGCGCGCAAGCGGCTAACCCGTGTCCATGGCAGAAACCCCGCCCTCCGAACCAAAGGTCATCGCGCTGGTCGATGATGACCGGAATATCCTGACAACGGTGTCAATCGCGCTGCAGGCGGAAGGTTTCGCCACGCGGGTCTATACCGACGGGCAGACGGCGCTGAAGGCGCTGCTGGAAAATCCCCCGGACCTTGCCATCTTCGACATCAAGATGCCGCGGATGGACGGCCTCGAACTGCTTCAACGCCTGCGCGATAAATCCGACCTGCCGGTGATCTTCCTGACCAGCAAGGACGGCGAGCCGGACGAGGCGCTGGGCCTGGCGATGGGGGCGGACGACTACATCGCCAAGCCTTTCAGCCAGCGCCTGCTCACCGCGCGGATCAAGGCGATCCTGCGGCGCAGCGATTTCGTGCGCAGCCATCCCGATGAAGGGCAGGAGGAAGACATGCCCGAACCGGTCCGCCGTGGCCGGCTCGAGATGGACCCTGCGCGCCACCGCGTGACCTGGGATGGCAAGGCGGTTTCGCTGACCGTTACCGAGTTCCTCATCCTCGAGGCGCTCGCCTCGCGCCCCGGCGTGGTCAAAAGCCGCAACCAGCTGATGGACGCGGCCTACAGCGACGACATCTTCGTCGACGATCGCACCATCGACAGCCACATCAAGCGGCTGCGGCGCAAGTTCCGCGAAGTCGACGCCGAATTTTCCGGCATCGAGACGCTTTACGGCGCGGGCTACAGCTTTGCCGAGGCTTGAGGAGGCCAGCCAGGACGAGCCCGACCGGCTCTACTGGTCGCGGCGCATGTCGCTGACCACGCGCATCCTGGCGGTGAACATCGTTGCCATCACGCTGGTCGCAGGCAGCCTGTTCTACCTCGATTCCTATCGCAACCAGCTTTTGTCCGAGCGATCGAAACTGGCCCGGTCCGAAGCCCTGATCATTGCCGACGCGCTTGCCGAAACGCCTCGCGCCGAGCGCCCGCCGCTGCTTGCCCGCATCGGCACCGAGCAGCAGCTGCGCCTGCGCCTCTACGATGCGCGCGGCCACCAGATCGCCGACTCCTTCCTGCTGGCCGACCCCAGCTTCACCTTCAAGGATCCGACGCGCGAACCCTGGCTGCAGGATGCGGCGCGCCTGCTCGATCGCAGCATGAACTTCGCCGTGGGTGCGCCCGAGGTGGCCCGCTATGTCGAGGCGGCTATCCCGACGGCCGATGCCTGGCCCGAAGTAGCCGAGGCGCAAAAACGCGGCGAGGCAATCGTCCGCCAGCGTCATGCGCCCGATGACACCCCGGTTTTCACCGCAGCCACGCCGGTGGGCGAGCGCGGGGAAATGCTGCTGACCACGCGCAATGCCACCGACATTACCCAGAAGGTGCGCGATGCGCGCCAGACGCTGGCGATCGTCGTGGGGATCGCGCTCGCCTTTTCGATCCTGCTGTCGCTGTTCCTTGCCCGCACCATCGTCCTGCCCTTGAAGGCGCTGGTGCGCGCCGCAGTCCGCGTGCGGCTGGGGCGCGACCGCGAGGTTGTGGTGCCCCGCCTGCCGGAGCGCGGCGACGAGATCGGCATGCTCGCCCGCGCCTTTTCCGACATGACCGCCGCCCTGCGCCAGCGCATCGACGCCACCGAAAGCTTCGCCGCCGATGTCGCGCATGAGCTAAAGAACCCGCTGGCCAGCCTGCGCAGCGCCATCGAATCGCTCGAAAAGGTCGAAGATCCCGCCCTCCGCCGCCAGCTGACCGAGATCGCCGCGCATGATGTGCGCCGCATCGACCGGCTGGTGACCGAGATTTCCGATGCCAGCCGTATCGACGCCGAACTTTCGCGCACCGCCTTCGAGCCGCTCGACATCGCGGCTCTGGTCCGGGCGCTGGCGGGCGAGCGCGCACAACGCGGTGCCGATGCCGGACGCGAACTGGTGCTCAAGCTTGGCAAGGGACGCGCCATGGTGATGGGCGATGCCGCGCGGCTGGAACGCGTGCTGCACAACCTGCTCGACAATGCCGTATCCTTCTCTCCCCCCGGTGGCCGGATCGACGTGCAACTGACGCGCAGCGAAGGCCGCATCCGCCTGACCGTCAGCGATGCCGGCCCGGGCATTCCGGCGGAAGCGCGCGAAAAGGTATTCGAACGCTTTCATTCGGTTCGCCCCGATGGCGAGGATTTCGGCAGCCATTCCGGGCTTGGCCTCGCCATTGCGCGGACCATCGTCGATGCTCACGAAGGCACCCTGGCCGCCTGCGACCGGCCCGATGGCAAGCCGGGGGCCTGCCTGATGCTGGAACTGCCCGAGGCGCTGGCGTGAGTGCGCTGCACCAGGCGAGCTGCGTCGGCATCGGTGGCCGCGGCGTGCTGATTGAAGGCGCACCGGGCTCGGGCAAGTCCAGCCTCGCGCTCGCGCTGATTGACCGGGGGGCGCAGCTGGTGGGCGATGACGGCATTGCCCTTGCCCGGCGTGACGACCGCCTGTTCGCCAGCCCCGCCCCGGCCATTGCCGGCCTGATCGAGGTGCGCAATGTCGGGCTGGTCGAGATGCCCTGCACTGCCGATGTTCCCGTCGCGCTGGTGATCGTGCTCGATCCTGAAGCGCCGCGCTTTATCGACGCGGCCGAGCCCTGCGAGCGTGGCGGTGCCGCGCTCCCCCTCGTGCGCCTCTGGCCGGAAAGCCCGGTCCTCCCCCTGCGCGCGGAACTGGCGCTGGAGAAGTACGGGCTCGGCTGATCGACCTGCCCCCTGACCCGTTGGACAGTGGACAAGCCACGCGCCCGCGCGCAAACAGCATGTCCCATGCCCAATCGCCAGACTGCCGCCGAATCACCGGAAAGCCGCCAGCGCGTGCTGCTTGTCACGGGCCTGCTTGGCGCGGGCAAGACCACGGCCCTGCGCGTCCTGGAAGACCTTGGCTGGGAAACGATCGACAATTTCCCGATCCGCATGCTCGGCCAGCTGATCGGCAAACCGGCTGAGACCGCCGAAGGGCTGCGCCCGCCACTGGCCATCGGGTTCGATTCGCGCACCCGCGGCTTCGATCCGCACGCCATCATCGACCGGGTGAAGCGCCTGGCCGACCGCACCGATCTTGAGGTGAGCACGCTGTTCCTCGACTGTTCGGGGCAGGAACTGGAACGGCGCTACAACGAAACCCGCCGCCGCCACCCTCTGGCCGCCGACATGCCCGCCGCATCGGGCATCGCCGCCGAGCGCGAGCTGATGGAGCCGCTGCGCCGCTGGGCGGACATGGTGATCGTGACCACCGACATGTCGACCAACGACCTGCAGCAGCAGGTGCGCGAGCGCTTCGCGCCTGTCTCCGATCAGGGCATGACGATTACCGTCTCCAGCTTCGGCTTCTCGCGCGGGATGCCCCCCGTGGCCGACCTGGTGTTCGACATGCGTTTCCTCGACAATCCGCACTGGGTGGAATCGCTGCGCCCGCTGACCGGCAAGGACGAGGCGGTGGGCGCACACATCCGCCAGGATCCCGCTTTCGACACGGCCTTTGCCCAGATGCGCGACCTGCTGCTGACGCTGATCCCGCGCTACGAAGCGCAGGGCAAGGCCTATGTCCACATCGCCTTCGGCTGCACCGGCGGGCGGCACCGCTCGGTGTTCACCGCCGAGCAGATCGGCGAGGCGCTGCGCCGCGCGGGCTATGCCCCCACCCTGCACCACCGCAATCTCGGCTCGCGCGCGGCGAATATCGTGGAAGGCGGTGGCAATCGGCCATGAAGCCTATTGAATTTCGATCTGAACAAGCCCATTTGCGCCCGTCAATTCGCGTTTGGGACCTCACATGATCGGGCTGATTCTGGTTACCCACGGCGCCCTCGCGGTCGAATTCGTCTATGCGATGGAACACGTTGTCGGGCGGCAGGAAGCCGTGGCGACGATCTGCATCGCACCCAATGACGACATGGAAAAGCGCCGCAAGGACATTGCCGATGCCGTCCGCAAGGTCGATTCCGGCAGCGGGGTGATCATCCTCACCGACCTGTTCGGCGGCACCCCTTCCAACCTTGCCATCTCGCTGCTGCGCGCGGGCGAAGTCGAAGTGATCGCCGGGATCAACCTGCCGATGCTCATCCGCCTGGCCGGTGCGCGCAAGACGATGGACGTGGTCGGCGCGGTTGCCGCCGCGCGTGAGGCGGGGCGTAACTACATCACGGTTGCTTCCGAATTTCTGGGGCAGGAGGCCTGAAGCGAATGGGGGAACTTCGCGAGACGGTAGAAATCGTCAACCAGCGTGGCCTGCACGCCCGGGCGAGCGCCAAGTTCGTCAACTTCGTGGCAAAGCTGCCGCCGGCCGTTTCCGTATCGGTGCACAAGGACGGCAACGAAGCGAACGGCGCCTCCATCCTCGGCCTGATGATGCTGGGCGCGGCCAAGGGCGATACGATCGAGATCGTCGCGCGCGGCGATGGTGCGGAAACCATCATGCCCAAGCTGGTCGGCCTGGTGCTGGACGGCTTCGGCGAGGACTGACCGCTTGCGTCGCCAGATCACCGGATTTTCCAATCCCACGGTCAAGTTCCTGCGCTCGCTGCGCGAAAAGAAGCACCGCAAGGCCGCTGGCAAGTTCCTGGCCGAGGGCCTGCGGCTGCTGACCGACGCGCGCGAATGCGGCCACCTGCCGGAAATCCTGGTCATGGCCGAGCGGCGCGATCCCCACCCGCTGCTCTCCGCGCTGGAGTCCGATGTCGTGGCTGCGGGCGGCGAGGTTATCGAAACGAGCGAGGACATCCTCGGCAAGATCACCGGCAAGGACAACCCGCAGGCCGTGGCCGGGGTCTTTGCCGAATTCGACACCCGGATCGAGAGCATCGAACGCGACAGCGCGAAGATCTGGCTGGTCGCGCAGGCGCTGCGCGATCCGGGCAACCTGGGCACCATGCTGCGTACCGGCGATGCCGTGGGTGCCGGCGGCCTGATCCTGATCGACGACTGCGCCGATCCCTTCTCGGTCGAAGCCGTGCGCGCCAGCATGGGTGCGGTGTTCACGCAGAAGGTGGCGCAGGCCCGCTGGGACGAGTTCATCGCCTGGCTGCGCGCCGGCCCCGGCCAGCTGGTCGCAGCCAGCCTGCGCGATGCCGTGCCCTATCGCGGCGCGCCCTATGCCGCGCCCTGCTTCATCCTGATCGGCAACGAATCGCGCGGCCTGCCAGAGGAATACGAACTGGCCTGCGACCTGCGCGTGACCATGCCGATGAAGGGCCGCGCCGACAGCCTTAACGCGGCGGTCGCCGGAGCCGTGCTGGCTTACGAGGTGCTTGACGCGCTCGACCGCTGAGCCAGCCCGTTCAGCCTGCGATCAGGTGCGCGCGCACAACCTGCCGCCATGAAGATCAAGGCCTTCCTGCTCGCCCTGCCCGTGCTCATCGCCTGCGCACCGCCGCCCAGCGCCACAGTTGCGCGTCTGCGCGATACCAGCTGGCAGCTAACCACGCTCGACGGGGCAAAGGTCAGCAACGATCGCGCCCGCCTGTCGTTTTCCGGCAACCGCCTCAGCGCCTCGGTCGGCTGCAACGGCATGGGCAGCGAATGGAAGCTGGAAGGCGGCAAGCTGGTGGTCGACGGGCTGGTCGGCACGCGGATGTACTGCGAAGGGCTGATGGCGCAGGAACAGGCGCTGTCCACCCTGCTCACCTCGCGCCCGCGCATGGCCGTGCTGCACCACCGCCTGACCATCACCGGTGCTGGCCACAACGCGGTATTCACCCGCGCCGGAACGCCGCCGGCTGACTAGGCCGCAGCCTCGTCATTGGCGGCACCGGCAGGCGGCAGCGCGGCCGCTTCGGTAACCTCGCCATGGCGCGGCTGGGCTTCCACCAGCGGCACGTCCTCAACCTCGCGCTTGCCGATCGCCACGCCCTTGTCGCGCAGCTTGCGGGCCGAACTTTGGACGTTGCGCTCGAACGAGCCGACGAAATCGTTGTACTTGCGCACGGCGCGGTCCAGCCCGGCGCCGACGCCCTTCAGGTGTTCGCCGGCCGTGGCGATCCGTTCGTAGATCTCGGTCCCCAGTCGCCCGATCTCCATCGCCTCCTGCGCCAGCTTGTCCTGCGTCCAGACCATGGCGACCGTGCGGGCAATGGCGACAAGGTTGGTCGGCGTGGCCAGCAGCACCCGGCGATCGAACGCGAAATTCCACAGGTCCGGATCGTGTTCGAGCGCGGCGGCGACGAAATGTTCGCCCGGCACAAACATCACCACATAGTCGGGCGCTTCTTCGAACTGCGCGTGATAGGCCTTGGCGCCAAGCTGCTGCACATGGTTGCGCATCGAAGCCGCATGGGCAGCGAGGAAGCGGATGCGATCATCCTCATTATCGGCGGCGAAGGCATCCTGGTATGCATTGAGCGAGACCTTGGCGTCGATGATCAGGCTCTTCTGTCCCGGGATACGCACCACTGCATCGGGCCGCAGGCGGCCTTCGGCAGTATCGACCGAGTGCTCGGTCACAAAGTCGGTATGTTCCGACAGCCCGCACTGTTCGAGCAGGTTCTTCAGCTGCTGTTCGCCCCAGCGACCGCGCGCCTTGGGGGCATTGCGCAGTGAATTGCCGAGCCGCGCGGCTTCCTCGCGCACCTTTTCCTGCCCCATGCGCAGCTGCTCGATCTGGCCGAAAAGATGGCCGAAGGCATCGACTCGCTGCTTTTCCAGCGCGCCCACCTGTTCTTCGTAGGAACGCAGACGCTGGTCCACCGGCGCCAGCAGCGCCTTGAGCCGTTCCGCGCTCTGCTTCTCGCTTTCGGTAAAGCGCTGTTCGGCGCGCTCAAGCAGCGCGGCCTGCGCCTGCCCCAGGATCTTCGCCCCTGCCGCCTCGAACTCCCTCTTGAGGTTCTCCTGCGCCTCGATCAGCGAGCGCTTGGTTTCCTCGAAGGCGGCGGCGTTGGCCTCAAGCGTCGCGACGCGGATCGAGGCATCGCCCAGTTCCTTGATCGCGCGGCGGAATTCCTCCTCGCGCGATTTTGCCGCCTGTTCGGCATCGGCCAGCCGCGCGCGCAGGTCTGCGGCCGGGCGGCCTCCAAGGAACCAGCCGAGCGCCAGGCCGATGGCGAGACAGGCAATGATGGCGACAAGCGAAGGAATGTCCATTCGCCGGAACATATACCGAACGCCGCCGCGTGCAAGGGGAGGTTGCAGCAAGCTGTGGAACGCGCGTGGCGTTCACCGGTTTGCCCTCCCCCACAGGAGTCCGCCCCATGTCCATCGAAGCCATGATTTCCGAACACCCGCAGGTCGGGAGCGATTACAACTCCACGCTTGGCACGGCGGTCAAGCACGCCGTCGATTGCGCCGCCATCTGCAATTCCTGCGCCGATGCCTGCCTGGCCGAAGCCATGGACATGAGCCAGTGCATCCGCCTGTGCCTCGATTGCTCGGATGTCTGCACGCTGATGGCCCGCGCCGGGATGCGCCGCACCGGGCACGACCGCAACCTGATCCGTTCCATCCTGGCGGTCTGCATCGAGGCCTGCACCGTCTGCGGCATGGAATGCGCGCAGCACAACAACCCGCACTGCCGCCGCTGCGCGCAGATGTGCCGCGAATGCGAGGAAGCCTGCCGCGCCGCGCTGACCGCGCTTAACCGCGAGGTTCACGCAGAAAGCTGAGCGGCCGTCAGGCGGCCTTGCGCAGCTTTTCCAGCTTCTTGATCGCCATCTGCCGCTTCAGGCGGCTAAGATGGTCGATGAAGACCACGCCTTCCAGGTGATCCATCTCGTGCTGCAGGCAGATGGCAAGCAAGCCTTCCATCTCCTCTTCATGGACCTTGCCATCAAGATCCTGCCAGCGCGCGCGGATGCGGCTGGGCCGCTCGACATCGGCGTAGATCTCGGGAACCGAGAGACAGCCTTCGGAATAGACCGTATGCTCTTCCGAAGCTTCGAGAATTTCGGGATTGATGAACACCCGCGGCTCTTTCTTGAGCGGCTGGTGCGTGTGTTCGTGCCCGCCGTGGGCGGTGCAGACTTCCGGCTCCGCATCCGGGTCCTCGGGCTGAAGGTCGATCACGAGCAGGCGGATCGGCACGCCCACCTGCACGGCGGCAAGGCCGATGCCGGGGGCATCGTACATCGTCTCGAACATGTCGGCGACGAGGATCTTGAGCTGGTCGTCGAAGGTATCGACCGGCACGGACACCTGCTTGAGGATGGGATCGGGGATTTCGCGGATCGGGAGAATGGCCATGGGCGCCAGATAGGGCCGCAAGCGCGCGCAATCAACCCACAGGACGCCTTGCCCTGAGCGCCTGGGCCAAAGTGCCCTCGTCCAGGTAGTCAAGCTCGCCCCCCACCGGCAGGCCATGGGCCAGCTGGGTGATGCGCACGGGCATGCCTTCCAGCCTTTCGGCGATGTAATGCGCGGTGGTCTGGCCTTCGAGGGTGGCGTTCATCGCAAGGACTACCTCGTCGATGCCGCCCGCTTCGACCCGTTCGAGCAGCTTGCCGATCGACAGGTCTTCCGGCCGCACGCCTTCCAGCGCCGAAAGCCGCCCGCCCAGCACATGGTAGCGGCCGGTGAACAGCCGCGCGCGATCAAGCGCCCAAAGGTCTGCCACGTCCTCCACCACGCAGAGCGAGCGCGCATCGCGCCGGGGATCGCCGCAGATGCCGCAGGGGTTGCAGGTATCGACATTGCCGCAGGTGGAGCATTCCACCAGCCGCTCCTGCACGTCGCCCAGCGCTTTCAGCAATTGCACCAGCGCGGTTTCGCGCCGTTTTACCAGCCACAGCACCGCGCGCCGCGCAGAACGCGGCCCCAGCCCGGGAAGCCGGGCGAGTGCGGAACTCAGTGCCTCGATCTCTTGCGATGCCATGCGCCGAGGCTTAGGGCGTTTGCCAGGGAACGGAAAGAGCACATGCGTATCATCTTCATGGGAACCCCCGATTTTGCCGTTCCGGTGCTGAAGGCGCTGGTTTCAGCAGGGCATGAGGTGATCGCCGCCTACAGCCAGCCGCCCCGACCGGGTGGCCGCCGGGGCAAGGAATTGACGCCTTCCCCCGTCCACAAGGTCGCCGAAGAACTGGGGATCGAGGTGCGCACCCCCCTCTCCCTGCGCGACGAGCAGGCGCAGGCAGACTTTGCCGCGCTGGCGGCGGACGTCGCCGTTGTCGCCGCCTATGGCCTGATCCTGCCGCAGGCAGTGCTCGATGCGCCGAAGCACGGCTGCCTCAACGTCCATGGCTCGATCCTGCCGCGCTGGCGCGGCGCGGCGCCGGTGCAACGCGCGATCCTGGCGGGGGACCTGGTGACGGGCGTCGGCATTATGCAGATGGAGGCCGGGCTGGATACCGGCCCCGTGATGGCCGAGGCGAAGACCGATGTCGATGGCAAGACCGGGCCGGAACTGCTTGCCGAACTGTCTGAGATCGGTGCCCGGCTGATGGTGGAGGTGCTGGCGGACCTTCCGGGCCACCCGCCCCGCGCCCAACCCGCCGAGGGCGTCACCTATGCCAGGAAGATCGACAAGGCCGAAACCCGACTCGATTTCCACCATGATGCCGAATTCGCCGAGCGGCAGGTGCGCGCCTTCCACCCGCTGGCCTGGTTCGAACTGGATGGCGAACGCTATCGTGTGCTCGCGGCCGAAGTGGTCAATCGCGCAGGCGCAGCCGGCACCACGCTGGATGACGCGCTGACCATCGCCTGCAATTTCGGGGCGCTGCGCCCCACCCTGATCCAGCGCGCCGGACGGCCCGCCATGCCCACCGCCGACCTGCTGCGCGGACGCCCCATCCCTGCGGGCACGAGGATCGATTGACCCGCTTCGCCCTGACCCTCGAATTCGACGGCACCGAGTTCATGGGCCTGCAGCGGCAGGCGCACGGGCCATCGGTGCAGCAGACGGTGGAAGATGCCGCCCGAGCCGTAACCGGCGAGGCGGTGACGATGCATGCTGCCGGCCGCACCGATGCCGGCGTTCACGCCGTGGCCATGCGCGCCCATGTCGATATCGCCAAGGACATCGCGCCGTTCCGCCTGATGGAAGCGCTGAACGCGCTGATGCGTCCGGCGCGGGTCGCGGTCACGGCCTGCGAGGTCAAGCCGGATGACTGGCACGCCCGGTTTTCCTGCACCGGCAGGGCCTATGTCTATCGCATCGCCAATCGCCGCGCCCCGCTGACGCTGGAACGCAACCACGCCTGGCAAGTGCCGCAACCGCTCGATGCGGCGGCGATGCACCGGGCCGCGCAGGCGCTGGTCGGGCGGCACGATTTCACCACCTTCCGCTCGGTCCATTGCCAGGCGCAGTCGCCGCTCAAAACGCTGGACCGGCTGGACGTGCGGCGCGAGGGCGATCACGTGATGATCGACGCCGCCGCGCGCAGCTTCCTGCACCACCAGGTCCGCTCGATGGTCGGCTGCCTGGTCCTCGTCGGGATGGGGCGCTGGCAGGAGGAGCAGGTTGCCGAGGCGCTTGCAGCCAGGGATCGCACGGCGCTGGGGCTCAATGCCCCGCCCGAGGGGCTCTATTTCGTCAGGGCCGTCTATCCCGACGAATAGGGGCAATTTTCTCCATTGCGGCGAACGCGGCGAGGAAGCAATCTGGCGCTATTGAGCGGCGCCGCCTTGGCCAGCCGCGGGGAGGACACAGATGACCACTTCGGGCCAGCAGGTCACCACCACACTCGGTTCAGACGGCAAGCTGACGGTCGCGGTAGAGGATCGGACCTTTGCCGATCCTACCGGCACCGAAGTTCTGGTGAAGGTGGAAGCCGCACCGATCAACCCTTCGGACCTTGCCCTGCTGTTCGGCATGGCCGACCTTGCGGGTGCAGACTATTCGCCCGGCAAACTGGTCGCAGAAATGCCCGCCATCGCCATGAAGGGCATGGCCGCGCGCGTCGGGCAAAAGATGGACGTTGGCGCCGAAGGCTGCGGAACGGTGATCGCCGCGGGTGAGGATGCCTATGCGCAAAGCCTGATCGGCAAGCGCGTCGCCTGCCGCTCGGGGGCGCTTTACGCAACGCACACGCTTACCGATTCGCGCGCCTGCATCCCTCTGCCCGATCACATCACCGCCGAGCAGGGCGCGGGCGCCTTCGTCAACCCGCTGACCGCGCTGGGCTTTGTCGAAACCATGCGCGCTGATGGCTATACCGGCATCGTCCACACCGCCGCGGCATCGAACCTTGGCCAGATGCTGGTGAAGCTGTGCGCGGCCGAAGGCATTCCGCTGGTCAACGTGGTCCGGTCAGAGGCGCAGGCAGAAATCCTGCGGGGCATCGGCGCGCAATACGTGGTCGACAGCTCGAAGGACGATTTCATGCCGAGCCTCGTCGCCGCGATCGAGGCAACCGGCGCGATGCTGGGTTTCGATGCAATCGGCGGCGGCACCATGGCCAGCACAATCCTGGGCGCGATGGAGCAGGTGGCGTCGCGCGGCGCGGAATACAGCCGCTATGGCTCCAGCGTGCCCAAGAAGGTCTTCATCTACGGCGCGCTGGACCTGGGCCCCATCGTGCTGAACCGCGGCGCGCTGGGTTTTGCCTGGGACGTATCGGGCTGGCTGCTGATCCCCTTCCTCGCCAAGCAGGGGGTGGAAGGCCAGATGCGCCTTGCCGCCAAGGTCATCGGCGGGCTGACGACGACCTTCGCCAGCCACTACAAGGCGAAAATCGGGCTGGCCGAAATGCTGACCCGCGATGTCGCCATGGCCTACAACGCCAAGGCGACGGGCGAGAAATACCTCGTCACGCCGTGAGAGGCTAGCGAACCCAGATCGGTGAGGTCCAGGCGCGTTCCTGGATGGTCTCTGGCAGACCCTCGGGCAGCTTGAGCTTGTACTCGCGCGCGCGCAGCGTGGTCCAGCGCGGGCTCGGCAATTCGATCACGCGGGCGTAATAGACCGCCGCCTGCCCCTTGCGGAACGAAGGGTCGCGCCACAGGCCCTTGAACTGCACCGCGCCTGCGGGCGCGACGGCGGCATCGTACACCTGTTCATGGCGGCCCTTGTCGTCGATCCACACCTTGACGATCTGGACCCGCTGCAACCTCTGGCCATCCGGGTCCTTCAGCGCTTCATAGGCAAAGACGGGCGCTGAGCGGGCCTGCAGGTCGGCCCCCATCGGCACGCCCTGCGCATAGGCCCGGCGCACCCAGTCCCGATTGGCAAGCAGGTTGGCGGGAAGATCGCCGGCGAACAGGCGCACCCGGATGCGCGTGCCCGAAGTGGCGAAGGTCTCCTTGCGGCGCAGGGCAGCGTAGATCGCGTCGCGCGTGTTCGCCTCTGCCCAGACGCCCGTCAGGCCCGCGGAACTGGCGACGACATCGGTGTTCTGGACATCGCGCTTGGCGGCATCGGCGAAAATGCGCAGCATGGCCTCTGCCGAAGGCTTGCCCCCGCCCATGTGGCCGCGCCCGACCCCGCCATAGTCCGCCTCGCTGGAGACTGACAGGCCGCCGTGCAGGTCGCCCGCGCCCACGGCTCCGTCCTTGTAGGGATTGACGCCGGTGCGCCGCTCCACCTCAAGCCCGCGACCCAGCGCATCGCGCCAGAACGATCCGGGCACCTTGCCGCGAATGGGCTTGCCCGCAAGCAGCCAGGGCGAAAGCTCGAACCCGGCGAATTCGTCGTTCGGGGAAAGGAGGGGATGCGTCTCGCTGGTTCCCTTGTTCTGGACGATCTCGGCCAGCGGCTCGTTCGCCTGCCGCAGCCGGCCCCATTCGGCATCGACCGGCGAGCCGTCCGACTTCAGCATGTTGTACATCAGGCCGTTGGAGACATTGGCGTTATGCGGGATCGCCAGCGCCTCCACCCCCTGCCCGCGCAAGGTGGCGAGCCACGACCACAGCGCCTCCACCTTGTCCGAATCGAAGCGGGTGAAGGGCAGCGGCGCGCTGTCGCCCCGGAAGATCACGTTGCGGTGCAGGTTCTGGTTGTCCGGGTTGACCGTCCATTCATAGCCGATGAACGTGGTGAAGGTGCACGGCCGGTAATGGGCGTTGGCGGCATCGACCTGCCGCTGCCAGGTCGCGCGGATCACCGCCGGAGCATTGTCGCCGATCGTCGCGCCCCGCGCCATCAGCGCCATGGCCTTGAAGAAGTTCTCCGTTCCGCCCAGCCGCGCCATCTTGCCCACCTCGGTCTGCGAAAGCACGCTGTCCGGGTCTTCCAGCTGGTTGAACACCCCCATGTTCTCGGCATGGTCGGTGACCGCCAGGAAATCGAACGGCACCCGGCGACGGACGGGATCGCCGTAATAGAGGATCGTCTCACCCCGGGCGAAGCGATAGGCATCTTCCGGCCCGACGCGCGATGACATCAGCGTATAGGCATCGAAGCTGAGCGCGGTGTGCAGGTGCAGATCGCCAAAGAAGGCCTGCCGATCGGGGTTTGCCGCACAGTCTGCCCTTGCAGGGGCTGCGGCGGATTGGGTGAGGACGGGCTTCTGCGGCTCCCCAGCCGTAAGACCCGCCGAAAGCGCAAGGGCCGAAAGCCCCGCCAGCGCCGCTGCCACCAATGCCTTGCGCATGCCCCTCACCCCTCTTGTCATCCTCTGCCGCCAGCTTCCGCGATTGCCCTGCGCGAAGCAAGCCCTGCTGCCAGTGCTGCGTCGCAAAGCGTCGGGGCGGATCGGCGATCCGCGGCATGACGAGCCGTATTTTCCGCCGGCTCATGCGCATGACACCCGGCAAGGATTGCCATGCGGATCGAATATCTGGACAATTTCGGCGCAAGCAGATGATAATGCGGAAATATTGGTGCAAGTCGGGATTCGGATCTGTTCATCATGAAAGCTGTTTTCGCCGGATTGTTTCTTACCACCTTCATGGCATCGACCACTGCTTATGCCGCCGATGCCGCAACCGATATTGCCGCGATCCCATCCGGCGAATGGCTGGCCCTTCCGGGCGACGTCCTGCGAAAGCGGCTGAACCTGCCGCAGCGCTGCGGCGAATTCGATGCCGCCGCCCAAGCAGGCGTGGCGCGCGCGCAGACAGTGATGAGCTCTGCGATCCTGAACCGGGTCTGCGGCACCTACAGCGTCGAAGTGGGAGAAGATCTTGCCCGCAAGGCACATGCCAGCGGCGATCTGCGCGCCCTGGTCCTTCAGGGCAACATTCTTGCGCTCAAGGGAGACAAGGCTGGAGCCTACCGGATCTATTCCTCGCCCCGGCTGGCGCAGGTTCCTATAGCCATGTCGGCAATTGCCACGGCGGCGTACTGGGGCGAAGGGCGAACGGTGGACCGCCAACTGGCGCGCGAATACTGGGCTAACGCCGCCGCGCTTGGCGATTTTTCGGCCATGACCCAGCTTGCCTGGATGATCATGAGCGACCCCATCGGCAAGCGCGACCTCAATCGTGCCGAGCAACTATTCTCTCGCAGTGCGCGCAACGGACATCTCGAAGGCATGGCCAGTTACGGCAGCGTCCTCGTCTCGGGTGCCTTCGGCGAATCGCGCAAGGCCGAGGGAATTGGCCTGCTGCGGCAGGCAGCGGATTTGGGGAATGCGCGGGGGACGTCCGAACTGGGCAGGGTCCTGATTTACGGACTGGGCATGGCCAAGGATATTCCCCAGGGCCTCGCGCTGATGAAAAAGGGCGGCGATCTGGGCGATCGGGGTGCCCTGAATGAACTGGGCATCATCTACCGCGACGGTGTTATCGTTTCCCGCGACAGGACCCTTGCCGTTTCCTATTTCCAGCGCGCCGCAAAGGCTGGCGATCCCTGGGCCTATCGCAACCTGCACCATGAATACGGCCGCGCGACTGCCAGTCCCGAAGAACGCGCGCAGGCCATGATCATGCTGGAAAAGGCCGTTGCGCTGGGCGACCGCGAGGCACTGAACGACATGGGCGTTGCCTATGAACTGGGCAAGCTGGTGCCGACCAGCCTTGGCACCGCCTTTGACTATTACCGCCGCGCCGCCGCGCAGGGCAGTGTCAGCGGGCATGTCAACCTTGCCCGGATGTATGACTTCGGCATCCACGTTGCGCGCAATCCGGCTGCGGCGGAGAGCGAGTACAAGCTGGCCATCGCGGCAGGATCGCCCACGGCAGCAAAAAGCCTGTCAGACATGCGGCAGAGGCTGGCCAGCGAGGCGCAGGCGGCGCGCGCCCTGCCCGCAACCACGCAGCGCTCGGCAGGTCTTTCGGGCCCGCCCAACGCCTATGACATCCGAGCGGCGCTGATGCGCGAATGGGCAACTGCTGTTCTCGGCCCGATGGCGCAGGTGAATTACGATCAGGGCTTCACCTCGAACGGCTTCTGGAACACCGGCATGCATTCAGCCTATGCCGTGGCCAATCCCACCTGCTCGGCCCAGGGCAAGGGCCTTTACCGCTGCACCTACAAGCTGTGGGTGACGAATACGGTCTATGTGTTTGGCAGCCCGATGAAATCCCCCGGCAAGGCGGGCGTGACGGAGACCGCAACCTTCAATGTGCAGGGCGGCGTCTGGCGTTCACCTTCTGCCCGCTCGGTCGCCCTCGCACACGCCCGCCAAAGCGCGGCCATGCAGCGCTCCACCGGTGACGACGAGCGGACGCGGCGCGAAAACCAGAAGAGGTTCTACTGCCCGGGGAACGGCGCGAACCCGCTGGATACCCAGGCCTTCTGCTAACCGCCGCGGCGGCGCATCAGCGGCGGGCGAGAGGAAAGGAACCTTTCGAACCAGCCAAGGATCTTCTCCTGGCCCCGGCTGTCCGCATTGCGCCACGACCGCGCATCGGCGGTGGTGTTCAGGACCTTGCCCTTGCCGGAGAGCACGAAGAGGGCGGGCGTCGAGCGCAGGTTCCGCAGCCCCAGCCCGGCCACCAGATCAAGGTTGCGGCCCTTGCCGGTCTGCGGCTCGCCAACGTTGATGAAGGTGACGGTAAAGCGCTGGCCGAACCGTTCGGTAAATTCCGGGGAGGTCAGCACACGGGCCAGGGTGCGGCTGTCGTGGCACCAGTCGGCCCCGAAGACGATCACGGCCAAACGATCGCTGGCCCGCGCTTCGGCGATGGCGGTTTCAAGCGCGAACGCGCCGTCTTCCGTCGCGGGAAAGAAATCGCCGCGCGCTGCCACGACAGTGGCGGGTTCACTGGCGGCACTGGCCGGCGCGGCGAGCGGGATCGCCGCCAGCGCCAGCAAGGCCGGGCGCAGGATCACCCCTTGCCGACCACGCTTTCCGGCAGGTCGGTGCCGAACACGCGCTGGTAGTATTCGGCCACCAGCATGCGTTCCGTATCGTCGCACTTGTTGAGGAACGACAGGCGGAAGGCAAAGCCCGGATCCTTGAAGATCGCGGTGTTCTGCGCCCAGGTGATGACGGTGCGCGGGCTCATCACGGTGGAGATATCGCCGTTGATGAAGCCGGCGCGGGTAAGATCAGCAACCTTGACCATGTTGGCGACCATCTCGGGCGCGGCGTCGGTCACCTTCTTCAGCACGATCTCGCTCTCCACCTGCGCCGGCAGGTAGTTGAGCTGGACGACGATGTTCCAGCGGTCCATCTGCGCCTGGTTGATCGCCTGGGTGCCGTGATAGAGGCCCGAGGTATCGCCAAGACCCACCGTGTTGGCCGTGGCAAACAGGCGGAAGAACTTGTTGGGGCGGATCACCCGGTTCTGGTCAAGCAGGGTCAGCTTGCCTTCGGTTTCCAGCACGCGCTGGATCACGAACATCACGTCGGGGCGGCCGGCGTCGTATTCGTCGAACACCAGCGCCACCGGGTGCTGCAGCGCCCAGGGCAGCAGGCCTTCGCGGAATTCGGTGACCTGCAGGCCATCGCGCAGGACAATGGCATCGCGGCCGATCAGGTCGATGCGGCTGATGTGAGCATCGAGGTTGATGCGCACGCAGGGCCAGTTGAGCCGCGCCGCAACCTGCTCGATGTGAGTCGATTTGCCGGTGCCGTGATAGCCCTGCACGATCACGCGGCGGTTGAAGGCAAAGCCCGCCAGGATCGCCAGCGTGGTGTCCGGATCGAAGACATAGGCCTCGTCGGTATCAGGCGTGCGCTCGTCCGGCTGGCTGAAGGCAGGCACCTTCATGTCGATATCGATGCCGAAGGTCTCGCGCACGTCGAGTTCGATATCGGGCGCTTCGAGGACGGTCGTGCCGCCGGTTCCGGCGGAAATGTTGGGCAAATCGGTCATGACCGGGGTTGCCTAGACGCGCGCGCCGCGCCCCGCAAGCCCGCCGTGGAGCCGCCATGCGGAAATCGGTGGCGCGACGGACCGCGCCTGCCGGTTCGCTCCCCGCCGGGTCAGGGCAGTGGGCGAACACTGCGCCGCCCTGCCTTCGTTTGACGACATACCGACTGGTTGGTATGTTTGCTGCCATGGTGTCGAATCGCCCCTTCAGGCCTGCCCCGGCCAACGCGCGCGACAAGCTGCTCGAAGCGGCGGTCAAGCTGGTGCGATGCGCGGGATACACGGCCACCAGCGTCGATGACCTGTGCCGCGAGGCGGGGGTTACCAAGGGTGCCTTCTTCCACCACTTCCCCAGCAAGGAAGCGCTGGGCGTTGCCGTGGCGGAGTACTGGTCTGCCAGCACCTCGGGCTTTTTCGCGGCTGCGCCCTATCATTTCCGCGACGATCCGGTGGACCGCCTGCTCGGCTATATCGACTTCCGCATCGCGCTGATTTCGGGGCCGGTGGAAACCTTCACCTGCGTTGCCGGGACCATGGTGCAGGAAGCCTTCCGCACGTCGGACCCGATCCGCGAGGCCTGCGGGGCCAGCATCATGGGCAACGCCGGCGCGCTGGTGGCAGACATCAGCCTGGCCATGCAGCAGCGCGGGGTGACCGGGATCAGCCCGGAAAGCCTCGCCCGCCATGTCCAGGCGGTGATCCAGGGGGCCTTCGTTCTCGCCAAGACGCAGGCGGGAGAAGACGCAGCGAAGCTGGCGCGGGAACAGCTTGGGCTGCTGCGGCATTATTTCTTTCTGCTGTTCCGCGCCGATGGAAAGGAGTCCAGCGCATGACCCGGATGATCTTCGTCAACCTGCCCGTGGCCGACCTGAAGCGCTCGATGGACTTCTACGAAGGACTGGGTTTTACCAACGAGCCACGTTTCACCGACGAGACCGCCGCCTGCATGGTGCTGTCGGACGCGATCTACGTCATGCTGCTGACGCACGAGAAGTGGCGCAGTTTCACCAAGCGGCCGATCCCCGACACCGGATCGAGCGAGGTTTCGCTGGCGCTGACCTGCAAGGACCGCTTCGAGGTTGACCGGCTGGTGCTCGCCGGCGCGGCCCGTGGCGGCACGGCAGACGTCAACCCGCCCGAAGACCACGGCTTCATGTACCAGCGCACGGTGCTCGATCCCGACGGCCACGTGTGGGAGCCGTTCTGGATGGATCCCGCCGTTGCCGACGGCGACGCCCACGTTTCGCAAGCCAGCCAGCAGGAGGTCTGAGCCATGAGCTACATCGACGGATTCCTCATCCCCGTGCCGCACGACCGGCGCGAGGACTATCGCCAGCTTGCCGAGATGGCCGCCCCGGTCTTCATGGACCACGGCGCCATCGAGGTGGTGGAATGCTGGGGCGATGACCTGATGCGCGGCAAGTCCACGGACTTCTACATGGCGGTCATGGCCACCGAGGCAGAGAACGTGGTGTTCAGCTGGATCAAGTGGCCCGACAAGGAAACGCGCGACGCCGGCAACAAGGCAGCGATGGAGGACGAACGCTTCGCCGGCATGGAGGCGATCGACGTGTTCGATGGCAAGCGGATGATCTTCAGCGGCTTCGTGCCGATCCTCGAAGCCCGCAAGTAGGGAGCGCGTCCATGCCGAAGCTGCAGGGAAGCTGGATCTGGTACGAATTGATTACCACCGATCCGGCAGGAGCCCGCGCGTTCTATGAAGCCGTGGTCGGCTGGCGCATCCAACCGGGAACCGACGAGGCCGGCGGCTATGGCTTTATCGCCAATGCCGATGGCGGGATGACCGGCGGACTGCTTGCGCTGACGCCCGAAATGATCACCGCAGTGGCGCGCCCCTGCTGGCTCGGCTACATCGGTGTGGACGATGTCGATGCCGCACTGCCGGCGATCACCCGCGCGGGCGGCAAGGTGCTGATGCCGGCGCGCGACGTGCCCATGGCCGGCCGGATCGCCATGGTGGCCGACTGCTGCGGCGCGCCCTTCTATGTGATGACGCCCACCCCCCCGCCGGGTGGCGGCGAAAGCACGGCCTTTTCCACCAGCCTGCCCGGCCGATGTGGCTGGAACGAACTGATGGCCGGCGATGTCGACCGCGCGGTTGCCTTCTACACCGGCCTGTTCAGCTGGGACATGCCCGAGGCGATGGATATGGGGCCGCTGGGCAAGTACCAGTTCATCGAACACGAAGGCACGCCGATCGGCGCGATCATGCAGAAGCTGCCGCAGGTGCCGCAGCCGATGTGGAACCACTATTTCCGCGTTCCCGGCGTTGAGGCGGCCAAGGCGGCGATCGAGGCGCATGGCGGGCAGGTAATCAACGGCCCCATGCAGGTCCCCGGCGATGACTGGATCATCCAGGGCATCGATCCGCAGGGTGCCATGTTCAGCCTGGTTGGCGGCGCATGATCGCCCTGCCCGCGCCCGGCGCCTCCCCGTTCCCTCCCAGCGAAAGGGCCTGATGCCATGGCCGAATACACCTTCTTCACCAATCCGATGAGCCGCGGCCAGATCGCCCGCTGGGCCTTGCACGAAGTGGCCGCAGACTATGAGCAGGTGCTGGTCGACTGGAAGGCAAAACCTGCCGGGCTGCTCGCCGCCAATCCGATGGGCAAGGTGCCCACCCTGGTCCACCACTCCGAGACCGGGGACCGCGTGGTGAGCGAATGCGCCGCAGTCTGTGCCTATCTTGCCGAGATGCACCCCGAAGCGGGCCTGCTGCCCTCCGATGCGGAGCTGGCGGACTATTACCGCTGGCTGTTCTTCGCCGCCGGGCCGCTGGAACAGGCCATCGTCGGCAAGTCGATGGGCTGGGAAGTGCCCAAGGAGCGCGAGGGCATGGTCGGCTTCGGCAGCTTCGATCGCACACTCGCCGCGCTTCGCGGGCATTTTTCCGGCAACGCCTTCGTCTGCGGCGCGCGCTTCACCATGGCCGATGTCTATGTCGGCAGCCAGATCGATTGGGGGCTGACCTTCGGCTCGATCCCGCCCGATCCCGAATTCGTCGCCTATGCCGAAAGGCTCCAGGCCCGCGCCGCCTACAAGCAGGCCAAGGGCATCGACAACGACCTGATAGAGGAGACGCGCAAGTGACCGGCGTCACCCTTTGCCTGTGGTACGATGGCACCGCGCGCGATGCGGCTGCCTTCTATGCCGATACCTTTCCCGACAGTTCGCTCGATGCCGTGCATGTCGCTCCGGGGGATTTCCCCGGCGGCAAGGCGGGAGACGAGCTGACTGTGGAATTCACCGTTCTGGGCATCAAGTGCGTCGGGCTGAACGGCGGGCCGATATTCCCGCACAGCGAAGCCTTCTCGTTTCAGGTCGCAACCGACAGCCAGGAAGAAACAGACCGCTACTGGAATGCCATCGTCGGCAATGGCGGGCAGGAAAGCGCCTGCGGCTGGTGCAAGGACAAGTGGGGCCTTTCCTGGCAGATCACCCCGCGCGTGCTGACAGAAGGCATGGCGCATCCCGATGCTGCGGTGCGCCAGCGCGTCTTCGCCGCCATGATGACGATGCACAAGATCGATCACGCCGCAATCGAAGCTGCGGTGCGCGGCTGATGCTGGCACTCTACGGCCACCCTTTTTCTTCCTACACGTGGAAGGCGCAGATCGCGCTGCACGCCCAGATGCTTGATTACGAGTTCCGCGTGCTCGACGCCGATCACCCCGAACATGGCGAGTTCATGGCCACCCGAGCAGGGCCGCAGGGGCAGTTCCCGGTTCTGGTCGATGGCGCGCGGACGATCTTCGAGGCGACCTCGATCATCGAATACCTCAACCTGCATCACCCCGCCGGCTGGCCGCTGATCCCGTCAGACCCGGAGGCGGCGCTGGGGGTGCGGATGATGGACCGCGTGTTCGATAACCACGTGATGAACGTGATGCAGCGCACCGTGAACGAATACATCGTCCATCCCGAAGGGCCGGACCCGGCGATTGTCGCGGACGTCCGCAACCGCCTGCACCGCTCCTATCGCTGGCTGGAACAGTGGCTGGAGCACGGCTACCACGGGGGCAATCGCATTACCCTGATCGAATGCGCCGCCGCGCCAAGCCTGTTCTATGCCGACTGGGTCGAGCCGATCGCCGAGGACCGCTATCCCCGCCTGAAGGCATGGCGCGCGCAGCTGAACCGCTTGCCCGAAGTGGCCCGCTGCATCGAGGCGGCGCGGCGCTTCCGCCCCCTCTTCCCGCTCGGCGCGCCGGACCGGGACTGATCGCAATCACGGGAGAACGCCCATGCACGAACTGTCTGTCACCCGCTTCATCGATGCGCCGCCGGTCCGCGTCTGGGACGTCATGGCCAACCGGATAGAGGAATGGTGGTGTCCCCGCCCCTGGCGCGCGGAGTTCGACCGGCTGGAACGCCGCGCCGGGGGTGCCGCCAACTGCACCATGTATGGCCCCGATGGCGAAGTGCATCCCCATCCCGGCACGGTGCTCGCCTGGGAGGAAGGCCGGCGCTTTGCCTTTACCGATGCCATCGTCGGCGATCTGGAACCGGCCGGTCCCTTCATGATCGGCGTCTGGTCCATCGAGCCGGAAGGAAACGGCACCCGCTATACCGCCCGTGCGCGCCACTGGACCGAGGCGGACAGCCAGCGCCATGCGGAAATGGGTTTCGAGGAAGGCTGGGGCGCCTGTGCCGACCAGCTCAAGGCGCTGGCCGAGGGCAGCTAGGCGAAGACCGTCGCCTTGCGCAGCAGCTGGTAGGCCTCAACCACCGATTGCAGCCGTTTTTCCATCGACCGGTCACCGCCGTTGCGGTCCGGATGATACTGGCGGACAAGCTCCGAATAGCGGTTGCGCAGCGCCTTGCGGTCGGCGTCGATCTCAAGCCCCAGCGTGTCGAGCGCCTGCCGCTCTTCGGGGGAAACGGCGCGGCCATCCTTGCGCTGGGCAGGCCTGCGCGCCCTCGCCCGGCCGGAAATCGCCTCTAGCGGATCGGCGAAATCAGCCCAGCGCGGTGCGGAATCGATGCCTGCCGTAGGGCGGAAAGCACGCGTTTCGCGCTCCCAACCGGCGATTGGCGACTGCGCCTGCCAGATTTCCTCGGCGGTCATGCCGGCAAAGGCATCGTAGGCGGCATTGAAGGCGCGCACGTGCTCAAGGCAGAACCAGCGATAGTCCCCCGGGCCGTCGAACCCCGAGGGTTTGGCACCGGGCGCGCGGAATTCTCCGGCCTCGGTACAACCGCGCCAGTCACAGCGGCGGTGCGAGCCGCCGATTCGTCCATGGAACCTTTCCTGTTTCACACCCTTCCTAATGGCCCGCGATGCGTTAGAAAGGAAGCCATGCCCGGAACCGTCCAGACCGAAATCGAAGCACTGCTCACCGCAGCCTTCGCCCCTTCCCGCCTTGCCGTGATCAACGACTCGGGCCGCCACAGCGGCCATGCCGGAGATGACGGATCGGGCGAATCGCACTTCACCGTGGAGATCGAGAGCGAGGCCTTCACCGGCGTATCGCGCGTGTTGCGCCAGCGCATGGTCAACAAGGCGCTGGGCGACATTCCCGGCCAGCGCGTCCATGCCCTTGCCATCAAGGCCCGGGCCCCCGGCGAAGCGACTTGACCCCGCTGGAGACCATCGCCCCGGTCACGCATGACCTGGGAGCATTGCGGGTCCGCCGCGTGCTTCCTTCGCGCGGGCGGACGATGGTCGGCCCGTTCATCTTCGTCGACGAGTTCGGCCCGGCGCAGCTTGCCCTTGGCCAGGCGATGGACGTGCGCCCGCACCCGCATATCAACCTTGCCACAGTGACCTGGCTGTTCGACGGCGAATTTGCCGGCGCGATCGACCACCGCGACAGCCTGGGCACTTTCGCCACGATCCGTCCCGGGCAGGTCAACCTGATGACCGCCGGCAGCGGCATCGTCCATTCCGAGCGCTCACCGGCAGAAGAACGCTCGGCTGGCCCCCGGCTTTACGGGATGCAGACATGGCTGGCCCTTCCCGATGCACTCGAAGAGATCGCCCCGGCCTTCGAAGCGCGCACCGACCTGCCGCTGGTGGAAGATGCCTGCGCCTCTGCACGGGTCATCATGGGCAGCCTGTGGGGCGTCACGGCACCAACGACCTGCCACGCCGCGACAATCTATGCCGAGATCGTGCTGGCACCGTCTGGCACCCTGCCCATCGACGCCGAGGCCGACGAACGCGCGGTGATGCTGGTCGGCGGCGAAGCCGGCCTCGATGGACAGGCGCTTGAGCCCTTTGTCCTGACCATCCTCACGCCGGGTGCGGCTATGCGGCTGGCGTCCGACAAGGGCGGCAGGATCATGCTGCTGGGCGGAGAGGCCTTTGCCACCCGCCGCCATGTCTGGTGGAACTTCGTCAGTTCCCGCCGCGAACGCATCGAACAGGCCAAGGCGGACTGGCGCGAAGGCCGCTTTCCCAAGGTTCCGGGAGACGAACAGGAATGGATACCCATCCCCGAACAGCCCAAGACGGTAAGCTATCCATGAAGCGGGTGGCGCTGGCCAACGGCACGCAACTGGACGTCCTCGATTGCGGACCGGCCGATGCACCGGCGCTGATCTTCCTCCACGGCTTCCCGGAAAGCCATCGCACCTGGCGCCATCAGGTCGCCCATTTTTCCGACCGGTTCCGCTGCATTGCCCCCGACCAGCGCGGCTATCGCGGATCCTCGAAACCGCAGGATGTGGCCAGCTATACGCCGGACAAGCTGATCGGCGATGTGTTCCAGCTCGCCGATGCGCTGGGGATCGGCCAGTTCACCGTGGTCGGCCACGATTGGGGCGGAGCCATCGCCTGGGGCGTCGCCCTGCTGGGCCAGGGCACCCGCGTGACCCGCGCGGTGATCGCCAACGCGCCGCATCCGGCGCTCTTCCAGAAGCTGCTCTACATCGATCCGGTGCAGCGCGCCGCCAGCCAGTACATGCGCGAATTCCGCGATCCGGCGAATGATGCGCTTGTGCGCGAACACGGGCTTGGCGGCCTGCTGCTGAAGGCGGTGAAGTGGGAACGCTCGCAAAAGCTGGAACCTGAAGTGCGCGATGCCCAGTTCGCCGACTGGCAGGATCGCGACGCCGCCTTTGCCATGCTCAACTGGTATCGCGCCTCGCCCATCGTGGTACCGGCACTGGACGAGCCGCTTGCCCTGCCGGATGACTGGCAGGAACCGCCGCTGCCGCCGCTGGAGATCCCGACGCTGGTGATCTGGGCCATGGACGATCTCGCCCTGCCGCCCTGCAACCTCGATGGCATGGACGCGATCATTCCCAGCCTGACGCTTTGTCCGGTGCATGGCTGCGGCCACTTCGTGCCCTGGGAAGATCCGCAGGCGGTCAACGCGGCAATGGACGCATTCCTCGCCTCTACCTGACGGTCGCAGGCACCTTGCGGACATCGCCGAAGAACCGGCCGAGCGCGACGTGGAACTGCACGTCCTGCGCCGCACCACCCAGCTCGATCCCCGCCTTCGCCTGATCGGTAGGCCGGTGGTAATCGGTATCGAAGAACTTCTCGATGCGCGAGATATCGCCATAGGCGCTGGATACCATCACGGCAGGCACGTCGTGCTGCAACAGCGCCCAGCCATCCTGCCGCTTCACATAGGCATTGGCCGCCTCGCCGCTGACGATCTTGCGCTTTTCCTGCTTGGCCACCTGCGCGATCAGCGGATCGAGCTTGGTCATGCCATAGCCCACCGTTGCGAGCGGCGTGTTGGCCGGGGCGATGGCAACCGAATCCATGTTGAAAGCGGCCACGAAGGACTTGAGCGGGATCGGGGGATTTTCCGCAAAGGCCTGCGCGCCCAGCAGGCCCAGTTCCTCGGCGGTCGTTGCGAGGAAATAGATGTCGCGGTCAAGCTGCGGGCTCTTTACCAGCCGCCGCGCCGTTTCGGTCAGGGCGGCAAGGCCGCTGGCATTGTCGATCGCGCCGTTGCAGATGACATTGCCCGCGCCGCCATCACCGCATTCGCCGAAGTGGTCCCAATGGGCCAGGAACAGCACGGCGCCCGCCTCTGGCCGGCGTCCGGGAAGCTTGCCGATCAGGTTGTGGGTACGGATCGTGGTTTCGCGCGTGGTCGCCTCAAGCGTCGCGGAAATGTCCAGCGGGCGCGGCTTGAAGGCCGCTTGCCGCGCCTCCTGCTCCAGCCCGTCGAGCGATTGCCCGCCCGTGGCGAGCAGGCGGTTGAACGCCTCGTCAGTGATGAAGCCTTCAAGGTCGCCGCCCAGCTTGTCGCTCGCCAGCGCATAGCCCGAACGCTTGCGACGTGCCGAAACCTCGGCAATCGTCCGCTCGCCATCAAGCACGGTCAGCACCGCGCCTGCCCCCGCCTTGAGCAGCGCATCCTGCCGCTTGCCATCGTCTTCAGGGCCGGAAAGCAGCACGGCAACGCGGCCTGCCAGCTCGCCGCGCGAATGGGTGCCGCCGCCATTGCCGACGAACAGCAGCGGGGCGCTTTCCACCAGCGCGCGCTTGCCCGACGTGAGCATCAGAATCTCGGTCTGCGCGATCGGCAGCGGACGGCCCTTGCGGGTGAAGATCGCCGCCGAAGCCGCGGGTTCGCGCGCCACCAACCGCACCGGCTTGAACCATTCGTGGCCGGGATCGTTGGTGCCAGAGGTAAGCCCCATCTCGAACCACTGGCGGGCAAGGTAGCGAAGCGTCTTCTCCTCGCCATCTGTGCCCGGTTCGCGTCCGCCGAAGTCATTGCTGGCCAGCACATTGATATGCTGGCGCAGGGCCGATTCCAGCCCACGATCGCGCGATGCGGCATTGACAGGCGAAACGGTGCAAGCCAGCGCGACGCAATATAGCGTAAGTCGACTCATCGTGCTCAGGCGGCGGCTCATCGCCCGAGATATGCGGGTGACCCCTGCAACAGGCAAGCGGCGGCCGACGATATTCCGGGCTTGTGGCAGGAAGGTAACGGTCGCGCCCGAAGGGGCCGGATTACTCCGCCGTCCAGCCGCCATCCATCGAGATGTTCGCGCCGTTCATGTTGTTCGCCTCGTCGCGGCAGAGGAACACGGCCATGGCGCCGATGTCTGCCGGCTGCACGAACTTGCGCGTCGGCTGGCGGACCAGCATCACCTCTTCGATCACCTGTTCGCGCGTCATGCCGCGCGCTTTCATCGTGTCGGGAATCTGGTTTTCCACCAGCGGCGTCCAGACATAGCCCGGGCTGATGCAGTTGGCGGTGATGTTGTGCTGCGCCAGTTCCAGCGCCAGCGTCTTGGTCAGCCCCGCCAGCCCGTGCTTGGCCGCGACATAGGCCGACTTGAACGGCGATGCGGTCAGCGAATGGGCGCTGGCCACCTGGATGATGCGGCCCCAGCCCGCCGCCTTCATGTGCGGCACGGCAAGGCGGCAGGTATCGAAGGCGGCCGTCAGGTTAAGCGCGATGATCTTGTCCCACTTGTCGACCGGGAACTCCTCGACCGGTGCCACGTGCTGCATCCCGGCATTGTTGACCAGCACGTCGATCGGACCGGCCCCGGCCATCACGGCCTCAACCCCGTCGCGCCGGGAAAGGTCGCCCGCAACGTGGGTGGCCCCCAGTTCATCGCACAGCGCCGCGATGGCATCGGGCTCGCCCAGCCCGCACAGGACAACCTCTGCACCCTCTGCCTTCAGCGCCCGCGCAACGGCAAGGCCGATGCCCGAAGTCGAACCGGTAACCAGTGCACGCTTGCCGTTCAGAAACATTATCGACTCCGGTGGATTGTTGCAGCAGAAGCAGAAAACGCCATTGCTGCGCGGGGTCGCGCCTGTCCAGCCGGAAGAGGAGTTTTGGCAATGCGTCTTGACGATCTGGACCCGAATCAAGTCGATATCGACGATCAGCGCGGCCGGGGCGGCGGCTTTCCCGGCTTGGGTGGCGGAGGATTTCCCCTGCCGATCGGCGGCGGCAAGATGGGCTGCGGCACGATCCTGCTGCTGATCGTCCTGGCCTTCGTGTTCCAGGGAGATATCGGGCGGATGTTCGGCGGCATGGGCGAAACCGGCGGCACCCTGCCCGGCCAGCAGCAGGCGCAGGTCGAAGGCAGCTCCAACGCCAGCGAAAGCTGCAAGATCGACCAAGCCAGCATGGAAAGCTGCCAGGCGCTGCAAATGCTCAACCGCACCTGGGAGCCGCTGTTCCGCCAGGCCAGCATCCCCTTCGACCGGCCGACGCTGCACTTCTATTCGCAAAGCGGGCAATCGGGCTGCGGCGCAGCGCAGAGCGCCATGGGGCCGTTCTATTGCCCCAGCGACGAAGGCATCTACCTCGACACCGACTTCTACAAGCAGATGGACCGCGAACTGGGTGCCAAGGGCCAGTTCGCCCGGCTTTATGTGATCGCTCACGAATATGGCCATCATATCCAGAACGAGCTTGGCACCTCGAAGCAGGTCCGCCAGCTGCAGGAACGCAATCCCCGTTCGGCCAATCCGCTTTCGGTGCGGCTGGAACTGCAGGCCGATTGCTACGCCGGGGTCTGGGCCGCGAAGAACGCCGACCGGCTGGAACCGGGCGACATGGAAAGCGGGCTGAACGCAGCCAAGAGCATCGGCGATGACACGCTGATGGCCAATGCCGGACGCCGCCCGGTGGAAGAAGCCTTCACGCACGGATCCAGCGCGCAGCGCATGCAGTGGCTGCGCAAGGGCATGGAAACCGGCAACGAGGACGCTTGCGACACCTTTGCCGATCTCAAGCGTTAACCAGGCCAAACGGGGGTTCGTTAACGGGGGGCTGTTGATGGAACGGAAATCATGCGCAGTCTCTCACTCGTCCTTACCGCCGTGCTGCTGGCAAGCGCTCCTGCCCTCGCGCGGGGGCAGCAGCAGCCGGCGGCGAAAATGGCCGATCAGGATCGCCCGGTAACCGATCCGGAAGTTACCGCCGGCGACGTAGCGACCACGCCGCTCAGCGACCTCAACCTCAAGAAGGGTGAAATTCCGCCCCAGCTTATCGCCGCGCAGAACCGGCCCTACGACCTTGCCGGGATGAGCCGCTGCCAGAACATCGCCGCTGCCGTGGGCGAGCTCGATGTCCTGCTGGGCGAGGATATCGACATCGTCGATTCCTCGGGATCGACCAGCACCGGCAAGCTGGCGCAGTCGGTGGTGGGCGCCTTCATTCCCTTTCGCGGGGTGATCCGCGAGGTTTCGGGTGCCAATTCGCAGGAACGGCGGCTGCAGATCGCCATCCGTGCCGGCATGGCGCGGCGCTCGTTCCTCAAGGGCGTGGGCCTGCAAAGGCGCTGCCGCTATCCGGCACGGCCGGCCACGCCGCAGATCGCGGCCATGCGGCTGGCTCAGATCGCTGCCGCCGATCCCAAGGACAAGGACAAGCAGGCCGCCGCGCGCATGGCGGCGGACGAAGCGGCAAAGGCACAGCTGGCAAGCCCGGCAAAGAAGCAGCGCCGGCGAAAGCGGTAAGGCCAATCAGTGCTGTCCTGCCGGACGATTTGGCGCTAACGCGCCTTTCCATGCGACTGTCCGATTGCCACAATATCGCCGATTTCCGCGAACTCGCCCGCCGCCGCCTGCCCTGGCCGGTGTTCGACTACATTGACGGCGCCGCCGATGACGAGCGCACGAAAGAGCGCAACACCGCGGCCTTCGATGCCGTTGACCTGGTGCCCAACGTGCTGGCCGGCGCACCGGAAATCGATACCTCGCTGACCATCATGGGCAAGCGCAGCGAATTGCCGCTGATCCTTTCGCCTACTGCCCTGCAGCGCATCTTCCACTGGCAGGGCGAACGCGCGGTCGCCCGCGTGGCGCAGAAGTATGGGCTGTGGTTCGGCATATCGAGCCTCGCCACTGTCTCGATCGAAGAGATCGCGGCGATGGTCTCAAGCCCCAAGATGTTCCAGTTCTACTACCATCGCGACCAGGGGCTGAACGCCTCGATGATCCAGCGCTGCCAGGCATCGAAGTTCGATGCCATCGCGCTGACGGTGGACACCATCGTTTCCGGCAAGCGTGAGCGCTGCCTGCGTTCGGGCTTCAAGTCGCCGCCCACCTTCACCCTGTCCTCGCTGATCTCCTACGCCACGCGCCCGCGCTGGGCGACGGACTATGTCTTCCGCGAGAAGTTCCGCCTGCCCCAGCTGGACGATCACGTGAAGCAGGGCACCGGCAAGGCGGTTTCGATCCAGGAATATTTCACCGAAATGCTCGATCCCACCATGACCTGGGATACGGCGGCCAGGCTGCGGCAGGACTGGGGCGGCACCTTCTGCCTCAAGGGCGTGATGAGCGCCGAAGACGCTCGCCGGGCCGTGGAGATCGGGGCGGACGCGATCATGGTGTCCAACCACGGCGGTCGCCAGCTGGATGGCAGCCGGTCTAGCTTTGACCACCTGCCGGAGATCGTCGACGCCGTGGGCGGACAGATCGAGATCATCTGCGATGGCGGCGTGCGACGCGGCACCCATGTGCTCAAGGCCCTTTCGGCAGGGGCCAATTGCGCCAGCGGCGGACGGCTTTACCTCTATGCCCTGGCCGCCGCCGGCGAAGCGGGCGTTGACCGCGCCGTGGCCCTGCTGAAGGACGAGATCGAGCGCGGCATGCGCCTGATGGGCGTCTCGCGGCTTGACCAGCTTACCCGCGACAAGCTGCGCTGGCGGTGATCGAGAGCCGCTGCGAAGCGGCTCCCCCGATCATTCAGCCTCCCTTTGCCCGACCGCGCCCCAGTCGATGTTGCGCGTGGCGTACATCACCCCGGCAAGCGCCACGAAGAGCAGCACCGAACCGATGACCAGCGACCATGCCTCGAGGTTCAGCAGCACGAACAGCAGGGCATAGAGACCGACCAGCAGCGCGGCGATGAAGCGACCACGCCTCCAGCTTTTCAGCACGGCGGCGCTATAGGCGGAAAGCAGGCCGACGATCGCACCGCTGGCCAGCAGGTAGGCCCAGGTGAAGCCGATGACCTCGGCAAAGGCGAGCAGCAGCACGAAGAACAGCACCAGCCCGGCGCCGGTCAGCAGGTATTCCGCCGCTGCCACCCGCGCCCCGCCGACGATGTCGAACAGCAGGAAGGTGAGGAAGGTGAAGCCGATGAACAGGAAGCCGTATTTCACCGAGCGTTCGACCTTGGAATAGAGGTTCACCGGCTCGATCAGGTTGACGTTGACCGAAAGGCTCTGCCCGGTGACCACTTCCTGCGCCCCGCCGGCGGAAATGTTGCCGGCGCTGGGGGCTTCGGCCGCGGCATATTCCATGCTCTTCACGGGAGCGACGGTGGCGCGGACTTCATCAGGGATATAGGGCGCGCCATAATCCTCCATGCCCACCGGCGGCTGGCCGAGCGCCAGCTTGTCGATCACATATTTCGCAGTGAAGCCCTTGTCCGAAACCTGCGGCTTTTCGGGCAGGAAGGCACCGTTGAAACTGGGGCTGGCCCAGGTGGAGCTTACATCCCAACTCGTCGTCCCGCCGCGCGGGACCAGGCTGATCCCGCGCGCGCCACGCAGGCCGAATTCGTAGTCGACCGCCAGTTCGCCCTCGCCCTTCCAGTCTAGGAAGGCGAAAAAGCCCTGCCCGTCCGATGCCGCCGGCCCCTTGCCCGGCTGGACGTTGAGCGCCGCGCCATTGGCGGTAAACCGGCCACCCGTGGTCAGCCCGCGGGCGTCGCTGGCACCCATGCGCAGTTCGGCACGGTCCCACATCAGCCGCTCGCGCGTGACGCCGAAGCGTTCCAGATCGGGCGGCAGGGCAAATTTTGCCGCGCCCTTGATCTGAGCCGAATAGAGCACCGAGCGGTAGATGGATTTCTTGCGCTCCTCGGGATCGACGCGCGTCGTCACTGCGTTGGAGACAGGCGAGATGTAGAACAGCTTCTCCACCTCGACGACCTTGCTCACCGAGCGGCCATCGACCGTCTCGTTCTGCGTCTGCGTGGTGCGGAAGGGGACGACAATGATCGGCCCGGAAATCACCTGGTGCCCGCCCCAGCCCTCGTTGATTGCCGCCTGCGCCGTCTGGGCCTGGCCCTGCCGGTCATAGACCAGCGCATAGACCACCATCAGGGGCACGATCAGCACGAAGGCAATCAGGCTGACCAGCAGCAGCTTGATTGCCGGGCTTCGCTCGCGGCGCGGCAGTATGGACATGATGCGGCTCCCTCGCCAAACGGAAGCGCCAACTTAGACCAAGCCCGTCTAATGGAAAGGGACTTGTTGATGTGCGGCGGCGGTCACGGCCCCCGGCAGGGCGCATCGCACTCGATTCAGGCGGCAATCGAAAAGGCCGGAGCGTTTCCGCCCCGGCCCTTCGTTTTCCTGCCTTTGAAGCGGCTTAGTAAACGCGCTTCTTCGGCTTGATGTAGTCCACGTCGTCGGTCAGCGTGAACTCGTGGACCGGACGATAGTCGATGCGGACCTGGCCGCCCTTGCCGCCCCAGCCTTCGAACCAGGTGGCGGTGTGCTTCATCCATTCGGCATCGTTGCGATCCGGGAAATCCTCGTGCGCGTGGGCGCCGCGCGATTCCTTGCGGTTCTGCGCGCCGTGAAGCGTGACGGTGGCCTGGCTGATCAGGTTGTCCAGCTCCAGCGTCTCGATCAGGTCCGAGTTCCAGATCAGCGAGCGGTCGGTGACCTTGATGTCCTGCATCCGCTCATAGGTCTTGGCGAGCTTGGCCTTGCCTTCGACCATCAGTTCGTCGTTGCGGAACACGGCGGCGTGCAGGCTCATCGTGCGCTGCATTTCGTCGCGGATTTCCGCGGTCGAGGAACCGCCGTTGGCGTGGCGGAAGTGATCGAGGCGGGTAAGCGCCATGTCCGCCGAATCCTTGGGCAGTTCCGGCTTCGGGCTGTCGGGCTTGATCAGTTCCTTGAGGCGATGGCCGGCGGCGCGGCCGAAGACCACGAGGTCGATCAGCGAGTTCGAGCCCAGGCGGTTTGCGCCATGGACCGAGACGCAGGCAGCCTCGCCCACCGCGAACAGGCCGGGGACGACCGTTTCGGGGTTGCCGTCGGCACCGATGGTCACGACTTCGCCGTGATAGTTCGTCGGGATGCCGCCCATGTTGTAGTGGACGGTCGGCACGACCGGGAGCGGCTGGCGGGTCAGGTCGACACCGGCAAAGATCTTGCCGCTTTCGGTGATGCCCGGCAGGCGCTCGGCCAGCACCTTCGGATCGATGTGATCGAGGTGCAGGTAGATGTGGTCCTTGTGCGGACCGACGCCGCGGCCTTCGCGGATTTCCATCGCCATCGAGCGCGAGACGACGTCACGGCTGGCAAGATCCTTGGCCGAGGGGGCATAGCGCTCCATGAAGCGCTCGCCTTCGGAGTTGGTGAGATAGCCGCCTTCGCCGCGCGCACCTTCGGTGATGAGCACGCCGGCACCGTAGATGCCGGTCGGGTGGAACTGGACGAATTCCATGTCCTGCAGCGGCAGGCCGGCGCGCAGCACCATGCCGCCGCCGTCACCCGTGCAGGTGTGGGCCGAAGTGGCGGTGTAATAGCAGCGGCCATAGCCGCCGGTCGCCAGCACCACGGCGTGGCTGCGGAAACGGTGGATCGAGCCATCGTCCATGCAGATCGCGATAACGCCGACGCACTTGCCCTGATCCATGATGAGATCGATGGCGAAGTATTCGATGAAGAAGTCCGCATCGTACTTCAGGCTCTGCTGGTAGAGCGCGTGAAGCATGGCGTGGCCGGTACGGTCAGCCGCGGCGCAGGTGCGCTGCACCGGCGGGCCTTCGCCCATGTTCTGCATGTGGCCGCCGAACGGGCGCTGGTAGATCGTGCCGTCGGCGTTGCGGCTGAAGGGCACGCCGGCGTGCTCCAGCTCGTAAACCGCCTGCGGGGCTTCGCGCACCATGTATTCGATGGCGTCCTGGTCACCCAGCCAGTCAGACCCCTTGACGGTGTCGTACATGTGCCAGGTCCAGTGATCGGGCGTATTGTTCTGCAAGCTGGCCGCGATGCCGCCCTGCGCCGCAACGGTGTGGCTGCGGGTGGGGAACACCTTGGTGATGCAGGCCGTCTTCAGGCCGGCTTCGGCCGAGCCCATGGTAGCGCGGAGGCCCGAGCCACCCGCGCCGACGACGACGGTGTCATAGACGTGATCGATGATCTTGTACGCAGGAGCGGACATCTCAGGCGCCTCCCAGCGCGATACGAATGATGGAAATGACGCCGAATGCGGCGCCGCCCCAGACCGCGCCGTTCAGCGCGATCAGGCAGGCGATCTTGTTGGCTTCGGTGTGGACATAGTCCTCGATCACCACGCGCAGGCCCAGATGGGTGTGCCAGAAGGTGCCGATCACCAGCAGGACCATGGCCGTGGCCGAAAGCGGGCGGCTCATCCAGTCATGCACGGTGTTGTAACCGAAGCTGGGGAGCAGCAGCATCGAGACCACGAAATAGGCCCAGACGACCAGCGTCGCCATGCCCGTGCCGCGCTCGGCAATCCAGGTGCGCGCGCCGCTCTTGGCAGAGCCGAGGCCCCGCACGCGGCCGATAGACGTTCCGTTACCCATCGAACAGGTTCCTCAGACGAACAGGAGAAGCGCCCAGAACAGGGCGGTAAGCAGGGGGCCGAGCACGATCGACATCGAGGCCCAGCGGTTGTTGGCGTCCAGCTCGTACCCCGCGCCGGTATCCAGCACGAAGTGGCGCAGGCCCGAAACCAGGTGCTGGAAGAAGGCCCAGGTCAGGCCGATCATGACCACCTTGATCAGCACCTTGACGATGCTGGCAATGATGGCACCGCCGCTCCACGACAGGGTGGACAGGTCTGCCCAGGCCCAGTCGGCGAAAGTGGCATAGGCATCCGGCCCCGACGCCAGTGCACCCAGCCACCACAGCAGCAGGCCAAGGCCGAACAGGCCCAGGCCGACGCCCGTGATACGGTGCAGGATCGAAAGGGCCATTCCGGGCCCCCAGCGCCAGATTTGCAGGTGCGGTGACGTTGGACGTTTTGAGGCCTTGGCCATCGGGCGTGCTTCCCCTGTGACTTGCTGACTCGCGCGCGAAGCGCCTTGCCGGACCCCCTTAGCCAAAATGCGGGAGCGTGCAAGCCGGGGCGTGGGGGATTGCGGGGGCGATGGCAGCCGATCTACTTGTCCGCCTTGCGGCAGGACCAGTTCCGGGCATCGTAAACCGCAGCAGGGTCCGATGCCTTCGATCGATCGAAGACGGACCGGTAGGGATAGGGGCAGACCAGGAAATCGCGGGGGCGGCCGCTGGCAGAGCCTACGTCGACACCGATCCGGCCAGGTGTTGCGCTGGCAAACTGGAACCGGGCGCGATCGGCACCCCGGTGCATTTCGAGGCCCCGGGGCGGCGTTCCCTTCTCGACCCAGTTGACCAGGGCTTCGAGCATGACATCGGCGCCATCATCGGGCCCGGTGCCGCCGCCGCAGTGGCCCCAGCCGGGGACCTGGTAAAGCCTGGCAAATCCATCCCGGCGGCTTGCGCCAACCTTTTCGGTCAGGATCCTGAACCAGTTTTCAAGGCCATCGTGCGGAAATGCCGGGTCCCCTACCCCGACATAGAAGATGGACTTTCCGCCCCCTTTCTCGAACGCCGCCAGGTCCCACGCGCCGCCGGGCCAGACAAATGCGCCAAGCTGGCCTTTGTAGATCTGCTCGACCTCTGCCTCGGTCAGCGGCTGCTTCAGGACATCGCGATCGGGCTGGCGCAAGTGGGTGCGCGCCCAGTTGTTGAGGATCACATAGCCCATGGCGGTTTTCGCCGCGTTCTCGCGCGAGGGCGAAGGATCCCACGGCGGCGGGACCGATCCCATGTAGGTGCTCCAGCTGCTGATGTTGGAGATCGGCCAGACGGTGTCCCTGACGATGTTGGTCACGGAAGTGATCTCTGGCCCGGAAAGGCAGTCCGGCCTGTCCCCGCCCGTGCAGGCCAGGCGCGACAGGTCCAGCTTGCACTGGCGCGAGTCCCAGATCATTTCGTCCTTCGCGCCATCTGCCGCGTCGCACAGGGCCAGTGCCTTGTCCTGAAGGAATTGCCGCTTCGCCGGCGAAATCCATGACCCCGGCTCGCGCACCATTTCGCGCATGACGACGGAATAGTTCCATGCCGTCATCGTCTTGCGCGGATCACCCGGATAGGGGCCGCCGATCCACCCCAGCAGGACCCCGTCATAGTCATCGGGGTGATACTGCATCGCCCGCATGCCCATGTCGCCACCGCCCGAACAGCCGGTGTGATAGCGATGCATCTTCCTGACGCCGTAGAAGGCCCTCGTGATAGCCTGCGCTGCCCCGGTCGTCACATGTCCGCCGCGATGCGCATTATCGAGCGCCTTGGCCGGATCGCTGGCGAAGCTCCAGTCGAGCGGGTCCGACTGGTGGCCCTTGTCCGTGCCCGCCACGGCAAATCCTTTTACGAGCGGATTGCCGCGCGGAACCTGTGCCTCGGTCGGAACGGCTCCTCCCGAACCGCCAAGGCCGATAAAGAAGAAGCGCCCGGCCCAGAGGCTCTTTTCCGGTAGCTGCAACCGGAAGTTGTTGCGGTTGGGCCCCGGGTTTTCCGTTGTGACATAGCCGTCGACCCGGCAGTGCCGGACCGGCGCATCCAGCCATCGCGCCTCGACGATGCGGGTATCGGACGGTGCAACCTTCTGGATGGCGGCCACGTCGCAGGTGACCGCACCGGCGGTGGCTTGGGGGCCGCCCGCCGCCGATGCGCTTGCAAGGGTTCCCAGACTGGCAAGCAATGCCGCCCGCGAAATAGTGACCAGGCGACTGCGCAGCGATTCCGGTCCAGCCATGTCCAACCCCTCCTGTGCGACCCTTTTGCCGGATCGTCAGGCATGGAGAGTCACACTGCATTCCGGGGCGCGGCAAGTAACAATCTGTCGCACTCGGCCCCTCGACAGAGGCTACGGGTTGTTTCACTAGTCACCCATGACCACTCCAGCCGTCACCGCCCTTGTCACCGGCTCTTCCCGCGGGATCGGTGCGGCCATCGCCGCCGGGCTCAGGCAACGCGGCGTGCGGGTGATCGGCCATGCGACGCGCGCGGTCGATGCCGATACCATCGCCGCCGACCTCTCCGAGCCTTCGGCGCCCCAGCTGCTCTGGGAAGAAGCCATGGACCGCGCCGATGGCCACATCGACCTGCTGGTCAACAATGCCGGCCTGTTCGAGGCGAACCCGATCGACGTTTCCGACATCCAGTGGCTCGATTCGTGGGAAGACACGCTGCGCATCAACCTCACCTCGGCGGCGCAGCTGGCGCGCTTTGCCGTGCGTCACTGGCTGGCAGAGGATATCGGCGGGCGCGTGGTCCATATCGCCAGCCGCGCCGGGCACCGCGGCGATTCGCCCGATCACTGGCACTATGCCGCTGCAAAGGGCGGCATGCTGGCCCTGCACAAGACCATCGCCCGGCAATATGCCGGCCACGGCATCATGAGCTATGCGGTGACGCCGGGCTTTACCGATACGGCCATGGCGGGAGACTATCTCGCCAGCCGGGGCGGCGCGGGCATCCTTGCGGACATTCCGCTCGGCCGGGTCGCCACGCCGCAGGAAATCGCCACCATCGCCGTGTTCTGCGCGCTCGATGCGCCCGAAAGCATGACCGGGGCGACACTCGATGCCAATGGAGCAAGCTATGTCCGCTAGGCCCGCCGCTGCAGGCGTTCTCGCCGCCGCAATCCTCGCCACCGGGCTTGCCGCGCCGTCTGCCGCGCAGCCGCTGCCGCCGCGCCCCGGCGAGACGCGCAACATCGCCGCGGCCTGCGCCGGAAAGGATGGCTGGGCGCAGCCGGCACCGCCGGCGCGGCTGTTCGGGCGCACCTATTATGTCGGCACCTGCGGCATCACGGCCCTGCTTGTGGAAACCAGGGCCGGGCTGGTCCTGCTCGATGCGGGTGTGCCGGAAGCCGCCCCGCTGGTGCTGGAAAACATCCGCCGCCTCGGCTTTTCGCCGCGCATGGTGCGCTGGATCGTCATCAGCCACGAACATTACGACCATGCCGGTGCGGTTGCCGCCATCCAGCGGGAGACCGGCGCGCGGGTGATCGCCGGGCCGTTCCAGTCGGATATCCTGTCCAGCGGCAAGCCCTCGCCTGAAGACCCGCAGGCACCGCTGCTGGAAAAGGAACCGATGCAGCCGCTGCAGGTCGCCTATGCGGTGCGCAACAACGGCACACTTAATGCCGGCTCGGTGGTTTTCACCGCCCATGCCACGCCTGCCCATTCCCCGGGATCGACCAGCTGGACCTGGCGCGAATGCGAAGGCGCGGTGTGCCGCACCATCGCCTATGCCGACAGCGCGACGACCATATCGGCGGACGGCTATCGCTTTGCCGACAACCCCAAGCGGGTGGGCGAAGTCCGATCCGGCATCGCGAAGATTGCCGCCCTGCCCTGCGACATCATCGTTACGCCCCACCCATCGTCGAGCGGCCTGTTCCCGCGCATGTCCGGGATCAAGCCGCTCGCCCTGCCCGGTTCATGCCGCACCTATGCCGATGCCGCGCTCAAGCGGTTCGAGGAACGGCTCGCTTCCGAAACACGCCCGGTATCGGCCGCGAAATGAGCTGGAAAATCACGGCATTTGCCCGCCGCCCGGTAATCGAGGGCGCGCTGCTGGCGCATGAGGATGCCTGGGACTGGGATCCCGATATCGTCATTTCCGGCAGCGAGATTGCCGAAGACAAGCCCGATGACTGGCAGCTGGAAGCATGGCTGCCGCGCAAGCCGGGCAAGGCCGACAAGGCCGCGCTTGCCGGACTGTTCGGCGGTTCGCCGCCGCCCTTCGAGATCGAGAAGCTGCCCGATGTCGATTGGCTGACGCAGAGCCAGCAAGGGCTGGAGCCGATCCGCGCCGGGGTGTTTCACGTCCACACCCCCGATCACCCAGCCCTCAGCGAGGGCGGGATCAGGGATTACTGCATTCCCGCCAGCCAGGCCTTCGGCACCGGCCAGCACGCGACCACGGCCGGCTGCCTTGCCATGCTGACCCATATGAAGGTGCAGGGCGTGGTGGTTCGCAATCTTGCCGATATCGGCACGGGCACCGGCCTGCTGGCCTTTGCCGCGCTGCACCTGTGGCCACGTGCGCTGGCCACGGCGAGCGATATCGACGCGGTCTGCGTCGGTGTGGTCGAGGATAATGCCGAACTCAACGGCGTGGCCATGGGCGCGGCTCCGGGCGAAGTGACCATGCTGGTAGCAGACGGCATGGAACACCCCCTGCTCGAAGCGCGCGGGCCCTATGACCTGGTCATTGCCAATATCCTTGCCGGCCCGCTGATCGGCCTTGCGCCGGACTTCGCCAAGGCGCTGATCCCCGGCGGGCACCTGCTGCTGGCGGGCCTGCTCGAATCGCAGGAAGCCCAGGTGCGGCGTGCCTGCCGCCTCGCCGGTCTGCGGCTGGCGGCCCGGCTGGTGAACGGGGACTGGTCGATCCTCTGGCTGCGGAAGCGCGTCGGCATTCGCGGGCGCAAGGCCCGCACCGGTGCACTCGCCGAGTGGGCGCAGCGCTGGTAACAGAACCTCGGCGCTAGCCCGCGGCCCTGACGATTTCGGCCCAGGCGGCCTCGTCGATCACCTCGATGCCCAGCGCCGCCGCCTGCTTCAGCTTCGATCCTGCGCCCGGCCCGGCGACGACAAGGTCCGTCTTGGCGCTGACCGAACCGGCGGCCTTGGCGCCCAGCCTTTCGGCCTGCGCCTTGGCCTCGTCGCGGCTCATGGTTTCCAGCTTGCCGGTGAATACCACCGTCTTGCCCGAAACGGCGCTGGCCTTTGTCTCCACCACATAGTCCGGCGGCGAAACCTCGCTGAGCAGGTCTTCCCACACCGCGACATTGTGCGGTTCGTGGAAGAAATCGCCCAGCGCCTCGATCACGGCAGGGCCGATCCCGTCAATGGATGCCAGCTCGGCAAGCGCGTCACCGTCTCCGCCATGCGCCGCCTCAGCCGCCGAGCGCAGCGCGGGCAGCGTGGTGAATCGCTTGAGCAGGTCGCGCGCCGTCACCGCGCCGACATGGCGGATGCCAAGGCCGAAAAGCAGACGGGCCGCATCGGGCGCGCGCTTTGCCTCGATCGCGGCGAGGAGGTTGTCGACCGACTTTTCCTTCCACCCCTCGCGCTCGAGAATGGCAGAGCGGCGCGCGCGCAGCCGGAAGATATCCGCCGGGCTTTCCAGCCAGCCGAGCGCGAAGAACTTGTCGATCGTCTTCTCGCCAAGCCCTTCGATGTCCAGCGCCGCGCGCGAAACGAAATGCTTGAGCCGTTCGGTCCGCTGCGCCGGGCAGATCAGCCCGCCGGTGCAGCGCACGTCAACCTCCCCCTCCTCGGCAACCGCCTCGCTGTCGCATTCCGGGCAATGGTCGGGAAAGGCATAGGCGGCGCGGGGATCGTCGCGCGTCAGGTTCTCGACGACTTGCGGAATGACGTCACCGGCGCGCTGCAGCACCACCCGGTCCCCTACCCGCAGGCCCAGCCGGCTAATCTCGTCACGGTTGTGCAGGGTGACGTTCTGGACGACGACCCCGCCCACCGTCACCGGCTTGAGCCGGCCCACCGGGGTCAGCTTGCCGGTCCGCCCGACCTGGATGTCGATGGCCTCCAGCGTCGTCTCTGCCCGTTCAGCGGGAAACTTGTGCGCCATGCCCCAGCGCGGCGCCTTGGCGACGAAGCCCAGCCGCTCTTGCCAGTCCAGCCGGTCAACCTTGTAGACGACGCCATCGATATCGTAAGGCAGATCAGCACGTTGATGCTCAATGCTGCGATAATGCGCGAGCATTTGGTCAAGACTTTCGCAGCGCACCAGCAATGGCGAGACCGGCACACCCCAGGCGGCAATGCGCTGCATCATGGCGAACTGGCTCTCCGCGGGAACGGCGCTTGCCGCACCCCAGCCGTGGGCCAGGAAGCGCAAGGGCCGGCTGGCGGTGATCGCAGCATCCTTCTGCCGCAGCGACCCGGCGGCGGCATTACGCGGATTGGCAAAGATCTTGTCGCCCGCCGCTTCCTGCCGCGCATTGAGCGCAACGAAATCCGCCTTGGCCATGAAGACCTCGCCCCGAATCTCGAAAACGTCTGGAACTTCACCGGCAAGTATCTGGGGAATATCGGAAATCGTGGCGACATTCGCCGTCACGTCCTCACCCACCTGCCCGTCGCCGCGGGTTGCCGCACGGACGAGCCGCCCGGCTTCATAGCGCAGCGAACAGGACAGCCCGTCGATCTTGTCCTCTGCTGTCATGGCGACCGGCGCATCGTTCGGCAGGTTCAGGAACCGGCGCACGCGAGCGACGAATTCGGCCGCATCCTCGTCCGAGAACGCATTGTCGAGGCTCATCATGCGAACCTCGTGCGTGACCTTCGACAGCGGCGATGCGGCTACCTCATGCCCCACCTTCCGGCTGGGGCTGTCCTCGCGGACGAGGTGCGGATAGGCGGCCTCCAGCTCGGCATTGCGGCGCACCAGCGCATCGTATTCCGCGTCGGAAATCTCGGGCGAATCCTCGGCATGATAGAGCCGGTTGTGCCGCGCGATTGCGCGGGCAAGGCGCATCAGCTCGTTGGCGGCGTCGGCTTCGCCCAGATCCATCATACGCCTTCCAGCAAGCGATCAGCCTGGGCCCGGGCCTCGGCGGTGATTTCGGCGCCCGAGAGCATGCGGGCGATTTCCTCCTGCCGACCTGCCGCGTCGAGCAGGTGGACGGAGGTTCGTGTCACGGTGCCTTCGCTCGACTTGGCGATGACGTAATGCGTCCCGCCCCGCGCGGCGACCTGCGGCGAATGGGTGACGGCAAGCAGCTGACCCGCCGCCGCCAGCCGCGCCAGCCGCTCGCCAATCGCGGAGGCAACCGCACCGCCAACGCCGCGGTCGATCTCGTCGAAGATCACCGTTGCCGCGCCGCCCTCTTCGGCCAGCGCCACCTTCAGCGCCAGGATGAAGCGCGAAAGCTCGCCGCCCGAGGCGATCTTGCCCAGCGGGGCGAAAGGCGCGCCGGGGTTCGTGGCGATCAGGAATTCCACCGCATCCATGCCGCCCGGCCCCCAGCGGTCTTCCGGCAGGCGCAGGATCTGCGTCTTGAACCGCGCGGCATCGAGCTTGAGCGGGGCAAGTTCCTCTGCCACGGCCCGGTCCAGCCGTTGCGAGGCCTCGTAGCGCGTGATCGACAGTGTTTCTGCGAGCGCCTGGTAATTCAGCCCTGCCTCGTGCGCGCGCGCCTCAAGCGCACCGATTTCCGCCTCCCCACCTTCGATGGCATCGAGCGCAGCCCGCATTTCGCGCGCCTTTGCCGGCAGGTCATCCACCTGGCAGCCATGCTTGCGGGCTGCGGCGCGCAGGTCGAACAGGCGCGTCTCGATCCGGTCAAGCATCATCGGATCGTGCGACAAAGCCTCCGCCGCACGGGCAATCCGGTCTTCCGCCTCGCTCGCTTCGATCACTGCGCGGTCAAGCGCGGCCAGCGCTTCGCCGAGCAGCGGATGCTCGCCGGCAATGCGATCAAGCCGGCGGGCGGCGCTGCGCAGCGAAGCGAGCGCGGAATCGGAACCGGCCCACAAGTGCTGCAGTTCGGCAAGGTCGCCGGAAAGTCGCTCCCCCTTCTGCATGTCGGCGCGGGCACCGGCGAGCTGTTCCTCCTCACCCTCTTCGGGGGCGAGTTCAGTCAGTTCGGCAAGGTGGGCGAGCAGCAGGTCACGGTCGGCGCTGGCCTGATCTATGGCGGCGCGGGCCGATGCCAGCGCATCCTCGGCGGTGCGCCAGGCCTTCCACGCGGCCTCCACGCCGGCCACATCGCCACGCGCATAGCGATCGAGCAGCGCCCGGTGGCCACGCGGGTTGACCAGTCCGCGATCATCATGCTGGCCGTGCAGTTCGACCAGCATCGGGGCAATCTCGCGCAGCAGGGCGACGCCCACCGGCTGGTCGTTGATCGAGGCCTTGGAACCCCCGTCTGCCTTGACCTGCCGCTTGATGACGAGCGCTTCGCCGGGCTCGATTTCCACATCGGCATCGGCCAGAACCTGCGCCAGCGCGGGCGGAAGCACGGCAAATTCGAAGGTGGCGGCAACGCTGGCCTTGTCTTCACCGGCGCGGACCAGCCCGGAATCGGCGCGGTCGCCCAGCACCAGCCCCAGCGCATCGAGCAGGATCGACTTGCCCGCGCCCGTCTCCCCGGTCAGCACGCCCAGCCCGCGCGCGAAATCGAGGTCGAGCGCTTCGATCAGGACGATGTTGCGGATGGATAGCCGGGTGATCATGTTCGCGCATCGTTCTAGCGAACGCTGGCGGGCAAGTCACCCGGCTAAACCACCACTCGCTACCTCAAAACCCGAATTTTACCGTTGCCCCGAAGGTGCGCGGGTCTCCCGGCTGGCCGGCGATCAGGCCGACATTGCCCGGCGCGACCTGGAGGAGTTCGAAGTAATTGACGTCAAACACGTTCCTGACCCAGCCGTAGATATCGAAGCCTTCCGACCGGAAGCCCAGGCGCAGGTTGGTGAGCGCATAGCCTTCGATGTTGGTATAGACCGATTCCGACGGGTTTGACGAAAAGCCCGAGCGGTAGCTGCCGTCCACGCCAAGGTAGACCTGCCCTTCCTTGTCCAGCAGGCGGGCGGGAAAATTGGCCTCTGCCCCGTAGGAGAAGGCCCACTTCGAAACGCCGGGCAGGCGCTGGCCGGAGATGTCGCAATTGGCCGGGCTGATGCCGCCGGGCCTGCCGGGCGCGCTGGGCGTCTGGCCTGCGGTCGCGGTGGTGCCACCGGCCAGCTCGGGCGGGCACGGGGCATCGACGAACCTGACGTAGCGGGCATCGGTATAGGCGGCGTTGGCATAGGCGGAGAAGCGGTCGCTCGGCCGGATCTTGAAGTCTGCCTCGATGCCCTGCGTACGGACCTTGCCGGCATTGGCCAGATAGCCGCGCAGCACGCCGAACTGGCCATTGCTGACCGTCACCTGATAATTGGCGATCGACGTGTGGAACGCCGCAAGGTTGAACGTGGCCAGCCGGTTCCAGAACTGGGTCTTGAGGCCAATCTCGAAGTGATTGACCGATTCCGGCTTCACCGTGCCTGCTGCCGTGATCGGATTGCCCGCGCTGTCGGTGGGCAGCCCGTTCTGGTTGATGCCGATGGTCTTGAAGCTCTTGGCATAGGTCGCATAGGCCAGCACATCGGGCGAGAAGCGGTAGTTCAGGTTGAAATCGTAGCTGAAGTTCCAGTCACTTGCCGAGGGCGCGCTGACCTGCGGCGAATAGATGCCGCACTGCGCCGCCAGGACGGTGCCCGAAGCCGGGGCCGGGTTGAAGCACGAGATTTCCGTGCCCGCACCGTTAAACACCCGGCGCTGGTAGAAGCCGGACTTCTTGTCATAGTTGAGGCGAAGCCCGGGCTGGACGGTCAGCCTGTCGGTCAGCTTGTAGCTGAGCTGGCCATAGAGCGCAGCGCTCGTTGCCTTCAGCCACTGGGTGTTGCGCGCGGTAAGGCCCGAGAGGACGGACGGATCGTTCGACAGCGCCCCGGTCAGGTTCCACTTGCTGGCATTGATGCCCTGCTGCTCGATCCCCTGCGTGTCGATCCGCTGGTGGAAACCGAATGCGCCGACCACGAAATCGAGCCTGTCACCCGAATAGTTGTAGCGCAGCTCCTGGCTATACTGGTCCTGCTGCGAAGGGTTGTTGGAAGCGGAGACCACCGACAGCCCGGTGAAGTCGCGGTCGTTCTTCGGCTTCCAGTCCCAGAAGCGCCAGGCCGAGACCGAGGTCAGCGTGCCCGCGCCGATGTCCCACTTCACCTTCACCGAAGCGCCGCCGATCTTGTTCCCGGCATCGAGCGGGGCATCGAGATCGGTCAGGCGGGCAAAGGGATTGCGGCTGACCACCGTATAGCCCTGCGCCGCGGCCAGTGCCTCGTACTGGCGCGACAAAGCACGCTGCGTCAGGCCGGTGCGGACGTAAACCGTGCCGCAGCATTCGGGATCCTGCGCCGAATAGTCGCCCGAAAGCGTGATCGACAGGTCCTCGCTGGGCTTGAACAGCACCTGCGCGCGCAGGCCCAGGTTGTCCTGCTCGTTGATCCACTGCTTCGAGGTCACGTTATAGATCGTGCCACGGCGGTTGGTGAAGCTGCCTGCCAGCCGCACCGCGACCGTATCCGAAAGCGGCCCGGAAACGGCCGCCTTGGCCTGGCGGAAGGAAAGGTTGCCCAGCGTCAGCTCGCCGCGCCCCTCGAACTCGAAGGTCGGCGCGTTGGTGGTGATGTTGATCGCGCCGGCTGTCGTGTTCTTGCCGTAAAGCGTGCCTTGCGGACCGCGCAGGACTTCGACCTGCTGGACATCGAGGAAATCGAAGGTCGCCGCGGCAACGCGCGAGTTGTAGACATCGTCGACATAGATGCCGACGCCCTGTTCGAAGCCGTCGCTGGTGAGGCCGAAGGGGACGCCGATGCCGCGGATGTTGACCGAGGTGTTGCGCGGGTTCGAGGTATAGACCTGCAGCGTGGGCGCAAGCTGCGGCAGCTTGGTGACGTTGAAGTTGCCGGTCGATTCAATCGAATCCGCCTTGATGACGGAGATCGCCAGCGGAACCTTCTGCGCGGTTTCCTGCCGGCGGCGGGCGGTGACGATGATCACCTCGCCGCGGCTGACGTCTTCTTCCGCCTGCGGATCGGCCGGAGTGGCGGCGGCAGCGGTGGTCTGGGCGTGGACAGGTGCCGAAATCAGGGCACCAACGGCGGTTGCGGCCAGCAGGCCGCTGCGGACGAACGAATGCATTTCCAATCCTTTGGTTCAAGGGAATGGATGCATCCGGCGGTCCGGTCTGCATCGGGGGTTCGCCGGGCATGGCCTGATGGAAGCCGCCCGGCCGGGAGAGAAGGGTGTCAGTTGAAGCGGCGGCGCTCCGTCACGTCGAGCTGGACGACACGGCCATCGTGGACCGTCAGCTCGATCGCCCCGTAACGCAGCCGCGAAACAGCTTCTGCCACGGCCTCGAGCGGGCTTGTGCCCTGCCCTGCGGCCTGTGTGGCAGCCTTGCTGCGATCATCGCGGTTCGATTCCATCGTGGGCCTCCTGTGCCCATGATCTTATCTCTACCGATTGCATAGACAATAGAAGAAAGTATTGCCTGCGACAAAGTGCTACTTTGCTGCGACAGGCGGTTAGCCCGCTTCGGGCTCATCGGCGAAGGGCGGTTCGACCACGATGGGATCGGCCAGCGTTACCTTGTCGAGCATGGCCGCCATCTCGTCGCGAAGGGTAAGCATCAGGCCGCGCAGGCGGCATTCGCTTTCCGGCAGGCAGTTCTGGCAATGCTCGTGCGCGTTGCGGCTGGCGCAGGGCACCAGTGCCAGGCTGCCGCGCGTCAGGCGGATGATGTCGCCATAGCGGATATCCACCGGCGGCAGGCCCAGCTCATAGCCGCCGTCGCGTCCGCGGTGCGAGATGACCAGACCTTCGCGCACCATTTCCGCCAGGATGACGGTGAGGAACTTGCGGGGGATGTTCTGCGCCTCGGCAATCGCATCGAGTCGCACCGGCCCTTGCTGCCAGGTGTCGGACAGGTGCTGGAGCGCGCGGATGGTATAGCGGGTCTTCTGCGAAAGCATGGCCTCACCAAAGGCCGCTTGCCCGCAAATGTCAACTTGGCAGGTAGAAAGCCGGTGCAGTCCGGCAGGAAATCAGATCGCCTGCGCGCCCGGTGCGTGCTTTTCCATCAGCTTGAAAGCCCGCTGGTACCATTCGCTGCCGGGATAGTTGGCACCCAGCACCGCCGCCGCCTTCTGCGCCTCGCTCGGCAGGCCGAGCACGAGGCTGGTTTCCACCATGCGGAACAGGGCCTCGGGCGTGTGGCTGGTGGTCTGGTACTTTTCCACCACAGTGCGGAACCGCAGCTGCGCGGCAAGCCACCTGCCCGACCGCTCATAGAACCGGCCGATCTCCATCTCCTTGCCGGCAAGGTGATCGTTGATCAGGTCAAGCTTGAGCTGGGCATCGGTGGCATAGCGCGTGGACGGGAAGCGGCGGACCACTTCGTTCATCGCATCGAGCGCCTGCTGCGTCGCCTTCTGGTCGCGCGTCACGTCGCTGATCTGCTCGTAATAGCACAGCGCGATCAGGTAATAGGCGTAAGGCGCGTCCTTGTTGCCCGGATGGATCGACAGGAAGCGCTGCGCCGCCTGGATCGACTTCGTGTAGTCACGCCCGGCATAATAGGAAAAGGCGCTCATCAGCTGGGCGCGGCGGGCCCAGGGCGAATAGGGATGCTGGCGCTCCACCTCGTCGAACAGCGCCGCGGCAATGCGCGTATCGCCACGATCGAGCTGGTCCTTTGCCGCGGTGTAGAGCGTTTCCACATCGCGCGCGACATAGGCGGTATCGCGATTCTTGCGCCCGCCGCCGCAGCCCGAAGTGAGCAGCAGGGCCGTTGAGGCGAGTGCGAGGACGGCGAGCTTGGTCGGCGAGTGCTTCAGCATGGGCGGGTCTATAACCAGCATGGGCCTGAACGCCAAGTGAAAGCGCAGCGCTTTTCCCGATGGCGGCGGCGATCCCGGTGACAGGCCCCGCGCGGCAGGTGAACGGCATTCGATCCCCCCTCCCCCTTGACCATCGCCCGCCGGGCCAGATACCTCCCGCAGGAGGGGAGAGCGTGCATGGCCAAGGGGCAATCACCGATAGCGGAAAACAGCCGCGTGCTGGCTGCGGCCATGGTCGGTTCGACCATCGAGTATTACGACTTCTTCATTTACGGCACGGCCGCCGCGCTGGTCTTCGGGCCGCTGTTCTTCCCTTCGGAATCGGTTGCGGCGCAAACGCTGCTTTCACTGATGAGCTTCGGGATCGCCTTCGTCGCGCGGCCGGTCGGTGCCGTGGCCTTCGGCCATTTCGGCGACCGGGTGGGCCGCAAGGCAACGCTGGTTGTCGCCCTGCTGCTGATGGGCGTTTCCACCACGGCCATCGCCCTGCTTCCCACCTATGCCCAGGCCGGGTGGATCGCGCCAGCGCTGCTCTGCCTGCTGCGCTTCGGGCAGGGGCTTGGCCTTGGCGGCGAATGGGGCGGCGCGGCGCTGCTGGCGGTGGAGAATGCCCCGCCCGGCTGGCGCGCCCGCTTCGGCGCCGCGCCCCAGCTTGGCGCGCCCATCGGACTGGTACTGGCGAACGGTCTGTTCCTGCTGCTCAGCACCATGCTGAGCAAGGAAGACTTCACCTCCTGGGGCTGGCGCCTGCCCTTCCTGCTGTCCGCCGCGCTGGTCGTGCTGGGGCTGTGGGTGCGGCTGCGGATATCCGAGACGCCCGAATTCCGCGAGGCGATGGCCAAGGGGCACGCCCCTTCGGTGCCGCTGGCGACAATCTTCCGCGAAAAGACCGGTGCCTTCGTCTGGGGCAGCGCCGGGGCCATCGCCACCTTCGCCGCCTTTTACATGACCACCGCCTTCGCGCTTGCCCAGGCGACCACGCAGCTTGGCTATGACCGGCAATCGTTCCTGGCCATCCAGCTGATCCCGCCGTTCTTCTATGCCGCCGGCATCGTTGCCGGGGCGCGCCGGGCCGACCGGACCAATCCGGGCGAGACCATTGCCATGGGTGCGCTGGGGCTGGCGGTCTGCGGGCTTGGCTTCGGCCCGGGGCTGGCCATCGGCTCGCTGGAGCTGGCAGCAGTTACGCTTTCGCTGACCATGCTGATCCTGGGCTACAACAACTCGACGCTTGGCCCATGGCTCGCCAGCCTGTTCCCGGTGCGGCTGCGCTATACCGGCACCAGCCTCGCCTTCAACGTCGGCGGGATGATCGGCGGCGCATTGCTGCCGCTGGTGGCAACCCAGATCATCGCCGCCGGTTATCCCAACTGGACCGGATCGCTGCTCGTGCTAGGTGGTCTGGCAACCTGGCTTGGCGTGCGCATGGCCCGCCCCGTCTCCCATATCGAGGATCTGACCACAGATGAGCAACCCGTCGGAATTTGAAGAGCTTGCCCGCACCGTCCGCTATCTCAAGGACCGGCAGGACATCATCGACGTGATCCACCGCGAATCGCGCGGGCGCGACCGGCAGGACGAGGAGATCATCGCATCGTGCTGGTGGCCCGAGGGAATTGATGAACACGGCCCGATGATCATGCACGCGCCCGACTATCCAGCGCGCGCCAATGCCGGCCACGCACGGTTCTTTTCCGCCACCATGCACAACCTGACGACGCACAACTGCGAGATCGACGGCGATACCGCGCACTGCGAAACCTATGTCATCGGCACCATGCTCTCCCCCGACAAGCAGGAGATGAAGATCGCCCCCGGTCGCTATTTCGACCGGCTGGAAAAGCGGGACGGGGAATGGCGCATCCTCTATCGCCGCTGCACGGTGGAAATGTCGATGGATGGCTCGGCCGAATGGGTGAACGGCCCGATGTGCAAGGGCTTCCTCCGCTCGGTCTGGAGCAACGAAGACAAGAGCTACCAGCGTCCGATCGAGGTCGGCACCGACGGCGACCGCTGGTAGGTTGGCTCAGCCCAGCCGGAAGGCGGTGCGGGCGATCGGGGCGCCCGCCACTTCGGCCCGGGTGCGGTACATTGCCGAATTCTGCGCCTTGATCGGCACGCCATCGGCAAGCTTCTGCGCATCGGCAGTGTCGACGACGGTCACGAACAGGTCGCGCATGTCCTCTCCCCCGAAGCGGACGTTGGTGCAGGCCGGACCGGGCAGTTGCAGGCGGCCAATTTCCTCGCCCCGCGGTGACATGCAGACGAGATGGTCGCTGGCGAAGCCGCAGAGCCAGATATTGCCCCCAACGTCGAGCGCCATGCCATCGCAGTCCGCCATGTCGCGGAAGGTCTCCATTTCGCCGAGCACGAAGCCCTCGCCCACCGGGAAGCGGCGCGAGGCGACAAAGCTCTCGTTGAAATAGAGCACCTGTCCGTCGGGACTGAGCGAAAGGCCGTTGGCAAAGGCCAGGCCATCGCGCAGCACGCTCATCGTGCCATCTGTCGACAGGCGGCGGATCGAGCTGGGCCCGGGCTTCTCGCCCTTGAGGATCGAAGGCAGGTCGATAGTGCCGAACAGCAGTCCGCCCGCGCCGTCGGAGCGCATCTCGTTGACGCCATCCTCGACGGTCAGCAGCGTGCCGCTTGCGCCGCTTGCGGGATCGACCCAGTCCACCCCGCCGCCGCCGGCGACCAGCAGCTTGCCATCGGCATTGAGCAGCAGGCCGCCGACCATGGTCCGCTCGGGCAGCACGGTCTGCCCCGTGCGCAGGTTGTGCACCCCGCCCCGCGTGACATCGGTGAACCAGATATCCGGCCCATCGACCAGCAGCCCTTCAAGATAGAAGCCGCGCGTCAGTTCGGTCCAATCAGCCATCGCTGCGCACCTCCTGGAATTCCGCCTTCGGACGCGGCAGGCTGGCGAGCAGCAGGCTGGAGAAGGCCATCATGCCCAGCGTGACGGTGAGGAAGGGATCGTAGCTGGCCCACACATCGAACACACGCGATGCGGCAAGCGGGCCGAATGCCGTACCGACCGAAAGCGCCGCAAGGATGCCGCCGTAGAGCCCGCCGAAATTGCGCAGGCCGAAATAGCGGGTGGTGAGATAGACCAGCACGTCCACCTCTGCCCCCAGGGTGAAGCCGATGAAGGCCGCAGCCACCCCAATGCTCAGCGCGCTGCCGCCGCCGAACAGCAGGATGGCGCAGGCGATTGCCGGCAGCAGGAAGGCGACCGCACCGACCAGCGATGCCCGCAGGCGGTCAAGCATGAAGCCGGTGACGATGCGCCCCGGGATCGAGAACCAGCCGATCAGCGAGGCCAGCGCGGCCGCCTCCACCGGAGTGAAGCCGTTTGCCTTGACCATCAGCGGGAAGTGCACGTTGAGGCCGATCATGGCGAAGGTGAACAGCAGCGCCACGATCAGCAGGCGCAGGAAGATCGTGGACTTGAGCCCTTCGAGCAGCGAAATCCCGGAAAGCGGCTGGGCGGCGGGCGCTCCTGCCGCTTCGGGCTTGCGCTTCTCGTCCTGTGCGCCGCGAAACAGGAAGATGACGATCGGCCAGGCAATCGCCAGCCAGATCAGCGCCTCGATCCGCATGGCATCGCGCCAGCCGTACATCTGGATCAGTTCCGCACCCAGGAAGGGGAACACGATCAGCGCCACGGATGCCCCGCACAGCGTTACCGCCAGGGCTATGCCGCGCGAATGGTGGAACCGCGATGCCACGGCGCTGGTCCAGATCGTCGCCTGGATTGGCAGCGAGGCCAGCGACATGATGATCCAGATGACGTACCAGTTCGTCATCCCGCCGGTGGCGTTGGACAGGTTGGCAAAGGCCACGCAGGTCAGCAGCGTGCCGACAATCGCCAGCTTGCGCGGGCCGAACCGGTCAACCGCCATGCCGATCGGGATCGCGCAGAGCGCCTGGATCACCGTGGAGAGCGTGAGGCCGATGGTCGTTGCCGTGCGGCTCCAGCCGAATTCCTTGGAAATCGGCTCGATGAACACGCCAAGGCCGTAGATATGGATGACGCAGGTGGCATAGCCCAGCGCCGCCGCAATCGGCAGGATGCCATACCGCCGCCATTCGGCCAGCGCGCCTTCGGTAGTTCCGCTCATGTCCTCTCCCCGGTACGGGCCGGAAAGGTGATGAACCGGCCCCCGCTGCACGGGGCGACTATGCCATGCGCCAAAGTGCGGTCAAGCAGACCGCCGCGCGCAGGGGCGATGCGCTGCGCTTGCCATTACTAGCATGGCTTATTATCGCCATGCCTTGAATGGCCCAGCTGCTTTACCCCTCCCCCGCACGCAGGGCGCTGATCACGGCATCGGTCATGATCACGACGCTGATCGTGACCATCGACATGACGATTACCGTGGTTGCGGTGCCCAAGATGATGGCGGACCTTTCCGCCGGGCCGGACCAGATCGCCTGGGTGCTGACTTCCTACCTGATCGCCAGCGCGGTGATGATGCCGCTGTCCAGCTGGCTCGCCAGCCGCTTCGGGCGCAAGCTGGTGATGACGGTTTCGGTCATCACCTTCACCATCGCCTCGGTCGTCTGCGGATCGGCCCGCAGCATAGAGCTGATGGTGCTGGCGCGCGTGGCGCAAGGGATTGGCGGTGCGGGCCTGATCCCGCTGGGACAGGCGACGCTGCTGGACATCAATCCCCCCGAAAAGCAGCCCACCGCCATGGCCTATGCCGGGCTTGGCGCGATGATCGGGCCGCTGGTGGGGCCGACGCTGGGCGGCTGGCTGACCGACAACTATTCCTGGCACTGGGTTTTCCTGATCAACCTGCCGATCGGCATCATCGCCGCCATCGGCATGCTTGCGCACATGGAGGTGCGCGACAAGCAACTGGCGCCGTTCGACTGGACCGGCTTCCTGGCGATCACCGCCGTGGTGGGCGGGTCCCAGCTGTTCCTCGATCGCGGCGAGCAGCTCGACTGGTTCGAATCGACGGAAACCTGCATCACCGCCGGGGTGGTCGCGCTCGCGCTTTACCTGCTTGCCGTCCACATGTTCACGCGGCGCGACACCTTCCTGCGTGTCGAACTGTTCGCCGATCGCAACTTCGCCATCGGCACGGTGGTATCGACGGTGATCGGCATCGTCATCTTCGCATCCAGCCCGATGCTGGTGCTGTATACGGAAAACCTGCTTGGCTATTCGGCCTTCAAGTTCGGCCTGGTCAACATGCCGCGGGCCGTGGGTACGATCATCGGCCTGCTGATCGTCACGCGGCTGATCCGGCGCGTCGATCCCCGGGTGCTGCTGGTGACCGGCATGGTGCTTTCGGTCATCGCGCTGAACATGTTTTCCGGCATGAACCTGGAGACCGACGAGTTTCCGATCATGGTCGCTGGCGCGTTCCAGGGCTTTTCCGGCGGCATGCTGATTTCACCGCTTTCCGCGCTGGCATTCGCCACACTGGCCCCGCGCTTCCGCAACGAGGGCGCCGCGATCTTTGCCCTGGTGCGCAACCTGGGCAATTCGATCGGCATTTCGGCCATGCAGCTGATGTCGATCCATGCCTCGGCGCAGGTCTCCTCGCGGCTTGCAGAGGGGGTCCGGCCTGACAACCCCACGCTGCAATGGGCGCGCCCGGCGATGGACTTCGGCGATCAGGTGGCCCTTGCCCGCGCGGGCGGAGAGATTGCCCGCCACGCCGCCATGGTGGCGACGGTCGATACCTTCTGGATGGCCTGCCTTGTCGCCGTGGCGACCATCCCGGTGATATTCCTGATGCGCGGCCAGAAACTCGGAGGGGGAGGAACCGCAGCCCCGCCCCCTCCTGTAGATCACTGACCGGACAGGCCTTACTGGCCCCAGGGCTCCTCGCCTTCCAGCTTGGTGCGGTGCATCATGCGGCCGCAATCGGGATCGTACCATTCGGCGCGGTGCAGCGTGCCGGTGTTGTCCCAGATCACCAGGTCGCCTACTTCCCATTCGTGGCTGTAGGTGAACTGTTCCGACGTCGCCCAATCACGCAGGCCATGCAGGATCAGCGCGCTTTCGGACGGGCTCTTGCCGACGACCCAGGCTGCGGTGTTGCCCAGGACCAGGCTTTTGCGGCCGGACTTGTGCGTCCAGACCAGCGGCAGCTCGTTCTCGCCGATGCGGACATAGGCCTGCAGCTTGGCAAGGCTGGGTTCGGGTTCGTGATAGAACACCGAGGCCCAGGGTGCGTGAAGCACCTGCAGGCCATCGTACTTTGCCTTGTCCTCTTCGGGCAGCGCATCGAACGCGGCATAGCAGTTGGCGAAGCCGGTGTTGCCGGTGCCCTTGGGGCTCGGCACCTTGCACGACAGCAGCGAAGCCAGGATCGGCACGTCGTTGCGGGTGCCGTCGATGTGCCAGTAAAGCGACCCCTTGAGGTATTCGGCGCTTTCGCCCGCCTCGTTCGGGTCGAGCGTGATCTTGCTGATCACTTCATCGCCGCCCGCGCGTTCCGGCGCGAACTTGCCCAGGGTCTTGGTGAAGGCGATCTGCTCTTCATCGGTGAAGCTGATCTTCGGGAAGACGAGAACGCCGCGCTGTTCCAGCAGGTCGCGAATCTCGGCGGAGAGCTTGCCCGAAAGCAGGTCTTCCTTGGAATTGAGCACACGGCTGCCGATCTGCGGCTTGATCGCTTCTTGTTTCAGGGTGATGTCGGCGGCGGTCGCCATGGCGTATTCTCCCTTGGGGGCTGGGGGTTGCTGCCGCCCATATAAGGAAACGCCCCGGTGCGTTGAAGCGCGCCGGGGCGATCAGTCGGATCGGAAGACCCGATTATTCGGCGGTCGTCAGCCCTTCTTTACTTCCCAGGCCTCGCCCCCCTTGATGATCGTGCGGTGCATCATGCGGCCGCAATAGGGATCATAGGGCGTCGCTTTGTGAAGCGAGGTGCGGTTGTCCCACATCACCGTATCGCCGACCTTCCAGACGTGGCGATAGACATAGGGTTCGCTGGTGGCGAAGTCGCGCAGACCGTGAAGGATGCGCTGGCTTTCCTTCATGTCCATGCCGGGGATGTAATGCGCCGTGTTGCCGAGCACGAGGCTCTTCTTGCCCGCCGCTGTGGTGACGACGAGCGGAATCTCCGCCTCGCCCTTGGACTGCCAGTCCTCAAGCTGTTCAAGCGTCGGTTCGGGGGTGTGGTAAAAGCCCGAGCACCACAGCGAGTGAACCACCCGCAGGCCTTCCAGCTTCGCCTTTCTGTCCTCGGGCAGGTCGGCATAGGAGGAAGCCGTGTTGGCGAACAGGGTATCGCCGCCCTCGGGCGCCAGCACCTGCGCGCTGAGCATCGAGGCGCGGATCGGGATCGGGTTCATCGTGCCGTCGATGTGCCAGAACAGCGAACCCTTGAGGTATTCGACGACGTTCTTCTGCTGCTTGCCCTCATCGAGCGAGACCTTGAAGACCTGGTCCTGGTTCTGCCCGGCCAGTTCATCGGCATTGCCGCCAAGCGAGTTGGAGAACTGCACCTGCTCGGCATCGGTCAGGTGGAGTTCGGGGAACACCACGACGCCTACTTCTTCCATCAGGTCGAGGATCGCGGGCGAAAGCTCGCCGGTCAGCAGCTCTTCCTTGGGGTTGAGAACGCGCGCGCCGATCTTGTCCTTGATCTTCTCGTAACGCAGCTCGAGGCCGGTCTTGGCGGCTGTAGCCATCGATAGTCTCCCGCTCAGGTGATCTGTTCTGTTGAACAGACGTACAGCCTGACCGTTCCGCGGGCAAGCAGCAGCACCTGCGCCGCAGCGATGGCTAGTTCAGTTCCACCTGGCTGACATCATAGCCCTTGGCCCGCAGCGATGCGACGAGGGCGTCGAGCTGGTCCTTGTCGCGCGCCTCGCACTCGATGTCGGTGATCAGGCCCTTTGCCGGCAGGTGCGTGAAGATGCGCTGGTGCCAGATCTCGATGATGTTGATGTTGTGCTTGTTGAACTCTTCCATCACCTTGAACAGGGCACCGGGACGGTCCTGCAAGGTAAGCCGCAGGCGCGCGAGGCGGCCAGAGCGGGCAAGGTCGCGAAGCAGGACGTTGGCCAGCAGGCGCGTATCGATATTGCCGCCCGAAAGCACGATGCCGACCTTGCGGCCCTTGAACTTGTCCGGGTTGGCCAGAACGGCGGCAAGTCCGGCGGCACCGGCACCTTCGACCACGGTCTTTTCGATCTGCAGCAGCAGCGCCAGCGCGCCTTCCATGTCGCTTTCGCCGACCAGCAGGAAATCGTCGAGCAGGTCTGCCAGCACCTTCGAGGTAAAGAGGCCGGGCTCCTTCACCGCGATGCCTTCGGCCAGCGTATCGCCGCCGCAGGGGTACTGCGTGCCCTTGAGCACGTTGTACATCGAGGGGAACAGCTCCGCCTCCACGCCGATCAGGCCGATCTCCGGCTTGATGGCACGGGCCGCCGTGCCCATGCCCGAGGCAAGCCCGCCGCCACCGACGGGGATCACCAGCATGTCGAGCTCGGGCACGTCCTCAAGCATTTCCAGCGCCACGGTGCCCTGCCCGGCCGCCACTGCCGGATCGTCGAAGGGGTGGACGAAGGCCAGGCCCAGTTCCGCTTCCAGCCGGCGCGCGTGGGCATAGGCTTCGTCGAAGGTCTCGCCCTCAAGCACCACCTTGCCGCCGACCTGCTCGGTCTGCATCACCTTCACCGTCGGCGTGGTGCGCGGCATGACGATCGTTACCGGCACGCCCAGCCGGGTGCCGTGATAGGAAAGACCCTGCGCATGGTTGCCCGCCGAAGCGGCGATCACCCCGCGCGAGCGCTGCTGGTCTGAAAGCTGCAGCAGGGCATTGAGCGCGCCGCGTTCCTTGTAGGCAGCGGTGAACTGAAGGTTCTCGAACTTCAGCCAGACATCGCAGCCGGCAATGGCGCTGAGCGTGCGGGAATAGTCGGTAGACGTGCGCACCACCGCGCCGGCAATTCGCTCCGCCGCCGCACGAACATCGGCGATGGTCAGCAGGTCTCGCGCTGCAACGGGCTTGGTGGCGGTACTATCCATGGTGCCCGCGCCGTAACGGCAAAGGCGATTGCTTGCAAACCGCTAATGCCGTGCGAACCGCACCAGCGCGGCGAACCCGACGACAACCGCCACGGCAGCAGTATCGGCGATCCAGTCGCGAATGTCGCACTGCCGCCCCAGCGCCGGGATCGATTGCGCCACTTCGATCATCGCGCCCAGGAACGAAAGCCGCTCCACCACCCGCCAGCGCGAGGCGCGCGGATAGGCCAGCAGGGCAAGCGCGGCCATGGTCGCAAAGGCAAGGATGTGGTTCACCTTGTCGCCATAGCGGTCGCTCGGCATCTCGGGCGGCTGCGGCAGCAGGGCCATGATCACCGAGAAGGTCGCCACGCCCCAGAAGGCCAGCAGGCTCAGGCGGACAAGGCGCGGATTGCGGAGCATTTGCATGGACAAAGGCCATACCGGGGGCTGGCACCGCGCGCAATTGGCGCTAACAGGTGCGTCATGAGCGACAGACGCAAGATTTCCTTCCTCGGCCTCGGCGTGATGGGTGGCCCCATCGCCCGCCACCTCGCCCGCGCCGGGCATGACATGACGATCTACAACCGGTCGCCTGAACGGCGCGAACGCTGGCAGGCGGACAATCCCGACCTTGCCGTGCGCATCGCCACCAGCCCCGCCGAGGCGGCCGAGGGTGCCGATGTGGTAATTACCTGCGTCGGCAACGATGATGATCTCTCGGACGTGGTGCTCGGCCCCAATGGCGTGTTCCGCACCCTGAAGCGCGGCGGCCTGTTCATTGACCATACGACTGCATCGGCCCGCATCGCCCGCCAGATCGCCGTGGAAGCCCGCGACCTGCAGGTGCACTGCGTCGATGCCCCGATGACCGGCAGCCAGATCGGCGCAGAGGAAGGCCGGCTCACCCTGATGTGCGGCGGACGTCCCGATGCCATCGCCATGGCCATGCCGGTGTTCGAAGCCTATACCCGCCGCGTCGTCCACATCGGCCGCGCCGGGGCGGGACAGACGGCGAAGATGGCCAACCAGATCTGCATCGCCGGCATCGTTGCCGGGCTTTCGGAAGCCATGCGCTTTGCCCAGGCAAGCCATCTCGATACCGACAAGGTCTATGAAGCGATCTCGGGCGGGGCGGCACAAAGCTGGCAGATGGACAACCGCTGGAAGACCATGGCCGCCGACGAATTCGACTTCGGCTTTGCCGTGGACTGGATGCGCAAGGATCTTGGCCTGGCGATGGACGAAGGCCGGGGCCTTGGCGTTTCGCTGCCGATCACCGCGCTGGTCAACCAGTTCTATGCCGAAGTGCAGGCCATCGGCGGCGGGCGGCTCGATACCTCCGCCCTCGTCCGCCGCCTGCCGCTGCCGGGCAAGCGCAAGTGAAGCGGGCGGCTATCGCTCTTGCGGCGCTGCTCTTCGCCGGCCCCGCCCTTGCCGATACCCTGCTCGACAATGTCGATGGCCTCACCCTCGATGAAAAGGGCCAGGTGCAGCGGCTGACGGGCATCGTCTTTTCTGCTGATGGCAGGATCGTCCAGGTGCTCAAACGCGGCGACAAGCGCCCTGCCCGCACCGATTACTACATCGACGGCAAGGGCCGCGTGCTGATGCCCGGCCTGATCGACGCCCATGTCCACGTGATGGATATCGGCATCGCCGCGATGACGCTGGACCTGTCCGGCACGAAATCGCTGGCCGAGGCGCAGGCCGCCATCGCCCGGTTCGCCGCCCAGCATCCCGAGCGCAAGTGGATCATCGGGCGGGGCTGGAACCAGGAGCAGTGGAAGCTGGGCCGGTTTCCCACCGCCGCCGAGCTCGATTCCGTGGTCAAGGATCGTCCCGTCTGGCTGGGCCGCGTCGATGGCCATGCCGGCTGGGCCAACAGCGCGGCGCTGGCGGCGGCTGGCGTGACGGCAGCTACAAAGGATCCCGCGGGCGGGCGCATCGAACGCGGTGCCGCAGGGCAACCCTCGGGCGTGCTGGTGGACAATGCCATGGCGCTGGTCGACCGCCAGGTGCCAAAGCCCCGCCCGGCCGAGCGCGACCTTGCGCTCGACAAGGCGCAGGACCTGCTTGCCAGCAAGGGCGTTACCGCGGTTGCCGACATGGGGACCACGATCGAGGACTGGCAGGCGCTGCGCCGGGCCGGGGACAGCGGGCGGCTGCGCATCCGCGTAATGTCCTATGCCGCCGGGATCGATGCCATGGCGCTGATCGGCGGGTCGGCTCCGGGCCCGTGGCTTTATGACGACAGGCTGCGGCTCAATGGCGTCAAGCTCTACATGGACGGGGCGCTGGGATCGCGCGGAGCCGCGCTGAAGGCACCCTATGCCGATGCTCCGGGCAACAGGGGGCTGTCCCTGCTCAGCCCCGCACAGGTGCGCAACCTGATGAGCCGCGCGGCGATGGACGGGTTCCAGGTGGCCGTGCACGCCATTGGCGATGATGCCAACGCGCAGGTGCTCGACGCCGTGTCCGAGCTTAACGAGACCTACAAGGGCGATCGCCGCTGGCGGATCGAACACGCACAGGTTGTCGATCCGGCCGACCTTGCGCGATTCGGCAAGCTTGGCGTCATCGCCTCGATGCAGCCGGTGCACCAGACCTCCGACCGGCTGATGGCCGAGGCGCGGCTGGGTCCGTCCCGCCTGTCGGGCGCCTATTCCTGGAAGTCGATTGCCGCCTCGGGAGGGGTCCTGGCGCTCGGTTCGGATGCCCCGGTCGAATCGCCCGAGCCTTTTGCCGGGCTGGCGGCAGCAATCAGCCGGCAGGGACCGGACGGCCAGCCTTTCGGCGGCTGGCAACCGCAGGAACGCCTCTCGCGCGAGGCGGCGCTGGCGGGCTTCACCACCGGCGGCGCCTATGCCGGACTGGCCGAAACGCGCTTTGGCAGGCTGGCCCCGGGAATGCGGGCAGACTTCCTGCTGGTTGACCGCGATCCCCTGCTTTCCAGCCCGTCAGAACTTGCCCAGACCCGGGTGCTCGAGACCTGGGTGGGCGGCCGAAAGGTCTGGTCAGCGCCCGCACCGGGCGGCTCCGAGGGGCGCTGACTTGCGCGTGGGCGCGTGTTCGGGACCATTCGCAGCCTCCGCCGTAACCTGTTGTTAAATATCCTCACCTAGGCGTCAAAAGCGAACGGTTCGCCTCTTCCACCGCCAAATCGGGGTTGCGCGAATCGGTCGGCGGGTTAAAGGGCTGTTCCAACAGGTGCTTGCCCCCCGTTTTGCCTTGTTCCTCAGGGAACTGAAGCGTCGAAGCGTGGTTAAGTTAGTGCTTGTGCGTCATTCGTTGTTCGGTTAAGCGAGTGGCGAAGAGCTCAAAAGGAGAGACTCGATGAAGTTTCGTGATCTGGCTGCAACTGCCGCAGCTCTGATGGTTTCGGCTCCGGCCCTTGCGCAGAATGCGGAAGTCGGTCGTGTTTCGACTCGGGTTGCAGATGCCAGCCAGTTCGGTGGCGACTCGACCATCCTGCTGATCCTGGCAGTGCTTCTGATCGGTGTCGGCGTTGCGCTGTTCGCCGGCAACAACGACGATCGTCCGTCGAGCCCGTAAGCTCAACGGTACATCGAAAGATACGGAAAGCGGGGTTTCGACCCCGCTTTTTTGTTGCCTGCGTGATTCGTGTGATGAGCCGAAATCAAGGCAACAGACGTCTGAGCAACCGAAGCGCAGGCACACACGCACGGGCGCGTCACCGGCATACACCAGCAGCTGCTTAGAGACTTGTCCTGGAGTCCTACTCGGCCGGACCGGCGCTGGCCGTGTCCGATGCCGGCACCACGTCGGTTCCCTGCGCCGCTTCGGCAGCCGCTTCGCGAGCGCGCTTGCGCTCAGTAAACCACATGATCAGCAGCGCCCCTTCGAACAGCAGCACGAGCGGGATCGCCAGCATGAGCTGCGACAATACGTCGGGCGGGGTAATGACGGCAGCCACGATCGTGATGCCGACGATCACATAGCGCCGCGCGTTGACCAGCTGGGCGCGGCTAACGATTCCGGCAGTGTTGAGCAGCAACAGCAGCACCGGCAGCAGGAAGCTGAAACCGAATGCCAGGATGAATTGCATGACCAGCCCAAGGTAATCTTCCGAGCTCGGCATGGCATCGATCTCAAGGCCACCCTGCACGCCCTGGAAACCAAGGAACCATTTGAAGGCCGTGGGCATCACCACGTAATAGGCCAGAGCACCGCCGCCGATGAACAGCACCGGCGTCAGGAGCAGGAAGGGCAGGAAGGCCTTCTTCTCCTTGGCGTAGAGCCCGGGCGCAATGAAGGCCCAGAGCTGGTTGGCGATGATCGGGAAGCTGGCGAAGAAGGCGGCAAAGACCGCCACTTTCAATTCGACGAAGAACTGGCCGTAAAGCTTGGTGAACACCAGCCGCGTCTGTCCGGCATCGACCAGCGGCTGCACCAGGAAGCCAAGGATGTCCTTGGCGAAATAGATGCCCACGCCAAAGGTCAGCACCAGCGCCAGGATGCAGCGCATCAGGCGCGTACGAAGTTCGATCAGGTGATCGAGCAGCGGCGCCTGTGTCTCGTCGATTTCCTTGATCTTGAACACCATGGCCCCTGCCCTCTCAGCGCGAAGGCGCGAGCGGAAGCTCGGGCGTGGCATCGTCGGTGCTTGCCGGCTTGTCCGCCGGGGTCAGCGGCAGCATGGCCGCATCGCCCTCGGCCGCAGCGGCGGCAGCCCGTGCTTCTGCATCGGGGCCGGGATCGGGATGGGCGGCAAGAATTGCGGCGTTCTGTTCACGCCACTTCTTCTCCATCTCCTCAAGCTCCGCCTCGCGGATCATGTTCTCCACGCCGGCGCGGAAATGGCCGGAAACGCGGCGAACCTTCGCCACCCAGCGGCCAACCGTGCGCAGGGCCATCGGCAAGTCCTTCGGCCCGATGACGACGATCGCCACGATGGCGACCAGCAGCATTTCATCGAAGCCGATATCGAACATTGCGCGAAGGCCGGCTTATTCGCCGGTCTTGGTCTTTTCGCTGGCAGAGGCCGCAGGGGCGGCGTCAGGCGCGGGGATCTGCGCCGGCGGCGGGGGAACGGGCTTGTTGTCCTCGTCCGCCATGCCCTGCTTGAAGCTCTTCAGGCCCTTGCCGAATTCGCCCATCACGTCTGCCACGCGTCCACGGCCAAACAGCACGAGAACGACGACCAGCACCACGATCCAGTGCCCAATACCCCAAGCACCCATATCCAACTCCACTTTCGGGCAGGACCGCTGCCTGTCGGCCCCTGTCGGCGCCTATCTAGGCACTTTCATCCTCGCTTGCCAGTGCATCCGGCGGATTTTCGTTCGACCCGTCGTTTTCCTCAGGTGCCGGGGCGTTCATCGCCGCTTCCAGCGCGTCTTCGACCGGATCGAGCAAGCCGGCGGCCTTGAGCTCGTCGATACCCGGCAGGTCGCGGCGCGAGGTCAGCCCGAAATGGGCGAGAAATTCGGGCGTTGTGGCATAAATGACCGGCCGGCCCGGCACTTCGCGGCGCCCGGCAATCCGCACCCAGCCCGCCTCAAGTAGCACATCGAGCGTGCCCTTGGCGGTCTGCACGCCGCGAATTGCCTCGATCTCGGCCCGGCTGACAGGTTCGTGATAGGCGACGATGGCGAGCGTCTCGGTCGCCGCGCGCGAAAGGCGGCGCACTTCCTCGCGCTCGCGGCGCAGCAGGTGGGCAAGATCGGGCGCAGTCTGGAAATGCCAGCGCCCGCCGCGCTCGACCACCGCGATGCCGCGCCCGTCGTAATGCGCGGCCAGCTCTTTCAGCGCGGGGCGCACATCCGCCCCGCCAAGGTGGGTCGAGATCGCCTCGGCCGTCATCGGGCCATCGGCGGCAAACAGGGTGGCCTCCACCGCGCGGACAAGATCGTCGGGCCGCGTCATGCCGCCACCCGTCGCAGGCGCAAGGGGCCGAAGGTTTCGTCCTGCGTCATTTCCGCCTTGCCCAGCCGCGCCAGTTCCAGCGCGGCGACAAAGCTGGATGCCAGGGCGGAACGGCGCAGGCGCGGGTCGGCATGGGGTGGCAGGAATTCGCGCAGCTCCATCCAGTCAAGCGTCACGCCGAGCATCGAGGATACGCGGCTGAGCGCGCTGTCCAGCGTCATCACCATGCGGTCGCGCACCATGTGCACCACCGGCGCGGTGCGCGCCTTGACCTGCCCATAGGCCTGGACAAGTTCGAACCAGTCGCACTGCCAGCGGTTCTTGCGGTCGACCCGCAGGCCTTCGGGTGCGCCGCGCAGGAACACGTCGCGGCCCAGCCGGTCACGCCCCATCAGCCGCGCTGCGGCATCGCGCATGGCGGCAAGGCGCTGGAGCCGCAGTTGCAGGCGCAGCGCCAGCTCCTCGGCGCTGGGTTCTTCCTGCGCTTCGCGGGGCAGCAGGAGGGCGGATTTGAGGTAGGCCAGCCACGCCGCCATGACGAGGTAATCGGCGGCCAGTTCCAGCCGCAGCGCCTCGGCCCGTTCGATATAGTCGAGGTACTGGTCCACCAGCCCGAGGATCGAGATCGTCCTCAGATCGACCTTCTGCCGCCGCGCGAGATCGAGCAGCAGGTCAAGCGGCCCTTCCCAGCCATCGAGTTCAAGATAAAGCGCCTCGTCCGCCGTGGCGGCTGCGCCGGGGCCGCTCCAGTCCGCCGGATCGGCGATGGAGCCGCCGGGAAGGTCGAACACCTCCTGCGTCACGCCCGCGCCTCGTCCAGCGCCAGCAGCGCATCGCGCCGGGCGAACAGCGCCGCCTGGTCTGCCGTGCGATCGGCCGGCACGCAGGTGGGAGCAAGCGCGCGCTCCAGCCGCTCGGCGCTTTCGGGCCGCATCGTCGGGCAGGCCCGGGCGATTCCCACCATGTCGTCCATCTTCGCCCAGCAGTTGAGCGCAATATCGCACCCCGCGGCAAGGGCCCGCGCGGCATTATCCGGAATCGGGCCGGTCAGCGCCTGCATGTCGATATCGTCGGTCAGCAGCAGGCCATCGAAGCCGATGCGCTTGCGGATGATCTCGCCCACCACGAAGGGCGAGAGCGTGCCGGGATTGTCAGTATCCCAAGCGGTATAGCGCACGTGCGCCGTCATCCCCATGGCCGCAGAAGCGAGCGCGCGGAACGGTGCCATGTCGCGTTCCAGCTCTTCCTCGCTGGCGGTAACGGTGGGCAGTTCCTTGTGACTGTCGGCACAGGCGCGGCCGTGGCCGGGGATATGCTTGATGGTTCCGGCAACGCCGCCGCGGGCCAGCCCGTCGAGCACGGCCCGCCCGATTGCAGCAACGCGCATCGGCTCGAAACCATAGGCCCGGTCGCCGATCACATCGTGTGCGCCTTGCGCCCGGACATCGAGCACCGGCGCATGGGTGCAGCTGATCCCTACCTCGGCAAGGTCGATGGCCAGCGCTTCGGCATTGGCGCGTGCTGCCTCGATCGCGCTGGCGGGGGCAAGGTCATAAAGGCTGTCGAACACGGCACCGGGGGGATAGGCCGGCCAGACCGGCGGCTTCATCCGGGCGACCCGGCCGCCTTCCTGGTCAATCGTGATGAGCAGGCGATCACGGCCGTGGATCGAACGCAGCGAATCGGTGAGCGCGCGCAGCTGCTCGCGACTTTCGACGTTGCGACCGAACAGGATGTAGCCAGCCGGATCGGCGTCAGCGAAAAAGGCGCGCTCGTCGGCGCTGAGCGCCAGTCCTGATATGCCGAAAATCGCGGGGACCATGGCGCGGAACGTGGCCTTCGCAGCGCCGCAATGCAAGCGCGCGAAGGCCCGGAAATGGGGAAATCTAGCGCTTGACCTGGCAGGTGATGCCGCCGGCCTTCAGCTGCGAGCACAGCGCCTCGGCCGCAGCCGCGTCGCCAGCCACTGCCTGCAGGCGATAGACCTTGCCGATATCGGCCGTGCCTTCGACCACGCGGTGGTTCACGCCCTTCAGCGCGGCGCTGCGACCGACGAGGGCCGACCATGCCTGCTCCGCCTTCTCGCGGCTGCCATAGGCGCCGACCTGCACGCCGACACCGCCGCTGGTTGCCGCCGCCGGTGCCGTTCCGGCATCGATCGTGGGCTTGGGCGCTTCGCCGCCGCCGGCCAGCTTGGGCTGGCTGTCCTTGCCCTGGGCAACCGAATAGGACGTATCGCCCTGGCCGGTGAACGATTTGCCGCCCGGGTCCTTGGGCGCTTCCTTGTAGGGCTCCGAGGGTGCGGAAATGGTGCTGCCATCGGCCACCAGCGCCGGATCGGGCGTGCGGTGGCTGAACCACCAGATGGCATAGACCAGCGCCGCCAGCGCCGCGAGGCCACCAACGACGAAAGCCGCGACGCGGGTGCCGTCGACGCCTTCCTCGTCATAATCGTCGTCCGACGATTCCAGCCAGGGCAGGCGATCGTCCGCGTCGAGATCCAGTTCGGCCGGCTGGTCCGCCTCATAGGCGGTAGCCTCTACCGTTTCCTCGATCCCTTCGCCGTAGTCTTCCGGGTCCCGCCCTGCACCTTCGATCATCGCGCCCTCCGCAGCTGCCCAAGGCAGCGCTTACATTTCTTCGACAGCCTCCACGCCAAGAATGGCGAGGCCGTTTCGTACCAGTTGCCCGATTTGCGTGGCAAGGAAAAGCCTTGCCCCCGTAACCTCTTGATCCTGTGCCACAATGAACCGCTTTTCCGGCCTGTCATTGCCCACGTTCCAGTATGCATGGAACGCAGCGGCCAGATCATAGAGGTAGAAGGCCACCCGGTGCGGTTCGCGCGCCGCAGCGGCGGCCTCTACCAGGCGGGGGAACTGCGCGGCCAGCTTGACCAGCCCCAGCTCTTCCTCGCCCAGCCGCTCCAGCGCCGCATCCGAAGGCGCGAAGCCTTCCCCCGCCGCCTTGCGCAGGGTGGAACGGATGCGGGCATGGGCATATTGCACGTAGAAGACGGGATTGTCCTTCGAGGCTTCGACCACCTTGTCGAAATCGAAGTCCATCTGCGCGTCGGGCTTGCGGGTGAGCATGGTGAAGCGGACAACGTCCTTGCCCACCATTTCGACCACATCGGCCAGCGTGACGAAATTGCCGGCGCGCTTCGACATCTTGAACGGCTGGCCGCCCTTCATCAGCTGGACCATCTGCACCAGCTTGACCTCGAAGGGGGTCGGCGATCCGTCAGCGCCGGTCATGGCGGCAACTGCGGCCTTGATGCGCTTTACCGTGCCGGCGTGGTCCGCGCCCCAGATATCAACCAGCGCGTCGGCGCTCTGCGCCTTCTGGAAGTGATAGGCGAGGTCGGCACCGAAATAGGTCCATTCACCCGACGATTTCTTGATCGGACGGTCCTGATCGTCGCCGAACTTCGTCGAGCGGAACAGCGGCAGTTCCACCGGTTCCCAGTCCTCGGGCGTCTTGCCCTTGGGCGCTTCGAGCTGGCCATCGTAAACCAGATCGTGCGCGCGCAGCCACTTTTCGGCATCGGCAGGCTTGCCGGCAGCCTGCAGCTCCGCCTCGGACGAGAACAGGTCATGGTGGATGCCCAGCAGCGCGAGATCGTCCTTGATCATCGCCAGCATGGCGGCAACCGCACGGGTGCGGAACAGGACAAGCCATTCGCTGTCAGGCGCACCCGCGTACTTGTTGCCGAACTCGCGGGCGAGTTCCTGCCCCACGGGCACGAGGTAATCGCCGGGATAGAGCCCTTCGGGAATCTCTCCCACGGCCTCGCCCAGCGCCTCGCGGTAACGCAGGTGCACCGAGCGGGCGAGGACATCGACCTGCGCGCCGGCATCGTTGACGTAGTATTCGCGGATGACCTTGTGGCCCGACCATTCGAGCAGCGAGGCAAGCGCATCGCCGACCACCGCGCCGCGGCAGTGGCCCATGTGCATCGGGCCGGTCGGATTGGCCGAGACATATTCGACGTTCACCGTCGACCCGCCGCCAGCTTGCGAACGGCCGTAATCGCCCGCCAGCGAGGCGATGGCGCGCAGTTCGGCAATCCAGGCGGCGTCGGCCAGCCGCAGGTTGATGAAGCCCGGCCCGGCAATCTCGGCGCTGGTAACGCCGGGAACCTTGACCAGTTCCGCCACCAGCGCCTCTGCCAGGGCGCGCGGATTGGTGCCCGCGCCTTTGGCCAGCACCATGGCGGCATTGGTGGCAAGGTCACCATGGCTGGGATCGCGGGGCGGCTCTACCGTCACGGCACCGCGCGAAAGACCGGCAGGCAGCACGCCCGCCTGCTCAAGCGCATCGAGAGCGGCGGAAAGGTGGCCGGAATAGGCGGCGTACAGGGTCCTGGTGTCAGACATGGCTGCGCCGGTAGCGGGTTTGACGCCGCTTGGAAACCTTCGACCTTTCAGGCCTGCGAAGATCAGCGGGTGGCGTTGTAGCTCAGCTGGTTCTGGTCAAGCTGGAAGCCGACCAGTACCTCGAAGGTCGCGCGGTTGACCGCGGCGCGGATTTCCGGGCGCGAGAGCGGATCGGTCGCCGCATCGGCATCGCCGGCCTTGCGCTTGCGGGTGATCTCGCGGCGGATTTCCTCGGCAAGGGTCGCTTCGGCCTTGTCGATATAGGCAGCGCCCTGCCCGCGTGCCTGTGCCCGTTCCTGGCCATCGGCGAAGTTCAGCGTCACGGTGCCCAGCCGCTTGGAAACCACGGCCGAGCGGCCGCGCAGCACGGTGACGAAATAGGGCAGCTGCACCGTGCGCGCGCCGCGTACGTCGGCACGTCGGGCAACGACATCGAAGGTGGAGGTCGAATAGACCTTCTCGCCCGCCTCGTTGCACTGGGTGCGCAGGTTGGTGATGGCCGCCGTCACGTCGATAGAGCCGGCATCGGTTGCGCCGGGCGTGCGGAAGGTGGTGATATCGCCGGTGTAGTCGGGAATGCCCACCGCCGGGCAGGCGGTGCGGACAGCGGTGATGCCCACGCCTTCGTCAACGACGATATCGCCGCTTCCCCGGCATCCGGCCAGCGCGGCAACGAGGGCAGTAGCGGCAATCAGGCGAGTGCGGGCAGTCATCGCAATCCGGTTCCTTCAAAATCGTTTCGCTGCCCTAGCGGCTGGGCGCACGAAGCGCTAGGGGGCACGAAATGAACGCCGCATTATCCGCCGCTCCCTTGCGACTCATCATTGCCGCCCCGCGCGGGTTCTGCGCCGGGGTGGACCGGGCGATCGATATCGTCGAGCTTGCGCTGAAGCGCTATGGCCCGCCGGTCTATGTCCGGCACGAAATCGTCCACAACCGCTTCGTCGTCGACAGCCTGAAGGCCAAGGGGGCCATCTTCGTCGAGGAGCTGGACGAGGTGCCCGATGGCGTGCCGGTGATCTTCAGCGCCCATGGCGTGCCGAAATCGGTGCCGGCAGAGGCAACATCGCGCGGGCTGGAATGGCTCGATGCCACCTGCCCGCTGGTCAGCAAGGTCCACCGGCAGGCGGAACGCCAGATCGAAGCCGGGCGGCACATCGTCTTCATCGGCCATCGCGGCCATCCCGAAGTCATCGGCACGCTGGGCCAGGTTCCCGACGGCACGATCACGCTGGTCGAGACGGTTGCCGATGTCGAGGCGCTCTCCTTTGCCGAAGATGCGCCCCTCGCCTTCCTTACCCAGACGACGCTTTCGGTCGACGATACCGCCGCTGTCGTCGCCGCCCTGCGCGCCCGCTATCCGCAGATCGCCGGCCCCAAGGCAGAGGATATCTGCTACGCCACGTCCAACCGGCAGGCGGCGGTGAAGCAGATTGCGCCCGATTGCGACCTGGTTCTGGTGATCGGCGCGCCCAACAGCTCCAATTCGGTGCGCCTCGTCGAAGTGGCCGAACGCTGCGGCACCCCGGCCCGGCTGGTCCAGCGCGGATCGGACATCGATCCGGCCTGGTTTGCAGGCGTGAACACGGTGGGCCTTACCGCCGGTGCTTCCGCGCCCGAGGAACTGGTCCGCGAAGTCGTGGGCTGCATCGCCGCGATCCGCCCGCTGGAAGAGGAAACCGTCGTCACCGCCGAGGAGAAGATGGTGTTCAAGCTGCCCCGCCAGCTGATGGACGCGAAGGCCTAGGGATGGCGGTCTACACCCATCTCGACGACAGCGATTTCCACTACCTTGTAGGGGAATTCGGGCTTGGGGAGCTGACGCTTTACAAGGGCATTGCCGAAGGCGTCTCGAACAGCAATTTCATCGTCGAAACCGCCCTGCCCGATGGCAAGGCGACCCGCCACATCGTGACGATCTATGAAGAGCGCACCGATGTGGCCGACCTGCCCTTCTTCCTCGGCCTGCTCGATCACCTTGCGGCCAAGGGCTGCCCGGTGCCGGCGACCATCCACGACAAGGCCGGAAATGCCTTTCGCCTGCACCATGGCAAGGCGCTGGCCTTCATCGAATTCCTGCCCGGCTTCACGCTGAGCCACCCCACCCCGGCGCAGGGGCGGGCGGTGGGCGCGGCCCTGGCGCAGGTGCATCTTGCTGCGGGCGACTTTGCCGCCAAGCGCGAAAACGGCATGGGCCCGGCCGAATGGCAGCGCCTGCTGGGAGCCTGCGGCCAGGACGGGCTCGCCACGATCGACCCGCAGCTTGCCGCGCTGGTCGGGCGCGAATTGCCGGCGCTGGTCGCCGCCTGGCCGGACGGCCTGCCGCGCGGGGTGATTCACGCCGACTTGTTCCCCGATAACGTGCTGATGCTCGGCAACGAGGTTACCGGCCTTATCGACTTCTACTTCGCCTGCACCGACATGCTGGCCTACGACGTGGCGGTGACTCACGCGGCCTGGTGCTTCGACAGCGCCGGGCGGGAATTCCTGCCCGACCTGTCGCAGGCGCTGATCGCCGGCTACGAATCGGTCCGCCCGCTTTCCGGCGAGGAATGCAGCGCCCTGCCCCTGCTGGCGCGCGGTGCGGCCATGCGCTTTCTTGCCACGCGCGCCTATGACTGGCTCAACACGCCCGCCGATGCACTGGTGACGCGCAAGGACCCGATGGCCTTCGCCCGGCGACTGGAATTCTACGCCGATCCGGCCAACGCCGGCATCTTTGCGTGAAGCACGTCGAGATTTTCACCGATGGCGCCTGCAAGGGCAATCCCGGCCCCGGCGGCTGGGGGGCGATCCTGCGCATGGGGGACCATGAAAAGGAAATGTCCGGCGGCGATCCGGCGACGACCAACAACCGCATGGAACTGATGGCGGTGATCCGGGCGCTCGGCGCGCTGAAGGAGCCGTGCAAGGTCTCGCTTCATACCGACAGCCGCTATGTGATCGACGGGATCACCGGCTGGGTTTTCGGCTGGCAGAAGAACGGCTGGAAGAACGCGGCAAAGAAGCCTGTCGCCAATGCCGACCTGTGGCAGGACCTGCTGCTCGCCACGCGCCCGCACAAGATCGAATGGATCTGGGTGAAGGGGCACGATGGCCACCCGGAAAACGAACGGGCCGACACGCTGGCCAGCGATGCCGCCGAGGCCGCGCGCCCGGGGCGCTGAGCTACCGGCAAAGCGAACCCCCCGCCTCTTTCGAGACGGGGGGCCATCGCTTTTCCTCAGGAGGGGGTCTCAGAGGCCGCGAATGCCGCTGAAGTCGATATCGACCACCCGGCCATATTCGACCCGGCACTTGAACGAGCCGCTGTCGTAACCGCGCAGGTTGCTGTTCCACCCGCGATAGTCGTTGTCCCAGCCACGGCCGTAGTACGGATCGCCGCGGTTCCAGCCCCGTCCCATCGCGTTGACCGCGATGCGGCCGCGCACCGTGTAGCCGCGGGCGTTGCGATCGATATCGCGCACGTCGGTCACGTCCGCCCGGCCATAGGAATACCGGCTGGCGGCCCGTTCGGCTGCCTGGACACACATCTGCACGGCCTGGCGCGGATTGCCGTAGTTGTTACCGTAGCCGTAGCCACGATTGCGATTCCAGCGCGGGTCATAGCCGGCGCGATCATAGTTGTAGTCGCGGTTGCTGGCCGCAGATGCCATGGCGGCAATGCCCCCGATCACCAGTGCACCGGCAATGACTTCGCCGGCACTGATCTCGTCACGGTCATGACGGTCACGCGCGGCGGCCGGAGTTACTGCCGAAGCCACCATCGCGCCGGCCGCAACCGTCGCGAATGCGCCCTTGGCCAGAGCTTTGGTATAGGTCTTCATCGGTCGTTCCTCGTCTCCGACCGGGACAATTCCCGGCCTTGCGAGATACCGTCTAGCGAATCGCTGCTGAGACGAGACTGAACCCGCCTGACAGGCATTGTTCAGAAAACTGGCTCACTGGATGAACGAGGGTGTGGGTAATTCGTTAACCGTGACAGGTTACTGGTTTGCACCATGCTCGCATTCTACTTCCTCGCCGCCCAGGTGCTCATCATCGGAGGGATTACGCTGCTGGAAAGGTGGCGGAATCCGGTCCCGACGGACTGGCTGCGAAACATCCAGTGCTGGGCGCTGGACCTGGGCGTGGCCTTCCTGGTGCTGCCGTTCTTTAACGATTGGTCCGGGCAATCGCTGATCGACGGCGCGCAATTGCCGTTCATCGTCGCTTTCCTGATCTTCCTTGTGGTGCGCGATGGCAGCGAGTTTGCCTTCCACGTGTTGCAGCACAAGGTTGGCTTCCTGTGGAAGATGCATTCGCTGCACCATTCCGACCCGGAAATGTCCGCGCTGACCACCAACCGCCACTTCTGGGGCGACCAGCTGATCAAGGCGCTGACGATCTGGCCGCTGACCTCGGTCATCATCAGCCAGACCGAGACCATGCTGCTCGTCTATGCGGTGGCCACGCTGTACAACTACTTCATCCACGCCAACCTGAAGGTGGATTACGGCAAGTGGTCATGGGTGCTGAACTGCCCGGCCTATCACCGCCTGCACCATTCCAGGCTGCCGGAGCACTACAACACCAACTTCGCCGCCATGCTGCCGATCTTCGACGTGATCTTCGGCACCTATCGCCGCGCCGAGGGCTGGCCGCCGACCGGACAGGCCACCACCCCGCGCAGCTTCCGCGAGCTGGTTTCCTGGCCGCACTTCGAAAGCCGGGTGGACGAGGAAGAACAGGCCGCCGCCGCTAGACCGGCGACGGCCTGAACCCGGCTCACTTCACCTCAAGCCCGCTCCACGCGGCGAGGAAGCCAAGCACGTCGGCGCTTTCCTGGATCACCTTGTCGGTCGGCTTGCCTGCCCCGTGGCCGGCGCGCGTCTCGATGCGGATCAGGTGCGGCTTGCCCTTGGGGTTCGCCGCCTGCAGCGCCGCCGTATACTTGAACGAATGGCCCGGCACGACGCGGTCGTCGGTATCGGCAGTCGTCACCAGCACCGGCGGATAGGCCACGCCCGGCTTGATGTTGTGATAGGGCGAATAGGCGCGCAGCACCTTCCAGTCGGCTTCCTTCGAGGGATAGCCATAGTCATCGACCCAATAGCGCCCGGCAGTGAACTTGTCGAAGCGCAGCATGTCCATCACGCCCACTGCGGCATTGCCCGCGGCGAACAGGTCCGGCCGCTGGTTGACCACCGCGCCGACAAGCAGGCCGCCGTTCGATCCGCCCTGCACGGTCAGGCCATCGCGCGGGGTGATGCCCTTCGCGATCAGGTATTCACCCGCCGCGATGAAATCGTCGAACACGTTCTGCTTGTTCGCCAGGCGGCCGGCATCGTGCCATGCCTTGCCATATTCGCCGCCGCCGCGAATGTTGGCCAGTGCGAAGACACCGCCTGCTTCGAGCCAGGCCATGCGCGTGGCCGAGAAACCGGGAACCTGCGACACGTCGAACCCGCCATAGCCGTAAAGCAGTGTCGGCGCGGCCTTGCCCGCCTGCACGAGCGACTTCTTGCGCACGATGAACATCGGCACCCGCGTACCGTCCTTCGAGGTGTAGAACTGCTGGTCGACATCGTAATCGGCCGGATTGAAGGTCACCTTGGGCAGGGCAAAGGGCGTGGACTGGCCGGTCTGGCTGTCGAACCGGAACACGGCCGAAGGCTGGTTGAAGCTGGAGAAGTTGTAGAACGTCTCCGGATCGCCCGGATGCCCCGAAAAGCCCGATGCCGTGCCGATGGCGTTCAGGCTGATCGCCTGCACCGGCTTGCCCTCCAGCGTCACCATCTCGGCGCGCGTCGCGGCATCCTTCATATAGGACAGCACCATGCGCTGGCCGACGATCTGCGCGCGGGCCAGCGTTTCGGGCCGCTCGGCGATGATGTCGGTGAAGCCCCACTGGCCATCGCGCCCTGCCGCGGCCTTGACGACCTTGAGCTTCGGTGCGCCCTTGTTGGTAACGAAATAGAGCGTGTCGCCCATGCCCTCGATCAGGCGCCAGTCATGCTCCAGCCCCTTGACGATCGGCTGCGCCTTCCAGCTTCCGGGCTTGCGCTTGTTCAGCGCAATGCCATGCACTTCGTACTTGTTGTCAGTGCCCCGCGCCGTGGTCAGCAGCACCCAGCGGTCATCCCAGGTCACTTCCGCGGAGTGGCCCAGCTCGGGCTGGTCGGGCGTGGCATAGACCAGCTCGTCTGCCGACTGGGGCGTGCCGATGCGGTGGAAATAGACCGCCTGGTTCTTGTTGAGCTGCTGGAAGGCCTCGCCCGGCTTCGGCTCGGGGAAGCGCGAATAGAGGAAGCCCTTGGAGCCGATCCAGGCGATGCCGGTGAACTTGGCCCACTTGATCTCGTCCGACAGAACCTTGCCGGTGGTGGTGTCCATCACCCGGATCGTGCGCCAGTCCGACCCGCCATCCTGGATGGCATAGGCCAGCAGCTTGCCGTTCTTTGACGGTGCCCAGTCAGCCAGGGCCGTCGCGCCGTCCTTGGCCCAGGCGTTGGGGTCGATCAGCAGGCGCGGCGCGCCGTTCAGGCCAGTGCGGACGAACAGCTGCGACTGGTTCTGCAGGCCGGAATTGCGCATGTAGAAATAGCGGTTGCCCGCCTTCAGCGGCAGGCCGAAGCGCTCGTAATCCATCAGCTCGCGGATTCGCTTGGCGAACCACGCGCGCTGGGGAAGCTGGGCAAGATAGGCGTCGGTCACCTTGTTCTGGCGCGCAACCCAGTCGGCAACCTCCTTGTCGTTGCGAACGTCGTTTTCCAGCCAGCGATAGGGATCGGCCACCTGTTCGCCGAACTGCGTTTCGACAAGATCGACCTTGCGCGTTTCCGGATAGGCCGGAGCCGGCGGCGGCGCTGCGATGGCGGAATTGGACATGAACAGTGAAACCAGCGATGCAGTCAGTGCGTTGCGACCCAGTGCGCGCATTGTCGGATAGTCCCCCGAAATGAAAAAGGCGGTGCAGACCGTAACGTCTGCAACCGCCTTTTCAATTCGTGGATCGACGAAGGGCCAATCAGGCCCTGCCGAAAGCGATCAGGCTTCCAGCTCTTCCTCGACCATCACCGGACCCGAATCCTGGCCCTTGGCCGAGGTGTCGCGGTCAACCAGCTCGATCACGGCAATCGGAGCGGCGTCAGAAGCGCGGAAACCGGCCTTGATGATGCGGGTGTAGCCACCGTCACGACCGGCATAACGCGCGGCCAGAACGTCGAACAGCTTCACCAGCTGCGCATCGTCGAGCAGGCGGGCATGCGCCAGACGACGGTTGGAAAGGCCGCCGCGCTTGGCCAGCGTGATCAGCTTTTCGGCGTAGGGACGCAGTTCGCGAGCCTTGGCGAGCGTGGTGGTGATCTGTTCGTGCTTGATCAGCGCGGCCGCCATGTTGCGCAGCAGGGCGGCGCGGTGCGAGGAGGTGCGCTGGAGCTTGCGATGTCCAACCTTGTGACGCATTTTTCTTTCCTTCGTTCGTAAGGGGGCCGTTCAAGGTACCCCGGTCCTGGCAGGCCTTGCGGCGCCCGCCGTGGCCGTGCGGGGTGCCGCGAAGCACCCCGTAAAAGGCTTAGCCCAGCAGCTCTTGTTCGAGCTTCTTGGCCATTTCTTCGATGTTCTCGGGCGGCCAGCCGGGGATGTCCATGCCCAGGCGCAGGCCCATCGAGCTGAGGACTTCCTTGATCTCGTTGAGCGACTTGCGGCCGAAGTTCGGCGTACGCAGCATCTCGGCTTCGGTCTTCTGGACCAGGTCGCCGATGTAGATGATGTTGTCGTTCTTGAGGCAGTTGGCCGAACGGACCGACAGTTCCAGCTCGTCCACCTTCTTGAGCAGGTAACGGTTGAGCTGGTTGGTGTCGCCGTCTTCCGCCGGAGCGGCAGCGATGCCGATCATCGGCGACTGGCCGACGGGGGCGATGTCCTCGAAGTGGACGAACAGCGAGAGCTGGTCCTGCAGGATGCGCGCGGCATAGGCCACGGCGTCTTCGGGGGTCACGGTGCCGTCGGTTTCGATCGTCAGGCTCAGCTTGTCGTAGTCAAGCTCCTGGCCAATACGGGCGTTGTCGACCTTGTAGCTGACCTGGCGGACCGGCGAGTAGAGCGAGTCGACCGGAATCAGGCCGATCGGCGCATCGACCGGGCGGTTCGACACGGCCGGGACATAGCCCTTGCCGGTGTCGGCGGTCAGTTCCATGTTCAGCGTCGCGCCTTCGTCGAGATGACAGATCACGAGATCCTTGTTCATCACCTCGATGTCGCCGGTCACGGCGATGTCGCCAGCCTTGACTTCAGCCGGGCCGGTTGCCGAAAGCTGGAGACGCTTCGGGCCTTCGCCCTGCATCTTGAGCGCGATCTGCTTCACGTTGAGCACGATGTCGGTGACGTCTTCGCGCACGCCGGAAAGCGACGAGAACTCGTGCAGCACGTTTTCGATCTTGATCGAGGTGATCGCGGCGCCCTGTAGCGAGGAGAGCAGCACGCGACGCAGCGCGTTGCCCAGCGTCAGGCCGAAGCCACGCTCGAGCGGTTCAGCGATGAAGGTGGCGCGGCGCTTCGGATCGTTGCCGGGCTTCACCTCGAGGCTGTTGGGCTTCTTCAGTTCCTGCCAGTTCTTGATATTGACGGACATGGACTTCCCCTAGGGTTCTATCTGGCGGGACGGCGGCGGAACCGGAAGGTCCCCGCCGCCGATCTGGGAAAGCGCGGCGGAGGTACCTTCCGCCACGCAGGACTCAATCAGACGCGGCGGCGCTTCGACGGGCGGACGCCGTTGTGCGGGATCGGCGTGACGTCACGGATCGAAGTGATCGTGAAACCAACCGCCTGCAGCGCACGCAGCGCGCTTTCGCGGCCCGAACCGGGGCCCTTGACTTCGACTTCGAGGGTGCGGACGCCGTGTTCGGCGGCCTTCTTGCCGGCATCGTCGGCCGCAACCTGTGCGGCATAGGGGGTCGACTTGCGGCTGCCCTTGAAGCCCATCATGCCGGCAGACGACCACGAAATGGCGTTGCCCTGGGCATCGGTGATGGTGACCATGGTGTTGTTGAAGCTGGCATTCACATGGGCGATGCCGCTGGTGATGTTCTTGCGCTCGCGGCGCTTAATGCGCTGGGGTTCGCGTGCCATAATGAAATTCCTGTCGTGTCTCGGTGAGGTAAGGACGGACGGCCTTGCGGCGCGACCTTACTTCTTCTTGCCGGCGATCGGCTTGGCCTTGCCCTTGCGGGTGCGGGCGTTCGTGTGGGTGCGCTGACCGCGGACCGGAAGGCCCTTGCGGTGACGCAGGCCGCGATAGCACGCCAGGTCCATGAGCCGCTTGATGTTCATCGCCGTCTCGCGGCGGAGGTCACCCTCGACCGTGTGTTCGGCATCGATGGTTTCACGGATGTGCAGGACTTCCTGATCGCTCAGGTCCGAAACGCGACGGGCATAGTCGATGCCCAGCTTGTCGACGATCTGCTTGGCCTTGAAGGGGCCGATACCATGAATGTAGGTGAGCGCGATGATAACACGCTTGTTGGTGGGGATGTTTACCCCGGCAATACGAGCCACTTAATTCTCCATGCTCCACAGAAGGCCAGCCTTGCGGCGCCTCCTATCTCAACGCTTCACCCGGCCGAAACGGCGAAAAGCCCGGTTGGCACGCGCGCAGGCGGTTGCCTTCCGGACTGACCCGTTTTTGTCGAGTGATGGGCGCGCTTAGGCCGATTCGGCCCGACTGTCAACGCTTGGCGACAGTCGGCAAGGTCAAGAGCCCTGCCCTGTACAAACCCATAGCCGGGCAGAGAGCCTGCGTCAAAACCCCCGCGCTCAATCCGCCGCAGGTTTCTTCACGGCGGGCTTGGCCGCCGGCTTTGGCTGCACCTTCGCCTTGGGCTTGGCCGGCTGCTTGATCGAGGCATCGAACTCGGCGGCGACATCCCCTTCGGCAGCACGCGCGGCTTCGGCCCCGGCGGGCTGATCGCCTGCCGCAGCCGGCTTGTCCTCTGCCTTCGGGTCCTCAGCCTGTTTCTCCACAACGCCCAGCAGCTTCCCGAGGCTTGCAACCTGCTGGCCGAGCACCTTGTCCACTGCGGGCCCGATCTCGTCCACCTTGTAGCGCATCGTGCCGCCGACGGCATATTCGAGCAGCAACCGCGTGCCCTTGCCCTGGGGCTTGAGGGTGATGGTCATCACCCCCTGCACCGGCTCGCTCTGCAGCGGCCCGAGTGCGCCCTTCATGCGCAGCACCCGGCCCGGGTTCACGTGGATAAGGCGCATGTGTTCGACCGACCCGCGACGCGTGCCTTCCGGTGCGCCATCCGGCACAGGCATGAGCTCGCAGAAACAGCCGGTCGCCTGGCTGTCGAGGTATAGGTTTTCCGCCTTGCCGGACCAGGTGTGCTCCGCGCTCCACCACTTGGCAGGCGCAATCAGCGTCTTCCAGGCTTCCCACTGGTCGACCGGCAGTTCCACCGCATGACGGATCAGAAAGCCGTTGTCCGACTTTTCGACCACTTCGGCATGAGCCGGAGCGGCTGCGGCAAACAGCAGGGGAAACAGCAGACGGCGCATCGGATCGGTCCTCCTCATTGCGCGCAGGCTAGCCGAAAGCGCCAAGGGCGCAATCCCCTGCCCCGTCGATCAGGAAGCGAGAGCCTTTTCGATCGCGGCGGTCACGTGATCGAGTTCGGCCATGCCGTTCACGCGCGAGACGATGCCACGCGCTTCATAGATCGGCAGGATCGGTGCGGTCTTGGCGCGATACTCGGCCATGCGGGTGCGCACCGTTTCCTCGTTGTCGTCGGGCCGGCGCTTGAACTCGGTAGACCCGCACTTGTCGCAGGTGCCCGGGATCTTCGGCTGCTCGAACGTGTCGTGATAGCCCTTGCCGCAATTGGCGCAGGTGAAACGGCCGGTGATGCGTTCGACCAGCGCGTCCTCGTCAACGTTAAGCTCGATGACGTGATCGAGCGTGCGACCGCGTGCAGCAAGGATGCCGTCGAGCGATTCCGCCTGGGCCGCAGTGCGCGGGTATCCATCGAAGATGGCGCCGGCTTCGGCACCCATCGAGTCAAGCTCTTCGCCGATCAGGGCCGAAACGATCTCGTCCGATACCAGTTCGCCGCGCTCCATCACTGCCTTGGCCTGCAGGCCGACCGGCGTTCCCGCCTTGACCGCTGCACGCAGCATGTCGCCGGTCGAGAGCTGGCGCATGCCGTGCCGCTCGACAAGGCGCTGGGCCTGGGTGCCCTTGCCCGCTCCCGGCGGGCCAAGCAGGATGATGTTCACGCGGTATTACCCCCGGATCTATGGGTCAGCGGATGCGGCCCTTGAGTTTCGCCTTCTTGATCAGGTCCCCGTACTGGTGCGCCAGCAGGTGGGACTGGATCTGGGTGATGGTGTCCACCGTGACGTTGACCACGATCAGCAGCGAGGTGCCGCCGAAGAACGCGGCGGTAACGCCGGTCTGCGCGATGATCCATTCGGGGAACAGGCAGACGATGGTGAGATAGGCCGCGCCGATCACCGTGATGCGAGTCAGCACGTAATCGAGGTAGGTCGCGGTGTTCTTGCCGGGACGGATGCCGGGGATGAAGCCGCCATTGCGCTTCAGGTTGTCGGCCGTCTCCTCGGGGTTGAACACCACCGCGGTGTAGAAGAAGCTGAAGAAGATGATGCCCGCGGCATAGAGCGCCATGTAGGCCGGCTTGCCGTGGCCAAGGTAGTTGTTCACCGTGACCAGGATCGAACCGAGCGTGGAATCGGTGGCGATCGAGTTGCCGGCAAACTGGGTGATGGTCAGCGGCAGCAGCAGCAGCGAGCTGGCGAAGATCGGCGGGATCACGCCCGAGGTGTTGAGCTTCAGCGGCAGGTGGCTGCGATCGGCCTGCATCATGCCGCGCTGGGTGGCCCGCTTGGGATACTGGATCAGCAGGCGGCGCGTGGCGCGCTCCATGAAGCAGATGAACAGCACCATGGCGATCAGGATGATGACCAACAGGGCGATCGTCGTGCCGCTGATCGAGCCGGTGCGGCCACCTTCGAACAGGTTGACGACAAAGGTGGGCATGCCGGCGACGATGCCCGCCATGATGATCAGCGAGGTCCCATTGCCGATCCCGCGCGAGGTGATCTGTTCACCCAGCCACAGCAGGAACATGGTGCCGCCCACCAGCGAGATCAGGCCGGCAATGTAGAACAACGGGCCGGGATCGACCGCCAGGCCCTGCACGTCGGCGTTCTTCAGGGCAGCGTAGCCCTGGACGAGAGCGAGGGCGACAGCGCCATAACGGCTGTACTGGTTGAGCTTGCGCCGTCCGCTTTCGCCTTCCTTCTTCAGGGCCGCGAGCGAGGGATGCAGCGAGGCGGCCAGCTGCACCACGATCGACGCCGTGATGTAGGGCATGACGCCAAGCGAGATCAGCGAGTAGCGCTCAAGCGCGCCACCCGAAAACATGTTGAAGAAGTCGAGTATCCCGCCCGAATTCCGGTTCATGAAATCCTGCAGCCGCACGGGATCGATACCCGGCAGCGGCACGAAGCTCAGGAAGCGGAAAACGATCAGCGCGCCCAGCGTGAACCAGATGCGGTTCTTCAGCTCGGTGGCCTTGGAAAAATTGGCGAGGCTCAGAGTGCTCGCAACATTGTCGGCGCGTGATGCCATGGATCGGGATCGCCTTTTCTGGGAGCCGGAAAGCCGATCCGGCCCTCCCCCTCTATCGGTTCAGGACCATATAGTGCGCGGGGCAGGATGCAAAAGCCCTGCCCCGTGCAAAAGGGGTATTATTCCGCAGCAGCCTTTGCCGCGGGAACTTCAACCGAACCGCCAGCCTTTTCGACGGCAGCCTTGGCACCGGCCGAAACGCCGGCAACCACGAAGCTGGCCTTGGCGGAGAATTCGCCCTTGCCCAGCAGACGCACGCCATCCTTGCCGCCACGGGCAAGACCGGCTGCCTTGAGCGCGGCGTGATCGATGGTCGCCTTGATGTCCAGCTTGCCGGCGTCGATCGCCTTCTGGATCAGGCCCAGGTTCACTTCCGCATAGTCCTTGGCGAACTTCTTGTTGTTGAAGCCGCGCTTCGGCAGGCGCATGTGAAGCGGCATCTGGCCGCCTTCGAAGCCAGCGATCGAGACGCCCGAACGTGCCTTGGCACCCTTCTGGCCGCGACCTGCGGTCTTGCCCTTGCCCGAACCGATACCACGGCCCACGCGCATGCGCCCCTTGCGGGCACCTGCATTGTCACGGATGTCATTCAGTTTCATGTGTTGCACTCGCTTTCGCTTTTAGTCGCGCTTGATGGGAAGCGGCGCCCTTAATCGACCCGCGGCGCTTTGTCACCCCCTGAATCCCACTGGCGGACAAGACGATGGTGGCTACGCAAAAATGCGTGGCGCCAAAGCCCGGCCCGCGATATCCGGCTGTTATGGGATAGTGATTGCAATCCAATCAGGGGGCAGAAGAATTCATGAAAGAGCCGGGTGCGCTATTGGCCGAACTTTTCGCTGGCAAGGCCACATATGCCGACGGGCGGTCTGTAGGCGATACGCATTCGGTTATCAGCCCGGCCTTTGCCCAAGCGCTCGGCGGGTTCGTAGCCCGGGAAAAGCCGAAGCTCGTCGTCGAGGTTGGCATGGCGCTGGGTGCATCGTCACTTGCCATCCTCTCCGCGCTGGATGCTGATGCCAGGCTCATCTCCATCGATCCCTTCCAGAGCACCGATTACAAAGGCGTGGGCAAGAGCCTGGTCGAGCAGTCAAACCGCGCCAGCCAGCATGTGCTGATTGAAAAGCCTGATTACGTGGCCCTGCCCGAGTTGCTGGCGCAAAACATCCAACCTGACCTCGTCTACATCGACGGCATGCATACCTTCGACTACGTCGCACTTGACGCATTCTATGCCGACAAGCTTGTTCGTCCCGGCGGCGTGGTCGCATTCAATGATTGCGGCTTCAGATCAATTCACAAATTCCTGAAATATTTCCAGAAGCATCGGCATTACGAAGAGATCGACGTTGGCCTTCGGCCTGACTACCGCGGTGCCAATCCGCTTGTCACCCTCGTGCGGACCATCACCCGGCGCTCAAACCAGGATCGCTACTTCCGCAAGGTGGACAGCTGGGAACCCGAGCACAACTACTTCCGGAATTTCTGACTTGCGACCTCTTTAGCGATATGAAGCCAGAAGCCTCGGAACGCTGAGCCCGTCCTCGCTACGCCGGGGGGCGTCCGACGGTGTCTCTCCACACCTCACGCCGACCGCAGGGGGTTTGGCGCAAAAGAAAAGGCCCCGGAAAACCGGGGCCTTCTTCATTTGCCTCGCGGGCAGCCGGGTCAGTCGACCACGGCCACCATGTGCGGCAGCTTGGCGATGGCGCCGCGCACTTCGGGAGTGTCTTCCACTTCCACGACGCGGTGCATCTTGCCAAGGCCCAGGCCAACCAGGATCTTCTTCTGGCTTTCCGGGCGACGGATCGGCGAACCGATCTGCTTGATCTTGATCTTCGCCATGATGCTTACTCCGTGATCGCAGCGGCTTCGGCTTCCGCCTCGGCTGCGCTGGCGCCACCGCGACCCAGAAGGTCAGCAACCTTCTTGCCGCGACGCTGGGCAACCGACTTCGGCGAAGTCTGGTTGACGAGCGCGTCGAAAGTGGCGCGGATCATGTTGTAGGGGTTCGAGGTACCGACCGACTTGGTCACCACGTCCGAAACGCCCAGGCTTTCGAAAACGGCGCGCATCGGACCGCCGGCGATGATGCCGGTACCGGCCGGAGCCGAACGGACGTTGACCTTGCCGGCGCCGAAACGGCCCTTGCCATCGTGGTGCAGGGTGCGGCCTTCCTTGAGCGGAACGCGGACCATCTTCTTCTTGGCAGAAGCGGTAGCCTTGGTGATGGCTTCCGGCACTTCGCGCGCCTTGCCATGACCGAAGCCGACACGGCCCTTGCCGTCGCCCACCACGACCAGCGCGGCGAAACCGAAGCGCTTGCCGCCCTTCACGGTCTTCGACACGCGGTTGATGTGGACGAGCTTCTCGATCAGCTCTTCGCCGCCGTCCTCGTCACCGCCGCGTCCGCGACGATCGTCACGACCGCGACCACGACCGCCGCGGTCACCGCCACGATCGTTTCCGCCACGACCGCGACCACGGCCACGGCCGCCTTCGCGCTCGCCGCCTTCGGGTGCGGTTGCCGCTTCGACAGCGACTTCGGCTTCATTGTTGGTTTCGTCAGCCATGCTCAGAACTCCAGCCCGCCTTCACGCGCGGCATCGGCCAGCGCCTTGACGCGGCCATGGAAAAGGAAGCCGCCGCGATCGAACACGACGGTGGTGACGCCGGCCTTCTTGGCAGCGGCAGCAAGATCGGCACCGACCTTGGCAGCAGCCTCGACATTGGCGCCGGGACCCTTCGAACCCTTGGTAAGGGTGCTGGCCGAAGCCAGGGTCTTGCCAGCGGCATCGTCGATGATCTGGGCGTAGATGTGACGGCCCGAGCGGTGCACCGAAAGCCGCGGACGGCCACCGGCACGAGCCTTGAGGGCGGTGCGAACGCGCCGACGACGGCGCTCGAAGAGGGACAGCTTGGCCATTACTTCTTCTTCCCTTCCTTGCGGAAGATGTACTCGCCGCGGTACTTGATACCCTTGCCCTTGTAGGGTTCGGGCTTGCGCCAGCGACGGATCTCGGCCGCAACCTGGCCGACCTTCTGCTTGTCGATACCGGAGATCTCGACCGTGGTGTTGTCAGGCGTCTTGATCTCGATGCCTTCCGGCACGGCGAAATCGACGTCGTGGCTGTAGCCGAGCTGCAGCTTCAGGTTCTTGCCCTGAGCCGTTGCACGATAGCCGACACCGGTGATCTCGAGGACCTTGGTGTAACCCTGGGTCACACCGGTAACGAGATTGTCAACCAGCGTGCGCTGCATGCCCCAGAAGGCACGAGCCGACTTGCTGTCGTTCGCCGGCTGGACCGAGATGCTGCCGTCTTCGATCTTGTACGAGATCTCGTCGTGCAGGGTCAGGGTCAGGGTGCCCTTGGGCCCCTTCACGGAAAGGACGCCATCCGCGATGTCGGCGGTGACGCCGCTCGGGATAGCAACCGGACGTTTGCCAATGCGGCTCATCAGAACACCTCCGCCAGCACTTCGCCGCCGACGTTCTGGGCGCGTGCTTCGGCATCCGAAAGCACGCCGCGGGGCGTCGAGACGATGGTGATGCCAAGGCCATTGCGCACAACCGGGAGTTCCTTCGAACCCGAGTAGACGCGGCGGCCGGGCTTGGAGACACGAGCAACGTGCTTGATGGCGGGTTCGCCTTCGAAGTACTTCAGCTCGATGCGCAGCTGCGGGTGGGCGCCGGTGGCGTCCTCCGTATAGCCACGGATGTAGCCTTCGCGCTGCAGAACTTCGAGCACGCGGGCGCGCAGCTTCGAAGCCGGCGAAAGGACGGAGTCCTTCTTCGCACGCTGGCCGTTGCGGATGCGGGTGAGCAGGTCACCCAGGGGATCGGTCAATGCCATCGCTCGGATTCCTTACCAGCTCGACTTCGTCACGCCCGGGATCATGCCCTTGTTGGCAAGATCACGAAGCTCAACGCGGCAAAGGCCGAACTTGCGATAGTAGCCGCGCGGGCGGCCGGTGGTGACGCAACGGTTGCGAACGCGGGTTGGGTTCGCATTGCGCGGAAGCTCGGCCATCTTGAGGCGCGCGATGAGACGTTCGGTCTCATCCAGCGACTCGTCGTCAGCCTTGGCCTTGAGCGCGGCATACTTGGCCGCGAACTTGGCAACGAGCTTCTTGCGACGCTCGTTCTTGTTTACGGAACTCAGTTTCGCCATGGACTTAAGCTCTCTTTATCTCAGGCAGCCTGCTGCTGTTCAGCAGCATCCTGGGGGAACGGGAAGCCGAACAGGCGAAGCAGCTCGCGCGCTTCGTCGTCGGTCTTGGCAGTGGTGGTGACGATGATGTCCATGCCACGCACCTTGTCGATCTGATCGTAGCTGATCTCCGGGAAGATGATCTGCTCCTTCAGGCCCATGGCATAGTTGCCACGGCCGTCGAACGACTTCGGGTTGAGGCCACGGAAGTCGCGGATGCGGGGCATCGCAACGGTGATCAGGCGATCGAGGAATTCGTACATGCGTTCACGGCGCAGGGTAACCTTGCAGCCGATCGCCATGCCTTCACGCAGCTTGAACTGCGCGATCGACTTCTTGGCACGGGTGACGACAGCCTTCTGGCCGGCGATCTTTTCCATTTCCTCAACCGCAGTCGTAACCTTCTTGCGGTCCTGGGTGCCTTCGCCAACGCCCATGTTGAGCGTGATCTTTTCGATCTTCGGCACTTCAAGAGCGTTCTTGTAGCCGAACTTCTCGGTCATGGCCTTGGCGATCTGCTCATCATACTTCGTGCGCAGACGCGGGACGTACTTGTCAGCCATCGATCTTCTCCCCGGACTTGACGGCCACGCGGACCTTCTTGCCGTCCTTGGTTTCGAAACGGACGCGGCTGGCCTTGCCGTCCACGGCGATACCGACCTTGCTGATCGCCATCGGCGCTTCGCGGCGCTCGATACCGCCCTGCGGGTTGAGCTGCGTCGGCTTGCGGTGACGGGTGATCACGTTCGCACCCGAAACGACGACCTTGCCGTCCTTCGGCAGGACCTGGAGCACGGTGCCGACATGGCCCTTGCTCTTGCCCGAGCGGACGACAACCTGGTCACCCTTCTTGATCTTCGCGCCAGCCATTACAGCACCTCCGGAGCGAGCGAAATGATCTTCATGAAGCCCTTGGCGCGCAGTTCGCGGACCACGGGGCCGAAGATACGGGTGCCGATCGGCTCTTCGTTCTTGCCGACGAGCACGGCGGCGTTGCTGTCGAAGCGGATCACCGAACCGTCGGGACGACGGACGTCCTTGCGGGTGCGGACGATCACGGCACGGTGTACGTCGCCCTTCTTCACCTTGGTGCGCGGCTGCGCTTCCTTCACCGACACCACGATGATGTCGCCGACGCCTGCGGTACGACGCTTAGAGCCACCCAGCACCTTGATGCACTGGACGCGCTTCGCGCCGCTGTTGTCCGCGACGTCGAGGTTGGATTGCATCTGGATCATTGATCCGGTTCCTTCTCAACGGCTTGCCGAAACCAGTCCGGCAGTTCCAAAAGTTTTGACTTAGACGTCGGCTTCGACGGCAGCGGTCTTGCCCGCGGTCACGCGCTCGATCACCTTCCAGGTCTTCAACTTGGAGATGGGAGCGGTTTCCTCGATGCGGACGACTTCGCCGGCCTTGAAGGCGTTGTCTTCATCGTGCGCGTGGTACTTCTTCGAGCGGCGGATGATCTTCCCGTAAAGCGGGTGCTTTTCCTTGCGCTCAACCTTGACCACGACGGTCTTGTCGGTCTTGTCGGAGACGACGGTGCCGATCAGAATACGCTTGGGCATACGTCTGGCTCCTTACTTGGCCACGCGGGCGCGTTCGCCCTGCAGCGTCTTGATGCGGGCGATGTCGCGACGCACTTCCTTGATGCGCGCCGGACGCTCGAGCTGGTTCGTTGCAGCCTGGAAGCGCAGGTTGAAGGCCTCGCGCTTCAGGTCATGCAGCTGTTCGCCCAGCTGGTCGTCGGTCTTGGTCCGCAGGTCCTCGACGCGATTGGTCTTGTTCTTGGCGGCCATCATTCGGCTCCCAGGTGCGTGGTGTCACCCAGACGGGCAACGACCTTGGTCTTGATCGGCAGCTTCATCGCAGCGCGGCTGAAGGCTTCGGCGGCCAGCGGGCCGGCAACGCCGTCGAGCTCGAACAGGATGCGACCCGGTTTCACGCGGGCGGCCCAGTATTCGATCGAGCCCTTGCCCTTGCCCTGACGGACTTCGGCAGGCTTCTTCGAAACCGGAACGTCCGGGAACACGCGGATCCACAGGCGTCCCTGACGCTTGATGTGGCGCGTGATCGCGCGGCGAGCCGCTTCGATCTGGCGAGCGGTGATACGCTCCGGCTCGAGGGCCTTGAGGCCGTAGGAGCCGAAGTTCAGCTCGGTGCCGCCCTTGGCGTTGCCGTGAATACGGCCCTTGAACGCCTTGCGGAACTTCATTTTCTTCGGTTGCAGCATGACTTAGTTCCTGCGGTCTTCACGCGCCGGACGGACGCCAGAGGTCTGGGCTTCCATCATCAGGCGGTCCTGCGCCATGGGATCGTGGCCAAGGATTTCACCCTTGAAGATCCAGGTCTTGATGCCGATGATGCCATAGGCGGTCAGCGCTTCGGCTTCGGCATAGTCGATGTTGGCGCGAAGCGTGTGCAGCGGCACGCGGCCTTCACGGTACCATTCGACGCGGGCGATTTCCGCACCGCCGAGACGTCCACCGCACGTGATCTTGATGCCTTCGGCGCCAAGACGGAGAGCGGACTGCACGGCGCGCTTCATCGCACGGCGGAAAGCCACGCGGCGGATCAGCTGGTCGGCAATGCCCTGGGCGACGAGCTTGGCATCGATTTCCGGCTTGCGGATCTCGACGATGTTCAGCTTGACGTCGCCGTCGGTCATCTTGGCAAGCTGCGAGCGCAGCTTTTCGATGTCCGCACCCTTCTTGCCGATGATGACGCCCGGACGGGCGGCATAGATCGACACGCGGCAGGTCTTGGCCGGACGCTCGATCACCACCTTCGAGATCGCTGCCTGCGGCAGGGTCTCGACGATGAACTTGCGCATCTTGAGGTCTTCCTCAAGCAGCTTGCCGTAGTTCTTGCCCTCGGCGTACCAGCGGCTGTCCCAGGTCCGGTTGATCTGGAGGCGCAGGCCGATCGGGTTGCTCTTATGACCCATGGATCAGGCCTCCTCGACTTGGCGGACCACGATCCGCAGCCGGCTGAACGGCTTGAGGATGCGGGTCGACTTGCCGCGACCACGGGTGTGGAAGCGCTTCATGGTGATCGACTTGCCGACCGAGGCTTCCGCCACGACGAGCGCGTCGACATCCAGGTTGTGGTTGTTTTCCGCGTTGGCGATCGCCGAAGCGAGAACCTTGCGGGCATCAACCGCCATCGCCTTCTTCGAGAAGGCGAGGATGTTCATGGCCTCTTCGGCCTTCTTGCCGCGGATCAGACCGGCAACGAGGTTCAGCTTCTGGGCCGAGCCGCGGATCTGCGTGCCGACCGAGAGTGCCTCGTTGTCGCCAACGCGGCGGGGGGCTTTCTGCTTGCTCATCAGCGCTTGCCCTTCTTGTCAGCGGCGTGACCCGGGAAGCTGCGCGTGGGCGCAAACTCGCCAAGCTTGTGGCCGACCATCTCTTCCGAGACGGAAACGGGGATGAACTTGTGGCCGTTGTAGACGTTGAACGTCAGGCCGACGAACTGCGGCAGGATCGTCGAACGCCGCGACCAGGTCTTGATCGGACCGGCGCGCGAGCCAGCATCCTGCGCGGCTTCCGCCTTCTTCAGCAGGTGCAGGTCGACGAAGGGGCCCTTCCAGACGGAACGTGCCATGGTCGATTACCTCTTCTTCTTCGCGTGGCGCGAACGGATGATCATGCCATCGGTGCGCTTGTTGTGGCGGGTACGGGCACCCTTGGTCGGCTTGCCCCACGGGGTAACCGGATGACGGCCACCCGAGGTGCGGCCTTCACCACCACCGTGCGGGTGGTCGACCGGGTTCTTGGCGACACCGCGGGTCAGCGGGCGGATGCCCTTCCAGCGGTTGCGACCGGCCTTGGCGAGGTGCTGGTTCTGGTTGTCGGGGTTCGAAACCGCGCCAACCGTGCCCATGCAATCGCCGCGCAGGTAGCGCTGCTCGCCCGAGTTCAGGCGGACGATGACCATGCCGCGGTCACGACCGACGACCTGGACGTAGGTGCCTGCCGAACGGGCGATCTGGCCGCCCTTGCCAGGCTTCATCTCCACGTTGTGGCAGATGGTGCCAACCGGCATCTGGCTGAGCAGCATCGCGTTGCCCGGCTTAACGTCGGTCTTTTCACCGGCCACCACCGTGTCGCCTGCGGCGAGACGCTGCGGCGCGATGATGTAGGCCTGTTCGCCGTCCTCATACTTGATGAGCGCGATGAACGCCGTACGGTTCGGGTCGTATTCCAGGCGTTCGACGGTAGCCGGAGCATCCCACTTGCGACGCTTGAAGTCGATGTAGCGGTACTTCTGCTTGTGACCGCCGGCGATACCGCGCGAGGTAACGTGGCCCTTGTTGTTACGGCCACCGGTCTTGCGCTTGCCTTCGGTGAGAGCCTTGACCGGCTTGCCCTTCCACAGCGACGACTTGTCGACGAGGATCAGGCCGCGCCGGGCGGGGCTGGTCGGGTTGTAGTTCTTGAGTGCCATTGTCCGCGCCCTCAGATACCGGAGGTCACGTCGATCGACTGGCCTTCAGCCAGGCGAACAACGGCCTTCTTGAAATCCGAACGGCGATAGGGCTTGCCCTTCCACCGCTTCGTCTTGCCCTTCTGGGTCAGCGTGTTCACGCCCACCACCTTCACGTCGAAGAGAGCTTCGACGGCCGCCTTGATCTGCGGCTTGGTCGCGCTGTCGGCGACCTTGAAGACGACAGCGTTAGCTTCGCTGAGCAGCGTCGACTTTTCGGTGATGTGGGGACCCACGATCACGTCATAGTGACGCGTATCGATTGCTGCCTTAGCCATTGAAACGCGCCTCCAGCTTTTCGACCGCGGCGCGCGTCAGCACCAGCGTATCATGCTTCAGGATGTCGTAGACATTGGCGCCGACAGCGGGGAGCACGTTGACCCCAACGAGGTTGCGGGTGGCGCGGGCGAAGCCCTCGTTCACCTGCTCGCCATCGACGACCAGCACCTTCTTGCCCCAGTTCGCCTTGGCGAGCTGAGCGGCAATGGCCTTGGTCTTGGCATCCTTGATGTCCAGCGTGTCGACCACGACGAGACCGCCCTGGGCTTTCGACGAGAGCGCCATCTTCAGACCGAGCGCACGGATCTTCTTGTTCAGCGAGATGTTGAACTCGCGAACGCGGGGACCGTGAGCCTTGCCGCCACCGATGAAGATCGGTGCCTTGCGGTCACCGTGACGGGCGGTACCGCCGCCCTTCTGGCGACCGAACTTCTTGCCGGTACGGGCAACGTCCGAACGCTCGCGGGCGCCACGGGCAATGCCGCGACGGTTTTCGAGCTGCCAGGTGACAACGCGGTGGAGGATGTCGGCGCGCGGTTCGAGACCGAAAACGGCGTCGTTGAGTTCGATGTCGCCCTTGCCGGCGCTACCATCGAGGTTGGAAAGCTTCACCTTCACGACTTAGCCCTCCTGGCCTTCACCGGCTTCCGGAGCTTCAACCACCTCGGCGGGGGTTTCGGCGGGAGCCTGGTTATTGTTGGCGGCGCTCTTAAGGCCGGCCGGATAGGGCGCTTCGGCGTGGCGCGAGACCTTCACCGAATCCTTGACGGTCAGCCAGGCGTTCTTGGAACCCGGGACCGAACCCTTGACGAAAATGAGACCGCGCTCGTCATCCACGCGGACGACTTCGAGGTTCTGCTGGGTGCGCTGGCGATCGCCCATGTGACCGGCCATCTTCTTGTTCTTGAAGACGCGGCCCGGATCCTGGCGGTTACCCGTCGAACCGTGAGCACGGTGGCTGATCGACACGCCGTGCGTGGCACGCATACCGCCGAAGCCCCAGCGCTTCATGGCGCCGGCGAAGCCCTTGCCCTGCGTGTGGCCGGCAACATCGACCAGCTGGCCCGGCACGAAGTGCGAGGCAGCGATCGTCGAACCGACTTCGAGCAGAGCGTCGTCCGCGACGCGGAATTCGACCACTTCGGCCTTCAGGGGCACCTGCGCCTTGGCGAAGTGCTCGCGCTGCGGCTTGGCAACGTTCTTCTGCTTGGCTTCACCTGCGCCCAGCTGAACGGCGACGTAACCGTCGCGGTCAGCGGTGCGAACCGAAACCACCTGGCAATTTTCCAGCGACAGGACGGTAACCGGCACGTGCCGTCCGTCGTCCTGGAAAAGGCGGGTCATCCCCACCTTCCTTGCGATCACGCCTGTGCGCATGATCCATTCTCCTACAGAGGCCTGTGAGGACCATCCCCACAGGCATGCTCAGCCCAAGATGTGATACGAGCCCCGTCCGGGCTGAATGCCCCTTCCCTGAAGAAGGAGCTAGACGGGGGACGCATTCCCGGAGCAAGCCCCGGAGGTATCCCTATGTCCGCGCAGGCCTTGGCCTGCGAAACCGGCCGAAGCCGGAAGGAAAGTGGCCCGAAGGCCGAAACTTGCGCCGAGCGGCCTTAGGCCAGCTTGATCTCGACGTTTACGCCAGCGGCCAGGTCGAGCTTCATCAGCGCGTCCACGGTGGTGGCGTTGGGCTGCACGATGTCGAGCAGCCGCTTGTAGGTGCGAACTTCGAACTGCTCACGCGACTTCTTGTCGATGTGCGGTCCGCGGTTGACGCAGAACTTTTCGATTCTCGTCGGCAGAGGAATGGGGCCCCGGATCAGCGCGCCGGTGCGGCGGGCGGTATCCGCAATTTCGCCGGTCGCCTGGTCAAGCACGCGGTGATCGAATGCCTTGAGACGAATGCGAATATTCTGAGCTTCCATTGTGTCCTACCGATGAGAAAGAGCAAAGGGGCATGGCGCCCCGACTGAATTCGAGCCGCGCCCCTACACGGGGGTCGGGATTCGCGCAAGCCCCTTTTCGTGCGGAATTTCGCGGTTCCCGGTGGGCTGGTCCCTTCCCGCACCCTTGCGCAAGATAATAACGCTGACCAAGCCGTTCACGAAACAGAACACCTGCCGCCCTGCAGGCGCTACGTCGCCTCAGCGCTGCTTCTTCTTGCCCAGCGCTGCGTTGAAGTCCGGGTCCTTGTTGGCAACCCAGCTGATGAACTTCTCCACGCGCGGCTCGAGCCGCAGCAGGCTGGCGTCAAGGCCATAGCGCTGCAGCTCGGAGTTGGTGAAGGTGGTGATCAGCATGTTCTGGCAGATCGGGTGCATCGGCACGGTTTCGCGCCCGCCGCGGCTCTTGGGCACGGGATGGTGCCAGATCACCGTTTCGCCGCAGGGCCTTTCGCACAGCCAGCAATCGGGCGGCGGTGGAGCCTCGGCGGCATCGTCGTCCTCGCGCCAGAGGTCCTCGCGAGGTCCATGTTTCGAATACTTGCGGGCCATCACTCCCCTTCCCTTCGCAAAGAAAAAGCCCGGCCTCCTCTCGGAAGCCGGGCCTTTCTTGTCTCGGTTGCCCGAGGATCAGCGAATTACTTCGTGATCTTCGAAACGACGCCCGAACCGACGGTGCGGCCACCTTCGCGGATAGCGAAGCGGAGACCTTCGTCCATGGCGATCGGAGCGATCAGCTTGACCGACAGGGCAATGTTGTCGCCCGGCATGACCATTTCGGTGCCTTCGGGAAGGATCACTTCGCCGGTCACGTCGGTGGTGCGGAAGTAGAACTGCGGACGGTAGTTGGCGAAGAACGGCGTGTGACGGCCACCTTCATCCTTCGACAGCACGTAGACTTCGGCGGCGAATTCGGTGTGCGGCGTGACCGAACCGGGCTTGGCCAGAACCTGGCCGCGCTCGACGTCTTCACGCTTCAGACCACGAACCAGCGCGCCGATGTTGTCGCCGGCTTCACCCTGGTCGAGCAGCTTGCGGAACATTTCGACGCCGGTGACCACGGTCTTCTGGGTGTCCTTGAGGCCGACGACTTCGACTTCGTCGCCAACCTTGACGATACCGGTTTCGACGCGGCCGGTGACAACCGTACCACGACCCGAGATCGAGAACACGTCTTCGACCGGCATCAGGAACGGCTTGTCGGTCGGACGCGGCGGCTGCGGGATCGCGGTGTCGACAGCGTTCATCAGGGCGACGATCGAGTTCTTGCCGATTTCCTCGTCACGACCTTCGAGAGCGGCCAGAGCCGAACCCGGGATCACGGGGATGCTGTCGCCGTCGAAGCCGTAGCTCGAGAGCAGTTCGCGGATTTCGAGTTCGACGAGCTCGAGGATTTCCGGATCGTCGACCTGGTCGACCTTGTTCATGTACACGACCAGAGCCGGCACGCCGACCTGGCGGGCGAGCAGGATGTGTTCGCGGGTCTGCGGCATCGGGCCGTCAGCGGCGTTCACCACGAGGATGGCGCCGTCCATCTGCGCCGCACCCGTGATCATGTTCTTCACGTAGTCAGCGTGACCCGGGCAGTCGACGTGCGCATAGTGACGCGCAGCGGTTTCGTATTCGACGTGAGCGGTCGAAATGGTGATGCCGCGCTCGCGCTCTTCCGGAGCCTTGTCGATGTTGGCGAAGTCAACAGCTTCGCCGCCGTTGATTTCGGCCATGATCTTGGTGATCGCAGCGGTCAGCGTGGTCTTGCCATGGTCAACGTGACCGATGGTGCCGATGTTGCAGTGCGGCTTGTTCCGCTCGAATTTTGCCTTCGCCATTGTCTCAAACCTTCTTTCGCTAAAAATGAATCTGCGGGGTTTGGACGGCGCCCGCTGAATCAGGCGCCGCCGTTAGTATCATCCGTTCCGTTATGCAAGCTTCGCCTTGAGTTCGGTCGCGACATTGGCCGGGACCTCGTCATAGTGCGAGAACTGCATGCTGTACTGGGCGCGGCCCTGGGTGAACGAGCGCAGCTGGTTCACGTAGCCGAACATGTTTGCCAGCGGCACCATGGCTTCAACCGCCTGGGCATTGCCGCGGCTGTCGGTGCCCTGGATCTGGCCACGACGGCTGTTGAGGTCGCCGATGACGTCACCGAGGTAATCGTCAGGGGTCACGACCTCGACCTTCATGATAGGCTCGAGCACCTTGATGCCCGACTTCTGGGCTACTTCGCGCATTGCACCGCGGCCGGCGATTTCGAACGCCAGGGCGCTCGAGTCGACGTCGTGGTAGGCACCGTCGTAAAGCAGGATTTCGAAGTCGATGATCGGGAAGCCGATGAGGCTGCCGGTCTCGGCCGTTTCGCGCATGCCCTTTTCGATCGCGGGGATGTATTCCTTCGGAATGTTACCGCCCTTGATCTCGTCCTTGAAGACGATGCCCGAACCGCGTTCGCCCGGCGTGACCTTGACCTTCACGCGACCGAACTGACCCGTACCACCCGACTGCTTCTTGTGGGTGTAATCGATGTCCACCGGCTTCGCGAGGTATTCGCGATAGGCCACCTGCGGCGCACCGACGTTCGCTTCCACCTTGAACTCGCGCTTCATGCGGTCAACGATGATGTCGAGGTGCAGTTCGCCCATGCCCTTGATGATGGTCTGGCCCGATTCGTGATCGGTCGAGACGCGGAACGAAGGATCCTCGGCAGACAGGCGATGGAGCGCAACGCCCATCTTTTCCTGGTCGGCCTTGGTCTTCGGTTCGACCGACAGCTCGATGACCGGCTCGGGGAATTCCATGCGTTCGAGAACGATCGGCGTCTTTTCGACGCAGAGCGTATCGCCCGTGGTGGTTTCCTTCATGCCGGCAAGCGCCACGATGTCGCCCGCATAGGCTTCTTCGATGTCCTTGCGGTCGTTGGCGTGCATTTCGAGGATGCGGCCGACCTTTTCCTTCTTGCCCTTCACCGAGTTCAGGTAGGTGCCCTTGCTGAGCGTACCCGAGTAGATGCGGATGAAGGTGAGGCTGCCGACGAACGGGTCGTTCATGACCTTGAAGGCAAGCGCGCTGAACGGAGCTTCGTCGCTCGCGGGACGGCTGTCCTTCTCGTCGCTGTCGACCTTGACGCCCTGGACGTCAGGAATGTCGAGAGGCGAAGGCAGGAAGTCGACCACGGCGTCAAGCAGGGTCTGGACGCCCTTGTTCTTGAACGCCGAGCCGCACAGCACCGGCACGAACGACTGGTTGAGCGTGCCCTTGCGGATCAGCGCCTTGAGCTGGGCGGCGTCGGGCAGGTTGCCTTCGAGATAGGCTTCCATCGCCTCGTCGTCCTGCTCGACGGCAAGCTCGATCAGCTTTTCGCGGTATTCGGCGGCCTTGTCGGCCATGTCAGCCGGGATTTCCTCGTAGAAGAACTCGGCGCCAAGGCTCTCGTCCTTCCAGATGATCGCGCGCTCGTTGACCAGGTCGACGAGGCCTTTGAAATCGGCTTCGGCGCCGATCGGCAGGTAAAGCACCGCCGGCTTGGCACCGAGACGGTCGATGATCGTCTGGACGCAGTAGTAGAAGTTCGCGCCGGTACGGTCGAGCTTGTTGATGAAGCACATGCGCGGAACGCCGTACTTGTCAGCCTGGCGCCACACCGTTTCCGACTGCGGCTCAACGCCGGCAACGCCGTCGAAAGCAGCAACGGCACCGTCGAGCACGCGCAGCGAACGTTCGACTTCGATGGTGAAGTCGACGTGGCCGGGGGTGTCGATGATGTTCAGGCGGTGATCGTTCCAGAAGCAGGTCGTCGCGGCCGACGTGATCGTGATGCCGCGTTCCTGTTCCTGTTCCATCCAGTCCATCGTGGCGGCGCCGTCATGGACTTCGCCGATCTTGTAGGACTTGCCGGTGTAATAGAGGATGCGCTCGGTCGTCGTGGTCTTGCCAGCGTCGATGTGCGCCATAATACCGAAGTTCCGGTATTTTTCGAGCGGATGGCTGCGTGCCATTGTCTGTGTTTCCTTGCGTGGGGGCGGATCGCTTTGCGCCGACCCGCCCTTGGGTCAGTTCTGTGACAGCCGGATGACTTACCAGCGGTAGTGGCTGAACGCGCGGTTGGCGTCGGCCATGCGATGGGTGTCTTCGCGCTTCTTCACCGCGTTGCCGCGGTTGTTGGCGGCATCCAGCAGCTCGCCCGAAAGGCGGGCAGCCATGGTGGTCTCGCTGCGGTTGCGCGCAGCGGTGATCAGCCAGCGGATGGCCAGCGCCTGGGCGCGCTCGGGGCGAACCTCGACGGGGACCTGGTAAGTCGCACCACCAACGCGGCGGCTGCGGACTTCGATCTGCGGCTTCACGTTGTTCAGGGCATCGTGGAACAGCTGGACCGGATCGGCCTTGGCCTTGGTCTCCATGGTGTCGAGGGCACCGTAAACGATGCTTTCGGCAACCGACTTCTTACCATCGAGCATGAGGTTGTTCATGAACTTCGACAGGACCTGATCACCGAACTTCGGATCAGGCAGGATTTCCCGCTTCTCGGGACGACGACGACGTGACATCTTGTTTAACTCCTTCGGAGTGCGGAAAGCCTATCCAGGCTTTCCTTGCGGCTCCGGCCCATTCGCGTTTCCAGGTTTGACAAAAATGCGAAGATTTCTGTCGGGCCCGGCCACCCGTCAGGTTCAGCCGCGTGAAACCTTACTTCGGACGCTTGGCGCCGTACTTCGAGCGGCTCTGCTTGCGGTCCTTGACACCCTGGGTGTCGAGCACGCCGCGCAGCACGTGATAGCGCACGCCGGGAAGGTCGCGCACACGGCCGCCGCGGATCAGCACCACCGAGTGCTCCTGCAGGTTGTGGCCTTCACCCGGAATGTACGAAATCACTTCGCGCGAGTTCGTCAGGCGGATCTTGGCAACCTTGCGAAGCGCCGAGTTCGGCTTCTTCGGGGTCGTGGTGTAAACGCGGGTGCAAACGCCACGCTTCTGCGGGTTCTGCTCCATCGCAGGGACCTTGCTCTTGGCCTTCTGCGGAACGCGGCCCTTGCGGACCAGCTGGTTGATAGTGGGCATGAAGTACTCTTCACCTTGGTTCTTGGCCGTGCCGAAAAGGTGAAGGGAATGCGGAACCCGCGAATGCGAAATGGGCGCGGGCGAAAACCCCGCCGATCACATCACGAGCCGAAAACGCTCCACCCGGTCGAAAGGGCCGGGTTACTTTGACGGTTTAGGCCCGGATGGACTCGCCCCGCCAATGTTCAGCTCAACCGGACGCCACGCATGACGCCTCGGAAGCGCGCGCCCTTAGGGCCATTCGTCGCAAGGGTCAAGCTTTGCCGCAACCTTACGCGCCCAGGCGCACTTTGCAGCCTTCCACCAGAAGGAGAATGGTCATGGCCATGCAGAAGAACAAGGGCAAGTCCGGCAATACGAAGGCCGGCAAGGAAGCGAACGGCAGCTCGGGCGATAATGCCGCCCGCCAGTCGGCAAAGTCGGAAAGCCCGAATCGCTCCGGCGCGCGCGACCGGGAAGGCCGCAAGGGCGGATCGCAGGAGAATCGCCTGTGACCGACCGGAACCGCAAGCGCGGCGAATTGCCGCCCGATCGCCGGCACGAGGCCGCCCCGCCGTCCCCTGCCCCGCGCAGCAACCAGGATAGCAAGGACGACGGACGCGGTCGCGACGCAAGCCGCACCGGCAGCGACAGCAATCGGCATTGATGCCCGGTCTGGCGGGCGGCGCAGCGGTTTTCCTCCCCTGTCCCGCCCGCCCGCCTATCAGGCGGCGGCGTGAAAATCCGCAAGCAACCCGACAAACCCCGGTTGACACCCCGCGCCCCCCCGGCTAGTGGCGCGCTCCTACCCGGCGGACGGCGCTTCGGCCCTCCGCTCCGTGCCCAGATGGCGGAATTGGTAGACGCACCGTCTTCAGGTGGCGGCGCTGGCAACGGCGTGGAGGTTCGAGTCCTCTTCTGGGCACCATTTACCGCTCCGCGCATGTTCGCCGGAGCTTGAAAAAACCGCAGAAATCCGCTAAAAACAGAGCTACGGCAACCGCCGTGGTTCGCTTCCGTTCGCCATCAGTCGCGACGTTTTGGGGGCCAGGGTGGTGGCCACGCAAAATCCTAGCAGGAAGTGGCCCCCACACGATGGCATTGACAGACATTTCGATTCGCGCGCTGGTTCATGGCAATAAGCCGATCAAAAAAGCGGACGAGAAAGGCCTGTTCCTGCTCTTGCAACCGTCCGGCGGAAAACTGTGGCGCTTCAAGTACCGCTTCAACGGCAAGGAAAAGAAGCTCGGCCTAGGGCGCTATCCTGACGTGTCACTCAAAGAGGCCCGCAGGCGGCGCGATGAAGCGCGCCAAACGCTCGCCATGGGCACTGATCCAGGCGAGGAGAAAAAACAGGTCGCACTCGCCGCAGCGCTCAATGCTTCTAATTCATTCGAAGCGGTCGGAAACGAGTATCTCGAGAAAATGTCGCGCGATAAGCGCGAAGCGGTAACGATCAACAAGTCGAAGTGGCTCTTGTCGCTAATGATCCCAGCCATTGGTCACCGCCCTATCGCCGATCTAACTCCCGCCGAGCTGCTCAAGGCGTTTCAAGCGATCGAGGCCAAGGGCCACCTAGAAACTGCGCGTCGGATGCGATCCCTCGCCAGCCGAGTTTTCCGATATGCTGTTGCGACCTCACGCGCATCATCGGATCCAACGGCGCTACTTCGCGGCGCGCTAGCTTCGCCCAAGGTCAAACATCACAGCGCAATCATCGAACCAAAAGCTGTCGGGCAACTGCTTAATGCGATTGAAGAATTCACTGGCTACCCGCTGACAGCGCTGGCGTTGAAGCTGACGCCACACGTGTTCGTTAGGCCAGGCGAACTGCGCCGTGCCGAATGGACTGAATTCGATTTGGATGCGGCGACCTGGACGATACCGGCCGAAAAAATGAAAATGCGTCAGCCGCACGTTGTGCCCTTGTCGCGTCAGGCTGTCGCAATCCTAAAGAGCGCTCAGGTGCTCAGCTCGCGTCAGAAGTACGTGTTTTCGTCCCTCCATACCGGACTGCGGCCAATGTCCGAAAACACGATCAATGCCGCGCTTCGACGCCTTGGCTATTCGAATTCCGATATGACCGCACATGGATTCCGAGCGATGGCTTCAACACTCTTGAACGAAAGCGGCAAATGGAACCCGGACGCCATTGAGCGCGCTCTTGCTCATGACACGAGCAATTCCGTGCGCGGCACCTATCATAGAGGGCAGCATTGGGATGAGCGCGTGAGGATGGCGCAGTGGTGGTCAGACCATCTCGACGAGCTTAAAATTCAGGCTTCCGCACATTCGTCTAAAATACTGTAATTTAGACCTAATTTGACAATTCATGAAAAATCCGCTACACTTGCTGCGCAGCGCGCGTTTGCGCTGCTTTCAGCTAACATGGTGGATTCATGGCAACGTCAGCACGGGTGCTGGCGCCTGGCGACGTGCAGCGAATGCTGTTTCACGTCGGCGAATGGCGCGCAGCAGAACGCAATTCCGTAATCATTCTTCTGAGTTTCCAAGCCGGCCTCCGGGCCTGCGAAATAGCGGGCTTGGAATGGCCGATGCTGGCCACAACCCGTGGCCGGATCGGTAATCAGATAGCGATAAGCGGCAGCATCGCCAAAAACGGTCGACAACGTACCATTCCGCTTCACCCGCAGCTCGTGCTGGCTTTGCGCGGTCTGCACAGGGCGGAAGGCCGACCGACGAGCGGCCCGGTAATCCGCTCGCTGCGCGGCGGGCACATGACTCCGCGCTCGATCGTGAACTGGTTCGCACAGCTTTATGACGAGCTCGGCTATGAAGGCTGCTCATCGCACTCAGGCCGGCGCACGTTCATCACACGCTCTGCCCGGCTGATCTTCAGGGCGGGCGGATCGCTCAAAGACATCCAGGAGCTGGCCGGGCATTCGTGCCTGACCACGACCGAGCGTTACATCGAAGGAGACCGGGAGGCACAGCGCAAGCTGATACGCCTGCTGTGATTACCCTGAAGCGCTTCCGCCGGATCGAGGCGGTGATGCGGGCAGCTGGCTATGGCCACATCATCGAATGGTCGGAAGCGATTCCGAAGCCAGCCAATGCCGACGCATTCGCAGAGCAGGCTGTCTATGTAATCTGCAATTCGGGCATGATGAACCGAGTGGCTGAGCCGATCTTCAATCGCTGCATGGTGGCGCTGCGCCAAGGGCTGTCCTCAACGACTGTCTACGGCCATCCCGGCAAGGCAACGGCCATTGACCGGATCTGGGCTGAGCGGGAAAAACTGTTCGCTTCATACCTGACCGAAGCGGACAAAATCGCGTTCCTACGCAGCCTGCCTTGGGTTGGTGACATCACCAGCTTTCACTTAGCCAAGAACTTGGGGGCGGATGTTGCCAAGCCGGACGTTCACATGGAACGCTTGGCACGCCGGGATCGGACTGACACGCACAGGTTATGCGCCCGTCTCTCCCGCCAGACCGGATACCGCATCGCCACTATCGATACCGTGCTGTGGCGGGCCTGCGCGGACGGCCTGCTCGATTCCACGGCCTACGAGGCCCGTGGCTGGAAAGCCGGATTTAAACCCAAGCGGTTCCTAAGCCGCATCTGATCAGCGCCATGAGCGGCGCGCCACACGTCTAGCCGCTCCTCGCGGCGCGACACCCCCTGAAAATTGCCAAACTCAAACGAAAGGAATGCACATGCAGATCCAGCAACAGGAAACGTGCGCCCGGGTTCCGCGGGCTGAAGCCATTGCCCAGCTTAACGATGCGCTGCGACGCGGCGACCGCAGCGCGATCGGCGCCAAGGGCGGAAGGTACTTAATCACCCAGGGCGTCGAAGCCTTGCCGGGCTATGATGCGGGCGAGCTGGCTGCGGCGCTGGCCAGCTATGATGGCTTCGATCCCGACAACGATCCGCACGGCGAACGCGACTTTGGGGACTTCGCCCTGTTCGGCGCGGATATGTTTTGGAAGATCGACTACTACGATCAGACGATGACTTACGGTTCGGACGACCCGGCCGACCCTGCCAAAACCACCCGCGTGCTGACGGTCATGTTGACCAGCGAGTACTGAAAGTCAGTTGATGGGCCGCAGCAGGTCCGCAGGGGCAACATCGAGCGCCGCCGCAATCTGGCCCAACACCTTCACGGTTGGATTGCGGCGACCGCGTTCGATCCCGCCAATGTAAGTCAGGTCAAGCTGAGCATCGAGCGCCAACTGCTCCTGCGTCAGCTGCTTACCAGCCCGCAGCCTCCGCACATTCGCAGCAACGATCTCGTTCCATTCCATCACCGGACTGGACCGGCACCGGCCTGATTACTCTAGGGACTATAGTCATTATTCGTGAAGTGCTCTAGGGCTGACTGCGAAAGAGGCGATGGCCAGTAGAGCGCGCTATTCCAGCAACTTAGATCACCGGAGAACAGGAATGACCAAGAATTCTCGCTTAGCAAATTTTCGATCACTTAGCAGCACTGCCGCCACAGCCTTCGGACTCGTCCTGCTCGTCACCGCCTGCAAGTCAGAGGCTCAGGGAGGCAAAGCGCAGGCAACTGGTTGGGTGTTGGTGAAGCGCAGTCCGGCAGAAGTTTCGCGCAACGACGGTAAGTGCGTTGTAGAGATCGGGTCGTTTCGCGGTCCGGATGGAAACGTGAAACTGAGTGCGTTCCGAGGTCGAGACATCGGCGGCTTCACAATTGACTGGGGAACCCCAATTGATTTCCGCGGCATCCCGCGCATTGTCGCGCTGACAATAGGCCTAGAGCAATTCCCCGCGAACATCGACTACTCGGAGGACCCGTCCGCTACCGCGCTTCATGTGATCAACACGAACGGGTTCTGGATCAGCCGTTACATGAAGGGCGCGAGCACCATCCGTATCGAAAGCAAAGGATTTGGGCATCCGCTGGTCTTTAATGCGGGCGATATGACCAAAGCAGGCGTTGCCCTCGATGAATGCGGAGAGGCTATAGATGCGGAAGCAAAAGCGAGCGTAGCTAGGCAGCGGGAGAAAATAAACGCCGACATCTGGGGCGAGGATAAGAGCCAACGGCCGCCCTTCGCTCAATAGCACGCTCTCGAAGCATCGAGCATCTTTTGGAAAACTCCATCCAGGCGGAGAATCAAAGTGGTGCGTGGATGGCACGATCTGAGCTATTCTCAGTCAGATGATGCCGATCAGCGCCTCGATGCTATACAATCTGGTCCAATGCCCCAAACGAGTGGCATTGGACCTTTTCGGCGATCCTTCCATCCGCGACGAAGTTAGCTCTTTCGTCCAACTCCTGTGGGAGCAAGGTGCCGCCTATGAACAGAAGGTCATGGCATCAGGTGCCCATCAGGCGCTCGATCTAAGTGCCTTTGAAGGCCAAGAGAAAGAGAGATTGACCCTTGAAGCGATGAAGCGCGGCGAGGCGCTTATTTATGCCGGCCGTATCAGCGCCGATGACCTGGTCGGAATTCCCGATCTTTTGCGCAAGGTAGTCGGTGGCTACGTACCAATCGACATCAAGTCCGGCACTGGCAAAGAAGGCGGCGGCGATGACGACGACGAAAAGCCGAAACTGCCATATGCTGTTCAGCTATGCCTTTACGTCGATGTGCTCGAACGGCTTGGATATTCGGCCGGACGACAGGCCTGGATTTACGACGTACGCGGTGAAGAGGTACTCTACGACCTTGACGCGCCGCGCGGCCCGAAGGGCAAACAGACCATCTGGGAAGAGTACCTTGACCGACTGACCGAGGCTCGGCGGATTGTCGCAAGCGGAGGACTGTGCCGTGGCGCGCTGTCCGCCAAATGCAAAGAGTGCCATTGGCGTAGTGCCTGCTCGATGGAACTCAAGTCGAGTGACGACCTGACCCTAATTCCGCAACTCGGCCGGGCGTTGCGCGATGTCATGGTTGATACCATCGGCAGCGTTGGAGAATTTGCCCTATGTGATCCTGAGGCTTTCGTAGTTGGCAAGAAAACCGTCTTTAGTGGGATCGGCCCCGACCGGTTACGAAAATTCCATTTGCGCGCGCGCCTTCTCACCGACCCGGATGCTCAGCCGATGCTGACAGGCGTGGTGTCTTTGCCCCGCTCCGAGGTTGAGCTTTTCTTCGATATCGAGGTCGATACAATGCGCGTGACGTGACCCCCTGATTTTCCTCCACGAGCGATTAGAGTCTGGCCTGAAGGAAGGACAGACGATGAAGCGTGCAAGGTTTTCAGAAGAGCAGATTATCGGGGTGCTGAAGGAGGCGGAGGCGGGCGCGAAGACCGCTGATCTAGCCCGGCGTCACGGTGTATCGGAAGCGACGATCTATAACTGGAAGGCCAAGTATGGCGGGTTGGAGGTGTCCGAGGCCCGGCGTTTGCGGGAGCTTGAGGGCGTGATGATCAACCGCAAGAAGACCCAGCGGCTCTATAAGGAGGAAGGTCTGGCGGTGAGGCGGCGGCGCAGCCGCAGGCGTGCTGTCGGGACCAGAGCACCTGCTCCGGTGCTGGCACTGCCGAACCAGCGCTGGAGCTTGGACTTCGTCCATGATCAGATGGCTTCTGGCAGACGGTTCCGGGTCCTCAACGTGGTCGATGACGTGACTAGGGAGTGCCTGGCGGCGGTACCGGATACCTCGATCTCGGGGCACCGTGTCGTGCGTGAGCTGACCCAGTTGATCGCCCAGCGGGGCAAGCCGGGCATGATCGTTAGCGATAATGGCACCGAACTCACCAGCAATGCCGTGCTCG